>NZ_JBWQOH010000002.1:0-445763 GCF_056591695.1 Parashewanella sp. 2304DJ23-3
AGTACGAAGCTGGTGAGGACCAATCCCTAGCACGCTTTGTAATAATGCCACTAACTCAATACCTTCATTTAGTTTCTGTAACTTAACTTCATATTCCGAAATCCACTTATTGAATTTGTTATAGCATTCAAGTTACTGCCTTAGCTCATCAGTAATCAGTGATGGAGGTATTTCATTCTTATTAGCTAACTATTGGAATAGATTTTTTATATTTTTATGCCCTCTTTGGAAGCTAATACCTAACTCGAGTAGAATCAAACCTATTCAGTTTGTGCTGGCCGTTCTGTCTTGATGTATCCTGAGCGAGCTCTTCTAATCACGGGACTATTTGTGCATGCTCATTTTAGAGATAACAGGTTGAACTATAGAATCACATTCTATTTAATATCACTATTCTCAATAACTCGCACTTACGATACTCGTGCTCTTTCATTAGTATCGATTCTTTCATCAACAGCCTGACAAGAATCAATATATGCATGTAAGTTTTATTTATAGGATGATGACTCGAGTCTCTTGATTTCATTAAGAATAAAGTTAAACGCTCTTTCAGAATGCTTTTCTGAAACAAAGTCTATTCGAAGATCGGGAACACAAGATAATAGAGAAGTAAACTCACCGAAGGAAATAAATTGAAATTTCTCACACATTAATTTTGCATATTCATACGCCATAAAATAATTAAAACCAGCTTCAGGTGTACCAGAACTCAATTCTCTTCTCATATACTCAAGTTTCTCTGAATTACTCGGATTACGATTTCCTAGTGAAGCAGCAACTTCTTCATGCACTGCTGCTTTTCGTTTCTCAAGAAACGCTTTCATAGGAAATAACTTAAGTTTTAGGTGATGAATAAAGTCCGAAAAACACTTTTCTGCTAAACAACTTAATAATTGATAGTCCTGTAAGACTATTTTTCGAAGCTGACTATCGCTGAAATAATTGCATGGTTCTGGGGCAAATTGTTTTATTTTTTCTAAACCATCTTTATCTAATCTCTTCTTCGCTTTCTCTACTAACGCCACCAGCATTGGGCTAAGAAATTCATATTTACTCTCAGTCTTTGCTTCTTTTTTTTCTTGTTTGACACTTTGTTGATGGGTTGTTTCTGTTACTAAAGCTGATTTCTGCTCATTCTGTTTTGTTTGATATTCACCTTGAATACCAAGCATAAATAAATAAAATCTCATTTCTTCTTCTTCAGTAAAACATTTACCAGGCTTTAACTTTTCACTTAACCCACATAAAAATTCAGCTAAGTCTTCCTCCCTTTTAACATAATCAACAAATGCTTCTTTGGGAGGAATAGTTAACTTTCCATAACCTTTTTCTTGTCTTTGGCATACTTTAACGGTTACAGAGTAGGCAGTTTCTAGAACGTTATGCTTTACAACTGAAATCTGTTCAAGTTTGGCTGGCTCTTTTTTTATGTCGGTTTGTTTTGCCGATTTTTGTGTAGAGCTTTGCTCTAAAGCGGGAGGTTTTGTTTCTTTGTGTGTTTCATCTTTTATGGATGTGCAAGGGTGGGATATTGTGGCACTTGCCGTTGCCGCTTTTTTTACCGATCTTTGGGCTGTAAAGGGAGCCTTTCGCTCTGAGCTATTCAATTCTTTTATAAAAAAATCTTTTACAGCATTAGCTCTACTGGCTTCTAATTGATTTTTAATTTTTTTTACTTTTCCTCTATGAGGACAATAACTAAAGCACTCTTGAGCTCCATCAAAACAAATAGCCTTAGTGGTATAACTTCTGGTTTCTCCTTCTTTAAACGTTACATTTAAGACACATTGAACCGATTTGCTGTCAACTCGTAAATTGGAAGCAACGCCGTCTAAAGTTGCCTGTTGTTCAGGGTTAAACTCAAAATGCCCTTCTATACTCTCAGACTCAAAGATAGCAAGAGTAGGGAAATGTGGACGTTCAACTGCCGATGCCATATCAAAGTAGCCCATGAGAAATATGCGAAAATATTTTCTCACTAAAGCTCAAGAGAAGCATTAAAGAATGATTAAAGAATATTCACTATCCATTGAAAAATAAAGTGTATAGAGACCATTTGGTCTCCCCACAGGGACTCGAACCCCGATCGTCCGCTTAGGAGGCGGATGCTCTATCCGGTTGAGCTATAGGGAGGTATTGAGAATTATACCCAGATTAACTCACATTAAAAGTGATTGTAATTCTTCACATTAGTATTTCATTAAATTCAAAAATAATCGTAGCACGAGAAAATTATGTTTAACAATAATTAAGATAGCCTAAATACATAAGTATCTGACCATAAATTTCTTCAGAGCTTATCTGAGCCCACATTCAGCACTCTACTACGTTGCAATTCCCCGACATAGCTTCGGCTATGACCCGTCATTGCCCCTTGTGTCACACTAAATCTGAATTCGATAATTTTCAAAGAACTTACTGTTAGGTACTTAACGCTTGAAAATCGATTCCTTGCGTATCTTTTGACGAAATGATCGGCTCACCAAGTAATGGCCAATCAATGCTTAATTCTGGGTCATCCCAGCGAATACATACTTCTGATTTCGGGTGGTATAGATCGGTACATTTGTAAGTGCAAATAGCTTGTTCTGAAAGAACATAAAAACCATGAGCAAAGCCTTCTGGAATCCACATTTGCCTTCTGTTGCTTTCTGAAAGCAATACTCCAACCCATCGACCATAGGTAGGCGAGCTTTTACGGATATCAACGGCAACATCATAAACCTCACCGACAAGCACTTGCATTAGCTTTCCTTGAGGTTGCTCGGTTTGAAAGTGCAAACCTCTTAATACACCTTTTGATGAGCTCGAAACGTTATCTTGTTTAAACTGAACATTTAGCACATTCTCAGCAAACTTAGATTCATGCCAGCTTTCAAGAAACCAACCTCTTTGATCGCCAAATACATCCGGTTCGATGATTTTAACATCAGCAATATCCGTCTCTATTACTTTCATAGTTTAAACTTATTTTGATAAATTGCGGCTTTCCAATCACTTGGTTTTACACCGAATACTGATCGAATTTTTTGATTATTTAGCATCGACATTCTAGGACGTGCTGCTTTTGAGTTTAGCTCGC
Organism: Parashewanella sp. 2304DJ23-3; assembly: GCF_056591695.1. Taxonomy (NCBI): domain Bacteria; kingdom Pseudomonadati; phylum Pseudomonadota; class Gammaproteobacteria; order Alteromonadales; family Shewanellaceae; genus Parashewanella; species Parashewanella sp. 2304DJ23-3. The sequence goes on from NZ_JBWQOH010000002.1 coordinate 3,083, forward strand.
TTAATTTAATTGCAGAGTAATCTAACGTGTTAATGTCGTAGCTTTGTGACTTCAACACTTCTAGACCAAACTCGTACCAACTGACTTTCGGTTCACCACAATAGTGGTAGTTCCCCCATTGATTAAATTGGCGTTTATCATTTTCAATATGAATTATGATTTGCTTAATTGCGTTTGCTAAATCATCGACAAATGTTGGCCCTGAAAATTGATCATCAACGACAGTAAGCCGCTTATTCTCTTGTGCCATTTTTAAAATGCTACGACAAAAGTTATTGCCCTCTAAAGAAAACAATGAAGCCGTGCGGATGATAATATGCTCATTACAATACTGAGCGATAGCCTGTTCACCTGCTAGCTTAGATTTGCCATAAACGTTCAGCGGATATGTTTCATCTGACTCTAAATAGGAATAATCTTGCTGCCCATCGAACACATAATCAGTAGATAAATGAATAAGAACTGTCTTTTGCTCTTCGCATGCTTTAGCTAAATTTGAAGTACCAGTTTCATTTACACTGTAACAAGCATCTCGATTATCTTCTGCACCATCAACCCACGTATAAGCTGCACAATTTATTACATAATCAGGTTTATTATTTGTAATAGCGTCTCTGACAGAAGCAAGACAAGTGATATCCTGTTGTGACTTATTAAAAGCAATAACTTCGAAGTTATTTTGAAGAAACTGGGTCAGTGAAGTCCCGAGCTGACCATTGGCACCAGTAACCATCACATTGGGCTTTAGAGCATTACTCAAAAACATTGCCTCTTAAACGATAAAGCCTAAGCAAATGCCTAGGCTTTTATTTGAAAAACAAGGTATGTTAGCCAGCTTTACGAACTGCATCCGCAATATATTCAGCTTGAGCCTTGGTCATATCTAAATCTGTAGATTCTACCATTACACGAATCAGTGGTTCGGTACCTGATTTACGCAACAATACACGACCATTTTCCGCTAACACGCCTTCTGCATCTTTTACCGCAGCTTGAACACTTTCAGAAGCAATGATTTCGTCGGCATTATCAGAGCTTAACTTAACATTGATCAAAAGCTGTGGCAGTTTTGTCATATCTGATTTAAGTTCTTCAAGCGATACGCCTGACTCTAACAACGCTTTCAGAACTTGCAATGATGCAACAATACCATCGCCTGTTGAAGCATGGTTGAGACTTAAAATATGTCCAGAACCTTCACCGCCTAAATTCCAACCCGTGGCTTTAAGCTGTTCAACTACATATCGGTCACCTACTTTGGCGCGCTTAAATGGAATATCCAGCTCTTTTAACGCTAACTCTAAACCTAAGTTAGACATTAAGGTACCTACAACACCGCCTTCAAGCTCGTCAGTTGCTTTAGCTTCTTGCGCAAGAATGAATAAAATCTCATCCCCGTCAACAACTTCACCTTTACTGTCAACAAACATCACACGGTCAGCATCACCATCTAAAGCTATACCTAAGTCTGCATGATGTTCAAGCACTGCTGCTTGAAGGCTATCGAGTTTAGTTGCACCGCAATTATCATTAATGTTCATACCATCCGGCTTGTCATTAATGCTAATCACTTCAGCGCCTAATTCAGCATATACATTAGGTGCAATATGGTAAGCGGCACCATTTGCACTATCTACCACGATTTTTAAGCCGTGTAGTGATAGATGCTTCGGGAATGAACCTTTACAGAATTCGATATAACGCCCTGCAGCATCATCGATACGGCGAGCTTTGCCTAGCTTGTCTGACTCAGCACAATCCATAGCATTTTCATTGATTGCTTTATCAAGCAAATGCTCAATTTCAAGCTCTTGAGCATCAGTTAATTTAGTGCCGTCGTTTGAAAAGAACTTAATGCCATTATCATAAAATGGGTTATGAGAAGCACTGATCACCACACCAGCATCAGCTCTAAAAGTCGAGGCTAAATAGGCAACTGCTGGCGTTGGCATTGGGCCAACTAAAGCCACATTGACACCTGCGGCGGAAAACCCAGCTTCCATTGCAGACTCAAGCATATAACCACTGATCCGTGTATCTTTACCGATTAACACTTCTTTGGTACCTGTTGATGCCAGCACTTTACCTGCCGCCCAACCTAATTTCATTGCAAAAGATGGCGTAATAGGAAAAGTACCTACTTTTCCACGCACACCGTCTGTACCAAAATATTTTCGAGACATCTTGATTCCTTCAAAACCACATTCAAAAAATAGCTTGCTACTATACCACAGCTGAATAAGCGATTACATAATGTGAATAAGCTTGAATAAGAGGTGTGATTTAGGCATAAAAAAAGCCAGTCAATGACTGGCTTTAACAAGTGCTTTCTACTTAGAGATTAAAGTAGAGACAATGCTACTTGTGGTAGACCATTTGCTTGAGCAAGCATTGCAGAAGATGTTTGCGATAAGATTTGCTGCTTAGTCATGTTTGCAGTTTCTTTTGCAAAGTCAACATCTTGAATTCGGCTACGTGCATCAGACACGTTATTCGAAATATTACCCAAGTTATTGATTGTGTGACCAAGACGGTTTTGAGTTGCACCTAAGTCTGCACGTTGGCTATCGATTTGTGCAATTGCAGCATCAATTGTTGCAACGGCTGATTGAGCACCACCTGCAGAAGAAATATCAATCGTTCCAACGTTTGAAGAGTTGTTACCACCAATAGTTAAATCTGTTTTGTTACCAGCAGTAAAGGTACCAGCAGTACCACCAGTCCCCTCACCTGTACCAGTAATCTCGATCGTAGTATCTGGTGTACCTTGAGATGAGTTAGCAACAGAACCTGTAAATGAAATTGATTGAGTGCCATCAGCTGCAGTATCAACATTGGCAGCAATGTTTACATCTTGAGCTGCCATCGCCTTATTAATAGCATCAGCAACGCCCCCAGCATCAGTTGCATCATCAATACTTACTGCCACAGTTGTATCTGTACCATCACCGTTTGCTACAGCAAAAGAGAGTGCACCGTCATTATCATTGCCGCCCGTTAGTTCTTGAATACCTGCAGTGTTGATACCACCAGCTGTAATTCCACGGTTATTAGCAAGTGCATCGGCACCAACATCACTCAATGTTACAGAAATAGTTTCGTTAGCCTCTGCACCAACTTGCATAGCTTGAGTGCCGTAAGAACCATCGATTAACTTTTGGCCACCAAAAGAAGTAGTTTCAGAGATACGTGTTAATTCTGTTTGTAACGCACCAATTTCTTTTTGTAGTGCTTGACGATCTTCAGCAGAATTCGAACCGTTAGAAGATTGCAGAGAAAGATCACGCATACGCTGCAAGATATTTGTAGACTCTTGCATCGCACCTTCAGCGGTTTGCGCAATAGAAATACCATCGTTAGCATTTCGTGTAGCCATATCAAGACCATTAACCTGACTGGTTAAACGGTTAGAAATTTGAAGACCAGCAGCATCATCTTTTGCTGAGTTAATACGAAGACCTGAAGCAAGACGCTGCATAGAATCTTGAACGCCCATGTTCGCTTTACCTAAATTTCCTTGGGCCTTCATAGAAGTGACGTTAGTATTTACACTAATCATAGTATCATCCTATTTATAGCTCTGACCAATCAAAGCATGTAGCGCCTCAGTCAGATTGTTGTTATTGGTTACAACTCTTTAACGGCACTTCAATCACTAACTTTAGTGTTTTTTTACTTTTTATTTGACTAATTTTGAAAATAGACTAGCGATAATAGTGGAAGTTATATTTCAACAAGTTGCATAAAAAAGCCAGTCAAAAGACTGGCTTAACTAGGCGTTAATTCAACGATTAAAGTAGAGATAACGCTACTTGTGGTAGACCGTTAGCTTGGGCAAGCATTGCTGAAGATGTTTGCGACAAAATCTGTTGCTTTGTCATGTTCGCTGTTTCTTTAGCAAAATCGACATCTTGAATTCGGCTACGTGCATCAGATACGTTATTTGAAATATTGCCTAAGTTATTGATTGTATGACCTAGACGATTTTGAGTTGCACCTAAATCAGCACGTTGACTGTCAATTTGAGCTATCGCATTATCAATTGTATCAATCGCAGCTTGTGCACCACCAGCAGTTGAAATATCAACTGTACTGATATTAGCAGAATCATCAGCACCAATATTTAGATCGGTAGGAGGAGTAAATGCAGCTGGAGTACCGGGTGTTGCACCATCAGCAGGATTAGTTGCTGCCGTACCTGCAACAGTCATATTAGCCGCAGCCGCACCATTATTACCAACAGCACCTGTAAATGATAAACTGCCGTCATCATTTACATTTGCAACGATATTTCGCCCAGCACTAGAAAATTCTTTGTTAATCGCTTCAGCTAATCCACCAGCATCCGTCGCTGAAATATTACTTAAACTAACAACTTCACCATCATCCGTTGTATCACCATCAGCATTGAAGTCATGAGTAAATGATAATGCTCCATCACCGTCACCTGATGTAAGTGCTGTTACACTTTCTGCACTAATAGTTCCGCCAGTTACTGCCTTAGAGTCTGCTAGTGCATCAGCACCGACATCACTTAAAGTAATAGAAATGGTTTCGTTCGCCTCTGCACCCACTTGCATAGCTTGAGTGCCATAAGAGCCATCAATTAACTTTTGGCCACCAAAAGAAGTGGTTTCAGAAATACGAGTTAACTCTGTTTGCAGTGCACCAATTTCTTTTTGTAGTGCTTGACGATCTTCAGCAGAATTCGAACCGTTAGAAGATTGCAGAGAAAGATCACGCATACGCTGCAAGATATTAGTAGACTCTTGCATCGCACCTTCAGCGGTTTGCGCAATAGAAATACCATCGTTAGCATTTCGTGTAGCCATATCAAGGCCATTGACCTGGCTGGTTAAGCGGTTAGAAATTTGAAGGCCAGCAGCATCATCTTTTGCTGAGTTAATACGAAGACCTGAAGCAAGACGCTGCATGGAATCTTGCACGCCCATGTTCGCTTTACCTAAGTTTCCTTGGGCCTTCATAGAAGTGACGTTAGTATTTACACTAATCATTGTATCATCCTATTTATAGCTCTGACCAATCAAAGCATGTAGCGCGCCTTAGTCAGATTTTTATTGTCGGTTTCAACTTTTTAGCGGCCTATCAATTACTAACTTTAGTGTTTTTTAATTTATTTGTTTGACTAATCTAAAAAATAGACTACCTCAATATTTAAAATCCTTGGTAGGAACTGCAAGAAAGGGAAAAGGGAAGTGAAATAAAAAATGAGAAAAGATAAAACTCGCCATGCTAGAGAATTGGCACGACGAGTATTAAGTTGACTATTAACCTAAAAGTGATAGCGCAACTTGTGGTAACTGGTTAGCTTGAGCCAACATAGCAGAAGAAGTTTGCGATAAAATTTGTGTCTTAGTTAAATTTGCCGTTTCTTTGGCAAAATCGACATCTTGAATACGGCTACGTGCATCAGACACGTTATTCGAAATGTTACCTAAGTTATTGATGGTGTGACTCATACGATTTTGAACAGCACCTAAATGCGCACGGCGATTATCAATTTGAGCGATAGCTTTATCAATTGTCTCAACAGCAGATTGAGCGCCTGCCGCATTCCCAATATCAATTGTACCCACGTTAGCTGAGTTATCAGCACCAATAGTAATGTCAGTGAAGTTACCAGCAGTAAAGGCCGCACCGGTACCACCAGTGTTCTCACCAGTACCAGTAATTTCGATGGCTAAATCTGGAGTACCTGTGGCCGAAGTATTATCAATATTACCAGTAAAAACAACTTCACCATTATCACCGACGCTTGCAGAAATATTAACGTCATTTTCTGACATTACTTTATTGATCGCATTCGCTACGCCACCTGCATCACTCGCATCGCCAATATTTACAGCAAAGTTTGAAGACGTACCATCACCATTTAAGTCAACAGCAAACGATAACGTTGCATCGTTATCAGTTCCATCAGTAAGTTCCCCAACACCGGCAGCTGAGATTCCACCACCTGAAACTGAGCGCCCCTCGGCCAACTTGTCGGCACTAACATCCTCTAGTGTTACAGAGATAGTTTGATTTGCTTCAGAGCCAACTTGGAATGCCTGAGTTCCATATGAACCGTCAATCAGCTTTTGACCACCAAAAGAAGTAGTTTCTGCAATACGTGTTAATTCTGTTTGTAACGCACCAATCTCTTTTTGAAGTGCTTGACGATCTTCTACTGAGTTAGAACCGTTAGCGGATTGTAACGATAAGTCACGCATACGTTGTAAAATATTTGTAGATTCTTGCATTGCACCTTCAGCAGTTTGTGCAATAGATATACCATCATTAGCATTTCTCACAGCCATATCCAATCCATTTACCTGACTGGTTAAGCGGTTAGAAATTTGCAATCCCGCAGCATCATCTTTAGCAGAATTAATACGCAAACCTGATGCAAGACGCTGCATTGACTCTTGTGTACCCATGTTGGCTTTGCCTAAGTTTCCTTGGGCTTTCATAGAAGTGACGTTAGTATTGACACTGATCATAGCTATTCCCCTTAAAATCAAGCCAAAGCCAACTGCCCGGCGAAGATTATTATTTTGTTTTAAATTTATTTGGTCGCATTTTGTAGCCAAATGCCCGCAACATTATTGTGTTATTGCTGGGTACCTCATTGAGGCACGACTTATACTTTTTAGGGCTTACTGCAAGAAAGCAGAGACCCATAATTTGTTGTTAGTGAATCATCTTCAAGCAAAGCAAAGTGATTTAAGTAAAAAGCACTTTTACTGCATTTCACATCAGCATTATTGATTACAGATAATCAAACAAACTCGCTGAACTTACTCTGCTAAATAGGCTTGACGTTGCTTGAAGCGCTACCTGACTTTTTTGGAGTTCAGTTATTGCTTCCGCCATGTCCAGATCTTCTAACTTTGCTTGCGCAGAGGTATTCACTAACTTTGCATCTTCATGTTGGGTGTTATAAGTCTCAAGACTTTTGAGATTAACACCGGCAACACTCCGAGCTGTACTGATCTGGTCGATACCTTGATTTATGTTATCCAATAACTGTGCCATTTCTGCCTGGCCGTTTGGATTTTGCATTTCACCACTCTCAGCAAGCGCAATAGCTCGCTCAACTGTGTCAAAAATGCTTACTGAAGATTGTTGTGAAAAGCTTATTTCATCGCCGACAGCAGGCGTTCCCTCAAATTCGAGAACGGTATCTCCAATGTTAAGAGGGTTGGTAAAAGGAATAGCTGTACCGCCACCTAGTGAAACTTCTATTCCTCCTGCACCATCATCTTGAAACTCTAGTGAGAAACTTGCCGCCGGACTTGCCGGGTTGCCGTCAATTTTTGCCGACGTTACATGAAATTCACCAGTTTGATCTGCCTGATAATTGACACTGTAATCACCTAAGGCATTAGCGCCATTCATGAAAGCTTGGCTGCCTGGAATATTGGTTTGTAGAAGTACACCTTCAGCAACCATGCTCTGTTTTACATTGTCATCACCAGCATATTGAATTTGTCTTGGATCAGTATTAGTAAAACTAAAAGGCTCTGAATCTGTATTAAAGCCAGAAAAAGTATAATTTCCAGATTCATCTTTCGAGTTTGCAATAGACATTAACGCATCGAGATCGCTGCGCAGATCTTTAGCAATGGCATCAAGATCATCTTGGCTGCGAGTACCATTATTCATCTTCAGCATATTGTCTTTAATATTTCGAGATAACGATTCCGCATCACCGAGCGTTGATTCAGCATTGGCGAGCCGACCTTCTGCATAGTCAATGTTCTTTAAAAATTGATCTATCAAATTATTCTGCTGATTGAAGTTATCAATGGTTTTCGACGCAATAGGATCATCCGCCGCAGTATTGACACGCTTTCCAGAGGAGATTTGCTCCAAAGACTTTTGCGTATCAGCTTGATGACGCAAAATACTGCTGGTATTACTATTGAACATTTGTGAAGTTGAAATGCGCATCACATCAATCCTTAAATTTTGCGTTAAAGTTAAATGGCGTTAAATAGAGTATCGAACACTTGCTGAGCCGTAGTCATCACTCTCGCAGAAGCTTGATAAGACTGTTGGAATCGAAGCAAATTTGATGCTTCCTCATCAAGGTTTACGCCAGAGTCACTTTGCACTCGACTGTGTGCTTGCTGATAAACAGCATCGGCACTGACTAAACGAATTTCAGACCCTTTAGTTTGCGAACCAATATCTTGCTTTGCATCTTGATAAACATCGATTAGGGTTGATTTACCATCATTCATCAGCTTCTGTTCACTGAGTCCTGCAAGTTTAACGGCATTGGAGTTATCACCCGGTTTAGGCGTGAAATCTAAAGTGAATGAAGATGATTCAGAGGCGGTTGAATCGATTTCAATATCGACACCCAGTGCAGAAATCGTTGCTGGGCTTCCAGCAAAGGTGCCAGAAGCACCTGCAATAGGGGCGCCATTCGCATCCGAAATTGAATAAGTTGCAGGAGATACAGTGGTATCAAGGTCAACCGTAATAGGAGATTCAAAACCAGCCGCATTTCGGTCAAGATCAATAATTTTCACGTTGGTATTACTAGAATTACCATCAGCTGCAGTGACAAAACTATCCGGGCTACCTGCTGCAATTTCTTTTGGATCTGTCATGGTAACAGCAATGCCTGAAGCCGCACTACCATTAGGGCGAATGGTAAAACTATCACCTGAGGCTAGATTAGTCGGGTTATCAATTTCAACACTAAAGCCATCAGCGCCAGAAAGAGTATTGCCCGTTAGCGTTAATGTTTGCTCATTCCCTGTTTCACTATCAACTAACTTATAGTCAGTTCCATCGTAAGTAAGTTTGTATTCATTGCCTGACAGGGAAGAAACTTCATCAATATTTACCGATAAATTAGCCGTACCAGTGTTATTCGGATTCGCGCCTACACGACCAAAACTCATTGATGGGTCATTAATGTCAGTAAAAATAGGTTTACCCAAGTTACCGTTGAGATCGACGCCTTCAGCTTGTGTTTTATTGAAGGCATCTGCAACACCTAGAGCAAACTGACTAAGCTCTTGTTGAGCGTTGAATAAGCTATCATCGCGGTACTCAAATAAAGCACCTAAACTGCCACCAACATTACTACCATTAAGCGGTACTTCTTTATCGCCGACTTTAGCAACTATTTGGGTACTATTCGGGAATGGATCACCAGTCTTTACCTCAAGTGGTGTTGCTGACTCACCCGTTACCAACATAGTGTTGCCACCAAGCATAATACTTTTAGCACCACCATCGAGCGGAATCACACTGATGTTGCCAAATTTACTCATTTCTTGAATGATGCTTTCTTGACGATCAAGCAGTTGACTGTTCTCACCGCCGTTTTCTCTGAGCTCAAGGTTAATTTTTGCGAGTTCACTACTCAGTTCATTTAACTGCTCTACTGAACCAGAAATTTCACCATTGGTATTTTTTACCTGATCATCCAAATGGTTTTGCATTTGATTGATGCTCTGTGCCATTTGAGTAGCTGAGCTTAATACCGTAGTGCGAGAACCGATATCATCGGGCAAATCAACCAAGCCATTCATTTGTGCAAACATATCATTAAGACTATTTGGCACTGACTTGCCGATTTCTGAAAATAACTGGTCTAATTGAGAGAGCTTACTAAAAGAGGTTTCTGCTTCACTTAAGGTTGACTGGCCAATTCGAAGCTCACGAGAAGCAAATTCGTTATAAATGCGTTTTACATCAGAAACATAACTGCCTGAACCGTAATATTCGCCACCGACTTGACGTGCACCCAGTGTCGATTGTGTAGCAACCTGACGGTGATAACCTGCGGTATTTGCATTGGCAATATTATTACTGGTCACAGCTAATTGAGATTGTGACGTCAATAATCCATTACGACCGATATTCAATAAATCATTAGACATTAGCTGTACCTTTTACTGCTTAAATTGAATTCTTTAAAAACATACATGCCACTACTTCCCTGCCACGACGGACTTCAATACCGACATCACTTTTTGTGTGTAATTAGGGTCAGTTGCATAACCTGCTTTTTGCAAGCCATTAATAAATTGCTCAGGTTGTTTTGCTGCTTTTAATGCTTCTTGATAGCGCTCACCGCTAGAAAGGAAGTTGACGAAGTCATCAAAGCTTTGTTTGATGCCATCGTAAACCCTAAAGTCAGCTTGTTGCTTTACTGCAATACCTTGTTCAAACTCCAAGGTGCTGACTTTGGCTTTGTTTCCTTCCCAGCCATTTGTTGCTTTTATATTGAAAAGATTATTGCTGGTTTCACCGTTCGATTGGCGAACCATTTTTTGTCCCCAACCTGTTTCTAACGCTGATTGCGCAATCAGCACTTCTGGCTGTGTTCCTAACTTATCCGCTGCTTCTTTTGCATATGGGTAAAGCTGGTTTATAAAGTCTGTCTTATCGGCAAAACCTTGTTTTGCCTCTGTCGGCGTAATCTTGCCGCTTACTACATCATTAATGATATTCAAATCTTTATCGGCTACTTTTTGAGCATCATTAATTTTTATATGGCTTGGCAGTGTTTTCTGAGTTAGTAAGTCATCACCATTAATCGGTAATTGCCCATCATTACGCAATGTCGATGCAGGTTTTATCTTACTGGTTTCAGGTGATAGCTGTTCAACCATCAAATCTGCGATACCGAGCGTACCTTTGTCAGACAGGTCGATAGAAAGCTGTTGGTCACGCATTTGCTCGTAAAAAGCTGTGTATTGCGTGTTAAACGGACTGTCTGATTTAAAAACCTCATTGGCATCACGCATACTCTTCATCAGCATTTGAACGAAAATCCCTTCAAATTGCTTTGCCACTTCTTTTAATGCGCCTTGCTCGTCTTTTTGAGCTTGAGATCTCAATTGATCTAAACCACCCAGTTCGAGAAAGTTTGATGCGTTTGCTAGCTTTTCCATAAACAGACCGTCGAAACTCCAATGCCAATAATTAGATAACTATCAGTTCACCTTGCAATGCGCCTGCCAACTTTAATGCTTCAAGTATCGCAAGTACGTCAGATGGTGCTGCACCAACTAAATTCACTGCTCGAACTAATTCATCCAATGTGGTTCCTGGGTTGAATAAGAACATGCGTTTGTAATCTTCAGAGACATCAATATTTGAATTAGTCGTCACGGCTGTTTCACCTTGACCAAATGCATTAGGTTGTGAAACTTGTGTTTGCTCAGCAATCGTGACTGTCAAGCCACCATGAGTAATCGCTGCTGGTCTTAATCGCACTTGTTGACCAACCACGATTGTGCCGGTGCGTGAGTTAACAATCACTTTGGCTGCTTCTGCTGCTAAATCGACATTTAAGTTTTCAATAACGGCTAAGAATGAAACACGTTGAGAAGCATCACGAGGGGCGCTGACTCTTACTGAAGTCGCATCCAATGGCATTGCAACATCTGGCCCTAACAATTCATTAATGGTATCTGCCATGCGTTTTGCCGACGAAAAATCTGGTCGGTGTAAGTTGAATGTTAAATAATCACCATTTGCAAAGGGCGACTTCACCTCTCGTTCAACAATGGCACCATTAGGAACACGACCCACAGTTGGGGTATTTTGTATGACTTTAGAGCCGTCGAGCCCTTCAGCACTAAAACCACTGACGACAAGACTGCCTTGTGCGATGGCGTACACTTTTCCGTTTACCCCTTTGAGGAAAGTTTGGAGTAATGTTCCACCACGTAAACTTTTGGCTTCACCAATGCTTGATACAGTGACATCAAGATTCTGCCCCGTCTTAATAAACGGTGGCATATCTGCATGAACAGCCACAACGGCAATATTTTTGATCTTTGGTCTAAAACTGTCCGGCAAATTAATGCCGAAATTTTTCAGCATGGTTTTAAACGTCTGCTCGGTATAACGCGTCTTTTCACCCGTTCCCGGTAAACCCACCACTAATCCGTAACCGATCAGTTGATTGTGACGAACACCCTGAATGTTTGAGATGTCTTTAATTCTCTGAGCAAAAACCTCAGTGGTTAACAGCATCAAGAGCAAACTTAGTATTACTTTTATTCTCATCACCTTGATCTCCATAACCTAGAAAGGCCACCAATCACTTAAGAAAAACTTATTCAGCCAACCCACTTTTTGCGCTTCTGCGAAGGTGCCTGTTCCACTATATTGAATTCGTGCATTTGCAACTCTATTAGAGTCAATCGTGTTATCTGGACGAATGTCTTCACTCCGAACTAGCCCAGTAATTCTAATAAATTCATCACCATTGTTGATGGATATCCATTTCTCACCACGCACCACTAAATGGCCATTAGAAAGTACTTTCATTACATTGGCCGAAATACTGCCTGAAAGACTGTTACTTTGATTGGCATCCGATTCACGGCTGGTATCAAATGAATCTTTATATCGAAAATCAAGTGGCTTCCCTTTAAGAGTGATATTGGCACCACCACCGAAAATTGGATCTATCGAATTCGCATTCGACTTTGTGATTTCGTTCGTCGCACTTTTTCGTGCTTGCGTAGCCTCAGAAAGGTTAATCGTGATGATGTCGCCCACTTTATGTGCACGAATATCAGAATATAAACTCGCCGCTTCCGCATCCATGTAGATAGAACCTGTTGGCTCGACGCTCGTAGGAGGAGTATCTGGGTACACTGGTGCATAAAATGGATCATCAGGAATTGGCTTGTGACTAGTAGAATTACAAGCTGAAAGTAAAACAACCACGCTAACAAGAAATAAACTACGCATCATCAGTCACCCATTACAGATTTTGGTTAACGTAAGACAGCATTTGGTCAACGGCTGAAATCACTTTCGAGTTCATTTCGTAAATACGCTGACTTTCAATCAAGTTCACTAATTCTTCAGTAACGTTCACGTTTGACGTTTCAAGCGCACCTTGACGAATGGCTCCCATACCGTCTAATGCTGCAGTACCTTGAATGGGTGCTCCACTTGCCCCTGTCTCTAAATACAAGTTTTGCCCCATTGGCTCTAGACCTGATGGATTAATAAAATCAGACATACTGAACTGACCCAACACTTGGTTTTCTGCTGCGCCGTTAGTTTTTACAGATACTTCACCTTCCGCAGACACGGTTATGCTGGTTGCATCTTCTGGAATCGTAATCGCAGGCTGAATAACATAACCCGCACCTGACGTTACAATTTGACCTTGGTCATCTAAACTGAACTGTCCATTACGGGTATAGGACGTACTGCCATCTGGCATTTGGACTTCAAAGAAACCAGGCCCTTCTACCATCAAATCTAACGAATTATCTGTGGTCAGCATGTTTCCTTGGGTAAACTGCTTTTGCGTGGCAACCACTTTGGTACCTGCACCAATGTTCAAACCATTAGGTAACTTGGTGTTATTTGCACTGATACCACCTGCCTGATTCACTGTTTGATAGAGTAAATCTTCAAAAACAGCTCGGCTTTTTTTATAACCAACCGTACTGGCATTGGCGACGTTATTTGAAATAACCGCAATATCTGTTTGTTGGGCGTCAAGCCCGGTTTTGCTTATCCATAATGCCGGATGCATGACATACTCCCCTAGCTCATTCTCATCATTTGAGCAGAAGCACGATCGTTATCTTCTGCCGTTTTCATCATTTTCACTTGCATCTCGAACTGACGCTGAATATCGATTAATGCAACCATTTCTTCAACGGCACTCACATTACTGCTTTCGATTGCGCCACTTTCCAGTGCTACATCTAAATCAATCGGTTGAGGCTGCCCCGACGAATGTCTGAATAACCCATCTTGACCTCGCATCAGCTCTGCTGTTTCAGGATTTACGAGTTTGATGCGACCAACTTGCTCTAACGCTTCAGCTGGTGCACCTTGAGGCCTGACGGTAATGGTTCCATCTTGGCTTATTTCTACTTTCTCGATGGGTAGCGGTAACACTATCGGACCGTCTTGCCCCATAATTGGGTTACCACGGTCATTTTGTAATAAACCCGTGGTGTCAAAACTCAAGCTACCCGAGCGGGTGTAAGCTTCTTCACCTTCTGCGCTTTGCACCGCTAACCAACCATCACCTTTAACGGCAACGTCAAGATCTCGACCTGTTGTTTTGATTGCACCGGATTGAAAATTGGCGCTAGGTTGCTCTGTCATTGCAAACACACGTGTTGGCAAACCATCACCAAAAGCTTGCATTGAGCGAGCTTGCGCCATATCGGCTTTAAAACCATCGGTATTTGCATTGGCTAAGTTATTGGCACGAACAGCCAATTCAGCCATATTTTGTTTAGCACCGCTGGCGGCGATATAAAGCAGCTTATCCATTACTCAATCCGTCAAAACTTAATACTTATGATGAATAAAGCATCGAACGTGCCAATTGATTAGAGCCGAGTGTTTATCGGCTATTTACTAGTCTAAAAAGAAAAAAAATGAAGTGATATTTTAAAAAGAGGAAAGCCATTGCCGCGGAGGCAATGGCTTTAATGTAACAAATAAACTTTATGATTTATTGAATCTGTAAAATCGTTTGTTGCAGTGTACTGTTAACTTCCAACGTTCTCGAGTTAGCTTGGAAGTTACGCTGTGCTGAAATTAAATCAACAAGCTCAGTCGTTAAATCAACGTTTGATTGTTCAAGAGCTGAAGAACGAATGCTGCCTAGCGTACCACTGTTAGCTTCACCCGCTAGTGCAGGCCCTGAATCTAAACTTGAGCGCCAAGACGTATTACCAACCTGAGTTAACCCTTGCTCATTCTGGAACCTTGCCAATGCAACACGTGATAATGGAATGGTTGAACCATTACTGTAACTTGCATTAATCAGTCCATCAGCCCCAATTTCAACATTCGTCAAACGACCGACAGTCGAGCCGTCTTGGCTTAACTTGGTGACTTCAAACGGTGCCGCAAATTGCGTTGGGTTGTCAAATTCAATGTTCAAGGCCTGTGTACCATCAGCACCTAATCCAAGTACGTTAGCGCCAGTAACACCTAATGGTACCGTATTAATTGTTGCTGGTGTACTACCCGTATAACCACCGACATTATCAAATGTCAGTACAGCGCCTTGCCAGTCAGTAGCAGGCACGCTATCTGGCTTCGTTGCTGTAGCATTTCGAGGAGTACCATCAGGGATTCCATTCTCATCCACATCAACATCATAAGTAGCAGTAGCACCAGCAACATCTACTGGCTCACCATCAACGGCATAGAAGGCAACCCAATTGTTTCCATCATTATGGGAAGCATTTTCAGGCTTCACAAAGTACGTTGTCATTACATGCGGCTCACCTAGTGAGTCATAAAATGTAATTGATGTTGAGTTATTAAACGTTTCAGGATCTTCAGGGTCAAACGCCGCTGGATCTTTAGAGTCTTCCGCAACATTCAGGTTCATTTGCAAATCAATTTTAGTCGATTGCTCAGGTCGTCCTGCGGTGTCAGGAATTCTAACAGGTTCAGTGGTTGTCAAACTCACTGATGTCGAATTACCGTTTTTATCTACTGGAAAGGTTCTTAAAAAGTTACCCGCTGAGTCAACCATAAAACCATCAGAATCCACTTTAAACGCACCAGCACGAGTGAATGTTAAATCCTGTGAATTTTGATCTGAAGAGGTCACAAAGTAGCCACCGCCACTGATCGCCATGTCAAGTGCGTTGTTGGTAAACTGCAAACTACCTTGATGGAATTGCTGAGCAACTTGAGTCGTTGTCACCCCACCACCAACATTTGTTTTACCGTTCGAAAAAATTGAATTTGCATAAACATCAGCGAACTCAGCACGTGATTCTTTGAAACCAATGGTATTGGCATTTGCAATATTATTGGCGGTAGTGTTTAAGTCCTTTTGTGCGGCTTCAATGCCACTTAAGGCGATGTTGAACGACATAAGTCCCCCTGTTCTGCATCAAGATTTAACTGGCGAATCCTCGCCAAATTCTTATTCCAAATATGAAAAGTCGGTTTAATCGGCTTTTCTTGTGTTCTTTCTAAGTTTCTGAAACGGCTAACACATCACTCAATTTAACGGCACTTCCGCCTGCCAAATTAAGGATGGCTCCAGTCTGAGCAGTACCCAGTGAAACGCTACTTACGTGTGCATAAGTTGAAACTGGCAAATCTTGTGTTTCACCATCAACAATCCCGCTGGCTTTTAAGGTGTACTCACCTTCTGCAACAGGGTTGCCGTTTTTATCTTTCCCGTCCCACTTAAGCTCGATATTGCCACCGTCGCTACCGTCGGCTTCGAAGGTCGTGATCAACTGACCTTTACTGTCTTCCACTCGAACGTTAATCGTTTCAACTGGCGATGTTGTACTAGCCACACCTCTAAGCTCTGGATTTGTGGCTGAAACATTACCCGAACTTGTTGGGATCAAAACTTTGCGTCCAACCAAACTTGAAGCTTGAAGCGCTTGGCTTGAGCTCATAGTTTGATTCAAGTTCAAAATTTCTTTGTTTAAGTTACCAATCCCATCAACAGTTGAAAATGACGCCATTTGCGCAATCATCTGATCGTTATCAACAGGTTTAAAAGGGTCTTGATATGCCAACTGCTGAGATAACAAAGAAAAGAAATCATCTTGTGTCAGAGACTGATTGTTATTCGGCTCTGGCGTTTCCGATTGCTCTGGCAGCCGTAAACTGTCTAAAAAAGGGTTACCTGTAGAGTTAATGTCATTCATAACCTACTCCTACTTGCCCATTCTCAACGTTTGCTGAAGCATGCTCTTGGCAGTATCAGCAACTTGGGTGTTCATTTGATATGTTCGAGACGCAGAAATCATGTCAGCCATTTCTTCCATCACATTAACGTTTGGTTTGTAAATAAAACCGTCACCGTCAGCCATTGGATGATCTGGTGAAAATTCTTTAATCAGTGGCTTGTCGCTTTCAACAATGCCTTTTACTGCAACTTTCATTGATGACTGGTTTCCCTGCATTTGAGAAGCAGAAGCTTTATCCATCTCTGCTGCAAAAATAGGGTGACGTGCGCGGTATGTTTCATCAATGCTGCTGGATACCGCGTCTGCGTTGGCAATGTTACTCGCAGTCGTATTTAGGCGAACTGATTGTGCAGACATACCTGAACCTGCAACATCAAAAATATTAAATAAACTCATAATTATTCACCCCTTATCGCTTTCTTCATGCCATTAAACTTGCTTTCCAAAAAACCAAGTGACATTTGATATTCCAAAGCGTTTTCCATGAAAGAAGCTTGTTCTGTTTGCATGTCCACTGTATTGCCATCACCAGTGTCTGGTTGGTTAGGAATTCGATAGCCTGTTTCGGCTTGCACTACACTTTGAATTGAAAAGTGCTTTTGGTGAGTGCCACCTAAACTGACGCCTCTTTGTTTTGACACAGCGCTTCGCATCGCTTGTTCAAAATCGACGTCTTTTGCTTTGTAATGAGGTGTGTCTGCATTTGCGATATTGCTGGACAATACCTCTGCACGCTTAGCTCTTACGCCTAACGTATGCTGATGAACACCTAATGCTTTATCGAAACCAATCGCCATAAAATTGCCTTTACAATGGACTTTGCTTTGTAAATGCAATACGTATGCCAATAAAATTATGGGAGTGAAATTTGAATGAAAATAGTGCGGATATGAATAAAAGAAAAGCGAGATAAACCCGCTATACAACCGGATAGATTATTTTTTACGATAAAAAATACCTGGATTGCAACGAATCATGTCAAATTCGTCCGTCAAACCAGTGATAGACTCAGAAGCCCCAAGAAACAAGATACCATTTGGATTAAGGGCGGCAGCGAATTGCCGTAAGATATTAGCCTTTGCCTCTGCTGAAAAGTAAATCAAAACATTTCGGCAAAATATCACATCAAACTTGCCAAGTATGCTGTAACTTTCTAGCAAGTTATGGCTTCTGAAGTTCACTAATGAGCGTACTTTAGGTTTAACTCTCATATTGCCAGACGGTAAGTCATCAAAGAATTGACGCTTTCGTTCTTCAGACAACCCTCTAGCCAATGCCAGGCTATCATATTCAGCTTGAGCACAGCGCTCTAACATCGTTGAGGATAAATCAGTCGCAGTAACAGTAATGCCACGACCAAAACTGTTCGCTTTTTGCTGTTGGTATTCAAGGATACTCATTCCGATAGAATAAGGTTCTTGTCCTGAAGAACAAGCCGCAGACCAAACTTTGATTGGCGTTTTTTTGGCATCCATTTCAGGAAGTACTTGCTTAACAAGCAACTCAAATGGATAACGATCACGAAACCATAAGGTTTCATTCGTTGTCATTGCATCAATTGCATCAAGTCTTAGTTGACGTTCAGTAGGCTCCATCGAACGCTTAACCACATGAGAAATACTTGGCAAATCATATTTTCCCATCAAAGGCGCAAGTCGACTGCGTACTAGATACTGTTTATTGTCACCTAATACAATTCCGCTTTGCTTTTCTAAAAAGCGGCGAAACTTTTGGTATTCATCATCTGCAAGTGTGCTATTTGGCACCGTACCATCCTAAGTTTTAATACAATTGGCATTCAAGTTTGCCTAAGGCGCTGCTTTATACCTTAGCTTCTGAATCAATTCAACAACGAATTTAATAGTGTAATAACACTAAT
Source organism: Parashewanella sp. 2304DJ23-3 (assembly GCF_056591695.1). Lineage (NCBI taxonomy): Bacteria > Pseudomonadati > Pseudomonadota > Gammaproteobacteria > Alteromonadales > Shewanellaceae > Parashewanella > Parashewanella sp. 2304DJ23-3. The sequence continues at coordinate 21,668 of NZ_JBWQOH010000002.1, forward strand.
ATAATTTATGTTACAAGCTTAGTTGTTTATTCACTGCTGAAGCTAATTCATCTGGATTGAATTTTGCAATAAAATCATCAGCTCCAACCTTTTGCACCATCGCTTGATTGAATACGCCACTCAACGAAGTATGCAAAACAACTTTAATATTTTTCAGCTTTGGATTTCCTCGGATTTCGGCCGTTAATGTATAACCATCCATTTCGGGCATTTCGATATCTGAAATAATCAGAGGAATATCACTTGATAAGTCTTCACTACCTTCCGCTTTATGCTTGAGCATATCTAACGCTTCGCGACCATCTTTTGCGGTTTCAATATTCAAATTAAGAGAAGAAAGTGCTCTTACAATCTGTTTACGAGCGACTGATGAGTCATCAATCACTAACACGTTATATTGTTGCTCTCTATCTATTGTCAGTTGCTCATCAATCTCTTTACTTATCTCGGTTTTCACAGGGGAGATTTCGTCTAGAATTTTTTCTACATCTAAGATCTCTACAAGCTCACCTTCTAACTCAGCAACAGCCGTTAAATATGAATTTTTACCTGCACCGGTGGGAGGAGGCATAATACCTTCCCAGTTCATATTAACAATACGCTCAACTGAGGATACGAGAAACCCCTGAACACTTCGGTTGTATTCTGAAATGATGATAAAGCTCTTATCGATGTTCTCGATTGGTTTCCCACCAGTGGCAGCACTTAAATCAATAACTGAAATCGTCGTACCACGAATATGAGCAATTCCGCGAACAAATGAATTGAGTTTAGGAAGAGATGTTAAGGGTGGACACTGAAGCACTTCCTTGACTTTAAATACATTGATTCCGAACTTTTGAGAATCATCAAACTTGAATAACAATAGCTCTAAACGGTTTTGACCAACAAGTTGAGTTCGCTTGTTTACCGACTCGAGAATACTTGACATAGCTCTGCCTATCCTTAACAACAGTCCATGTTTTGATGGCATAAGCCTCTAAAACAAGAACAAAATCTAAGTGTCTTCGCAATTATACCTTTTGCCATTAAGATGAATCAGTTCCGTTGCATCTTTATAAGTTCGCACATCTCATTTTTTAACGTAAAAAATGGATATGCTACACAATTGTAAATATTTAACGGAATAAACTCCAATAACTTTACAGTATATTGTTAAACTATAACCATACTAATTATGACGTAGAGTAAATAAACATTTACTTGCACGCACAAAGTATAGGCATATTTTTATATATCGACAGAGTATTAAAAAAATGAAAGTCAGTTTTTTTTTATTTATTGCCATGATGGTTGCTTCGCCTTTTACTTACAGTAAAGTAAATCCTTACGTTCCGACGTTACAAGACATTTCTAATGCTGCTCAGCGTGCCGTAAAAGACAAAATTATTCCCGCAAAAAACGCCAAAATCACAATCACACCTCAAAATATTAACGAGCGATTTAAAATACCACAATGCATCTCTCCTATTTTGGCAACTTTAGTAACACCAAAACTCAAGAGAAATAATACCGTAAAATTGAGTTGTAAAACGAATCACTCCTACCCTTGGCAAGTCTACCTGTCTGTAGTAGTTAAGACTCAATATCAAGTTGCTGTGCCCACTAAAACTCTAGCGGCAAATGAGTTAATTGACGCTTCGAAAGTGACATTGAAATATCTTGATGAGAATTCTGTCCGCGGGACACACTTTGACACGTTAGAAGCAATCATAGGAACAAAAACCAAAAAAAGAATTGCTAAAAATCATCCAATCTTTTCGCAAAATATATGTTTTGTTTGCAAAGGAGACTCAGTGAAAATCGTTGCTAGTACGAAAAGTTTTTCTATTCGAACTACTGGGACAGCAAAAACTGATGGAAATTTGCACGACACCATTGAAGTTATGAACAATCACTCAAATAAAACCATTAAAGCTCAAGTAATTGGGATTGGCGAAGTTCAAGTCAGGATGTAGAATATACTCAATGGTATCTTTGTAAAATTAAATTGGCTTTTTTGCTAAAGCTATATTTTTATCTGTCGATATACCATATAGACTATTTGATCTTTTTATTGCTAGGGCACAAAAATGGCTATCGATACAAATAAGCTAAACAGCAATTTATCGGCACGCATGCAAACAAGAAAGGCTGCGAATCAGTCCTCTGTTTCTGAGCAAACCACTTCAAAACCTGAAGCGAGTAAAGCTCAGAAAGGTGACTCTGTTGTTATAACGGCTCAGGCTCAACAACTTCAAAAGATGCAAACTAAGTTATCTTTGATGTCTGATGTCGATCAGAAAAAAGTATCTGAAATTAAACAGGCTATTTCAGAAGGACGCTATTCAATTGATCCTCAGAAGTTAGCAAAAAATATTTCTAGCTTTGAATCTGAGTTGAATGACCTGTATAAAGATAAGCAAAATTCAGTTTCTGAGTAGTCGTTGTATAAAAATGGAACAACCAGCCCAACTTCTTGAACATCAACTTAATTTACTCAATCATTTGATTGAAATAATTAAAAATGAAAGTGCAGCTCTTTCTGAACAAGACACTGACGCCTTGCTCATTCTTGCTGAAAAAAAATCAGAGTGCTTAACACTGCTTCAATCTAATGATACAAAATTAAGCCTTCCAGAAAATGCTCAATTGATTAAACAATCTGAAGAGCTTCTTGGCCAAGCTCAAAAAGCCAAAGCACTATTGGATGACTGCAAAAGAAACAATCAGAAAAATTCAACACTTATTGAACACAACCTTGCTAGCATTAGCCGTTTGTCACATGCGCTTCAGGCCAGTAGAAATGCCTTTTCGATGACTTATGATGATAAAGGTCAAACATCTACGATTTCGACCTTAGGGAATAATGTCGAAGCTTAAACTTAAAAAGTCTCATTAATCGTTGAAAATCATACCCTCTGATTAAGAAACTATCCCCAGTATTTGATTGCCCACCGAGATAGTCGCCCCAACAAACTTAAGGCGATAAGCACGAATCAGTAAGATTAACCTTTCGAGATCGGCGAGTGATGTTAGAAATACACCACTCGTTTTACTTTGTAGCTCTTTTGACGCTGCTGATACAACGCCCAAACATGTTTATAGTCAAGCTCTAGCTCTGTTACGTAAAAGTCACCTGACAAGTAGCTTTTAACAACTTTTGCACCTCTAACAACACCTGAGACTGACGCCCTTACTTCGTCATGCTTTAACTTCCATTCATGAGTATTGGTAACACCATCAATTTTTTGACCGTAAATTTGCTCAGCTAACTCCCTATAAGCATCAACTTTTGACGCTTGTAGTGCGGCAAGAACCTTGTCTGATTTAGTTTTCCCAGGTTGTTTAGCAAGTGAAGCGTACCCCACGGCTGTCAGTGTTGGAAAGTCTGTTGGTGCTTCCGCTTCCCATTGAATATGCCTATCTCTGTTTGTCGAGCAACCAGAAACGAATACGATCATTAACAGTAAAAATAGTCGTTTCATTATTTTACTCCTCTCTGGCGAACATTCTCTTGCCCAGTTTTAGAATATCGAAATACCACTCCATCCCTCACAACCACTTTTTCAGATGGCATAACATATTGAGAAAACTCCGAAACGGGTAAAGACGCTTCAGCAGCAGAAAGGACACTATTGTCATTCAAGTTAATCACTCTGCTGTTTAGCACGATGCCATTTTTATTCAGCTCGACTGTAGAAACAACAGCGTGTTCAACAGACAAGTTGTGTGGTAATAACTGCCAGTCTCTAGCCAACATAAATTCACCGTTTTCCGTTACCTTCAGCGAATCTGTCGCATTAACATCAGTCACTTGATAACCTCGCATCTTTAAAGAAGTCATAAGACTTTGCTGTAAAGCGGCAGAAAAATTTACAGTCCTGCTGAAGTCATTTGCCATTACAGGGGTCATTACAACAACAGGAACATCCTCAGCGAAAAGCAGACTCTGTGTCGTTAATTCATGTGCTAATTCGTCCGCTAACCGTAAAACAGATGACTTAGATTCATTAAGCATACTGTGTTCGGATGGGACAAACTGGTGCTGTTCGTGTGTATGGTCGTAATGAGCACATGCTGAACTTAAAGCGAGCAAAGCTAAAATAAGCAAATTTTTCATGACTTTGGCCTAGCGTACAAAAATACTGATATTGTTAGTATCGGCAAATCGCTCTATTTCTTTACTCATTTGTTTTTCATCATACAGCCAATAAATACTCACTACTGGCCTAAATAATGCATAGTTTTAAATATTAGTGTTCACGACATATTACTGACTAATGGAATTTTCGATATATGAATAAGTTTATTCCACTCTTATTAAACGCAGTTTTAGTACTGTTCCCGTTTATGACCCAAGCGAGTTGGGTCGAGGTTATTGGTAAATCATATATCGAAAATGATGATATTGAACAAGCAAGACAAAATGCCATCGATGATGCGCTCCTTAATGCCGATTTTCAGTATGGCGTGCACATTACCAACCAATATGAAATTGTTGACGGCAAGCTAGTAAAAGCTTCTACTGCAACAGATCAAAGAACCAAAGAAAATACTGATTTTGAATTAGCAAATGAAGATGTCAACGATGATGAGCTCATTATCGAACTTAGAGTGTTTGTCGATGGACTTACACAAAATAGAGAGCCTAGAAGCCTTTACAAAAACCAGGTATTAGTGCCACAAACATTAGTATTAGTGCCTCAGCAACTGGCATACGGCCAAATAAATCAGTTTGGTAGCTCTATATCTAAAAAATTATCATCTCTCATTGATAAACAATCTAAAACCGCTTATTCAGCTTCATACCCGTATGAAAAGCTCGACTTTGTCCCGTCAAAACTGTCTACCGACAATAAAAGGTTACCGCAGTGGTTGGGTGTTAAAACTGAATCTCAGTATGTACTTATTCCTGAACTCATAGACGCTTCAAGTGAGCAAGAATCCTCATTTGGCTTATTCTCTTCAACCAATAGATTGTTTCAGCTAAAGCTCTCTTTATATCACTCAATCAGTGGTGAAAAAGTTTGGCAAAAATCCTATTCAACTCAAGCTGAATGGGAGTTTGCTAGAAACCAAATCGTTACAACAACTACAAACTTATTTTGGTCATCGGAGTATGGCGAAAAAGTCTCTCGCATTCTTCAACAAGCAGCCAGAGATCTCGGGCGATTTGTAAGCCATCGTTCGTTAATGGGACAGATCATTGCAAAAAAACAGAATCAACTGCTATTGAATATTGGACGTAAAAATGGCCTGAATATCAATGACACTCTAAAAATCATTCTTAAACGTGACTTACCCGATAGATTACAGGCTATCCGACTGATTGCAGAAACCAGTAAGGCGAAAGTCATTGTAAAACAACTTACTGAGGATACTGCATTAGTGGAATGGCTAGACCACACAAGGATGGAAAGCATACAAATCGGCGATATTGCAATCGCTCAATAAAGTCGAGTTTTCAATGCCAATTAATAGAGGCCGTTCCCAATTAACGATTTCGATTTGCTGTTGTAGATTTTTTGTTTATTCAAGACGACGAATGTGAGGTGTAGTTGTTCTACATAAGCATTCGGCAACATAGAAGAAACGAAAAATATACACAGCCCTACGGGTTACGCCTAAAATTGGCAAACTCTTTGTTACTCATCTTTCATTTAGCTCACTAAACTTCTATCTTCGTGCCTCGAGTTTGCCAATTTTAGGCAGTAACAAATCGAAATGACTAATTGGGAACGGCCTCTAGTAAACCCTTTGACAATTCATCCTGGATAATAAATAGGCCATTTAAACAACATGCAACGTCTGTACTCACTTCTTAGTATTATTTTATGCACTTCATTCTTTTCAAGTATCACTTACGCTGATGAATGGTTAACAGTCCAAGGAGAAGCCTTAATACTCAATAGCGATATTGAGATGGCCAGAAAAGAAGCAAAGTTGAATGCGATAAAACAAGCAAGCTATAAACATAACGTTTCTATAAATGATTTAATAAAAGAGAAGTATCAAAACAAATTATCGTATAAGACACTAAAGCTAGAACTCATCGATGATGCCAAAGTAAAGCTGATATCTGAAAGTAGCACTAATAATATTCTTGTGTTAAAACTCGCTGTAATGATCACTAATGATAATGATAATGACAAGTTAACTTCAAAATATCCTGTTCATACGGTCTGTATAAAGTCTCCAACTGAAAAAACGCATGACCCTCAATCGGTAAACTCAACTTCTGCAGTGTTAGATGAAATCATGTCGTTGTTTACTTCGAGTACTGAAAATTCCGTTAACGCAATTGTTGCAAAAACCATTTCAGCCAATCAAAGCTGCGATGGACAATTCACACTAGAAACAACTTTGACAAACATAAATACACAAGGTGCATATCAATGCCCAAGTTTTACAAGCAAATACCCTCTTCGGATTTTTGGTTCCGAACCCAAAAAGAACTTTCATACTCATTTTAAACTGACTCGTTCAAATACCAATGAAATTGTCTGGGAAAAATCATTCCAATCAGAAGCCATTTGGGAGTTTTATGATTATAAGGAAATATCTTTTTTATCGGATGAATTTTGGAATTCAACATATGGAAAAAGTGCTAAAAGCTCGTTAAAAAAATCTGTTTTATCCGTAGCAAAATTCGTCAACAATCAACCTCTGTTTGGCAGCATTACTCAACTTTCAGCTTTTAAAGTTGTGGTGAATTTAGGCAAACACTACAACTTAAAAGTTGGTGATCGGTTGAAAGTGTTAAAACAAGCAGATATTACTCAATGGGAAAGCATTCAAGATACTGTCATCGCCAAAAGCATTACGACGCTCCAAGTAATCTATATCACTGAATCAAATGCTATTTTGCAATGGCATTTAGGTAAACCTATTTACTCAATATCAAAAAATGATCTAGTTTTTAAAATCTAAATAAAGGCTATTTTTCTTATCAAATTTTAGCTGGTTTAGCACTCTAATAATTGATGGTTTGGAAAGTATCATAGAGTGCTTATTGAAAGTAACCTAACAAATAGATTATTTTAACATACATTCTGATTAATTATGTGTATGCGTTTGAGACACGAAACTGAACTCTGCTCCTGTTGTGCTTGATTTTATAATCCATTGAACCTCACTTTCATTAGATTCATGTTTACTCGCAACTTCAACACCGATAAGTTTGGTTAAATCATGAGCAAATTTTGCATATAGTTCAACTAAAAAAGAGTCTTCTTTTCTTGAAACCATTCCCTTAAAGAATTCTGCTGCTTGGCCTTTAACGTTTTGCTCAGCTAAAAAGCTAACAAGTGCAGGATCATTTTCAACACCTGTTAATTCGAAGCTATTACTTTCTGAATACTCTGAGGGATCAAACTCAATTGAAGACGAACTAGAGCTTGATAAATCACTACTACAGCTCCCACTCAAAAAATGGGCTTGAGGGGAAATACTTAAGTCCGAAGTGCTCATATCAATTTCCGATGTAAAATATTTTTTTATAATACAACGTAATAATGAGTACCTATCAAATTAATTATTGTTTATATAATGATTACTACAGATAGATTGAACTTAAAGCGCCAGTAAAACTGACACTTTAGTTCTATTTACGATTAAGAAATCGTTGTTAGTAGCTCAATTGCTTCCGATTTTTGCCTACCATTACCATCTATTTGGATCTCTTCAAGCAAAGCTTTAGCACTGTCTTTGTCATCAATTTCAATGTAGGCGCGAGCCAAGTCTAACTTTGCATTCACTGAATTTTCTGCATCATCAACATCTACCATTGGGTTACTTTCAAACAAATTTTCTAATTCAGATGATTCACCTAAATTAACGTCCACTTCTTTGTAAGGATCAACTTCAGTTGACTCTTCAGATGATTCATTGAGTAACTTATCGATGTCGATATAGCCATTTTCTTTTTGGAAATTACTTAAATCATCTCCAGAAATTTTCTCTGCATTAATATCAGAACCAATTTCATCGTCTAGAGCAGCCAGAGCCTCATCAACAGTCATATTGTCGCCTTCAAATGAGGCACTCTTAGTTTCACCATCAGTTTCAAGTTTACTCAAATCCATGTCACTCGATAACAAAGCTTCTGTATGCTTTATTTCATCGCTTACTTGAGCAAATGATTCAAAAAGCTCATCATCACTTAAATCCATATCGAAATCTAAGTCAGGAAGCCCTTCACTTTTTGCAGATGGCGAAGGAGAAGAAGGGGACAGAGCCTCTACTGAATCAGTATCAGTATCAGTATCTGTATCTGTATCTGTATCTGTATCTGTATTTTCGCTAACTGACTCAAAATCCATTCCCAAATCTATATCAGATAATTCAGTTTCAGTATCTATAGCATTATCTTCAAACGCTAAAGCAGTGTCTTCAATCTCTACATTTTTACCTGAAAGTGAAAGCTCTGATTCAAGCTCTGTTTGAACACTAATTTCACCTGTGTCTGTCTGCTCTTGATCAAAACCAGAAATATTGTCTGTACTAACAATTGGATCAGGTTCATTAAAATTAACCGTTTCAGGCGCTTCAAGAGGCGTTTCAGCTTCCATTGACGCAGGTTCAGGTAAACTAGACTCTTGGTGTTGACTCGGAACATCAACATCAAATTCAGCCATAAGTGCATCGAGGTCATCTACATTGTCATCAGGGTCAGGTAACTTTGTATCCAGCTTAGGTTCTGGAGTACTCTCGTCTGAACTAATTTCAGCTCCTGGAGAAGGTAACTCAGACTCTTGAACATTTTCGTTTACTTCAGTTTCAATTTCAGCTTCAGACTCTGAATCACTTTCTGGTGAGCTTTGTACATCATCCACTGCAGGTGAAGCAAAGTCTAAATCGCCTAAATCACCTTCAAAGTCTGTAGATTCGAGCTCAATGTTTTCTGGTTCATCACTAAGGTCAATCTCTTCCTGAGGTTCATCAGTTTCTTGAATGTTTTCTTCTGGTTCTAGTGAATCGTCTATTTCTGGTTCTTCAAGAGGTATTTCTTCAGCTTCTGGCGTTGCTTCAAGTTCGTTTTCAGTATTCTCTTGTTCAGCTTCCATTGAGTTGATGAGTTCATCTAAACTCACTTCATCAGACTCACTTTCTGAAGATTCAAATTCGTTTGTAGCTTCATCGTCTAAAAATGGATCTTCTAAATCAATTTCAGTCGAATCAATCAGTTCATCTAAACCATCTGAGCCAGACTCAACAGGCACACTATCTAACGTATCTTCATCAATTTGCTCAACAGGTTCTTCTTGTACATCAGTTGAAGCCTCAACATCGTTCTCTTTGATGTTCTCTTCAGGTTCATCAAGTTTGTTAAGAAGATCTTCTACGTCTGAACTTATCTCTTTTCCATCAATTTGTTCATCTAATGCTTCGGCCCATAAATCATCCATATCTGACTCTGTTATGGATGTCTCTAACTCAGTCTGAGGTTCTTCCGGCTCTTGTAATGCCTCAACTATGTCTTCTTCGGGCTCTACATCATCCAGTTGAACAGCCACTTCTTCAAAAAACTCATCAACGTTATCTTCTTCAACTACAGGTTCAATAACTGGTTCAAGATCGATATCATGAGGTTGAATTTCCTCACTTGCTTCTACTTTAGGCTCAGTTGGGGAGTCTTCAGTAAACGCTTCTTCATTTGATGATTGCTTTCGTCGCCATAATGCAAACATGAGCAAAACAAAAAGCAACGCTGGAACAATCGCAATAACAGCCAAAGTTAATGGACTGTCGAGCAACGAACGCCACAAGTCAGTTGGTTTTTCTTCTTTTTCTAGTGCGAGTGTATCTTGTAATACTTTATTTTCTGCTTTAAGAGAAGCATTAAGCTGACGAGTTTCAGCTAAGGTTCCCTCAAGTAAATCGACTTTACCCGATAACTCTGCAAGGCGATCTTTCAGCGCATCTAAGTCATCTTTAGCCATTGTAAGTTCATCTTGAGTACGGCTTAATTCATCAGTCAGAGAAATAACCTTACTCTCTTCCCTTTCAAGCAATAATGTCAGTTGCATTATTTTTTGGGGACTTTCTGGCTCTGCTTTAGTTTCCGCGATTTGCTGTTCAATCGGCTTTGGTTTGCGATTTGGTTTTGCCTTTTGAGATACCTGTTTAGAAGGTTGAGCTCGCTGTTTCCAACTTTTATCGTCTTGCTCAGCTCGTTCTCTTGCAATGCTAACTGGAATTGCCAACATTTTTTCAGCCGGTGGTACCAGCAAAATCATACCCACTTCTAAACTGTTATAGTTTGAGCTTGTAAAAGCGTGTGGGTTAGCATCATAAATAGCAGCCATCACCTGATAGATACTAACTTTATTGTTCGGACGCATTTTTTGCGCAATACTCCAAAAAGTATCCGCTTTAGTTGTTGGACCGTACTGTCTATTTTGCTGTCTAGATTGACCATCTGGCCCAGTGATTTTTAGGGGTTCAGCAATTGACTGGGGAGTAAGAGAGAGTAAAAGAGCACATACGATAAACGAAGATATGCGATTTAGATATGAAGTCCGAAAGTTCATCCATCCTTTCCTTTTTAGCATTGCTGTTTCCTGAATTAATACTCTTTAAATAGAATCGGTTGCAACGCTAATGAGCAATTGTATTTATTTCAGTTTACTATAAACCAGAAACGTACGAGCTGCTAGAGGCATAAAAGCCCTAAAAACAAAAAAGCTTGCGATATCGCAAGCTTTTCAACACTTAGGTTTAGTAATAATCTCTTATAAGTAATTCTGCAATTTGAACACTGTTTAGAGCTGCCCCTTTGCGAATGTTATCTGATACTACCCACAAATTGATTCCATTAGGGTGCGATAAGTCATTTCTCACTCGGCCAACAAACACTGCATCATTACCCGACGCTTCAGTTACCGCAGTAGGATACTCATCATTTGATTCGAATAATTCAATGCCAGCTGCGCCATGAAGTACGGCTTTAACGTCATCAGCTTCTACTGACTGTCGAGTCTCAATGTGAATGGCTTCGCTGTGTCCATGAAAGACAGGAACTCGAACAGCTGTTGGATTTACTAAGACATTTGAATCACCCAATATTTTTTGAGTCTCCCAAACCATCTTCATTTCTTCTTTAGTAAAACCATTATCCATAAATGTATCGATATGAGGCAATGCATTAAACGCAATCTGCTTATCATAAACATCAGGTTCAACCGGTAAACCTTGAAGTAAACGTGCACATTGTTGTGCCAACTCTTCGATGGCTTTCTTTCCGGAGCCTGAAACTGACTGGTAAGTGGCCACATTAATTCTATCAATACCAAATGCATCATAAATCGGCTTTAGTGCAACCAACATTTGGATTGTTGAACAGTTAGGATTAGCAATAATGTTTCGATTTCGAAAATCAGCGATTGCTTCAGGGTTCACCTCAGGGATCACTAATGGCACATCGATGTCATATCTAAAGTGTGAAGTATTGTCGATAACTACGCATCCCGCTTCAGCTGCAATCGGAGCCCATTTCTCTGAAACATCACCACCAGCAGAAAAGAAACCGATTTGAGCTTGAGACCAGTCAAACTCCTCTACATCTAGAACCTTTATCGATTTCCCGTTGAAACTGATTTCTTCACCTGCGCTATTTTTACTCGCCAGTGGATATAAGTTTGCTACAGGGAAGTCTCGTTCTTCTAATATTTCCATCATTGTTTGGCCAACATTACCTGTTGCACCTAAAACAACGACGTTAAATTGTTGTGACATAGTGAAGTAATCTCTTTTAAATAGTAATTATTTTGAAAACCCGAGTTGGTTTAACCAATCCAGCTCAGATTGTATACAATTTTTAAGGTTAAGTGCGCTAAATTCTCGTCTATGTTTATGAGATTTTCTCATCTCATCAAACTCTGCATTAGCAAAACTAAGTTTTCTGAATCGCTCATCATCATCTCGAAGGTCATAAACGAGCCGAGCAAGTCGCAGTAATTGTTTTTCAGATAACGGCTCATTTATTTCAATGTGAGAAAACTCAAATTTAGGTAATAAATCTTCGAGCTGAACTTCTTGTTTTTGCTGCAGTAACTCACACACTTTTTGATAAAGCATAAACGTACCACGAGCCTTGCCCTCAACGCTATAGCCTGCGATGTGTGGAGTAGAAAACTCAACATAAGGAATTAAAGCTTCCATTGGATTAGGTTCATCTGCCCATACATCTAGAACAATTTTCAAATCCGATCGGCGTTGTTTCACTTTAAACAGTGCATCGTTATCAATCACTTCACCACGACAACAGTTAAGCAACCAAGCATTTTCTTTGATTTGATTGAGCTTCTTTTCATCAATAAGTGATTCGGTTTTATGCTCCCCCTCTTTTGTTAAGGGAACATGCAAACTGATCACATCACACTGTTCAATAATATCTTCTAAACTTACGAAAGTTTTTGTATTTTCTTCAGCCGCTTTAATCGGATCACAGAGTAACGTTTTAACGTCATAGGCATTCAAGCACTTTTCGAGTGCAGAGCCTGTATTGCCGACTCCAACAATACCTACAGTTTTATCTTTAAGCTTTTGCTTGAAGCGATGAGCCAGCTCTAACATTGCAATAAAGGCGAACTCTCCAACAGCAATAGCATTACACCCGGGAGCGTTGGTAAAGGGAATATGATTCAATGCTAAATAGCTTTGATCAATATGATCCATTCCGATTGTTGCTGTTCCCACAAACTTTAGTTTTTTAGCATCAGCAATCAGTGATGAGCCAACTTTAGTTACAGAGCGAACCAATAAAAGATCAGCATCTTTAACCAAATCGGGGGTTACCGTTCTGCCGTTTACGAGTTGCACTTCACCAAACTGCTGAAACAATTGTTCAGCAAATGGCATATTTTCATCTGCAATGATTTTCATAAAATAAGAAGAAGATAGAAATTGAGAGAATTGTAACATAAAGGGTGAGCGCTTAGTTCACCCTTTATTGGCAATTATAAGGATAATTGGTACGTGTTAATTTCAACAAGTTTGCCACCTACCCCTTCAACAGTAGCCAGATCAGTATATGATTTAAACCCATTATTAGATTCACGAAAGCGAATGATTGCATGAGCTTTCTGTGCATCGATCCCATGAAGGTTCATCAAGTCAAAATGTGGTGCTGAGTTGATGTTAATCAGCTTAACATCGATTTCTGCTTGTCGTTTATGAGTTGCTTGATATTCGAATGGTAAATTTGAATTAGAAGCTGCGAGCACTGAGCCAGAAAATGATAAAACTAAAGCTCCAATTGTCAAAGTCCTTTTCATCGTTAACTCCTTCTTTGCTGTTAACATGTTTTTCGATTTGAACTTTAAACATAGGTATTAAACAGAAAATCTGCCAATAAAAAAGGATGCTTTAAGCATCCTCTGTGTTGAATATTAGCACTAGAGAGAAATTTTACCCTTGTTACTTTCTAAAAATTTCTTACCTATTCCTTTGACCTTAAGCACATCATCCATGGTAGTAAATTTACCATGTTGCTTTCGATGTTCAAAAATCGCTAATGCCTTTGCAGCCCCTACACCTTTTAACAGCTGCAGTTGGTTTAAATCCGCCGTATTAAGATTAATAACTTGGCTTTTATTAACTCCAACTTTGACTTTAGATTTTGGTTGCTTTTCAACTGACGCATTACCTGCAAATGAGGCTGTTGATACTACCGCAAGCGCAATCAATGAAGCCTTGATAAGTCCTTTCATAGCTTTCTCCTTTTTTTCATTGAATGACGTACTCTCGTGAATGCTAGAACTTAGAATCACGAGGATGATTTACAGCATAATCAGTAGTTAATTTACATAACTGTGCTCAAAAAGCAACCAAGACAAGCATTTTACACTTTATCTAAAGTAACCCTTAAGTCATCGATAATATCTTGAACATTTTCTAACCCTACAGAAATGCGGATTAAGCTATCAGTAATTCCAGCTTCAGCTCTTGCTTCCTCTGTATAAGGCGAATGTGTCATGGAAGCAGGGTGTTGTACTAACGATTCTGCGTCACCTAAGCTTACAGCAATAGTGAATAACTCTAGATTATTAACAAACTTCATACTCTTTTCAAAGGATGCATCTAGTTCAAATGCAATAACACCACCACTTCTTAACATTTGTGAACCAACGAATCTATGTCCTTGATGGCTCTCAAGACCGGGATAAAATACTTTAGATACTTTAGGGTGCAGCTCAAGAAACTCAGCCACTTTCTCAGCATTGTCACAGTGACGCTGAACTCTGACATCTAACGTTTTTAAACCACGTAGTATAAGCCAAGCATCATGTGGAGAAATGACAGCACCAATGTCCTTTAATATTTCGAACTTCACCTTTTGCATTATCTCAGCATTACCGCACACAACGCCTGCAATTACATCACCATGACCGTTTAAATATTTGGTCGCAGAATGAATTACCATATCAATACCCAACGAAAGTGGAAGCTGCAATAATGGGGTCATAAAGGTATTGTCTACAATAGAAACAATATCATGCTGCTTACAAATTCTAGCAATCGCTTGAAGATCAAATACTTCAAGGTGCGGGTTCACTGGCGTTTCACAAAATAAAGCTTTGGTATTAGGTTGAACTGCAGTTTCTATCGCTGTTAAGTCAGTAAAATCAACAAGTGAAACATCAATCCCGAAACGTGCAAACTGATGTGTCATCAATGCAAAGCTGCAACCATATACGGCTCTCGAAGCGATGAGATGATCACCTTGTTGAAGATTGGCAAGTAAGGCCGCTGAAACCGCTCCCATACCAGAGGCTGTTGCTGCAGCATCTTCAGCCCCTTCAAGTGCAGCCATTTTATGCTCTAGCTCTGAGGTAGTTGGGTTCCCTAAGCGAGTGTATATATACCCTTGCTCATCACCACTAAAGCGCCTTCCACCTTGCTCTGCTGTATCAAAAGTAAAAGTGGCACTTTGATATAAAGGCGAGACTAAAGCCCCTGAAGGCTCCTTTTGTTTACCTGCATGAATCGTTTTTGTCGCAATATTCCAATTTGCTTTCATATTTCCCCCAGGGCTATTTTTATTCTAGTTTGGTTTAGGATGCATATAGCTAAGTAGAATTAACATACAGTGCTTTGGTCGCTTTTATCGAAATTTTGCCCTAATTAACTTTTTTTAATTTGTAAAACCTCTGTTACAGGTAAACATTTAGGTTTTAATTTTTAACACTCTTGGCAAAGTTTTTAAGTTCGACAAGTAGAGACTTATGAGCTTTAGAAAGCCTAGGCTTATTTTCCTTATGAAATTGAATTGGCCTACAGAGTTCCATCGCTTGATACCCTAATCGAGCCGTTAATAAGCCACCCGCCAAACCTTGCCCTAACTTTGCCGATAACTTACCCGTAATTTCAAGAGAGAGCAGTTGACTGCCAAGATCAGTCAACAATTCACTTGCACCAGCAAATAAAATATTCGTGAATATACCTCTGATCAGTTTAATTCGACTCATATAACCCAATTCAATTCCGTAGCACTGAGCTAATTCATTCAGCATCTTTTGATTGCGAAGCAGGACTAGAAACATGTCAAGAATGGCAAATGGACTCACTGCCAAAAGAAGAGCTGACTCAGCAGCATATTTATGAACGATTTTTTTAGCTTTTTCATCCACGGCGCTCATAACCGTTTCATCGTAAAGTTTTAATAATTCAGAATCATTTAAGTGTAAGTGTGTAAGTTTATTATACGTTGAAACTGAGTCATCAAAGGCTTCAGGGAGTTTGATACCTGCGATGAATTTACTCACCTCTCCGGTTTGTACACTCTTTTCAACTCTGTCGGCCGTTTCTCGCTGACCTTCAATGTCTTTTAATTTGTTAAGTTTTTTATATTCTCTAAATAAACCTCTACCTGCCCAAGCACCAACCAAACCTATGGTTACTGAATATAAACCAAATAAAAATGGACTTTGTTGCCAAGCTTCTGAAAGCGTTAAACCTAACTCTACCATGACTAAAACAAAAACTGCCACGACAGCCCAGCGAGCTAATTTACTCCAAGGTCTGACTTTTTTTAATTTAGACTCTTGTTCAACATCGTTAAAAAGTGTCTCAAATTCAGAATCAGATAAATCATTGGTTTCAAATTTTTGAGGAGGTTTTATCAAGTCCCCTGCTTCTGGCTCAAGCAAAGACTCTAGCTCATTGAATTCTTGAGCTGGTTTTAACTGAACTTTTTCAGTTTTTTCATTTTTACTAATCAAGTTTATCTCCCAACAAAAACTGCAATAAGTGATCTAATCGAATATGTTCAAGCTTAGGTTTTACTTCACCTTGAAGTGATTTTGGAGGTGCGAAATTAACAAAGTTAAATCCCTGTTGTTGCCAAAAATCATTTTTAGGAAGTGCTTTAGGAACATCGCCGGGATAAAGCGTAGTGTCACTTCTATCATTATTTTTTTGGCCGAAAACAGCTTCAATCTGTTTCCCTTGATGAGTCACTAAGCCATGCTTTGTTGCTTTGATGGCGCTTATAGCCATCGTTTCAACATCACAACCTTTGATGCTGGCAAACTGACGACTTTCTTGTAGCATGTCATTGAGTAGATAAAGCAAATTAGTCTGTTGATCACGAGTAATATGGTCAACTTTACTGGCTGCAAAGAGCAACTTATCGATTCTCGGTGCAAATAGGCGACGTAAAATATTAGAGTCTCCAAACTGAAAGCTTGAAAGAATATTTGAAAGAGCAGACGCCATATCATTAAATTGAGCTTGGCCATTATTGAGTGCAGTTAAGCTATCAACTAATACGATTTGTCGATCAAACTTACTAAAATGATTTCGATAGAAAGGTTTTACGACTTTTTCTTTATAACTGTTAAAACGATGAGCTAAAACTTTAAAATAGCTATCATCATCGGTTTCTAAGGCAAATTGAGTCCACTGCTCAGAGGTAAGGTGCAACAATGGAAACCAGTTGACTAACGGTGAACCATCTAAATCACCAGGTAATAGCATTCTACCGGGCTGTGCCAAATAAAAGCCTTTAGTGTTTACCAAGTCAAGTAATGTATTTCGGTAAAGCTCAGCAATTTTTGTTATTTCTTCATTATCCGCTTTTGCGGTTAAGTCAACCTGATTTAGGGACGATAAAAATGCTGAGTAACAAGCTGACTGCTCTAACTTGTGCTGATTCTGTACTTGTTCAAACGACCACGTTTGATAATCCGTTTTCAACAATGGTAAGTCTAATAACCATTCCCCAGGATAGTCTACAACATCGAGGATTAAGGTTGAACGGTCAGTAAATTTACTCAAAACTCCCGATTTAGGCTGAAAGTGAATAGCCAGCCGTATCTCACTAATATTACGTGTAGAAGCAGGCCAATGATTTGGTGACGCTGTGAGTGAATTAATTCCACCTTGGTAATCAAAACTGGCAATCTCTAAATCAGGCTGTAATAGTCGTTCAACACCAAGCAATCTTTGCTCTCGAGCGACATGCCACAAAGGTAATGTTTGCTCTTTAAACATGTTACCAGAACGGAGCAATTGATTAACAAGTCCGGTGATAAACGCTGTTTTCCCGGCACCAGATAAACCCGTTACGGCCAAACGAATGTGTTTATCTGCGGTTCTACGAATGATCGTCTTAGTTTGTTTTTCAACTATAGAAATTGTTTTAGAAAGAATGCTCATTAAACGGATAACCCAGAAATAGAAAAGGCACTGGATATCTTGATATTCAGCGCCTTCGAGTAGAGAAAGTTATAAATTATCAATTTGGCGTTTCAAGTCATAACTGTCAGAAGTTACATGACGCTCCATGTTTCGCAATCTCAACTCTAAGGCACGAAACTGCTGATTTACGTCTTGAAGCGCCTGAGTCGCAGGCTCTCCAGCTTGCCAGAACTTCTTTTTAACTTCGATATCACGGTGAAGGCTATTTTCATCATGTGTTACTGACTTTTCATCAAGAATAAGCCACAAAACAACATACCCCACAAAGATGATTCCCGCACCACCCAAAAGGAAGATTGAAGCAGTAACAACACGAACTAACCAAGTTTCCAGTCCGAAGAATTCTGCTATACCTGCACAAACACCTGCAAGCTTCTTTTCTTTTGGATTGCGATAAAGCGTTTTTCTATTGCTTGTTGTCATCTCTGTTCCTCCATTCCGGAGACTCCGTATCCAATATCTTTTCTAAAGTTTCAATACGTTGCCCCATCTTATCAGCGGTACGAATTAGCTCATTAAGTTGAGCGAATTCATCTTCTGATAACCCCTGGCTTACTTGCTTCTTACTTTTGTAATGCAATATCAACCAAATAGGAGCCACGATAACTGTAAACAAGATAAGCGGAGCAATAAGTAAATCTCCATCCATTATTTATTCTCCTATCCTAGATTAAGCTTTAGTCTTATCTTTTTTAGCTTTAACTTTCGCTTTTAAAGCTTCAAGTTCGTTATTTACGTTTTCTTCTGCTTCTAATGCTGCAAACTCATCCGCTAGGCTGTTTTTCTTACCCATATCATAAGACTCAACCTGTGCTTCAATACCTTCAACACGACGTTCGTACTGCTCAAACTTAAGCATTGCATCATCTACTTTGCTTGAATCAAGCTGCTTTTTCACATTCAAACGCGAAGATGCTGTTTGAGTGCGCATAACGATCGTCTTTTGACGAGCTTTTGCATCAGCGAGTTTTTCTTGAAGTTGCACAACTTCTTCTTTCAAGCGTGCAATTTGTTCTTCAATCACAAGCAACTCATCAGATTGTGCTTTAACAACATCGCTGTACTTTTGCTTTTCCATTAATGCTGCTTTTGCTAAATCTTCACGATCTTTAGATAAAGCCAACTCAGCTTTTTCTTGCCAATCTTGCACTTGCTCTTCTGAACGAGCGATGCGACGGAGCAGCTCTTTTTTCTCAGCCAATACTTTTGCATTGGTTGAACGAACTTCTACTAGCGTATCTTCCATCTCTTGGATGATTAGGCGAACCATTTTTTCTGGGTCTTCAGCTTTATCTAATAAAGAGCTGATGTTCGAATTAATGATGTCCGCAAAACGTGAAAAAATTCCCATAATCTATTCCTTAAAGTGATTAATTTCAAAATAGTTACATCAGGCTTCGTGCCAACTTTTACTAACTCTTTAATTTCAACCACTTAAACATTTTTATAACTTTTTCTTTCAATTCTATCAATAGCGACTTATTATAATTTTCACCAAAATTTAGTGGAAAATACCAACAAGACCGTGGCGAATTCATTCAAGCAAGATAACCTTATTGGTCAATCTAATGCCTTATTAGAGGTTTTAGAGCATGTCTCACAAGTCGCACCGCTTTCTAAGCCCGTTTTAATTATCGGTGAACGCGGTACAGGTAAAGAGCTCATCGCCGAGCGTCTACATTACCTGTCTCAACGTTGGGATCAAAGCTTTATTAAGCTAAATTGCTCATCATTAAGTGAAAACTTATTAGAGAGTGAACTGTTTGGTCATGAGTCTGGTGCTTTTACCGGAGCAAAAGGCCGTCATGAAGGTCGTTTTGAGCGTGCAGACAACGGAACACTCTTCTTAGATGAATTAGCGAATACTTCAGGTTTAATCCAAGAAAAATTATTGCGTGTCATTGAATATGGCGAATTTGAACGTGTTGGTGGTAGTAAGACAGTTCAAACAGATGTACGCTTAATTTGTGCAGCCAATGAAGATTTACCTTCTTTAGCAGAGGCTGGTGAATTTCGTGCAGATCTACTGGATCGCCTCGCTTTTGATGTAATAACCCTCCCACCTCTTCGCTACAGAAAAGAAGATATCATGCCATTAGCGGAATACTTTGCTTTGGGCATGGTTCGACAATTGGATATGCCATTTTTTGCTGGCTTTTCTCGCTCTGCAACAGAGCAGCTCTTCGATTATGCTTGGCCTGGCAATATTCGTGAACTGAAAAATGCCATTGAACGGAGTGTCTATCGAAATGGGGCTGAAGCAACACCGATAGAAGATATCTGCTTAGATCCATTTGAATCGCCTTATCGACCAACCAAACGTGTAAAAACCTTATCTCAACAAGCTACACCACAAGTAAGCACCGTTGAAGTAACTGCAGCGGAATCAGAAAAAGATAGCGAAACACCTCCAACAACGGTAAACATCAGTTTTCCACTCAACTTTAAAGACGAAACAGAACGTTACGAAGTTGAAATTATTCAACAAGCGCTTGAGCAAAGTCAGTTCAATCAAAAGAAAACAGCTGAAAACCTTGGCTTGACTTATCATCAGCTACGAGGAATTTTGAAGAAGTATAATTTACTCGATAAAACTTAATAATAAGAAAAATATCAAGGATAGATAATAATGAAGAAAATAGTTATTTCACTCTTAACTCTATTGAGTTTGTCAGGTTGCGGTGGCAAAGATGCCGAACAAGTTAAAGAGGACGCTCTATTAAGAGTAGAAGTAAATACAAACAGTACTTCTGCAGATTCAAGCTTGGCAACCAATGAACAAAACAATGAAGTAGAGATAAAGCTTTATGAAATGGCGAAAAACTCTTCCAGCAGCGATCAACGAATAGTCGTTGAAACAAAAAATATCTTCACCTTAAAACTTAATGGTATCTCTTATGATTTAGCTGACCACTTCCAGTCATCTAACCTTTCTGGTCTGCCGAACCCGAGATATATTGTTAGTTTACCCAATAGCGATTTACAATCACTCGAAATAGACTTATCTCTGAACGGGAAAAACTATTCACTAATAGGTGAACTTTCTGCTCCTTTGTCCGTAATTAATCACACTCATTTATCTGAGAAGTACCAACCACTGGAAGACGATATTCAACTTGATTGGAATGCTACTGAAGCTGGAACTGAGATTAATATCAGTCAAAGCATCACATACAACGACCAAACATCATGTAACAGGGGTGAGTTTTCAACCACGCTACCGGCTGATGTCATCACCTATCACTTTTTTCAAGTCAGTTTTAACCAAGATTGTTCAGCTGAAAACAGACAAAAAGTCATAACCCGCAGTGTAATGACTCAATCTTATGACGCCTTAAAAGTAGATTTCAGTGGTTTTGAGCAAGCGACCTTAAGCTCAAAAAACCATTATTATTGGGATCATTCTTTAGAGTTTTAAGTTACCCGATTGTAGCGAGATCTCTCAAAGCGATCTTGCTCATTGCTCTTAAGTTTTGAAGACTGCTAAAATGGTCAGTTATATGAATTCAAAATAGTTTTACTTAGCATGAACAATTGTCTGTTCCGCTCAATATATAGATTGGTCGTTTCTGTAACCTTAATCTCGACATTAGTTGCCTGTAAGCAGCCCGAGCTTCCTAGTGGTTTAGTATATTGTTCTGAAGGTAACCCTTCGAGTTTCAACCCGCAATTAGTCACTTCTGGCACTACTGTAGATGCCACGTCTCATCAGTTATATGATCATCTTGTTGAATTTGATACTCAAACAGGTCATGTCACACCTGGGCTTGCGGTCAGTTGGGATATCTCTGCAGATCAAAAAACATATACCTTTCATCTAAGAGAGGGAGTTCAATTTCATCATTCTTCGCTATTTACTCCCACAAGAACGTTAAATTCTCAAGACGTTCTCTTTTCATTTAATCGAATTATCGATAAACAGAGTCCATTCCACTCTGTATCGAGCTCAGGTTATCCTTTTTTTCAAGGCATTGATTTCTCTGGTCTAGTAGAAGACATCAGTGCACCTAATGGAACGACTGTCGTTTTCAAATTGAATCATAAAGATGCGAGTTTTTTAGCTAATTTAGCTTCTGATTTTGCCGTCATTCTTTCACAGGAATATGCCACAAAGTTACTTAAGCAAGGAAAACCAGAAGAAATCGACAAACAACCAATCGGTACCGGTCCATTTATTTTTAAGGACTACGCTAAAAATGAATATATTCGCTATACACGTAATGAAGAATATTGGGGAGACAAAGCCAAGGTTCAGAACCTTGTTTTTGACATTACCAGAAAAAGCTCTCAACGCTTAGCTAAACTCATTACTCGAGATTGCAGTGTTTCAGCTCTCCCAAAGCCTGACGAGATTAAAGTAGTTAATCAAAATCATCATATTGAGTTACAGCAACAAAAAGGAATGAATGTCGCATATTGGGCATTTAATACCAAGAAACCGCCATTCAATAATCCAAAAGTGAGACGAGCCTTATCCCTAGCTATCAACAAAAAAGCAATTTTAAAAGCGGTTTATCACAACACCGCATCTGAAGCGAAAAGTATTCTTCCTCCAGCGTCATGGGCTCAAACGGATGTATATAATGACGTTTATAATCCTATAAAAGCCCGAAAGTTGTTGAAAGAAGCTGGTGTACAAAACTTAGAAATGTCAGTTTGGGCTATGCCGACTGCTCGTGCTTATAACCCTAATCCAATTAAAACTGCACAACTGCTGCAGGCAGACTTAGCACTCATAGGGGTTAGAGCAACTATTATTAGTTACGACTGGAGCGTTTTCTTAGACAAGTTAAACGCTGCCACTTATGATTCAGTGCTCATTGGTTGGGATGCAGACAATAGCGACCCAGATAATTTCTTCTCTCCATTTCTAAGCTGCGCTTCATTACGTTCTAATAATAATCGCTCCCATTGGTGTAACCAAAAACTGGACGAATTACTTGCTAAAGCGAAGTCAATGACCTCTCACCAAGACAGAAAAGTGATTTATCAACAAGCAGAAAAATTTATTTATAAACAAAAACCTATTGTTCCTTTGGTTCATAGTAATAGAATGATATTAAAAAGAGCAGATATTCAAGGTGTTCATTTATCGCCATTTGGCGGAATATCATTTGCACATGCTTCCCACGTGGCTGCCCAGGATAATAATAAATGACTTGGTACATTTTAAGGCGAATAAACCTATTTCTTGCGACTTCTTTAGTCATGCTAGCAGTTTTATTTTACGCCACCAGTTTGTTTCCAGTAGAGCAGAGTGTAGCGTTATCAGGCATCGTTAGTCCTACTGCAGAGCAGCAACAGCAGATTACACATTCATATCATCTAGACCAAAATGTAGCGGTTCAATTCTACGCTTACTTAAAGCAAAGACTCAGTGGTGACTTTGGTTTTTCAGTTACGTCTCAGGAACCCATAGTTCATGAATTGGCTACAGTTTTACCGGCTTCATTTGAACTTGCTTTTATTGCTGGAATTTTAGCTATTGCGGTTGGCGTACCTATAGGTGTTTTAGCATCTTTCAATCAACATAAAACATCTCAAAATGTCATTATGGCAGCAACTCTAACGGGCTATTCTTTACCCGTGTTCTGGTTGGGACTCATGCTTGCTCATTGGTTTGGTGTTCAAAAAGATTGGTTACCTATATCTGGACAAATTAATTTACTTTATGAGGTTGAGCCTGTAACAGGTTTTGTCGTAATCGACAGCCTTTTAGCAAGTAATAAATATGGCACTGCTGCATTTTATGATGCCTTGCATCACTTAATTTTACCGGCAATTACCCTTTCTATTTTACCCTTAACAGTCGTCATACGAATTACTCGCAGCTCCATGATCTCAGTAATGAACAAAACCTACATTCGTGCAGCCGAAGCAAGAGGTTTACATTGGTGGGTGATCATTTGGCGTCACGCACTTCCCAATGCGTTAGTGCCAGTATTAAAGCAATTAGGCGTAATGCTGGGCCCATTTGCGAGTTATGCAATATTGGTTGAGGTGAGCTTTGCCTGGCCTGGTGTGGGGTATTGGCTGGTCTCAGGTATTTATCAACGAGATTATACCGTGATTCAAGGTGGTATTTTTGTAGTCGCAATTTTGATCATTTTCTTAAACATTTTAATTGATGTGATTCATACATCAACCAACCCAATCACCAAGAAAGAATTTTATGGCACGAATTAAAATATATCAGGACAATGCCATCCCCTCTCCGGGAAAGCGAACTTGGCTCGCTTTTTCTGGAAACCCTTTTGCGCTTGTTGGCCTATGGGTTATGTTTTTATTGGCACTTATTGTTATTTTTGGCAGTCATCTGGCTCCTTATCCCGCCGAACTTCAAGATGCGAATGCGTTGCTGGTTCCGCCATCTTGGGATCCCAATGGAAGTGTCGATCATTTTCTAGGAACTGATGGTCTTGGGAGAGATATTCTCAGCCGCTTGCTTCATGGCGCTCATCTTACGTTTGGCTTGTCGTTCATCATTGTGTTTTTTGCGCTTGCTGTAGGCTTTTTTATTGGTTCACTATCAGGAATGATGAAGGGGTTAAAATCAAGTATTTTGGGCCACTTGCTTGATGCACTACTTTCAATTCCATCTCTCCTTATGGCAATGCTTGTAGTTGCAGTTCTTGGCACTGGCTTACAAAATGTATTTTGGGCTGTTGGATTAGCACTCATTCCTCAATTTGTTCGTGCTGTTCATCAAGCGGTCCATGAGGAGTTGCAAAAAGAATACGTTACAGCAGCAAAACTTGATGGTGCAAATCATTTTCAGATTTATTGGTTTGTCGTCATGCCAAACGTATGGGATGTAGTGATCATTCAGACTACCTTGGCTTTATCTGTCGCTATTTTGGATATCGCTGCACTTGGATTTCTCAACCTCGGCGCTCAAGCTCCAAGCTCTGAATGGGGAGCAATGGTGTTACAAGGAACAGAGCACTTTTTGATTGCACCATGGACAGTAACCATTCCTGGCTTTGCTATTTTAATTACTGTGTTATCCATTAATTTAGTTGGTGATGGCTTGCGCAGCGCACTTGCTCCAACAAGAGGCTAAAGGACAACTTTTATGCCACTACTTGATATAAGAAATTTAACGATTGAGCTTGATACTCCTCACGGAAAAGTTAAAGCACTCGAGCGAATCAGCTTGACGCTTAATGTCGGAGAAATTCAAGGGTTAGTTGGAGAGTCGGGTTCAGGGCGTAGTTTGCTTGCAAAAGCAATTATTGGTTTATCCGAACCTAACTGGACCGTCAACGCAGATAGATTGATGTTTGATGGTCAAAACTTGATGGCAATGTCCAATCGAGAGCGTCGTGCACTCATGGGCAAGCATATTGCGATGGTGTTCCAGGATCCAACTGGCAGTTTTGATCCCGCAAACGATGTTGGCTCACAACTGTTAGAAGTTATGCCTGTACCCAAAGGTACTCCTTTTTGGCGACGCCATTCTGAAAGAAAGAAACAAGCTGAAAAATGGCTCCATAAAGTCGGGATAAAAAACACCAAAGAAGTAATGGACAGTTATGCTTGGGAACTCTCTGACGGTGAATGCCAAAAAGCCATGATAGCAATGGCGATTGCTAACAAGCCACAACTTCTTATCGCTGACGAACCAACAACCAATATGGAAGCCAGTACACGGGCTCAGATATTTCGGCTGCTGAACCAGTTAAATCAGCTCCAAAACGTATCAATATTGCTGATCAGTCATGAATTAGAAAACCTAACAAAATGGTGTAATACTTTAACTGTCATCTATTGTGGTCAAATTGCAGAGTCAGGCCCGACTTCTAAAATCATGGAAAAGCCATTTCATCCATACACAAGAACATTGCTTGCTCACTTACCGAATGCAGAACAAAAGGTCGGACATAAATCAATGATGCAAACAATGCCTGGCTCTATCCCAGCTTTACAACACCTTCCCATAGGCTGCCGTCTTGGCCCTCGTTGCCCTAAAGCCGAACGTAAGTGCGTTAACCAACCTCTAATTGCCAAAGATAAAGACAGAAACTTTGCTTGCCACTTCCCGTTTAATAGAGAAACTGATAATGACGCCAATTCTAGAAGTTAAAAATCTTCGAAAAACCTATTATTCGGGCTACCGCGGTTTCAAACGACAAGTAAACGATGCGTTAAAACCGATTTCTTTTGAGCTGCAACCAGGTGAAACATTGGCCATTGTAGGCGAAGCTGGATCGGGAAAAAGCACGTTAGCAAAGATATTAGTCGGGGCTGAAAGTCGAACCGGTGGCGATATTTTATTTGATGGAACATCATTAGAAAGACGGAACGTGAAACAGCGCTGCCGATTGATCCGTATGATTTTTCAAGACCCAAATACCTCATTGAACCCTAGATTAACCATTGGAGAGCTCTTAGATGAGCCTTTAAAGTTCAATACGTTACTTTCAGAAAGGCAGCGTTATGACCAAGTGATGTCAACGTTAAAACAGGTTGGTTTACTGCCTGAGCACGCAGACTTTTATCCGAATATGATATCTGAAGGCCAAAAACAACGTGTTGCCGTGGCAAGAGCGTTAATGCTGAACCCTAAAGTCATCATCGCTGATGAAGCTCTCACTGCACTGGATTTGTCTGTCAGAGCACAAATACTCAATTTACTTATCGGTTTGCAACAGGACCTCGGATTATCTTTTATTTTTGTCTCTCATAACCTCAATATCATCAGACATATCAGCGATAACGTCATCGTCATGAAAGATGGTGAGATTATAGAGCAAGCCGAAACTCATGAATTATTTACCAACCCTCAGCACCCATACACTAAGAAGTTGTTACGAGATCAAGAACTCTGCTGACTGCTCCAACCACTGAATATAATGGCACTTTTTAACAAAAATCAGTGCCTTTTTTCGGTGAAATCATTATCCTAATGGCAATTTCTATGGGTAATTTTCAATAAAGTACCTGATGATAAGTTTTTTCAAATTTATGATGCACAGATTTAGTGCTATACAAGGCACAACGAAGGGCACATAGTTGTAGCTATGTAACTGGAGTTGTAACGCTGTAGAGTACTAAAAATGGGCGACAGAAAATGTAAAAACTTTCGATAAGGTACTAAAGCCCCTCGGCTCAACTTTCTAAATAGAAGAACGACTATGATTATTAAACCAAAAACTCGTGGTTTCATTTGTACAACCACTCACCCTAAAGGCTGCGAAGCTAACGTTCTTGAACAAATCAACATCACTAAAGCGAATGGCAAATTAAGTAACGGGCCTAAAAAAGTTTTAGTTATCGGTTCTTCAAGCGGTTACGGTTTAGCATCTCGTATTACAGCAGCATTCGGTAACGATGCAGCAACAATTGGCGTATTCTTCGAAAAGCCAGGAACTGAGAAAAAGCCTGGTACTGCTGGATTCTATAATTCAGCAGCATTTGATAAATTTGCAAAAGCAGAGAACTTATACTCTAAAAGCATCAACTGCGATGCTTTCAGCCACGAAGCAAAACAAAAAGCTATTGAGCTGATCAAAGAAGACCTTGGTCAAGTTGATATGGTGGTATATTCACTCGCTTCTCCAGTTCGAAAAATGCCTGACTCTGGTGAAGTTATTCGTTCTTCACTCAAGCCTATCGGTGAGGATTACTACTCAACAGCCGTTGATACCAATAAAGACTTGATTATCGAAGCCACTGTTGAACCAGCAACTGAACAAGAAATCGAAGATACTGTCACTGTAATGGGCGGACAAGATTGGGAACTTTGGGTTGATGCACTTTCAGAAGCAGGTGTATTAACTGACAACTGTAAAACTGTTGCCTATAGCTACATCGGTACTGAACTCACATGGCCAATCTACTGGCATGGTGCACTCGGAAAAGCAAAAATGGACTTAGATCGTGCTGCACATGCCCTTAATGAAAAGTTAGGTGTTAAAGGCGGAAGTGCAAACGTTGCTGTACTTAAAAGCGTTGTTACTCAAGCAAGTTCTGCGATTCCGGTTATGCCCCTTTATATTGCTATGGTATTCAAAAAAATGCGTGCTGAAGGCACTCATGAAGGTTGTATCGAGCAAATTAACCGCATGTTTAGCGATCGTTTATACCGTTTAGACAATGCAGCAGCTGAGACGGATGAGCAAAACCGCTTACGTCTTGATGACTGGGAACTTCGTGATGAGATTCAACAACATTGTCGTGACCTTTGGCCGCAAATCACTACTGAGAATTTAGCTGAGTTAACGGATTACCGTGAATATAAAGAAGAGTTCTTGAAACTATTTGGATTCGGCATCGAAGGTGTTGATTACGAAGAAGACGTGAACCCACAAGTT
Source organism: Parashewanella sp. 2304DJ23-3 (assembly GCF_056591695.1). Taxonomy (NCBI): domain Bacteria; kingdom Pseudomonadati; phylum Pseudomonadota; class Gammaproteobacteria; order Alteromonadales; family Shewanellaceae; genus Parashewanella; species Parashewanella sp. 2304DJ23-3. Next base: position 49,669 of record NZ_JBWQOH010000002.1, read on the forward strand.
GAGTTTGACGTTGTTGAGCTTTAATCAATAATATCAATTCATATCAATAAAAATGCCGCACTGAGTTGCGGCATTTTTATTTCAACTTCTTAAATAGAGAATCAATCAGCCATTACCATTTGCTCTCTTAAACGCTTAACTTGATCTCGTAACTCAGCCGCTTTTTCAAACTCAAGATTTTTAGCGTATTCCAGCATTTGTTTTTCTAAGGTATCCATTTCCCGGCTGAGTTTCGCAATATCACGTACCTGATAACTCGCCGCCGGTTCAGCTACATTTCGAGTAGAAACAGAGCCTTGCTCTTCAACATCACCACCGACATCCATCACATCCGTAATGCGTTTAACCACACCTCTAGGGGTGATTCCGTGCTCCACGTTAAACGCATGTTGTTTTGCTCGTCGACGTTCCGTTTCATCCATCGCTTTCTTCATCGATTTAGTGATTTTATCCGCATACAAAATCACTTTACCGTTTATGTTTCGAGCAGCACGGCCAATGGTCTGGATGAGTGAACGTTCTGAACGTAAGAAGCCTTCTTTATCAGCATCCAAAATACACACTAATGATACTTCTGGCATATCTAAGCCTTCTCGGAGTAAGTTAATGCCTACCAAAACATCAAATTTACCCAAGCGAAGGTCTCGAATAATCTCTACGCGTTCTACTGTATCGATATCAGAATGCAAATATCGAACTTTCACCCCATGTTCATCGAGGTATTCGCTTAAATCTTCAGACATTCTTTTGGTTAATGTCGTTACTAGTATGCGTTCGTTAACTGCAACTCGTTTACCAATTTCAGAGAGTAGATCATCAACTTGAATCCCAACTGGACGCACTTCAATTTCTGGGTCAAGCAAACCAGTAGGTCGCACAACTTGCTCAGCGATTTCATCCCCACTTCTTTCAAACTCATAATCACTTGGTGTTGCTGACACATATATCGTTTGCGGCATTAATGCTTCAAATTCTTCAAACTTAAGTGGTCTGTTATCTAAAGCCGACGGTAAGCGGAAGCCATACTCAACTAAGGTCGTTTTACGTGAACGGTCACCCTTATACATTGCACCAATTTGCGGCACCGTGACGTGTGACTCATCAATGATCAATAAACCGTCATCAGGCAGATAATCTAACAATGTCGGAGGGCCATCCCCCTCTGCACGGCCGGATAAATAACGAGAGTAGTTTTCGATACCTGAGCAATAGCCAAGCTCTGTCATCATCTCTAAATCGTATTGAGTGCGCTCTGTGATTCGCTGAGCCTCGATTAACTTGTTGTTATCAAGCAATCGCTCTTTATATTCTTTTAATTCTTCTTTGATGTAATCTGTCGCTTTAAGAATGGTATCTCTTGGAGTGACGTAGTGCGTCTTAGGGTAAATCGTAGTTCGAGCTAGCTGCCTCGTTTGTTTACCTGTAAGAGGGTCAAATTCACTGACTCGATCAATCTCATCATCAAACAGCTCAACGCGAACAGCATCCCTATCAGAGTCGGCTGGAAAAATATCAATCACTTCTCCCCGAACTCTGAATGTACCTCTAGAAAGTTCAATATCATTGCGTTTGTATTGCAACTCACTTAAACGCTTTAAAATATCACGCTGCCCCATTGTATCGCCTTGACGCAAATGGAGTAACATTTTCATATATAAGTCAGGATCGCCTAAGCCATAAATCGCAGAAACTGACGCAACAAGCACTACATCTTTTCTTTCTAGTAAGGCTTTTGTTGCCGACAAACGCATTTGCTCAATATGAGCATTTACCGAGGCATCTTTTTCAATAAAAGTATTCGAGGCAGGAACATAAGCTTCTGGCTGATAATAATCATAATACGATACAAAATATTCAACTGCATTATGAGGAAAGAACTCTTTCATCTCGCCATATAACTGAGCTGCCAATGTTTTATTCGGTGCCATAATAATCGTTGGCCGGCCTAACTCGGCAATTACATTGGCTACGGTAAAGGTCTTTCCTGAACCTGTAACACCGAGCAAAGTTTGGCACGCTATACCTGATTCAAGCCCTTCTGTTAGCTGTTTTATCGCTGTAGGCTGATCACCTGCAGGCTTAAATTTTGACTCTAATTGAAAAATTGAATCTGTCACAAAAAACTCCCTTGAATTCGGCGATTCATTCTAATCAATGAATCGGCCTGTAACAATTATTTGTGATCTAAAATCAAATTCTTCCGAAATAGTCACGACTATTCGTCATATTTTTTATTAGAATCATTAAATGAATTCGTTGAATTTAATCTTTAGAGATAACCTTTAGAGATAATCATTATTTTAGGTAACCCGATGACCATAAAATCAATTTATCCTATTGCTCTCATTGCATTCTGCTCAACCAGTGTATTTGCAAAGCAACCAGCAGAGTTTTCAGTAACTGCTAGCAGTATATACAACGGTACTTCAAAGTTTGAAAATGACAGAACTGAGCTAAAACGAGATACTTGGATGTTATCTGCTGACTCTAGCTTCCAATTAGCACAACGCTGGAAACTGGGTTTTTCATTTGGTTATGAAAATGAAAATTTTGACTGGGATATGGTTCAGCTAACTTCATTTGCTGCACCAACAATTGCGCCTTGGGATAAAGTAAAAACCGTTAAGGCTTCTGTAACGCTGAGTCATATTTTAGATAGAAATTGGATTTTATCAGCTACACCCATCGTTCAATCTTCGTATGTTGATGGTTTATCAATGTCTGATGCTCATAGTTATGGCATCGTTACTTCCGGTTTATATCGCTTTGAATCTGGAAATATGGTTGGTGTCGGAGTGGCTTATACAAACGATTTGAACCGTGTAAGAACGATCCCCTATATAGCCATCAACTGGCAAATCAATGACAATTGGAAATTGGGTAACCCATTTAAGAGTGATTTTAGTGGCCCAGCGGGTTTAGAGCTTAGCTACCTTCTAAACAAAGATATTTCCTTTGGCGTTGGTGCCTCACTAAATCGTGACCGTTTCTTGGTCAGTGGAGAGGACATCAGTGCTGAAATTGAAGAAACCGTCACCTTTATAAGAGCAAGCTGGGATATTACGCCTCAATTCAGCGCTTCAGTTTATGCAGGATACAATTCAAACGGCACGTTAGAGTACAGCCATAATTTAGGTAAATTTGATCTTGAAGGACACTCTGCTGGCGCCCTTTCTTTAACTTATAAGTTCTAAATGTATTAAAAGGGGTTGAAAACGAATCAATCCCTTTAACTTCTTCCCCTCTTCCAGTTAAAATACGCTCCCTTTATCACTGACAAGATTTTTAAACATGGCAATACAATGGTATCCAGGGCATATGCACAAAGCCCGCAAGGAAATAGAAAAAGTCATGCCTCAGGTAGACCTCGTTATTGAGGTGTTAGACGCTCGCATTCCTTACAGTAGTGAAAACCCTATGGTTGCTAGTCTTCGTGGTGATAAGCCGTGTATTAAATTGCTCAATAAAAGTGATCTGGCTGACCCTGAAGTAACAGCTCGTTGGATTGAATACCTTGAGCAAGAGCAAGGTGTAAAAGCCAGTGCGATTACAACACTACAAGCGGCAATGGTGAAAAAGATTCCTGATTTATGCCGAAAGCTTGTCCCTCAACGTGATAAGGATGATAAAGACATCCGTACTATGATCATGGGCATTCCGAATGTGGGTAAGTCAACGATCATTAATACGCTCGCAGGTCGCGTTATTGCTAAAACAGGTAATGAACCAGCAGTAACTAAAACTCAGCAGCGTATTAACTTACGCAACGGCATTGTACTTTCAGATACTCCTGGGATTTTATGGCCAAAAGTTGATAACGAAAAAAGCAGCTATCGTTTAGCCGTCACAGGTGCAATTAAAGACACCGCTATGGATTACGCTGATGTCGCCTATTTCGCAGCTGAATACTTTTTAGAAGCATATCCTGAATACATTTGTGAGCGTTACAAAATTGATTCTATGCCACGAGAGCCTATTGAGTTACTCGAAGAGATTGGCAAACGAAGAGGTGCACTTCGAGGTGGCGGACGTATCGATTTACATAAAGCTTCTGAGCTACTTTTACATGAATTCCGCAGTGGTAAAATTGGTCAACTTACCCTCGAAACACCTGAAATGGTAGCTGTCGAAAAAGTAGAAGTAGCAAAAATGCTTGAGGAAAAAGAGGCTGAGCAACAACGTAAATTAGAAGAGCGTAAGAAAAAACACTCAGGCAAACGCCACTAAGTTCGAAAATAAAATTCCTTCTGCTATCTTTTAAGATTAGGGACGCTACTGGTTGCAGAAGGAATTATGAGTACAGCTTTATCCTCTTTATTATCGAGATATAAAAATTCTCTTGCGACAATATTTATCTTTATCCTAGGTGGCTTCACCAGTATTTGTTTCAATATATACTTATCAAGAACTGTCGGTCCCTCAAGCTACGGAAACTTTAAAGTAGCAGAAGCATTTTTCTATTTTGGAGGCATCATCGCCATTATGGGCGGTGCATCAGCAGCCCCTAAATTTTTACATTCGCAAGTTAAAAATACTCAAACCAATGGTTCATGGCACTACGTTAGATTTTATTCTTATTTATCACTTGCGGTAACTATAGCTTTAGGCATTTTGGTTTTTATTGGTCATGAATATCACATTTCTACTTTTGACGGTGGTAAGTATCATCCGATGCTTTTTGCTGTAATTGTTATTCCAATCTGTGCAATATCGAACCTTCTTTCAAGTGTTTTACAGTCAGCAGAAAAGCTAGAATTAGCATTTTTGCCCTGGGGATTCGGATATGCGACTCTCAGTTTAGTGATTTGTTTTATTTATAATACTTACTTTGGAGTGCTTAACGAACTTTCAGCGATTAGGTTAAGTATTTTTGTTGCATGTCTTCTCACAATTTTCAGTATCTTTTATATTAATAAATTCCGGTTAATGCCCATTAAAAAAGCACCTTCATATTTAAAGCCCAAAACATGGCTGGCGATATCGGTACCAATGATGATTGCGGCAAGCCTTCAATACTTAATGCAAAAGTTAGATATTTTTATGATTGAATACCTGGCTGATGAAATAGCTGTCGGCCATTATGCTGCGGCACAAAGTATCGATAATGTTTTTTATAATATTCAACTTGCGCTGATTGCAATCTTTTCTCCAAAAATTGCCAAAAGCCTCTCCGAATCAAAAGAGCAACAAACAAAAATCATAACCGTGGCATTTAAACTCTGCTTGTTATGTTGCATTCCATTCGCTTTTCTTGTGATTTATTTTGGCCATGATCTATTAATGATTTATCAACATGACACTCAGCTCGCTTATAACAGCCTAATCATCCTACTATTTGGCTACATATTAACAGCATTACTTTCTGCCGCCGTAGTGTGGCTTCAATACAATGGTAAAGCCAAAGTAATTATGTATTTACTTATCGCATCAACGATCATTAATGCTGTTTTAAATTGGCTTCTTATCCCAATTATAAATATTGAAGGTGCAGCAATATCGACGTGTATTGCCATGGCTGTATGTATTTTGGGGTTCTGCTTCTTTATCCAAAAAGAATTAAATTACTTTAGCCTTAAGCGAGCTCCTGTATTTGATTAATTCTTCTTTGCGATGGTCTCAACAAAAGGCATCCCCCACATTGCATAAGGGATATCTGGCAGATTGAGGCATAGTTTTTCTAATTCATCGATCTCGTTAGCTGTCATCCAGCCATTTTTTATGCTTTGTTTGCCTAACTCACCGTAAAGTAATGCACTACACATATTAATAAAATGCTCTCTGCTTTCTTCTCCTACAGGAGACCTTTCCCAAAACATTGATTGGTTTAAATGATCGAATCCAGCCTTGTGTAATTTCTCTCCCATGAACAATCCAACATCTGGTGATCCGCCCGATGAAATCACGCCGCGGTGAATAGCAAGCCTTGCTTTTTCCAAAATGTCAGACACTGGCGTCATAACAATGTAGCTATTCATGACTTCACGGGAAGCAAAGATACCATTGGGTTTTAATACTCTCACTATTTCTGATAATGCTTTTTCATGATCAGAAATATGAACAAAGACCGTTTGACAGAATATCAAATCAAAACTGTTCTCTTCGAACGGTAATTCATGAATACTGCCCAGCTTAAAGCTTAAGTTTTCTTTGTTCTGCTGTTGGGTGTATGACTTTGCGACTTCAACTTGAGACTCATTAAAGTCAATGCCGATAACAGTGGCGTTAGGGTTAGCATCTGCAAAACCAACGGTCACAGATCCAGGTCCACAACCAATATCGAGTATAGAAGTGGACTGTTTTACTAACTCTTTAATAAAACCACAGCATTTATCAAAGGTACGATTTCGTATCAGATATTGATTGAACTTCTGACTATCTCTAAACGCATAACTCTTATTAGACATTTACTTTCAATCCATTTGATTGTGAGGGAATGTCATTCTATGCAAACTTGACTTAATAGCTGTTGAACCAGATAGGTACAAAAAAGCCAAGAATCACTTCTTGGCTTTCTTATTAAACAAAGAGAGGTCTTAGAGATCTTTTTGTTTGAACTCTGCTATCGTCTCACCTTTAAACTGCTTTTTTAGTTCGGATTTCGATAACTCATTAATTTCGCCACCAGCCCCGATAGTAAAGTGATCGGTTTGTTGTAAATGTCTTGCCTGATACAACATGACAACCTGAAGAGTATGTTCTTTTTGCGCATCAGTTAACGCTGAGCCATCAGCCCATTTACCAAGCTCTGCGGCTGACTTCATTTTTTGATATACCTCTTCAGGCATATCATCAATTAACTTATTTAAATCCATCAAACGCTTTTCCGTTTATTCAAAATAATTCGAACTCGAGTAATAAGATAGCCAACAAAACCGAATACAAAGCACGCACTACCGACGTACATACGATTACCTTCCGCAGGCTCACCACCCCAAAACCAAATGACCACACCAGCAATAAACAGTGTCATCGCAAGAAAACTATGTAATTGTAATTGGCTCGCAAGTTTAATTTTTTTTATGTTTCGTTGTGCTTCTGTATCACCAGATGTCGACGCATTACAGGATGGACAATTCTTAGCAACACTGGACATGCGTTTACCACAACTTGGGCACTCGACTAACGCCATAATTTACCTCAGCTTATCAACGACTGCTAACATGGCGGTCAATGAAGCTTCACCCAAATATACGCTTCGCTCTGGTGACCAACCAACAAATGGATCCGGCAAGTCATCGTTATCTTTGAATGGCATTTCTAAAGTATTAGCTAAACACTCAAATGTATTCGCCACCCAATTAGAAGCGACTGTTAAGTTTGCTTTACCAGGCTCATCCTTGTCATACCCAAATTCTGTTTGGAAATCAGGACTGGCCATCAATAATGCTGAAACGAAATCGTTTTGAAGCTCTGCTAGACGTTCGCTGTAATTAGGAATGCCTTCAGCTCCTGCTACGAACACATACGGTAATCCTTCATCACCGTGTACGTCATAGAATAAATCCACGCCAGTTTCTTTCATTTTATTCGTTACGTAATAAACTTCAGGGCTTTTTTCTAATGATGGCGACTGCCATTCACGGTTTAGGTTTACGCCCGCTGCATTAGTTCTCAAATGGCCACGAACACTACCATCTGGGTTCATATTTGGCACAATGTAAAAATTCGCTTTATCTAAAAGTGATTTGGCTACTGGGCAATCTTGATCTAATAAACGTAGAAGAAGACCTTCAACACACCACTCAGCCATAGTTTCGCCAGGGTGCTGACGTGCAGTGATCCAAATGTTCTTTTTAGACGCATCGCCATCACCAACTTTTACTAGAGTCATATCACGGCCATCTAAAGTAAGACCAAGATGCTCAAGTGAAACTTCAGAATGTAATTGAACAGAGCTAACTAAATCTAGATGGCGCTCATAGCTATACGGCGCAAAATAAGCTATTTGAATGGCTTCACATTGCAGTTCAACTTGAATTTTAAGTTGTCCATCGACATATTCAGTAGGGATACGAAACCAGCTTTGACGATCATAAGTCGCTACTGCGTGATAATCTTCCCAACCTTTTGTGTAGGAAGAAGAACCCGCATTAATAATATTAAAGGTGTACTCACTACCAACCTCACCTTCAAATCGAAAGTTAAACCATTGGAAGAATTCACCACCTTCATCAGGGCGAATAGCAAGTTGAATGTTGTCTCGATCTTCAAGGTTAACAACCTGAATGTTACCGCCATCAAAGTTATCACTAATGCGCATATTTATTTTCACTTTTTAGTTTTTTAATTGCCACGCATTGTACAATATGCCCTAACAATTGCCCAGTAACCTATTTTCCTTATCACCATAATTTCAGTTGTTAGCGACAAGAAAAAAATATCGAACTGTAATAACCCAAAATCATGATTTATTAGATTTTATAGTGCGAGGCAATTATGGGAATAATCAGGAAGTATATAAAGAAAAAACCCAACGCTGCCAAAGCGATTCGTCTAGAGGCCGTTCCTAATTAGTCATTTCGATTTGTTACTGGCTAAAATTGGCAAGCTCGAGGCGCGAAGATAGAAGTTTAGTTAGCTAAATGAAAGATGAGTAACAAAGAGTTTGCCAATTTTAGGCGTAACCCGTAGGGCTGTGTATATTTTTCGTTTCTTCTGTGTTGCCAAATGCTTATGTAGAGCAACTACACCTCACATTCGTCGTCTTGAATAAACAAAAAATCTACTACAGCAAATCGAAATCGTTAATTGGGAACGGCCTCTGGGGCGTGCTGATCTTTTAGAGTTGAATTAAAATTAACCAGCAATCACTGCAGCTCGATGTGTTAGCGCTCTTGTTATTGGAGTATTAAGGTCATCAGGTAATTTAATATCTTCCATAGACTTAATTTTATTTTGTAATTCTTGAGGTAGTTGAGATAAGAGCTCTTTCATTGTTGACAGTAAATGCCCTGTTTCTGCAAGACGCATTTTTACCCCTTTTATCTCAACATCTAATGCTTCTTCTTGAACTTTATGAGCTTTCTTGATCCTCATTTTTTGCTCACGATGAAATTCGTTTGCAATTTGCATTCTATATATCTGCTCTTCAGCAAGTTTCTTTTTAAGCTCTTGAATATCTTTATCTAGCTCGGCTGCCTCTACCTTTTGTTCTGCATTTTCTTGAAGTTTCTCAGCAATATTCTCTCTAATTGGATCAATATACTTTTCTGCCTCTTCTAATTTTTTAGAAAACTCTTCATCCTTTTCTGGCCACTTCCCACCAAGGGTAGTTACAAGTTTTATCGCTCCTGCAACTTTCTTAGCAATCGAAATCGCTTTTTCTTCATTCACTTTTAACTGATAATGCAATAAACAGAAAATAACATTTGCCATACCGTTATCTTTAATTGGTAGCGGTTTTTTGCCATCCTTAACTCTTTTATAATCGTATACTGCCACACCTGCATCAAAAACAGATTGAACTGTACTTCCCACAGCAAAAACAAGTAAGGGAACGGCCAAAGGCCCAGTTAACACAGTTGCAGCTATAGCTCCTCCAACTCCTATTATTGAAAATACTGACTTTAAAACTTTCTCAACAGCATTATGTTTTTTTAAATTCAATTTTGCTTCTTTTAAATTCTTTTTCGCTGTTTCAATCGCACCTAAAGCCTCATCTAATTCATTTTTAGCTTCAAGAGAGTAATCAATTTCAGATGGTAAGGGGACTTGTGAGGCACAAAAAACGTGAGTACTGTTACTCGTTTTCACTCTTTCTGTATTTGGCATTAACACAACATTTGAAGATGTTGTTGCCTCCAGCAGCTGGTTTAACTCAATTTTTGCATTATCGTCCTTAGCACCTATCGCCACCTTCCTTATTGCTTCACTTAGCTTTAAAAGTTCAATTCTTTCTAGACTTAACTTCTCTTTCAAGGTTTTGATCTGTAGAAGGCCTTCAGCTCTCTTCTTTCTTAACCTATTTTGAATCGCTTCTTCTGAAACATCTTGATTGGTATCATGCTCAGAAATATCTTTAGAGTCTTCTTCTAAACCGTCTTCATATACCTCTTTTAATTCTGACTCTTCCTCTAGTTTTCTGAGCTTTTCTTTAGTCATATTTATAGATTCAGCATACTTATCAAGCTTAGTTCCAGCTAAATCTAATAGCTTCTTGCTATTATCTAGAATTGTTTTAGGTTTTATCTTAGATTTTGGAGTCACTGAGTCAGCCCAAAGCAAACCAAGTGTTAGACCAGTTTTTATTCCAACAGATGTCCATCCTGCACATTTCTCTGAAGTTGCCTCCGAAACTTTGAAAGCTCTAAATAGTGCATAAGCAATATTCGCAACAGCATCACTTTCCATCGGTAAGCCTTCTTTGCCTTTGGCTTTTAACCCCCAATCAACAGCTGCACAAATTGTATCTGATACACAGGAAATTGCCGCAACACCAAAGATAGCTGCAGCAGCTATAGATAAGCCTCCTGTTGGAACAGCTAAACCTATTGCAACGGCTAAAGCTCCTATTGCGAAAACAGACTTAGCCAACTTGGTAAAAAAGGTTTTTTTCGCCATTTTTATCCCAGCAGCGTTTAATTCATTCTTAGCTTTTTCAGCCTCTGCTTGAGCTTGTTTTTTTTCATTTTCAGTATCTTCAACAAGCTGATCTCTGACATCAGCTATTTCTACTTGCAAATGATTAAACTGACCAAGTCTCGTGGGTATAGGGTTAGGGTAAGCTTCAATTGCATCACCTTCAGACTCAGGTGCATCAATTTTTATCGAAGGTATATTTTCGTTATATTCATATTTTGTTAGCGAAAAATCGTCATGCACTGAATCGTCTTGTTCATTTGTTGTATTTGGTAATTTCTTTGTCTCACAATTCAACCCTTGATCTTTAAAATCTCCGTACTCTGGGGCAAATGCGGGAATAAAAGCTCTTGATGGAATCATCTTTTCCTCCCACATTTAATCAGTTAAACAAGATATAATTTACTCTATTGCATTCGTTTAATTTATGTAGAGGGCTTGATCACATTTTAATCACCAACGATTATTATGAACAATATTTAATAACAGTATGATTTTTAAACAGTAAAAATATGTAACTCACAAAAATAGCTGCCACTGTGATCGAGCTCATCCAAATGTAAAAAACTAAACCTTCGACAACCATGACATTATAAGTTAAACCCTAGCTGGTTAGACCAATTTACAACTGTGTTCACTCATATTCAATATAACTCGATGAAAGATAGTGCACTCTTAAGAAACGCTCTAACCGTTATAAAATGAATGCATACTTTGGAAAGAAATCTATGAGTATTTCAGCGCAGAATACTACGACCTCTTCTGTCTATTCTTTAACACTCGAAGGCGAAACTCACACCCCAAGTAACCGTACCAACGGGTTAAGTCAACTAAACAGCAATCTTGGCATCTCAGAGCATTGGGCACAGATAGATCCACAGTTGAATTCTCTTGTTAATCAGCTAAATCAACTTTGTGAAGGATCTAATGGAAATTCTATTCCAACAATAAATATAGACAGTAACGACCTTTCCAAAATTCAACATGCAGATAAACAGCTGAAAGCTTGCATCACGGCAGTTAAAGATTGTATCGAGGATATTAAAACAATCAAAAAGCTCATGAAAAAACTGATTGAGTTTTTGGAAGATCTCATCGCTATTTTTCATGGTCAAATGCCACTACATTTAAAACACGAAACAGAGAAGCAATCAGAATACAGATAGCTACACCATAAACTCCACATCAGTAGCAGAGAAAGAGATAACGGATCGATTAGGTCTACTTATTCCAAGTTTTGTAGATTATATACGCATTAAAAATGACAACGATGTATTAATTTATACCGCTCGACAACAACTCATATACCTTAGTTCATATCGTATTTGACCGCTTTTCAAATAAAAAAGTAGGCATTTCAGCCTACTTTTTATTTGAATAGTAATTTGAGCTACTGTTTTTCGATCCTTTGATAAGCAAAGCCACCAGCAAAAATCATAAAGATAAGTAAGTATAACCATTTATCATTTGATTCAATCTCTTCGGCTTTGACTTGCTCTTCAAGCTTTTGCCCTGTAACTTGCTGGGTTGTTTGTGCAGCTTGGTTAGCACTTACCTCTGGCTCAGCTTGCCCCGGAGCTAACGGCGCTAAACCAAAGCCAACATTTTGTGTTTGCACGTATTCAGTAAACTTTTCATTGTCCGTAACCACATCATGCTTGTTAGCTAACTCAGTATAAGTTTCGAGCATTTTCTTCAGCGTTTCAGCATCCGGCGCCCAATAACCTTTCCGAGCCGCTTCTAACATACGTTCGATGATTTGAGCTAATGCTTCTGCATTATGCTCTTCGAAGAACTTCTTCATCTCCATTTGATATTTATCATCAACGTAGACTTCGAAGAATTCTTGCCAGTGATCATCACGAACTGCTTCTGGTGTCATCACTTCCCAGCCCCACATGTTGTTCATGCGATCAAGAATGGCTGTTGCGCCCGCATAGCCAGAATCTTGCATCGCTTGAATCCAACGCGGATGGAAATAACGGCTGCGCATTTCTTGGTTTAAAAAGTCCTTCATGGTTTGTGCTTTTAACTTGTCTTTCTTACGCAAGTTAGATATATACATTTCAGGCGTTTTACCATCAAGGTGGCGTACAGCTAGACCTAAACCACCAAAGTATTGGAATGGATCATCGTTAGTTAGCAACGCATAAAGGTTGGTTGAGCGTGAGAAAATTGCTGCATCCGTACCTGAAAGCACTTTTGCATAAAGCTCATCACCACTTACGTTTTCACTCCAACGTTTTTCATCTTTACCAAAGGCATAACCCATTCGGCGCAGATATAAGTCCGCTAACTTATCATCCGTTTCCCATGTATCAGACGCCAAACTTGAAGCTGCCAGACCTGTACCATAGTTACCTGTCTCATTGGAGAAAATACGAATAGACGATAAGTAATCAGCATCTTCTTCCGACTTACCTTTTTCGAGTAAGCTCTTTTTAAGCTCAGATGCATGGCGGTAAACAAAGTTGTTTTCTTCTTTCATCTTCGCCACTTTGTCTATCGCTTCGGCTAGCCATAGCATGACGTTCGGAAATGCATCTCGATATAAACCTGTAGCCGAAATCACCACATCAATACGAGGACGACCTAAGTCTTTATATTCGATAACCTCAGTACCGCTGATGTTACCTTGACGATCCCATTTCGGTTTTAGACCCAGTGCGTGCAGAATTTGCGCTTCTAGTGCACCTTGATGACGCATGGTTTCCAGCGACCACAATGAGAAAGCTAACTTTCTAGGGTAGCGACCGTTTTTCTCAACATAATCAGCAATGGTTTGATCCATCAATTTCACACCTGCTGCATACGCTTCTTTTGATGGTACTTTAGCTGGGTTGAAACCGATTAGGTTACGGCCAGTCGGTGCAACTTCAGGGTTACGAATTGGGTCGTTACCATAGCTAACTGGAATATAGTTCGCTGACAATGCTTTTAATAAATTTTCTATTTCAGCAATATCATTGAAATTGTTCCAATACTTGGTGGCTTTCTCAAGCCCTTGAGCTAACTCGCTGTCTTCATCGATATCAGACAGTTTAGTCCCAGCTAAATGCGCTTTGATTAATTGGAAGCCTTCTAACGCTTCTAGCTTAACCACATCACGTTCATCTTTTTGTTGATCATCTGCAATTGTTAAACCATGTTCTTTCTCGTAGACCACGGCTTCTTTAACAAATTCTTCTCCCAACATTTGCAACATCGTCGAATAAAGGTGTGCATCTTCTGGAAGTAAACCAAAGATATGAACGCCTAGAGGTTGGCTTTGCTCTGAAAGTTCAGTTAAATGGTCTTGAATCTTGTCGATTTGATTAGCAAAATCCTGCGCTAACGCTTCTGGCATTATCTCTAAATCGTTGAGAATGTTTAACGCAGTCGCTTGCTCAATGATGGCTTTTTGAGTGTTCTCTTTGGTTAAGCCTTCTTCAAGCAAAACATAATTACCAAACAACTCATTAAGCTTAGCCATTTCAGTATACAAACCCGCTTTAGCAAACCCAGGCGTTAAATGACTGATCATGGTTGCACGACCACGACGTTTGGCCTGCATGGCTTCGCCAACATTATCAATAATGTACGGGTAGAATACTGGCAAATTACCGACTGCTAGCGAAGGTGCATCAAATACTGACAAACCACGTTCTTTACCTGTTAACCATTCTTGTGAACCGTGAGTACCTAAATGAATGTAAGCGTTCGCTTCAAACTGAAGTCTTGTGTATAGGTAAATCGCAAGATAGCTGTGATTAATTGGATTTTTGGTATCGTGATAGAGATTAGCGTGCTCCTTGGCGTCTTTCCCGCGAACACCTTGAGGTAGAACAATCAGGTTGCCTAAATCCATTCTTGGGATAACAAATGCACGACTGCCATTGTGCTCAGTCAACATTCCGTTATCTTCAACCTTACCCCAACGGTCAACAATCGGCTGACGAACGTCTTCAGGTAATGCGTTAAACCACTCAAGATATTTCTCGATTGGCAGGTAATCCGCTAACCCTTTTTCGATGAGTTGACTTGCATCTTCTTTGCGGTAGTAAGGGCGAAGCAACAAACCTGCGTTTTCGATTAACCATTCAGAGGTTCGAGGGTTTACGTCATAACCTTGCGCCTTCATTGCATGTGCAATTTGCTCGATTGAACTTGGCACATCTAAAAATGCTGCACCAATATTCTTTTCTCCCGGAGGATAATTCCAGATAAACGTCGCCACTTTCTTATCTTTATTTGGTAAATGCGCCAATTTAGCATGGTTGATAGCACGCTCAACCAACGCATCAAGTTGATGCTCCATGATCACTTTGCGACCGTTTTCAGTTGCAGTAATGACGATAGGATCTGTACTTCCCGTATCCTCTGGCATCACCAAGAAGAAAGGCGTTAGCGATGCAGAAACACCTGCATGATCTGCTTTATATTGCGCTTCATCACCTTCACTGTAATTCAGGGCATGAATTACTGGCACACCGATTTTTTCAAACTCAGCACGACGCTTAGCAACATAGTGAAGTGAACGATGATTGATCATTAAATCAATTAATGGGCCATTTTCATCGGTAAGCAACTCTGGGTAAGTTAATGATTCATCGTTACCTTCAAAAAAGAACGCAAACGCTTTTGCACCTTTCGATTCCAGACGTTTAATGATGGCATCAACAACGTGTTGTTGTTCGTAGTCGATACGAGCACGGTGAATAGCGATAGCAATGCGGCTTTGGCCTTCAACAGGATTCAGCCACTTGAAAAATTCGTTTTTATCGCTAGTCATCACACCCGGAAAATCTGGATGATAAGCACCAACATTTGGTACGATGCGAACATCTTTAGCGACTTCAGTGCTTAACTTGAACACTTTGTTACTTAAAAACAGCATCATATTGCGGTAGTTATCACGCCCTGCGTTTTTGTAATAAGCACCAACTTGCTTTGCAAGCTCTGTTTTAACACTTTGGTTCATGTCAGCGTTATGAAGATCGCCTAATGAAATAACCGCAGTTTTCGGGAACATTTTGACATTTGGCTTGTACTTAGCAAACATCATGTTCGACAGCATCGGGTTGATGCCGTCCATCAGAATTAAATCAGCTTTGCCCCAGTCAGCGGTCACTTGCTCTTCTGACTTTCCTTTCGTGGAGAACTGCTCAAGTTTGAAAGGTTGATCTTTTGCTAATTCAAGCAGCAAATCTGCTTTTGCCTGAGAGCCATGCCCAGACATAAAAAGGTAAACAAGCGGTTTGTCAGCATCTGCTGAAAATACTGCTGTTACCTGACTGAAAAACAACGATAGCGCCGTTAACAGTGTTGTTATTATTCTCATTTTAAATTCTTCTCCGAGCCATTCTCTTGTCCTTCTGGTACATAAACAAAACTGCCATCAGACATACGGTATGCGACACCAGCTCTCGCACCTTCACCTGAACCAATGTCTCCCGTCGATTTATATTGCTTAATCTCTTTGCCTTCTTTAACAATCACTTCCATATTTGGCTTGCCCGCATTTTTAACCACAGTCACGTTATCAGTTGAGAAAACGTTCAGCGGGTTCTGAGCAATGGAAATCAAAAGTGCAGCGATGATAACGAGGAACACATCAATCAGGTTTACTGCGCTGACAATTGGATTGAGCTCTTCATCTTCTTCGAGAAAGCGCATGTTCACTCACCTCGTAATTTACGTATATTGATAAGTTCATCAGCAAACCAGCGCTTCTTAACTGATGCAGGCCAGAACGTTATCGTTGAAATAACAAGACCCCAAATCACCGCTGCGAATGCAACAATTAAGTTTTCGCTAATACCTTGAATGTTGCCATCAGATAAGGCTTTTAATGCTGGTCCCATTGGGATCATAGTGGCAATAAGACCTAACATTGGAGCGATACGAGTAACAATTCGAAGCTTTTCAAGTTTTTTTAAAGCAAAAACTTCAAGCTCATCTTCCGACGCTGTTAAATTTAGTACGAAGTAGTTATGTACTGTGTAGCCAGCAACTCTACTCGCATTACCTTGCATAAGCTGCTGTTGATATTCACTGCGTCCTTGCTTACGTGCTAGATATTGGGAAATAAAATGCCCAAGTGCAAAAAATGCATAAATAAACAGCACTAAAATCGCCAATAACACTGGCATCATTAGTATTTCTGAAACATTTGCCATCAGGCTTTCGATTGATTGGATATTCACAGTTTCCATCTCTACTTGTTTTGAACGGCGCAAATTTAACGTAATAACGACATTTAATCAATAATTATAATGCGAATTATTATCATTCGTGTTGATCTTAACATTTTTTAAAGTATGATAACCGCCAATTAAAGTTGATAACTATTCTCATTCCTATACTTATAGCTATTAACGTCAATATTAATGTTGGGCTCTAGCACTGATTGGCCCTTACTTTAAAAGGACATGTATATGTTGAAACCTGCACCGAGCTTGATGGCACTTGCTATTTCTACAGCACTTTATTCAAATATTTCTGCTGCTGATGAAGCACCTAAAACAGCAAAAGAAGAGCTGGAAGTGATTGTAGTCAGTGGCACTAAGACCGAGAAAGCGCTAAAAGATGTTTCCGGTAGTATTTCAGTTGTAACTGCTGAAGATATTGATAAGCAAGTGATCACTGATCTGAGCCAACTTTTTCAGTACGACCCAAGCGTGCAGGTAACAGGTACAGACGGCCAAGCACAAAACATTGTGGTTCGTGGTATGGGTGGTGACCGTGTGCTTATTATTAAAGATGGCATGCGTGTAAACGAAGGTTACGGTGCAGACGGCTTAAACGACATTGTAGGTCGTGGCTTCATTGAAACCGATAACCTTAAACAAGTTGAAGTAGCAAAAGGCGCATATTCTTCACTTTACGGTGCAGACGCACTAGGTGGTATTGTTGTTTTTGAAACCAAAGATGCCAGTGACTATGTAGCAGAAGGAGATACTTTTGGTGGTAATGTCAGTATCGGCTATGCAAGCAACACCAAACAAAAAAATGCGTCAGCGACCTTAGCGCATAATGCTGGTAATTTTGAACATTACGTCAATGTGGTAAAGCGTGATGGCGAAGAGTCTCAAAACTATGACCAAACTAAAAAACCGCTTGATATCGAATCCACCAGCGTTTTCTATAAAGCCGCTTACGAATTTAATCATAAAAATAGACTGACTTTCAGCGCTGATATTTGGAATCAAGATGTTGGTGCTTTAACCGCTGATGGTTTACTCGGTCCGTTTCGAAGTCTTTCTCAATTCGGCTACAACATTGTTTCTGAAAACTCTAAAACAGAAAAAGAAGCTCAAGCATTCCAAATGCGTTTTATGTCTCATGGAGCCACTGCGCTTTATGACTTCTTAAATGTAAACCTGTATTCAAATCATACTCAGCAAGAAGATGTTGAGTTTGGTGCATTGGATATCAACGCTCCTGCATTTGGCGTGAAAGAGAAGCGAGACATGTGGCGCTTTGCTAATTATGAGCA
Source organism: Parashewanella sp. 2304DJ23-3 (assembly GCF_056591695.1). Taxonomy (NCBI): domain Bacteria; kingdom Pseudomonadati; phylum Pseudomonadota; class Gammaproteobacteria; order Alteromonadales; family Shewanellaceae; genus Parashewanella; species Parashewanella sp. 2304DJ23-3. Next base: position 67,724 of record NZ_JBWQOH010000002.1, read on the forward strand.
ACAAACCTATGGCCTATTATCGAATGCTAACAAAGTACTAAATGATAACCATACCTTAGGTTTCGGCTTTGATATTGAGAACACAGAAAGTCAACGTACCACACGTGACTACCGTGAATACCACCGTGATTCTGGTGATACGTCAACGGATGTATCAGAAAATAAGTTCCCTAAAAATGATACGTTAAGAGTGGGTGCATATATCAATGACGAAATCAGCTTATTGAGTGAAAGACTCACTGTCACTCCAAGTATTCGTTTTGATTATTACAAAATGGATCCAAACGGCGTGAAGAAAGAAAGTGGCGAATCTTTCAAAGTGATCAGTGACAACAACGTATCCCTTAATCTAGGGGCCATTTACAAACTGAATGATGATGTTTCAGTGTATGCGCAGTATGGTCAAGGTTTTAAAGTACCAGCATACGACTTGGCATATATTGAGCATGATAACAGCCAATATGGCTATAAAGTGATTCCAAGCGACGATCTTGCACCTGAGAAAAGTGATACTTATGAAATTGGTTTAAAAGGCAGTTTCGGTGATTTAGCGGTAACTACAGCACTTTACTACAACACATACGATGACTTCTTAGCGACTGAAGTGGTCAGTATTGACACTGTACCTAATCCTTATGATCCGGCTAACCCAAGCGAACTCATTACCTATCAGTATGCCAATATTGATTCGGTAACCATTAAGGGTGTGGAGTTAGGTTTAACCTATTACTTCAGTGATGAGCTTAATATTTTCGCAAATACTTCATATCAGCACGGTAAAGACGATACAACAGATGATTATTTAACTACGATTAACCCTTTTTCCGGTGTTGCAGGTATTAGCTATGAAGTAGAAAGTTTATCATCGTCTCTGATTGTAAATTGGGCGGACAGAATGACTAAAGTGAACGAGAGTCAGACTGAAGCAGCAGGTTATGCAACGGTTGATCTTCAAATCGGTTATCAATTTAATGAAAACTTAGCATTAAACTTGAGCGCTAAAAACTTATTCGATAAAGAATATGTGAGATTCAACAATGTTGTAGGTCATGATGAAAGCTCAGATTTATCTTATAACACTTCTCCTGGTCGTAACTTCAACGCAAAATTAATATATAAGTTCTAACTCCTACGATTTGATATACGACGAAAAGCCAGTGACAATCACTGGCTTTTTTGTTGCACAAGCTTAGTTACGCCTTTAATCCAACGTAAAGTACGTAAGGTAAGTCATCTACCTTTTACTTTTATCGAGTAATCTTCTAATTTCGTCAATGCAAACATTAACGGTTAGAGGAGTGTGCTGCATATAAGGATGAAGCGCATAAATATGATTTATTTTTAAATGATGACTTGGAAACACTTCGACCATTTCATCTACATTTTTGAAAATAAAATCAGGCACAACCCCTACCCCCACCTTGTTTTTTAACAATGCTAAACAAGTATGATACGAGTTGGACATGATATCGGCCTCTTTCTCATAAACGAATGAGCCCTCCATGTCGGACTCCAATTGGTGAACAATCGTATTATGTTGCCAATGGTTAGCAACATAAGGAGTTGTATCGTCAATACCTTTATGAAGTAAATCAGCATGAACACACAACACATCCCTAAATTCACCAATGCGCTGTTGTTTCATTGAACTGTCTTTTGAGCTGCCAACTCTGATGGCTAAATCAATTCTTTCACTGGCAATATCATTGTGCTTATCACTACTAATAAATTCGGGCTGTACTTTAGGGTAACGCTTAATAATATTTGATAATGCAGGGACAACAATAGAATCCATCAGTGCATTAGAAGCTGTTATTCTCAATCGCCCTTGAGGTTCACTGAGCGTGTCTTTTGCTGTCAGCATCGCTTCTTCAGCAATCACATTTAATTTATGACAATATTGGTAAAAATTTTCACCGGCCGTTGTAAGACTTTGTTTTCGTGTTGTCCTTTTTAAAAGAGTAATGCCCAGCTCCTCTTCCAAGTTTTTTAAGTGCTGGCTGATCACAGACTTTGACACTCCGAGCACATCTGCAGCCTGAGAAATCGATCCTTCCTCGACAATATGAGCAAATACTGACATGCCTTTCAACTGCTTCATCAACTTACCGCCAATTGTTTCATTTTTCTTAACTATCAATTCTGATTACTTTGTTTTTATTAAACAATAGATTTATTACTCTTTTTGCAATTCATAAATCAATGGGGTCAAACATGTCACAAGAAGTATTAGAAATTTGCAAACAAGGTATTGCGGGTTGGCAACAAGCATTCAATAGCCAAAATGCTGCAGGTTGTGCTGAAAAGTATTTAGAAGATACAGTAATGGAAGCTCGTCCATTTGGTACCTTTAAAGGTCGTACTGAGATCCAAGGGTTTTGGCAGAACATTATTGACCAAGGTTTTAAAGATGTTGATTACACAGACATTGAATGGACACAGGCTGAAAATGGTGAAGGATACATTTTGACTTCAAAATGGACGATGAATAAAGCATTCGGTGTAGTACATCGCGAACATTGGATTATCGATACAGATGGTAAAGCCCGCCTGAAAAGCGATGACTTTGAAGTTCAAGGTGAACGTTAATCTTAGTCTAAAATCTGTTTTAAAAGGTTGATGCCCCGCTGGTGTGCATCAACCAGCTTTAGATCATGTTAAATGGCCACGACTCATGAAGGCTTCTTTTTGCATGTGATGTCTGCTTCTCTGCGTTTGATCTAACCCTATTTCACTCACTTTTCTATAGTTGTGCTTTAAAGATTCAGAGACTTCACACTTTTCTTTTACTGCATCTTCAGAAGATCTAGTAATTAACCTTGCAAAACTTTCTTGTGTCTTATCTAGGATCTCATCAAACTTTTCTTTGGCTTCTTTAAAAGCAAATGAAGATATACCTGTATCAATAAAAACCAAAAGCTTGTCTTCAGATTCAACTGCTGAAGCTAGGCTATGTTGTTCTGCTTTATATAAGTCGTACCTTAAGAAAAACTTAAAAATACGCTGTTTAAAATTTAAACCTTTAGACTTAAGTGCTCCCTCTGCTGTTGAGAAGGCAAACACTATCGACTGTTTAGATTCAAGGTAAGCATGAGGCGAGTTATTAGTGATCCCTCCATCAGAAAAAAATAAATACTCTTCACTTTTTAACTTATTTGGAAGTTGCTTAAATTTATTCGCTGCGATTTTAGTATTCTCGTGAATAAAAGGAACACTTGCGCTTGCAACAATACCATCAACAATCGACAACTGAGGGCTATTTTTATTAGAAAAACTAACTTCGTGTTTTTGATTACAAGTGCCGACTATAATTAATTTCTTTAACCCAAGTTGTTGTAAATTTGGAGCTATACTTTCCTGTGAGCACTCTCTCAGCTTCCCGATCATTTCAGGGTCCATGCTTTGCTCATCATAATCCTCAAGAGAGTAAACCCTTAATAATTCCAGCTGCTCAAAAGTGAGGGTTCTGAGATCGTTTCCTTCTAGAGGAAGGTTTACTCTCTCAAGTAAATTTATAATTGCTTCTTTATGCGCCAATAACCCTAGAGAAATTACCTCAGCCGCACTCTGATAAAGCATAGCTTTACTCACACCGCTTTGTTGCGAGCACTTTCTAAGCCACGATTCAATTTGTTCAGGCGTTGCTCCAGTAGCAACTGCAGCTGCAACCGCTGAACCGGCTGAAGCACCTGCAACTTCATTAACTTGATATAAAGCCCTTGGTGAATACACTTTCAAGACACCACAATGCCCAATAGCTTGGGCACCTCCCCCTGAAAAACAAAGTCCTGGATAATCGAAAATATTAATCCCAACTTTTCTGACCTTGAACCCACTTTCAGCCAATTGACTAATAGAATACGAAGAGTAAGGAATATCGCATGGATCCCCACCTGTCGCTCTTATCAATTTCTCATCGGAATCTGATAACGTATCATTATTCATTTCAAAAGCTGGATTTCTTACAGAGTGCATTTGCTGTGAAATGTCTGGTGAGTCATGAGTTAGAGCCGATGGTTGCAGTTTATGAAAAAGAGTAAGCATTGGCTCTTGGGTTGAGTCATCATAATTGACGATAAACTGTACAGGAGAATCTTCAAAACCAAGAATAGCAACCAGCAACTTATTTTGTTCAAGATCAGAGGTCTCAAATAATGGATTTACAGCCCCAACGTTACCTAAAGCTAATTCTGACATTTCTATAAAAATACGAGTAAAGATGAAGTATTATAGAACTACATACGATAATACTGAGCTTCGTTAACTAAAATTAATTTCTAATTAGTATTAATACGATAGTGAGCCATGAAATGACACAAGAAAGGTTTGAAACCATTTATCATCGTGCTGCAGAGCGAAAAGGCGGTGCAGAAAACTTAGAACAACTGTTATCTAAACCTCTTTCACATGACGATATACTCCAAATTAAAGATGACCGCTGGCTTTCTATTTTTACAATGAAGGTTTTTCAGTGCGGTATATCTTGGCAAGTAGTTCGTAATAAATGGGACAATTTTGAAGATCATTTTTTTGGCTTCAAACCTGAGCTATTGCTGATGCTCTCCGATGAACAATGGGAGGAAAAAGCTCGAAACCCTAAAATTATTCGACACTTAACTAAAGTAATGACCATTCCAGCCAATGCTCAGATGTTGGTAAATGCCAGTTACGAGCATGGCTCTTTCAGCAAGATGGTTGCAAGCTGGCCAAAAGACAATATCACTGGATTGTGGGAATACTTAAAAAAACACGGAAAACGTTTAGGTGGTAATACCGGTGCGTATGCATTGCGCCAAGCGGGTATTGATACTTGTATTTTATCTTCTGATGTCGAAGCTTACCTTAGAAATACAGGCATCATTGACTCTGGAAGAACAACGAAAAAAGCGATGAAAGCTGTTGATGCGGCTTTTGCTAAATGGCATCAAGAATCAGAAAGAAGCTTAACGGAAATCAGCCAGGTCATTGCTTTTAGCTGCGGTGAAAATAGAGTTTAATGCCAATTACAGTAATTAAATACTCAACTCAGAGCTATGTATGCGCACAAAGTACAAACGAAATTGATGAAGACACAGTTGCTCTACATTGAGACAATTTTGTGCAGTAATTTTTGCGCATACCAGTTCCCGAAGGGCAAAACTAAAGACTAGCTCTTTGCGGCTTTAGCCTCATCAAACTTCTGACGAATGGCAACCGCTTTGTCTGTAATTTCATTTTTAAGGCCTTTTAATAACCCTATTGCAAAAAACGTTTCTGCCATCAAAAATAAAGGGCCAATTAATAACTGATTTAGATCATCAATAAATGCTGGCTTAGCTTTTTCAAATTTATGTCCCACCAGCTGAAAAATCCAACCAACAACAAACACTGCTAGTGCTATCCAACCACCATATTGCATTTGTGCTACAAGATCAGCACTGTAAATAACAGGAGCAATAAACAGCAACATACCAAGCGCTAGCCCCTTGTGTAGCATCACATAGTAAACTAAAACAACGAGTGCGAATCCGTAACCAAAAGTAAATTCATAGCCACTCTCACCTACTGAAAATCGAAGTAAACTGAACCACACAAAGATTGACCAAATAATTGTGGGAACACCTATGAAGTGAGTCTTAATATTGTCAGCATCCAAATGCACGCTCTTGTAGATTGAGAGCTGTTCAACGATCGTTTTCATACGTTGTCGAATCCTTATAATTTTAATTTTAAGCACTCAATTTAGCCGACTTTTGAAATGATGAGAATATCCATTCAAGAAATACATCATTCTTTTTATGATTTAATCAGCATTTTTGTGTACGACTTTTCCTCGCTGAATAACCACTTCAGGTCTGTTTAGAAGCGCTAAATCATCAAGAGGATTTGCATTAAACAGCAATAAATCTGACTCATAGCCAACTTTTATCAAACCATAATTGCCTTTTACCATTGGGAAGTTCGCAGCGTTTACCGTTAAGCTTTGCATGACTTCTAAATTAGTGAACCCTAAAAGCTCAAGAGCACGAACTTCACGTTGAAATGTATCGGCATATGAAGCTTGTGAATAATCCGAAAAATCTGTTCCAAATGCATACTGAACGCCTAAATCTATTTGTCTTCTGATCAATGGCCTAACATCATTTTTAACGTTAGAAATAAACGAGTCACGCTCACTTTCATCGATATTCATAGGATCGTAATTGTGTGCAGTTGTCACAACTGGTGTATTTGCGTTCGCTAAAATTTCTGAAAGGTTCGAACCATTCACATCAACACTGTTATTTTCAGGGAAAGGGCTATGAATAAATGCATCGATATTTAATAAAGCTAGAGAAGCGAACTCCGCATTCGCAATAGTGTGGCTGACAATGGGAAGGTCAACACTCTGTCCGAATTGAATCACTTGAACAGTTAAACTGTCTGAAAGACGCTCATATGTCCCAATAGGCTCTCCAAAACTTGAGTCATAAATGACTTTTATACCATCAGCACCAACCTCAACAAGCGACTTCAACATTTCAGACACATTTGATTGTTCATCAAGCTCAATTAATAAGTTATCTTCACACCATTGAGAGCCCTGACAAAGAATTTCACTAAACCGGCTTTGAGAGTTAACAACAACCTTACCAACCGTAAAAACATTGGGGGCAATAGTGTTTGATTGTTTAATACGTTCTCTTTCTTCGAACATAAAAGGGGTGAATGAAGCTGCATCAATAACTGAAGTAACACCAGATTGAATTATCTCTGAATTAAACTTAAAGAGTGTTGATTGATAATATGCCAAGAAATCGGCTTCACTTTGTATTACTGATGTGTTTCGAATAAAGGTTAAATGGACGTGAGCATCAATAAAAGCCGGAGATACAAAAAGCCCTGTCCCATCAATAATAGATTTTCCTTTCATAGCTAATGAGTCAATTTTTACAATTTTATCCCCTCTTACTCCGATACTCTTTTCTTCACTAATACTGCCATCAGTAACATCAATGATACGAACATTATTAATGACTAAATCGAAATCGTCTTGGGAACTGTCGTTACAACTTACGATAAAAATGAAAGCAATAATGATTAAAGGTCTGCAAACCTGGTACATGACATTACATCCTTGTATTTTGTGTTTTTACACATAATAAAAATATAGTTCACAATTTGATTAGAAACTCAGGAACAGTATGCCTTCAAAGTCAGCAAGCTATTACATTAAGGTTTATTCAAAAAATCTACTATATCTTTAGCTTTAAATTGCTTAGCTAGATCGACTAACGTATATTTAACTCCTGTTTCGAGCTCATCTGGAGCATTCTCCTTATACTCCAGAACAACATCTGTACTCGCTCCAGCTTTGACCAGTAACTTTACAACCTTTAAGTTTTTATACTTAACCGCCATCATAATGGGAGTCATGTTTAATGAACACTCAGTGCGCACTTCCAATCCAGATTTAGGAGTATGCTTTAAGAGCTGCACAATAGTTTCGGCTTGAGCTTTGTTTATCGCGATATGTAAGCAATTCCAGCCAGCAAAACCGCCTTGCTGGCAAATAACACAAATATCACCACTGTTTTTATATTTTTCTATTAGCTTACCAACAAGTTCACTTGCTCCAACATAGGCTGCTTGATGTAGAGCTCCATAATTATTTTTTCTTTTCTCTGCTAAAACAGGGTATTCAGGAGCTTCAGCAATCATTAATGGGATTTCTACGGCGTCTTTAATAATGGATCTCATTAAAAGATCTTCATATGAACCTAACGTTTTACTTTCACGATTTGCACCATTACCCCATAATTCAAAGAATGCTTTGGGGTGACCATGAGCTGCAGCCAAATCTAGAGCAGTTTTGCCGTCTTTATCTTTTTTAGAAACAATATTGACACAAAGTGGGTTTCGCAGCCTTAACGCCCTCACTACCCCATGTTCTCCTCTTTTCGCAGCGATTTGAAGTAACGTTAAAGGTTCATCTTCATACATAAAAGTTTGAGTGAGAACATCTCGAGAAATATTACCAATAATAGAGCCCAACATATGATATTTTTTATTTTTTAAAATGCTTTTCAAAACTAATATTTGGGACTCCAAAGCTCTACTCTTTGGCATTGTACTATTCCCCAATTCCAACATTTGTGTCACTCCTAATAATTTGTCTGCTCTAACACATAGTTCAATTGGATACTGACTTCTATGATTTTTATGATGAAAATCAAATCCAGCCTTTAGTAATGCTTTTAGCATTTCATCATTAAAACAATTCATTAAAGCATGATAAAGACTGTTTCCTTTTTCATCTCTATGTTGATATAGCTTAATATCACTCAAATTCACTACTGAAAGTACATCTTTTAATCCATGTTTAAACGCAAAAAATAGTAAAGTCTCTCCCTTATTATTTCTTGCCGTAAAAGGTATAGAGTCCCCCCACAATTTTTTCAATAAATTGGGGTTGCCTCCTTCAGCTAAGACTTTGAAAGATACCTCCTCTTTGATTTTTTCCGGGAGTTGTTGTAAATCTTCGGGCTCTATATTTTGAATTAATTCAATTGGGAAATGATGGCAATAGCCAATTGGAATGGATCTGTGACGAATTAACGTTGTTAAAGCAGTAACCCTTAACTGAATATCATCAGAGTACCTAAACACCATTATAGCCAGCCATGAAGAGCTCTTTATAAGAGTAGAACTAGTTTCATCATTAAAACTTTTTAGCTTCTCAGCAATGATGAACTGTAGTGGCTCAATATTGAGTGACTCATTGGCACCACTTTTTCCAACATCTGCCCATTCATAAATGCTTTCTAGAACCTCTGAGAATTCCTTTACTGAGTGAGCTGAATTCAACAAGTCTGTAATCAATCGAAATTTGATGCTGGAATTAGCATCCGTAAACTGAACCAACCTCAAATTTTTTGCAGTAAAGTTGGTTAAGGTTTCTCCATCAGACTGAACAAGAATCAAACCGAAAAAATCATAGACATTCCAACCTGCTCCTCGAATGAGTAACTGTAACTTACAGTTACTTTCTTCGGAATCACCGACCCTACAAGGAAATCCTAATTCCCTAAAAGAGTTTCCACCTTGGCTCACACTTACTAGCTCTTTTTGCTCTACCTCAGTTAATTCTTCATTAATTTGATCGTGCAAAGACAATAGTTCTGACAAAACATCTTCTTTAACACCATGCTCAGACTTTAAAAGGGAATATAAATTTGCAGGAGAAAAAATAATTGAAAGAAAGTCGCCATATGAGTTACTGGATAATACAGCGACACTTTTTAAAAGAGGACCTTCAAATACTGGTAAAGTTTTACTTTGTTCGTTCAAAATGTGCGCTTTATATTTAATATGGTGCTTTCTAGCAATACCAATATATTTTTCTTGAAACTCCAGAAATAAATCGCATTGTTTGTTACAGGTTTCAGTATATGCAGTCTCTCCAAAGACAAGAAGCAGCCATAAATGACTTACCGTATTTGATAATGCAACAGAAAGAGTCTCCCCTATTTCCATTTCAGATAAATGATTAAACAATTTAACTTTATTATTTGAATCAATCTTTGTTGTTTCAATCCACTTAAGTAAAGTTAAACTATTTATAAAAAGTTTTTTCTGGTCAGAAAAACTAAGTCTATGAACTGAATTAACTACATTTTTATGAAAATGAGCAACAGCTTGGTTTAGTTCTTCACAATCATATTTGTTGTTAAAAGATTCTACGGCATTACCTAATACTTTGATGAAATTATTTTCACTACTATCAACAACTTCAAAATCCTCTTCTCTTAAGTTATCCATCTTTGCTGCAAAAAAAGAAGGAAGCGTTACAGGGTATTTTGGCAATGACTCCATGATCATAAACTCCTTGTGCCTTTTGCTCGAGCTCTCTCAGCTTTCTTTATAAGCTGGGCCACCTTGTCACAATTTTCACTTTTACTTGAAGAGTTCTCTCTATGGATACTTGCGGCTTTTCTTGCCAAGCTTTCGGCAGTATGCTCTTCACCTATTTTATACTTTTCGTTGGAATCATTTGTTACTTTCGATTTAGGCGTTGTATCTGCACCTACATCAATTAGGCTTTCTACAAATTTTATATTTCCGTCTTTTGCTGCGAACATTAGTGGAGTGAATGCTATCCGAGAACCTCCATATGGCTTGCTCTTAAGATTTAAATTTACTCCATCAATTGATAACAAAACTTCAAAGTGATTAAACCGATTTATCTCAATAGAATAATGCACTAAAGGTAACTTCGACTCAGCCTCGGGGATATCATTAATGACTTTAACAAATGCACTACACTCGAAAAAAAGCTTAAGATCATCCACATTTTCGTAGTAGATAAAGCTTTTTAATATCTCATAACATTTTTCAGATTTTTTATCTGCCCCACCCTTAAAGCAAATTGATTCAACTTTTCTAAACAACTCTGCATTTTTACCTTTTATAGCCAACAGTATCGGATTTTGTTGATCCTTAGAAAGCTTAAACGTACTTTCGAAATTAACCCCATGAGCCAATAAGACATTGAAACAATCGAAATGCCCTAACTTCATAGACAATTGAATTGGTGTTAATCTTCCGACGTCTTTATTAACATTTGCGCCACTTTCAATTAACCTTTCCAACATCTCAGGCTCATTTTCTTGAACAGCTAAATGCAATGGTGTTTGCTTACAAATTCCCACTTCGTCTATTAGTTCTTGTTCGGTCTTAATAGCCTTTAAGACTGCATTAAAGCTTTTGAAGCAATGGCATGAAATAGCAAAATGAAGTGGGTATTCTTTATCTGATGCCCCTGAAAGAAACATACCTAAACAATCAGGGTTATGTTCGGCTATAAGAGTGATAACTCCATTGTGATGACCTTTAATAGCATAAAAGAGGGCGTTTTTACCAAATACATCTGTTCCATATACATCTCCGTCTTTAACACAGTTCCCAAGCAAGAATTCTACTATTTCAATACGTCCGTATTTAGCAGCAATAATCAATGCTGTACTCTGTTGAAAAGATCTATCTTCCCAATCAAGGTTAAATTCCAAAATAAGCTTTTCAACTAAATCTGCTAGCCCTAATTCGATAGCAACATAAAGAATTGGTTCTCCTTTGGTACTTGTAGCCCCCTTAATTTCATTTGCTGAAAATTTACCATTTGAAAATATCCAATTGATGAGTTCCCCGTTTTTGCTTTTTAGAGTCGCATCGAGTAATGACCTCCCCTCATAAGAATGAGCTGAAAAATTAACTCCTGCAGAACATATGTACTGAACGAGTGAACTTTGTCCCTTTTCACAACTAACAAATAGAAACGTTTTACCATTTTCATCTTTTATTTTACATGCACTACTTAACTCCTGTTTTGAGATTAAGCTATCGGCAACTTTATCCTTACTCGAATGAACAGCTTCACAGGCTAGTTTGAATCTTGCATTGGGTCCTAAACATTTATGGAACAGTGATGGTTCAGTTATGCTTAATAAATCTAAATTCCAGTATGGGTTATCTTCATCAATACTCAACGCTCCACTCTCTAGCTTTTTACTCACCGCAACTTTTAACTCATCTCCTTCTAAAAGCATACAAAGTAAGTTAAGCATTTTCTTATTCTGATACTTTGTGTCGCAATGTGAGATAACATCGAGCACTGAGCGAATGTCTTTGCTATACAACTTTAGCTTCGAATAAAACAAAGCCTCGCATAAGCTCAATAATTCAGAAGATAGTTCAGGAGATAATTGATTTGTTGTTGAGAAAAATGATCCACCTACCCTCATTAACTCATCTAAATTTTCACATTGCTGAATTCGGTAGGCTAAACATCCAACTAACTTACTTTGTGATATTTTTGACCAACTAGTCGCCTCTGTCCCACTTGCTAATAAAGCATCATCTTGCACATCTTTTGATATTCGACTTCGGATTACTAATGGATTAAGCAATTCTCTAAGAGCTTCTGCACACATCATTGCATTGTTGCTAAGTTCAATTGACTCGGTTCTTCTCTTCGGCTTTGAAATTGGAGTAAAATATAGTGACTCATTCGATGTACCAACAGAACGTTCTTCAACATATTTTTTTGTTTGACTCAAATGATGACTGGTGACAAAGTCGTCAAGTAACTCATGCGTGGCAGCAGTGATTTGTTCTTCACTTGCTGAGTCATATAAAGCAACCCAGGATTTAATTTCCTCTAATTTATTTGATATCACCTCTTCATCATCTGGAAATCCACAATTACAAAGGTATTTATTCCAATGAGCAATATTAACACCTTCTTTTATAGCCAACTTGACTAACAATTCAGTAAGTTCTTGTTTTTGTGGTTGATCAATATTGGGATTTTTTGAAAAGTTTATTAGCAAATTACAGAAATTTTTTACATCTTGATTTTGGGACTCTATTGCAAATTTCCTAATAATATTAGGAAAAGCATCCTGATCAAATGAAGTCTCATCATAACTAGCAGCTTTAGTTGAAAACTCTGAGCAATGAGTTTTTCTCTGATCCAAATGATAATTCTGAAGATCACGAGCAGCACTTAAAGTTTGCAGTTGTTCCATTTTGAGAAAGTTAGATGAAAAAGATTAAGGTATGAAATTAACATCTAAAGGAAACTGAGTGAATGAATAGTGAATAATGTTTAATCTAAAATGAGTCTTCATTCAAACTACAAATAAAATAAGTCTGAAACATTTACTAACACTAATATTAACAATTTCACATTTTTCTTGATTAGGATCACACTATATTTTCCAATGGACCTAACCAATGAAACTAAAAACAACAATAAGCGTTGTAGCGCTATCTTTGTCTGCTTTATTAGCGGGCTGTAACAGCACAAGTACCCACTCGCCACAAACCGCAGCAGAAACTCAAGTTAAGCAATCTGAAACTGAAAAGGCCAATGCATTATTTGAACAAATGTTCATGGAAAATGTAATGGCAAGTCCAATGACCCAAACTTATCTTGGTATCAAGAAAGACTATGGTAAATGGGATGAAATCAGTGAAAAGGCAAGCCAAGAAGATTTAGCTCGAACTAAAGCAGATTTAAATAAATTAGCTGACATTGATACGTCAAAATTAGATGCACAAACTTTACTGAGCTATAAACTTTTAAAACAAAACCTTGAAAATCAAATTGCTGACTTCAAATGGCGCTTCCATAGCTACCCAGTCAACCAAATGTATGGTGTTCACTCAACTACACCATCATTTTTAATCAATCAACATCAAATTACAAACGTTAAAGATGCACAGGCTTATATCAGCCGTTTAAATGGCATCAAGCCACGTTTTGAGCAGTTAGAAACCGCTCTAAAAGTGCGTGCTGATAAAGGTATTATTGCGCCTAAGTTTGTTTTTAATTACGTTATTTCAGACAGTAAAAACATCGTTGAAGGTCAACCTTTCACTAAAGGCAAAGACAGTGTTTTATGGGCTGACTTTAAAAAGAAAGTGGCTAAGCTACAACTAGAAAAAGCTGAAGAACAACAACTTCTAAAAAAAGCAAAAGCTGCATTGGTAAACAATGTCGGCCCTGCTTATAGCCAGTTTATTGCTTACGCTCACAAACTAGAGAATCAAGCTGATACTCGAGATGGCGCTTGGAAGTTACCTGAAGGTGAAACGTTCTATAATAACGCTCTTGCACGTACTACAACCACAGATATGACCGCAAACGAAATCCATGAACTTGGTTTAAGTGAAGTAGCACGTATCCACGGTGAAATGCGTCAGATCATGAAGAAAGTGGGTTTTAAAGGTAGTTTACAAGACTTCTTCAAATTTATGCGTGATGACGAGCAATTCTACTATCCAAATACGGATGAAGGCCGCCAACAATATCTAACTGAAGCAACGGCTTTAATTGATAACATGAGCAGTCGCTTAGATGAAGTATTTAAAATCAAGCCAAAAGCACCATTAGAAGTTAAGCGTGTTGAGGCATTCAGAGAAAAATCAGCAGGCAAAGCATTCTACAACCAGCCTGCACCAGACGGCTCTCGTCCAGGTATGTATTACGCCAACCTTTACGATATGAAGGCGATGCCAATTTATCAAATGGAAGCCTTGGCTTATCACGAAGGTAACCCTGGTCATCATATGCAAATTGCAATATCTCAAGAACTTGAAGGTATTCCTAAATTCCGTAAATTTGGCGGTTACACCGCTTATATCGAGGGTTGGGGGTTATACTCTGAATACTTCCCTAAAGAAATGGGATTATATCAAGATCCATATTCTGACTTCGGTCGCTTAGCCATGGAGTTATGGCGTGCATGTCGTCTTGTAGTAGACACAGGTATTCATGAAAAGAAATGGAATCGTGAACAAGGTATCGAGTATTACACAAGCAACACACCAAACGCCGTATCTGATGCTGTGAAAATGGTTGAACGTCATATTGTGATGCCTTCACAAGCTACGGCTTACAAAGTGGGGATGCTAAAAATTCTAGACCTAAGAAGCAAAGCACAAAAGCAATTAGGCGATAAGTTCGATATCAGAGACTTCCACACGCTAATACTCAAAAACGGCCCATTGCCATTAGACGTATTAGAGCAGCAAGTTGATAACTGGGTTACTGAAAATAAGTAATTATTTATCCGATAAAAAAGGCAGCTATAACAAGCTGCCTTTTTTATACCATTCAATTAATCAACATTTTTAGCATCAATCGCAAATGCTTCTTTGTTGGAGAATTTCTCACCAGCTTTTATGCACTCAATTTTATGCTTTACTTTTGCCCGTTGTCCATTATTAACTGGAATATCTGAAGTCACTAAATTAGCTAAGCGTGTTCTTACCTTACTTTCTTTCCAATGAAAGTAGGTAACTTTATTTCCGGCTGTAGTTTCTAAATAACATTTGTATGCAACGTGTTTCTCAGCATGAGCATAAAGAGAAAAAATACAAGCAATTACTCCTAGACTTAATATAATTATTTTCATTTCCAGCACTCCGCATGTTCTACAGCACGAGCATTTGTTTCATCTAAAGTAATCGTTCCACATTTCGTATCTCGTGACGCTTGAACTCCTATTGCTGAGGCCGTAAGGACAAATTTGCGATTTTCATCACTGAGAGCAACAGTGATTCTGTATAAATCATTCTCTACTGTCCAGCCTTCCGCTTCAATTGGCGCTAAACCCAATAACCCTAGATCATTAGAATATCGACGATGATCCAAGTAATACTGCTCTTGCAAATTAGCAACATGAACTAAACCAGCAATAGCATCAGCTCTAGCTGAGCGTGTAACGTAATCCACGTAAGATGGGTAAGCAATTGAAGTTAAAATACCTAGGATAGCTACCGTAATCATTAACTCAATAAGAGAGAAACCTCTACTGACAGTTTTCATCATTCGCTCCTATTGGGCATTGTGCAGGGTTATAAAAATAAAGGCGTTTAGGTTCAGGGCAATCAGCTATAGGCGTTGCTCCCGGTATTACAATTATCAGGTTACAATCAAGCTCAGGACAGAACTCATCTTCACATTCAGAACCACTTCCATTACCATTACCATCCCCAGTACCGTCACCATTACCATCCCCAGTACCGTCACCATTACCATCCCCAGTACCGTCACCACCGTCACCGGATGAATCAATAATCAAAATGGGTGGTGTATCAGGAATACCTTTTACGGTTGATATCAGTCGACTGCTACCAAAATGAAGATCAAATTCGTAATAACGCCCGGCTCCTTCAATTAAACATTGATTATCACCGCCGCTTTCAGGTGTATAGGTTGGCACGTAAACCTTTTCATCTAAAAAAGTCGCAGCAGCTAATACCTTTTCACCTTGACTGGAAAAATCATAATACCAGCCAAACTTTTGTGAGAAGTTGATAAGTTCTGTTTCTGAACTTGGCGCACCACCGCTTATATTATAAAGGCTAGAAGTAGTTAAAACTTCAGGAATTGGTGAGCCATCAGATTCTACAAATTTATATATATTTCGGTCTTGTAACACAAAAAACATATTGTTGCGAGTGACATCATTAGGACTAGGCCTTCTTCCACTACCGACTACAACAGCATCATAAGGTATCCTGTGAGTTGTTACTTCGGATGTGGCACTATTTCTAACCGTATTGTTTATAGCTGTTTTAATTACAGACACACGAGTAAAAAACTGCCTATCATTTACTAAGGCATTTTCACCACCACTCAGGCTCGCAAATTTATAAGCACTCCAACTTGACTTGTTTGGAGCAGGCATGTCCATTCGCCAAACATTCCCACCGGTATCTGTTGCATAAATACGATCAGTAACTCCATCATCATCAGCATCTAATACCGCAACCTTGTTAGGTATGCTATCTTCTATATCTGGAAGTGGAGTTTTACTTCCCAATGTACCTTTGCCAAAATGGTGTATTCTACTGCCTGTAAACGCATCTATAATATAAACACCACGACCTTGTTGATCAGCCGTTCCTTCACTATTTGAATCTTTATTCGTGTCATAACCAGCACCAATGATTAATACAGGACCATCATGCCCTGGGATCTTTGTTACCACAGGTTCAGACCAAGACTGGCCAAGTTCTTGTTCTTCTAAACTTCCCCAATCCAAAGCATCTTTACGCCACTCAAATTTAGGGTTATCTGGATCTGTGATATTTAAAGCATAATAGGCATTTCCACCTCGACGCATCCCAAAAAATACCCAAGCTTTTGATATACTAGTGCCACTCCTTTCTATGTAAGCAACTGGAGAGCTGTCAAGTCCATATACCGAATGCACACCAGATGGGGCATTGGTTCTTAACTCAGCAACTTTAGGTAACAGTTCATAAGGCATAAATGCCCAGCTTTCCTCAACGGTAGTTCCAATATCTTTAAACATATGCATAAAGCCTTGGTTAGTACCAACTAAGATACGGATATCTTGTGAATTTACACTGCCGCTATAATTTATCGCCAACGGTTTAGAATGCAAAGGGTCACCCATAACATCAGCTCTGAAGTCTGTAACAGAGTTATCATTATCTTCATCATCAACGTCTATACCGTTTAGCCAACTGAAAAGGTTACCTAACTGATCTACATTAGTTCTTAAATAGCTTGTAAGTTCAGAAGTTGTAGTTAGCCTTGTCTGCATACTTTCTAATGTTAAAGGGTCATAACTACTTCCTAAGTTCGACCATAAGTCTCTAGTGCCTGCCAACGCTTTTGTTTTAATCGATGAAGCTGCACCGCCTTGATTAACGTTACCGCCATCAAAACCACCAGTGCACGCACTCCAAATCGAGCAAGCAGTTGTTTTAACCGTACCATCTTCTTCTAATGCAGGACGTCCTGATTGATCAACAACTGTCCCATCACTCTTCACTCTAAATTTTTTTAAATTACCACTCCAGCGAGGACCTTTATTTGGCAAAAACATGGCGTAATAAAGGGAGTCTAAAGTTCGAGTGCTATCGAAGTTATTGGTTGCAATTGCTGGAGCCGTAAAACTGTTGCCGTTTTCGAGTGCAACATTAACTAATGAAGTGATTGCAGCCTGTAGTTCTTTTGTGTTGGCAGCTGAAGAATATAAGCCTCCACCAGCATCTGCCGTTTCACTTAAAACGCCTTGAGCGTTTGCTGCTGCGGCACTAAACCCGATAGTATGTGTAGTAACAGTTTGCTTACCATCTATATTTGGGTTTATATCATTTGTTGCCAACCACTCTGCTAAGTTAGGTAATAATGTAGGTCGATCATTTTTTTCTGTTATCAAAAAGTAATCTTGGTCAATTCCAGGTAATGCCCTAACGTCATCGTCTGCATGATTATCTGTGTAGGGAAAACCATCAGTGACGATAATGACATAAACGTTGCTTTGACACTGTTGTAACGGAGAGATATAAGTACCACCTGATTCAATTGATTCATCACTTTCAGGGTCTGATGTTGATGGAGCATTATCACCATATATAACGCTTTGCCCACTGAAATAACGATAAGCTTCATAAAGCGTTTCACACAGAGGTGTTGTTCCTTCTGTTCCAAGCTCTGGAACTATCTCCAATAACTTATTGCGTGTTGCAATAGTATTTTGTTTAATGCCGCTTACAATTCTTCCCCCTTGCTCTGAAGTGGAATTGAATATTGCAAGCCCAATGTCTGCACCTGGAGTGGTAACAAGAACGTTTTCAACAACCTCTTTTGCTATTTGAATACGTTGGTAGTTCGTTTCCCCAAATGTATCATTGTGATACCACTCAACATACTCTTGCGTGTATAGGTGTACAGGCTTACCTATACCAAAGTGAGTAAGTAATGCATTATCATAAGCTGTTTGAAATGCAACGGAATCGGAATCATCAGACGAAACCAAGCTGTATGGCAAAGGGGCTGATGGAGTTCCTAAATGATCAATAGGGAAACCATCTGTGTATGAATTATTGTCAGCGTTTCGTTCAGAAATATCTTCAAAACAATCAACATCTGTAATTGTCGAGCTATTACTTCCGGACATTTCACGCCATGCACCTGTTTGTCCAACAAATTGATAATCTCTTAAATAACCAGTAAACAAGCCATAACTATTTAAATATTGAACTGAAGTATGACAACGATTATTGTCATGCAGGAAATATTGCGCACTTGTAGGTTCTGGTACCGTCGTAGATGAAGAAAAAAATATTTTACTACCACTCGATAAATTTTGAGCTTGAGTAAAGAAAGTCTTTTCGTTTTGTGTGTTGTTCTTCATTGAATTTGAGTTATCAAAAATAATGAGGATTTGAGGACGAATGCCCGTACGCGGAGTACCTTCAACAACGTATAGTTCAGTATCATCAGCAACTAATTGACTACTCATTAATATGAGTAAACAAGATAAGCCTGTTTTTAAAAGTTTCATTTTTAAATTCCCTTTATCAACCGCTTGCTGAAATAAATGGCCAAACGACTCCTGTAGAGCCACAAGCTCTACCACTATTAGCTTTACCAAACATATTTGTTTTTGTTAACTCTAATATTACACATTTTTGATTTGGTAAATCTGGCTTAACAATACCCCGAGGACAATTGATAGGCTCAGCTAAAGTATTATTATCTTGAATGACAAAATTTCGATCATTTAAGTTATCTATTGTTATGGTTAATTCAGCTAAATTTTTCGCAGCTAAAATGTCTGTTATAGCACCTTCAACTTGTCCGTCAGTAAAAACTTGGCACTGCATCTTCTCACTACCAGCACTCGCCATTTGTATGGACATACTTGAATTCGTAGCTAAAGAAACACCAATGACAGTTAGCACCAGCAAAACAATAATGGCAAAAAAAAGCACAACTCCTTGTTGTTTTTTCAAAATTGGCTCCTGCTTTATGTTTGTATATTGTTAAATAAGATAACCGTAGTAGACATCACTTTTCGACGAAAGTTGTCATTAAATGGCCCTAATTCTTTACCACCCAAGTTATAGGTAATGTCATTGGTATACTGATTATCAGGTTCAACACTGCGGACAAGCAAATAAACCTTAACGGCAATGATTCTTTGCCCATTCCTATTCCATGCATCATCCGGAACATCTGTCGCAGGTTGATATATATCCACAGAAAAATCTTCATCATTATCGATACCATAGAGAAAGTGCATATTTTCTACACCATTCACAAGTACCTGATTAGTGTTCCCACTAGAGTCCATATTGTTATTGATTAATTCTCTTCGCTCTAAAGTTGGAATACCATCAGTTGTTTCAATGTAGTAGACATGATGTACAAACTGCGCGAACTGGGCATCCGCAGCTAAATTTGCAGGGATACTATCCTCAGCCATAAAAAACTCTATCGAATTATTGTCGAAGCCAATAAAATGGTTATCCTGACCAATAACTTGAGCTCTTGGGACTATATCTCCTGCACGCTTAATTTGAATGACATCTGTACCAACATCATTATTAGTTCCATTAGTTAAACAAGTAATACTTGAACCATCTCCAACAGTAAATCCCCAGATAGTTCGGTAGTTTTCAGATATTGGGTAACTAGCATTGTCTACACCAGCGCCAATACAGTCATTATCTGCAACGGCTGTTGTACCGACTCCCGGCGTTAAATCACTGTTCGTGTGAATATCAAAGTAACCCGCTAATCGAATATCTCGTTCTAATAATGTTAACGCTATCCGGCCACTTTCTTGCAACTCATTAAAGTGGCTAGTTGTTGTAACATTGGTAGATGACATACGAAACATAGTAAACAGGCCTAGTGTTAAAAATAGGCTGATAACCATAGCAATCATTAATTCAATTAATGAAAAGCCTTTTGTCTTTATTATCATCCTCCACCCCCATCATCTGGAGCAGGAGCCGGATCAGGTTCAAAGGGATCTGGTGCTACGGCTCGAATAACTGTACTAACAGTATAGAGCCGCCTCCTGTTTGATCCGTTACCACAAACTAAAGGAACTTTATCCCCCTCCGCATACTGCCCAGCTTTCACAGCATCAGATAATTCTCTAATACTTCGCCAACTAATTGCTATCGTGTAAATATTTTCAGTGCCAGGAATCTCCTCAACCTCAGGGCTCTCTCCTGGGCCACTCGGAGGAGTTTTCACTTGAAATTCACCTTGCTGCATACATGCCATTGCTCCATCTAGACCACCAATGGATGTATTTCCATCCTTTTCATTATCCCCCTCCAATGAGTTTTCCCAATCTATATACTCTGGGTGAGTGCCATTTGCAAAAGCCGCAAGATCGGTTGGTGAAGAATTTGCTCTCATTCGATTAATAAGATCATTAGCAAGAAAAGAAGCCTGAGTTTGTTGATAAGCTTCAAATGAGCCTTGTTTTGAAATGATATGCAGATTGAACACACCAACAAGACCGATGACAAGAATCACCAGTGAGACGAGTACTTCTATGAGGGATAATCCTTTCTCATTGCCATTCATTGGCGTCAATCCTCTGTCCATTGCCGTTTTTATGACAGGTATTTTATACCTTTTTTCTCTATTTTTGTTAACACTCTGTTGAATAGAGAATCGATATTAGGCTATTTTTTATTCACTTTCTACTTTTTACTACGATAGGAACATTAAAAAAGAGGCAGTAGCCTCTTTTCTAATCAAATTAGACCAAGAACACTTACCTTAATTCTGCTGGAACAGCGAAAACGGTATCTTCCTCTCGCCCTTCAACTTCGGTAATCACACTCGGTGCAAACTTAGTTATTGCTTCAACAACCTGTTGAACTAATACTTCTGGAGCTGAAGCACCAGCAGTTACGGCCACTTTCGATTTACCTTCAAACCATGATGCAGCAACATCATCAGCGTTATCGACAAGGTGTGCCTCAATACCGTGCTTTTCAGCAAGTTCGCGTAAACGGTTCGAGTTAGAACTGTTTTTCGAACCCACAACCACCATCATGTCAGCATTCGGTGACATACTTTTTACGGCGTCTTGACGGTTTTGTGTTGCGTAACAAATATCATCCTTGCGTGGGCCTTCAATACACGGAAACTTAGCTTTTAGGGCTTCAATGATATCAATGGTCTCATCAACCGAAAGCGTGGTTTGAGTAACAAAGCAAAGGTTATCTGGATCGTTAGGCGTTAATCTAGCGACATCTTCGACAGACTCCACTAAATAAACGGCACCTTCAGGATTACTGTACTGACCCATTGTTCCCTCAACTTCAGGATGGCCAGCATGTCCAATTAAGATACACTCAATGGCTTTTCGGCTTGCTCGAGTCACCTGTAAGTGAACTTTAGTCACCAGTGGGCAAGTTGCATCAAACACTTTTAAGCCACGATCTTTCGCTTCTTTACGCACCGCTTGTGAAACACCATGAGCACTGAAAATAACAATGCAGTCATCAGGTACTTGCTCTAACTCTTCGACAAAAATCGCACCACGGTCTTTTAAGTTTTGTACCACGTAACGGTTATGAACAACTTCATGGCGAACATAAATGGGTGGTTCAAATAGTTCTAGCGCTCTTTCAACAATGCTAATCGCACGATCTACCCCAGCACAAAAGCCTCGAGGATTGGCAAGCATAATATTTAAACCATTAGGCTCGACTTGTTGAACTGCAATTTTGTCAGAAGAATTCATAGATTAGAGTACCTGAGTCACTTCAATATCAAAGGTTATGTTATGGCCTGCTAACGGATGATTCAAATCAACCGTAACTGAATCTCCAGCGACTTCACGAACGATTCCTGGAATCTCACTGCCACCAGGGCCTGCAAAACTTACAATAACGCCTTCTTCCAACTTCAAATCTGCTGGAAAACGAGTTTTATCTAAATAGTGAATGGCATCAGGGTTAGACTCTCCAAATGCGTCAACGGCTTGAAGGGTAAACTTATGTTTATCACCCTCTTTTAGAGTCTCAAGCTCAGCTTCGAATGCCGGACTTAAACTATTGTCACCAATATTTAATCGTGCAGGCTTACCAGAAGCCTTTGTGCTGTCAGCAGTCGAGCCATCTTCCAGCAAAATTTCCATGTGACAAAGTAATGATTTAGTCGAAGACACTTAACTTACCTCTTTAGTGTTTTCAGTTATTTCTTTCTTCTCACCAAAAAATGAGTCAAGAATGATTAAACCTGCGCCAATACAAATGGCGGAATCAGCAATATTAAATGCAGGATAATGGCTGGTTTTCCAATATACATCGATAAAGTCAACAACAAATCCATGCATTAAACGGTCAACTAAATTACCAATTGCACCGCCAATAACGAGCGTAAATGCGAGGTTTGTGCGCCATTCGTTCGCATGTTGTTTGCGTAGCCAAAACGTTAATAAGGCACTGATACCAACTGCGATAACAGTAAAGAACCAACGTTGCCAACCACCAGCATCAGCTAAAAAGCTGAATGCTGCGCCATAATTTCGAACATAAGTAAAGTTTAGTACGGGCAATAAATTAATTGATTCATACAAATCAAAATTCGCTAATACCCACTGCTTAGAAAGTTGATCAGCAACAATTGCAATAACAACAACCCAATACCATTTCAAACCACTTTGTCTCCAATCTGACGGCATGCCTTTTCCTTTATTCAATCAATCCTAATGCCGTTTCTACATGGGTAGAAACGGCGTCGAAAATATTAAGCGAACTTACGCTCTTCGCCTTCACCCTCAATATTAGTCACGCAGCGCTGACACAGTGTTGGGTGCGACTCAACTTGACCAATGTCATCACTATGGTGCCAGCAACGTTCACACTTCTCTGCATCCACTTTAGCTACGACTAATTTTAGCGCAGCAAGTTCAGTTGTAGTTGCTTCTGCTGGTGCGTCAGCTAATGGTTTAATGTTCACTTTAGATGTCAATAATACAAAGCGAAGTTCATCATCGATCTCTGCAAGTTCAGCAGTTAGCTCTTCAGCGGCATAAAGCGTAACTTCAGCTTCTAGTGAACCACCAATCTTCTTATCACGACGTGCTTGCTCAAGTACTTTGTTGACTTCAGTACGAACAGATAACAGTGTCTGCCAGTATTCGTCACTCAAATCATTCTCAGTAACAACAGACTCTAAACCTTCAAACCAAGTTTGTGTGAATACATACTTCTCACGTTCGCCTGGTAATAACTGCCAGATTTCATCAGCCGTGAAGCTCAACACTGGTGCAATCCAGCGAACTAATGCTTCAGCAATTAAATAAAGCGCAGACTGACAACTACGGCGTGCATGGCCTTCTGTTTTCGCAGTGTATTGGCGATCTTTAATGATGTCTAAGTAGAAACTACCTAACTCAACTGAGCAGAACTGCATCAGTTTTTGAGTCACTAAGTGGAAGTTGTATTGCTCATAAGCGGCAAGAATTTCTTGTTGAATTGCGTGTGCACGACGAACAGCCCAGCGATCTACAGCAACCATATCATCAACCGCAACCATATCAGTTTCAGGGTTGAAACCACTTAGGTTCGCCAGTAAGAAACGGGCCGTGTTACGAATACGACGGTAAGAGTCTGCACTACGATTTAGGATTTCATCAGAAACCGTCATCTCACCACTGTAATCAGTTGCAGCAACCCATAAGCGCAGAATATCAGCACCAAGCTTACCCGTAACTTGCTGAGGAGCAATTACGTTACCGATAGACTTAGACATCTTACGGCCTTTACCATCAACGGTAAAACCGTGTGTTAGCACTTGCTTATACGGTGCTTTACCGTTCATCGCTGTTGAGATCATCAATGATGACATAAACCAACCACGATGCTGATCGCTACCTTCTAGGTATAAATCGATGTCCGCACCTTTGTATTCTGCACGATTCGCAACAACTGATGAAAACGTTGAGCCTGAGTCATACCATACGTCTAAGGTATCAGTGATCTTACGGTATTTGTCACCTTCATCACCTAATAGCTCTGACGGCTCAAGGTCAAACCAAGCTTGAATACCTTGTTGCTCAATACGATGAGAAACACGTTCCATTAATGCAACGCTGTCAGGGTGCAATTCATCCGTTTCTTTATGAACAAACAAGGTAATTGGAACACCCCAAGTACGTTGACGAGAAATACACCAATCAGGGCGATTCTCAACCATCTTCTCGATACGGCTTTGTCCCCAATCTGGGATCCATTGAGTTTGGCCAATTTCATTTAATGACGTTGAACGTAAGCCATTGTTGTCCATTGAAATGAACCACTGTGGCGTCGCACGGAAAATAATTGGTGTTTTATGTCTCCAGCAATGTGGGTAGCTGTGACGATAGTTTTCATGGTTAAGCAATACTTGCTTTTCTTCAAGTAATTCAACCACTGACTTATTGGCTTTAAATACGTGCTGGCCAGCAAAGAATTCAGTATCTGGCTTATAAACGCCGTTATCACCAACTGGGTTTGCGACTTCTAAACCGTACTGTTGGCCAACAACAAAGTCATCTTGACCATGACCAGGTGCAGTATGAACAACACCAGTACCTGCTTCAGTCGTAACGTGATCACCAAGAATTGCAGGAACATCGAAATCATAAAATGGATGTTGGAAACGAACTAACTCAAGCTCAGCACCTTTTGTTGTAGCAAGCGTTGTATATTCTTCAGCGCCAAAGCGCTTCATGCAATCATCAACAAGTACTTCACCAAGCACTAATGCTTGTTTTTTACCGTCTTTAGTATATTCAACTAAGGCGTAATCAAGTTCAGCACTTAATGCAACGGCACGGTTAGCTGGCAGTGTCCAAGGTGTTGTCGTCCAAATTGCGGTCGCAACCTGATTTGTATAATCTGCGACACCAAATTTAGCCGCAACTGCGCTTGAGTCAACAGCAACAAACGCAACATCAATCGCTGGAGAAGTCTTATCTTCATACTCAACTTCAGCTTCAGCCAATGCTGAGCCACAATCTGTACACCAATGAACCGGTTTAACACCTTTATGTAGGTGACCATTATCAATCACTTTAGCCAATGAACGAATAATGTTCGCTTCGGTTTCAAAGTTCATGGTTAGGTAAGGGTTTTGCCAATCGCCAAATACGCCTAAACGGATGAAATCATCACGCTGACCATCCACTTGCTTAGCCGCATATTTACGACACTCTTCACGGAATTCTGCGGCAGAAACTTTATGTCCTGGCTTACCGACTTTTTGCTCAACTTTAAGCTCAATAGGTAGACCATGACAATCCCAGCCCGGAATATAAGGTGCATCGAAACCCGACATGGTTTTCGACTTGATAATAATATCTTTTAAGATTTTATTAACTGAGTGACCAATATGAATATTACCGTTTGCGTATGGAGGGCCATCATGCAAAATGAATGTCTTTGCACCTTCACGGCTTTCACGAATCGCTTTATACAGCTCATCTTCGTTCCAGCGTTTTAACATCTCTGGCTCACGATTCGCCAGATTACCTCTCATCGGAAACTTCGTTTCCGGCAAATTCAACGTTGATTTATAGTCGCTCATTTATCCCATACACCATTTATAAACCAGTATTAGCTGGCATCACTGCTAAATAAAGCTTTCGCCTCATTTGCATCATTCATAATTTGCGCTTTTAGCGCCTCTAACGACTCAAATGGTCGTTCGTCTCTGATCTTTGCCACCAGTTCGACTTCGATATACTGACCATATATATCACCATCAAAGTCAAACAAGTGGACTTCTAACTGGCACTGTTGCCCATTAACAGTTGGCCTAAAGCCTACATTAGCAACACCTTCATAAATTTCACTATCTTGCCAAAATGCACGCACCGCAAATACACCACGTACAGGCACAACATTTCGCTTAAGCGCAATATTTGCTGTCGGAAAACCTAAGGTTCGTCCAAGCTTTTGACCATGAGCCACTCGACCACCTAACAAATAAGGATGACCAAGCATTCTTCTTGCTTGCTCAAAATTACCTTCGGCCAATGACTCTCTAATGGCAGTAGAGCTTACACGGGTATCACCAACAATAAAGCTGTCTGTGCTCACAACAGCAAAACCATGTTTCGCACCTGCTTTACACAGCATGTCAAAATTGCCAGCACGCTTTTTACCAAAGCAAAAGTCATCGCCAACAACCAGATATTTTACACCAAGTTGCTTTACTAATAATTCTTCAATGAAATCTTCAGGTGGCATACTGGCAAACTTGCGATTGAAGTTGACACATAACACTCTATCAATACCAAGTTCGTCAAGTAATATCACTTTGTCCCGTAATAAACTCAGTCTCGCAGGTGCATCTTCGCCTTTAAATAACTCTTGAGGCTGAGGCTCAAAAGTCATCAGAGTTGCAGGCAAATCAAAATGCTCAGCTTTTTCAACTAAGCGATTGATCACCTCAGCATGGCCTCGATGAACGCCATCAAAATTACCAATGGTTAATACACAACCATGATGATTAGGTAAAATATTGTGAATCCCGCGAATTAATTCCATTCTTGTGCTTTTGTTACACGCATAAGTGACCGGAGTATATCAGTCATCAAGCTCAGGTTTAAGCTTCCATGGCTTAATTCCGAATAAAAACAAAGCAACTAAGTATGAAATTCCACCGAGCGCAATTAATTTGGCAAGCTCTGCACCTCGAGTCAATTCTCCAATATCAAGCCACACCTGATCCGTAGGGTTGAAATAAAATATCAATGTGCCCATTAGTGCTGCTGCAATTATCACTTTCAAAAAATAAATCAGTGTTTGCTTACTCAACTGGTAAACACCACTTATATGTAGGCCTCTATATAATAGGCAGGCATTAACAAAGGCAGATAACGTGGTTGCGATAGCTAATCCAACAAAACCAAATGGAATGGCAAAAATGATATTGAACACCATATTGGTACAAATCGAAATGATGCCGTAACGCACTGGTGTCTTGGTATCTTGGCGTGAGTAGTAACCCGGAGCTAACACTTTAATCATCATGAAGTTAAGCAAACCACAACCATAAGCAATTAAGCTCATTGATGATTGTTGTACGTCAGTAAAATTAAATTCACCACGCATGAACAAGACCATCAACATGGGTTTTGCGAGCAGTATTAAGCCTACCATTGCTGGCACACCGAGCATCAGAATGAAGCGTACTCCAAAATCCATCGTTTGTTTAAACCCTTTTCCTTCATCATTAACATGCTTTTTAGATAAAGTAGGTAAAATGACCGTTGCGATAGCAATACCAAATAAACCCAATGGAAACTCAAGTAATCGGTCTGAGTAATACAACCAGCTGATCGAACCCGTAATCATAAAACTGGCGATAAAGGTATCAAACAGTAAGCTTAGCTGAGTGACAGAGACCCCAAACAATGCAGGTAACATTAACGTGCGTATTTTAATCACACCTTCATGATTCCAACCCCAACTTGGCTTAATAATTGCATTTTCTTTGTACAAAAATGGAATTTGAAACAAAAATTGAACTAAACCACCTAAAAACACACCGATTGCTAACCCAACTTCTGGATCTTCGAGTCTCGGAGAGATCAAAATTGCGGCACCAATCATGGCAATATTCAGAAATACAGGCGTGAAGGCTGAAACCGCAAATCGACCACGGGTATTCAAAATAGAACCAGCTAAAGCCACAAAAGTAATAAACCATAAATAAGGGAAAGTGATTTTAAGCATCAAAGAGGCAAGTTCAAATTTACTGGCATCGGGCCCATCATTGACCCAATCCCAAAACCAGCCTGCACCAAACAAAGCGGCAATGACTGGTGAAGCAATGACAGCAATAAACGTTACTATTGTAACAATACCTCCTAACGTGCCTGCCACCTTTGAAATCAGTTCTTGAGTTTCTTCTTTAGTTTTGGTTTCTTCATATTCAGTAAACACAGGCACAAACGCCTGATTAAACGCACCCTCAGCAAAGAGTCGACGCAGGAAGTTTGGGATTCGGTTTGCAAAGATGAACACATCGGCACTGGCATTTGCGCCCAATAGATTAGCAATAACAACATCACGTAATAACCCCAAAACACGTGAAACTAAAGTCATCGCACTGACGATCATGCCTGATCTAAATAATTTCTTGCTCAAAAGAACTCCAAAAAAAACGATTTTCTCTAGTAGGAACCCGAGAAAGAATAATCAGTGATGCACTCAAACACTGTGAAAATAATCTATAACAACGCTTGGTGGGTAATCAGCTGTACATTTACTTATTGAAATACATCACAAATCAGTGACGAGTTCATCCTGTTTACCGACAGCAAACGTCCATATAAAAATCAGTTTACTCAACCTTATGAGCATAATAAATGAAGATACGTTAACTATCTTATTCTACCAACCGCTTTTTTTAGGATAGAGGGTGCATTTCATTAGGAGAGCTGATAAAATTGCGCCACATTTTACACGAGTTAGGTTGAAGAAAGCCAAATGCTAACAGATTTATTAATCTGTGATGCATTTTGATTGACATTGGTGTGTTTTTCGGGCATATTCCTCGACCTTTAAAAAATCTTAATATCCAGTTTTTAGGAGTTGCACCTTGGCTAATAGCAAGTCTGCAAAGAAACGCGCAGTTCAATCTGAAAAGCGTCGTCAACACAACGCAAGCCGTCGCTCTATGCTACGCACTTATCTTAAAAGAGTTATCGCTGCTATCAAAGCTGGCGATCACGCAGCAGCAACTGAAGCTTTCAATGCTGCTCAACCTATCGTTGACCGTATGGCAACAAAAGGTTTGATTCATAAAAATAAGGCAGCCCGTCATAAGGCTCGTCTTAACACAAGAATTAAAGCACTTGCTGCTTAATTGTTGTTGAAGATACAATAAAAACCGGCTCAGGCCGGTTTTTTTATGCCTGAAAATAATTCCTTTAAGCTATAAATAATAACAATTGAATAATTACTAATGAAAAAATTACCTACTTTATTACTTGCAGCCGCTATTAGCTCAGCATTATTGGGCTGTCAAAGCACATCGGGCACAAGCCAAACTCATTCGACAAGTCATACTTTAATGACAGCAGCGAAAACTTCAAACCTTGGTTATGACATTGTTGAGTCATTGACTGTTGAAGTTGGCCCTCGAATGGCCGGAACCGACAAAGACCTCATGGCCGTTGATTGGGCAATGAACAAATTCAAAGCACTTGGCTATGACAAAATATATAAAGAACCTGTCAAAGTTCCAATTTGGGATCGTGGTTCAGCAAGTGCTGAAGTAACTGCTCCCTACCCTCAACCACTCGTCATCACAGCATTAGGTGGCAGTGTTGCTACACCAGTGAATGGCTTAGAAGCTGAGATCATTCGCTTTGATACATTAGCGGCATTAAAAGCAGCCAACCCTACCGATGTGAAAGGTAAAATTGTTTTTATCGACCATAAAACAGAGCGTGCAATTAATGGCGCGGGTTACGGTAAAAGTGTTGGTGGACGTTCACGTGGTGCCATTGCGGCAGCCGAAAAAGGCGCAGTAGCGATTGTTGTTCGCTCTATCGGTACCGATCATGACCGTATGGCACATACAGGTATGATGCGTTACAAAGATGGCGTTAACAAAATTCCTGCTGCCGCACTTTCAGCTCCTGATGCAAACCAACTTAACTTTATGTTGAAACGTAACCCTAACGTCACTTTGAAGTTGAACATGAGCCCTGAGAATAAAGGCTTTGCAACCTCTTATAACGTTATCGGCGAAGTGACTGGCCGTACTAAACCTGAAGAAATCGTACTTATTGGTGCGCATCTAGATTCTTGGGATGAAGGTACAGGCGCACTCGATGATGGTGCAGGTGTTGGTATTGTAATGGCTGCCGGTAAACACATTTTAGATTTACCACAACGTCCAGACCGCACTGTTCGTGTGGTGCTTTATGCCGCAGAAGAAATTGGATTAGTTGGCGGTAAAGCTTATGCTAAAGCACACGCCAAAGAACTGCAAAACCATTATATCGCCGCTGAGTCTGACTTCGGTGCAGGTTGGATTTATAAAATTGATGTCAATGTTAACCCAGCACAATTTGAGCAAGTTCATGCTGACTTAACACCAATGACAGCCAATAGAAATATTGAGTTGGGTAATAATGAAGCTGGCGGTGGCCCAGATGTGTCAATGTTGCCAGCTTTAGGTGTACCTGTAGCCTCGTTGCGCCAAGAAGGTTATGACTACTTTGATTATCACCACACTCCGAATGATACGATTGATAAAATCGTACCTGAAAAGCTTGCACAAAATGTAGCTGCCTATGCACAGTTTGCATTAGCTATGGCGAACTCAAAAGCACAACTAAGACCGAACAATAAAAAATAAAATTATTGGCTCGATTAGAAAAGGCTGCAGTTGCAGCCTTTTCTATTTAAACACTTAATTTATGCTTTTCGTAACCAACGAAGTACTTGCCAAATGTGCAATAAAGCCCAATTGTATGCGATAAATAACGCAATAAAACCAGCAAACATAATAGACTCTGGCACTGAGTACATTTCACCAACAACGCCAATCACGGCTAATAATGTTGCTAATAAAGTAATTCTCACTAATGTTTGACGTCTTGTATACCCTGCACGTTCAAAAATATGGTGTAAGTGATCACGATCAGGCTTAAAAGGGGATTGCCCTTTTTTAATTCTGCGATACATGATGGCTGTCATGTCCATCAACGGAATCGCAATCAAATATAATGCCGTAACAGGTGAAAATGCTTGATTACTAGACTCAGCACCAATGACCAACAACCAAACCACCGTCAAACCAATTAACATACTGCCTGCGTCCCCCATAAAAATTTTAGTCACGTTTTTAAAAGGCCAACGAAGGTTAAACGATAGGTAAGCTAAAATCGCAGGAATAAATAAGAAAGCCAAAAAGAACCAGTTATTTTCCGCACTGAAAAGTAAATAGGCGAGCGAAGTAAACGTCACTAAGCTCAAAGAGCCTGCAAGACCATCAATCCCGTCAACCATATTAAACGCATTAATGGCACCTATTACAGCCAAAACTGTAACCAACATACCAAAAACACCTAACTGAAACTCAAAGAAATGAAAAATATCGCCAAAGCTTGATAGATAAAAATTAGCACCAAAAATCATGATCGAAGCGACCAGAACTTGTGCCACCATTCTAATCTTCACCGATAAATCATACTTATCATCTAAAACGCCAAGAAAGAGTATAAAAGCAGACGAAATAAGATACAGGTTAAGTGCTTGGTTATGCTGCATAGCAATAGAAGTTGCAGCAAGCACACCTAAAAAAATTGCAACGCCACCGATCAGTGGAATTTGGCCAACATGAAGCTTTCTTTCATTGGGAACATCCACTAAACCAACACGTTTAGCGACAGGGTTTAAAGCAGTAATAATAGTAATAGTTAACGCAAAAGAAGCAAAAAAGGAAATAAAATATTCCATAATCTCGTCCATAAGAACAACACAACGTTAAAATTATAACAGAAGTCGCTATTGAAATAACGAACCAAATCAATTTTTTTACTTGGTAGACTCAGTAACCATCAAGACTGTTGGCAAGCTAGCTCAACAATCAAATCTGGTACCATACTTTCTATTTTATTCTTAAAGGCTTGCTGAACTTTGGGTTCGCCATGAACAACTCTCACGCTTTGTAAACCTGATATTGTATTTATGAAATCTAGAAGCTCCTCACAATCAGCGTGCGCAGAGTACCCCCCAAGTTTGTGTATCTTTGCTTTGACTTCGACTTTATTTTCACCAAACCAAATTTCACGCTTCCCTTTATACATTTCACGCCCAGGCGTCCCTTTTGCTTGATAACCAACTAAAACTACATCGGTTCTTCTATCTGGTAACAGTGCTTTCAAATAGTTAACAATTCGCCCACCGCTTGACATACCGCTGGCAGCAATAACAATGCAAGGCTCTGCAGTCTGTCTAAGCCTGTTTACTAGAGCAAGATGTTCGGTATGTGAATCAATTTGCACAAGCTGTTCAAAATTTAAAGGGTGCTGGCCACGGTGTAACTTATGTTTTGCTTCTTTCGCCCATAATTCCTTGAATTGACGATACCTTGCCGTAAATTTAGCTGCCATCGGTGAATCTAGAATGATAGGAATTCGCTTCAACGCATCGTCACTGTATTCAGTTAAAATTTCTTCGATATCAAAAAGGATTTCTTGGGTGCGTCCAATACTGAAAGCTGGAATAAGGATTGCGCCGCCATCTTGTAGCGAATCATCAATCATCGCTTTTAAGCGAGCTCGCCTTTCAGTAATATGTTCGTGGATTTTGTTACCGTAAGTACTTTCAATTACTAACCAATCTGCGAACTCTGGGGGCGTTGGGTCTGGTAAAAGCGGTGTATTACGAGGGCCTAAATCCCCGCTGAATATACCCCGAGTGCCGTCAGGCATATCAACTTCAACATAAGCGCTGCCCAAAATATGCCCGGCAGACTGAAATCGTATTTTTACAGCATTATCAGTAATCGGTTCGACCCATTGGTTATAAGGCACAGGCACGATCAGCTCATCCAACAAACGTTCAATTGTATGAAATAAACGTTTACTTCCAAAATGAACGTTAATACCATCTTCAAGTACTATTGGTAATAAAGCAGCACTGGCCTCTGTGAGGTATATTCCTCCTCGAAACCCAGCCGCTAACAGCCATGGTATTCGACCAACATGATCAATATGACAATGAGTAACAATCAACGCCTTTACATTCGATAAGTCGAATTCGATGTCTAAGCTGCGTGATTCAACACCTTGAAATAAGCCACAGTCGATCAGAATATGGCTATCGTCATCGACAACGAGTTGATGACAAGAGCCTGTAACGCCATCTTTTGCACCATGATGAATAATTTGCAAAATTCACCTCCGTAATTACTGTAAATTAAACGCTGAAACCTCGAAAACTCATCATCAACGACTTAGCAGATAACATCAATAATGCCTTGGCTGATGAACATTTAAAACATATAATCAACATAATTTTTATAAATAACAATACAATATGAAAGCAGCCATTTTTCTTTCTGCAGGTTTATTCTTATCTGGCACCTGCTTAGCAAGCGGTGTAACGCCTTACTTACCATTAAATGCAAGCCCTATCATTGAGAGCGATGTTGAGACGTTAGCCGTAGTCGCAAACATTCCTAAGCTCACAAAGCCCTACAATATGGCGGTAATATTTCAAGCATTAGATAAAATCCAGCTGTCTCAGCCAGATCTGTATGCACGATTATCACGCGCATTAATGCCTTATAAAAAAACAGCCTCGTTAACCCATAGTCGAACATCAATAAGCTTTGGTGGTGGTGAAGAACATGCAATCCCGAATGCTCGGGGGAACACGACCGATAATACTTTTTCGTTCAGTAATCGGTTTCAATGGCAAGCTCAAGATTGGTTGGGTTTCTATGCCGGTACAGAGTTAACTCAACAACGTAAAACGCTCACTGGTACCATGCTTTCAGTCGGTACAAGTTGGGCACAACTTGATATTGGTTATAAAGAACATTGGTATTCACCCTTTCAAAGTCAAAGTATGGTGATCAGCACCAACGCTGAAACCATGCCTTCGGTCAGCTTAAGCAATAACTTGCCGATTGAGTTGTGGGATACTAATTTCAACTATGAGTTCTTTCTCGCTCAAATGGATACCCAACCTGTATTATTTAAAGGCGCTTACAGCACAAGAAAAAAACCATTACTGGCAGGATTTCATTTTAGTTTTGAGCCCGTTGATGGTTGGTTACTTGGTGTAAATCGTGTCGTTCAATTTGGCGGTGGTGAGCGTGAAGTCAGTTTTAAAACCATTGCCAAAGCTTTTGTCGACCCTGGTGGTGCAGATAATACCCGTGATGATTTAAACTCAGATCAAGAAGCAGGTAATCAAATAGCTTCCATCACATCACGTTTCAACTTTGATACTAAAGTCCCATTCTCTTTTTACTCAGAGCTTGCCGGAGAAGACACCTCGAACAGTAAAAACTATCAGTTCGGTAACCCGGCATTATCCGCAGGTTTGTTTTTCCCGCAATTGTTCGGTAACAAGCTTTCTTTCACTTATGAATACAGCTTTTGGGAAAACGGCTGGTATTCACACCACATCTATAAAGATGGTTATGTGAATGATGGTTTTGTGCTTGGTAACTGGGCATTGCAACAACAGAGAGAGAATGGCACAGCACTCGAAGGGCAGTCTCAATTTATAAAAGGCGTTTATCGCTTTGACAGCGAACATAAACTTGTTACACAAGTTAGAATGGTAACCCCAAAAGAAACGGGCAGAGATGAGTATCAACAAAGCTGGGAGCTAGATGCTGAATACTTTATCCCTTGGAAAAATAATACGGTCTCAGTTGGCGCTTACTACGGCAAAGACATGCAGGGAAAAAGCTTCTGGCAGGCTAGAGCTAGCTTTCAATGGAAATAACAAACCAAACATTACTGGGTTTACATATGTATAAAAAGATATTCGGATTACTCGGCTTACTTACACTTGTCAGTCAGAACGTTATGGCAAAAACAGACATTGAGTTATCTCTTTCAGCAGTTCAAACCAATTTAAATATCGGTGAAAAGAGAGGCCCAACACCGAAAGTAAAAGACGATGCTAAAACCATTAATTTAGCCATTGGCGCTTATCGATGGGTTACCGAAGACAGTGCGTGGGGCGTTGTCGTTGAATACGCTAAGCCATTTGACAGAGATGATGCCTTTCCGGGCAGTGGTACTACAATTGGCATTCGCCCTGTGAACTGGCGCTATCAGTGGACAAACAACCTATCGAGTGAACTCTTTGTCGGTGCGGCAAAATACAGCTGGAAAAAAGCGGCGATTGGTTATTATACCGGTGCAGAGCTTTCATATGCTCCACGAAAGTCCGCATTCAGAGTAGGATTACAATTAAAGTATTATCGTGATCTTGCCTACGACACAAGCAATGGTGACTTGTTCGTAAACGGACCGAGTTACGGTCTAGTATTTGGCTATAAGTTTTAATTAAACCTTTACTCACTCCTGTTTACGCAGGAGTGAGTAACTTCTTTAAATATTGACCATATTCATTTTGTTGCATCGAATCTGCTATTTGGGATAAATGCTGTTCGCTAATCCAACCATTTCGCCAAGCAATTTCTTCAAGACAAGCCACCTTTAACCCTTGAACATGTTCAATCGTTTGAACAAATGAAGAAGCTTCATGTAAACTTTCTGGCGTTCCAGTATCTAGCCATGCAAATCCGCGCCCCAATAATTCAACGTTTAAAGCGTCTTGCTTTAGATACATTTGATTAATGTCCGTTATCTCAAGCTCTCCACGAGCAGACGGTGTTAATCGTTTAGCAAAATCCACAACCCGATTATCGTAAAAATACAAACCCGTTACAGCAAATTCAGATTTGGTTTTTTTAGGCTTTTCAACTATCGCAATGACATTACCGTCAATATCAAACTCAACGACACCAAAACGTTGTGGCTGTTTAACTTGATGAATAAACAAGGTCGCATTAACGTTTTTGGCTGCATCTTTTAACATTTTCGAAAATGATTGCCCATAAAAGATATTGTCACCAAGGATTAACGATACACTATCACCATTAATAAACGCTTCTGCCAGAATAAAAGCTTGGGCAATCCCTTCAGGCTTAGGTTGAGCCACATAAGTAAAATCTACTCCAAATTGAGAGCCATCTCCTAATAAGTGCTTAAAGTTGGCTTGTTCATCTGGCGTGGTGATAATCAAGATTTCACGTATCCCTGCCAACATAAGTGTCGAAATAGGATAATAGATCATTGGCTTATTATAAACGGGCAACAATTGTTTCGAGGTGCCCAACGTTATTGGGTGTAACCGAGTGCCTGTACCTCCCGCTAATACGATGCCTTTCATTCCGTCTGCCCTAAACGCTGAAGCTGATAATCACCAGTTAAAATAGGTTGCCACCAAGCCTTATTGTCTAAGTACCACTGAACCGTTTTTCTCAAACTGCTTTCAAAAGATTGTTCAGGCTTCCAGTTAAGTTCAGTTCGAATTTTAGTGGCATCAATGGCATATCGCACATCATGCCCTGGTCTGTCTTTTACGAAACTAATTAAATCTCGATATTGTGTAATCCCCTTCGGTTTATTCGGCGCAATGTCTTCTAATATCTGACAAATCATTTCAATAACCTCAATATTCATTTTTTGGTTATTCGCACCAATATTGTATGTCTCACCGATACGACCGCTTCGTAAAACCTCCAGTAAAGCTTTTGCATGGTCATTAACATCTAACCAGTCTCTGACCTGCTGGCCATTACCATAAACAGTGAGAGGCTTCCCTTTAATTGCACTCAGAATCATATTGGGGATCAGTTTTTCAGGAAATTGATAACAGCCAAAGTTATTCGAGCAATTTGTCACTAATACAGGCAAACCATAAGTTGCAGCCCAAGCTCGTACTAAATGATCAGAACTTGCTTTACTGGCAGAATAAGGGTTATTCGGGGAATAGGCTGACATTTCAGTAAATAATCCCTGTGAGCTTTTTAAATCACCATAAACTTCATCGGTAGACACATGATGAAAACGAAATATTTTTTGCTTATCAATACTAAGGCTCTGAAAATACAACCTCGACACTTGCAATAAATTGAAAGTACCAACAATATTGGTTTCAATAAACAAAGACGCATCTTCAATTGAACGATCTACATGAGACTCCGCAGCTAAGTGCATTACAACATCGGGTTGATGTCGTTTAAATACCGAATCCACGCCCTTGTAGTCTCTAATATCTACTTTCTCAAATGTATAGCGACCAGTATAAACATCGGCATTAGGAATTGAAGAAAGCGTACCTGCATAAGTTAACGCATCAAGGTTGATGACTGAATGAGTCGTGTCTTTCAGAATATGACGAATTAAGGCACTACCGATAAAACCTGCACCACCAGTGATAAGTATTTTCATTTATCAGTCGCTAACCTTTTAAAAGAGCAAGATAGTAATTTTACAATGAAACACATATAAAAAAACCAGCAGAATGCTGGTTTAACTATAAATAGACAAATGAGCGCTTAATCAATAAGCATTTGCTTTAAAGCGGCTTTAAAGTCAGCCCCTAATTTAGGATCGTTTAATCCGTATTCAACGAAAGCTTTTGCGTAGCCCAGTTTATCACCGCAGTCATGTGATTTCCCTGACATATGGAATGCTTCAACCGTTTCTTGCTCGATTAACATATCAATGGCATCAGTCAGCTGGATTTCATCACCTGCACCCATTGGCGTTTTTTCAAGTAATGGCCAGATATTTTGTGATAATACATAACGTCCAACAACCGCTAAATTTGATGGTGCTTCTTCCACTTGTGGCTTTTCGACCATGCTGCTTATCTTTGTTGATGCACCTTCAGCGACTTCAACACCATTACAATCTGCAATGCCGTATTTATTAACGTCTTGCTTAGGTACTGGTGCAACCATAATCTGACTAGCATGATCATTAATAAATCGAGCTTTCATTGCGGCAAGATTTTCTGTTTTTTGGTCAGCCGTATACTCATCTAAAATAACATCAGGAAGCACCACCATAAATGGATTATCACCAATACACGGTTTAGCGCACAACACTGCATGCCCCAAGCCTTTAGCTTCACCTTGACGTACATGCATAATGGTGACGTCTTTAGGGCAAATAGCTTGGACTTCTTCTAACAACTGACGTTTAACACGTTTCTCTAGCGTCGACTCAAGCTCATATTGCTTATCAAAATGGTTTTCAATGGCATTTTTACTGGCGTGAGTCACCAATACAATTTGTTTAACGCCAGCAGCTACGCATTCGTTAACTATATATTGGATCAACGGCTTATCAACCAAAGGTAACATCTCCTTTGGAATGGCTTTTGTTGCAGGCAACATCCGGGTTCCTAGACCCGCAACAGGAATTACTGCTTTCATTTAACTTATTATTCCTTTAATTTATTTTACTGTTCAAAGTTAAGGTAACTTAAATATTATTTGACGTCATACCAGAGAAATCGGTTATCCAGCGACGTTGATTACTTTAACTTTTTAAATAATCAAACTGAATAAAATGCTTTATACCATTTAACTAGCTCGGCCACACCCTCTTTAACTGAAACTTGAGGTTTATATCCAGTAACATCAAATAAATCTTGAGTATCTGCAAAGGTACGATATACATCACCAGGTTGCATACCTCGAAAGTTTTTCTTAGCTTCAATACCCAGTTCAGACTCAATGGTTTCTACAAATTCCATTAAATTTATGGGTGAACCATTTCCAATATTATAAACCGAATAAGGTGCAGAGCTAGTAGCTGGCGTGCCAGACTCAACTTTCCAGGTATCGTTTCGATTTGGTATTACATCTGCGATACGAACGATACCTTCAACAATGTCATCAACATGAGTAAAGTCACGCCACATATCGCCGTTGTTATTAATATCGATAGTATCACCATCAATAATTTTTTTTGTGAATATAAAAGGTGCCATATCAGGGCGACCCCAAGCACCGTAAACAGTGAAAAATCGAAGGCCTGTGGTTGGAATATCATAGAGATGTGAGTAACTATGAGACATCAGCTCATTAGCTTTCTTCGTCGCAGCATACAAAGATACAGGATGGTCAACTGTGTCTGCTGTTGAAAATGGTACTTTTTCATTTAAACCATACACAGAACTTGAAGAAGCATAAATCAGATGTTTAACATTATTTTGCCTGCAACCTTCAAGAATATTCAAATATCCAACAAGGTTTGAGTCAGCATAAGCGTGAGGGTTTTCGATAGAATAACGTACACCAGCTTGCGCTGCTAAATGAATCACTCGGTCGAATTTTTCAGCCGCAAACAACGATTCAATAGTAGATCTATCGGCTAAATCCATTTTAATAAACGTAAAACGTTCATGCTCAATTCTGGCTAATCTGGCTGCTTTTAGAGAAACATCATAATAATCATTGATATTGTCAATCCCGATGACATCGTGGCCTTGAGATGTAAGGTTTTCGACAGTTGCACTGCCAATAAAGCCTGCAGCACCGGTAACTAAGTACTTCATATTTTTCCTAAAAATAAAAGCCAGCTAGAGCTGGCTTAGTTTATAGCGATTTTAATTAAACATTAGTCTGAACCGAATAAATCTCTTGTATAAACTTTATCTTCAACATCTCGAATATCATCGACCATTCTGTTTGAAACAATAATATCAGATAAAGCTTTAAATTCATCCAATGATTTAACAACTTTAGAATGATAAAACTCAGAATCTTCAAGTTCAGGTTCAAACACTACCACCTCAATGCCTTTAGCTTTGATTCGCTTCATAATCCCTTGAATGCTCGATGCACGAAAGTTATCAGAGCCAGATTTCATAATTAAGCGATAAATCCCGACAACTTCAGGCTTTTTAGAAATGATAGAGTCCGCGATGAAGTCTTTTCGGGTAGTGTTAGCATCAACAATTGCGCTGATAAGATTATTCGGTACATCTTTGTAATTTGCACGAAGCTGCTTGGTGTCTTTTGGTAAACAATAGCCACCATAACCAAACGAAGGGTTATTGTAATGCGTACCAATGCGAGGATCTAAGCCCACACCTTCAATAATTTGGCGTGAATCTAAACCATGAGCTTCAGCATACGAATCCAGCTCATTGAAGTAAGCCACACGCATAGCTAAATAAGTATTAGAAAACAATTTTATTGCTTCAGCTTCTGTCGAGTCGGTAAACAAAACATCAATGTCTTTTTTTATTGCTCCCTCTACCAAAAGAGATGCGAATTGTTCTGCACGTTCGGTTCGCTCACCAATAACAATTCGAGATGGGTATAAGTTGTCGTGTAAAGCTTTACCTTCACGAAGGAACTCAGGTGAAAAGATAATATTATTCGTATCAAACTCTTTTTTAATTTTTTCTGTGAAACCAACGGGAAACGTAGATTTTATCACCATGACAGCATTCGGGTTTATTTCAAGTACATCAGAGATTACGGACTCAACAGAAGAGGTATTAAAATAATTAGTCTCAACATCGTAATCAGTTGGTGTTGCTATAATAATAAACTCAGCGTTGTCGTATGCAAAATGTTTGTCTGCAGTTGCATATAAATTAAGGTTCTTTTCTCTCAAATAGCATTCAATTTCATTATCTACAATAGGGGATAATTTATTATTAAGTAAATCTATTTTATTTTGCAAAATATCTAAAGTCACAACTTCATTATTTTGCGCTAATAAGATAGCATTAGATAAGCCAACGTACCCCGTACCTACAACGGCTATTTTCATAAGTTTTCCTCGTATAAACTAACAATAGCATTCAAGATATAGTTGGCTAAATAATCAGCTCTAGTTGTTGAGTAGGATTCAATATAACAGCGAAGTTCAGGTGCATTACCCGATGGTCTTAAGTGAACCACTTCACCATTGTTCAACATCATACGTAGACCATCAGTGACATTAACACTACTTACACTATACTTAGACTCGGAAAGGCCAAGTGTAGATAATAACTCATTAGGATTTTCACAACCTCTTTGAATAATCTTCGTACTACAACTTAGTGGAAAGTTCTGTATTCTGCCGCTCGAAGTATATATTTTAGGTAGTGATTCAACTAAATTAGAAATTGGCATATCACCTGCAGTAGCTAATACAGCAAGAACTGGAAGAACTGCATCTCTTGTAGGTAAGGCAACTAACAAGTTACCATTAATTTCAAGATCAGAGCCCAAGATGAAACCGCCATTCGCTTCAAAACCTGCTAATCGACAATTTTGGTTTTTTAAAGAGCCTAGAGACTCTATTACATACGGAGATCCAATTTTTGTGCGCTTTACTTCTTTAAAGAAACCACTTTCTTCAATAGAAGAATTACAATTGATTGGAACAGAAATAATGTCAACATGTATGCTCTTTGCAGCCAAAAGACATAAAATATCTCCCCTTAGATAAGAACCTGTCTCATCTGCTAGTAAGGGTCTGTCACCGTCACCATCAGTAGAAAAAATAGCATCTAGTCCATATTCACTTTGCCACTTTTGAGCCATCAGAATATCTGATTCAGCTACAGCTTCAGTATCAATAGGTACAAAACTGTCACTTCTACCTAAGCTCACGACTTTGGCGCCTAACTGCTCAAATAAATCAGCATAAAGATCTCTTCCCGCACTAGAATGTTCGTATATCCCGATTATTTTTCCTGCTAATGAATCACTGTGAAAAAAATCAGTATAACGGCTTAAATATGCTTTAGCCGCCCGGTCTGATGAGAGAGGTAACTCTTGGAAACTGCACTTCTGTACAGCGTGACTCTCTGAGGTAATAGCCAACTCATCAATTTTACTGATTTCACCGTCTGGCCGATAAAACTTTAAACCATTTCTATCAAATGGAATATGGCTACCAGTAACCATTATTGATGGAATTTTATCTTGTACCGAGGTCAATGCGAGTGCCGGAGTTGGTATAACTCCAAAATACTCTATAGCAATACCTAAGGATTGAGCTGCTGAAATACAAGCAGATGCAATATGCGGGCTGCTCGGTCGATTATCAATAGCAACAGCTAAACTTGTGAAGTCGAATTTTGATTGCATTACTCTAATAAAAGCTACTGTAAATGCTGCGCATACATTTGCGTCAAAGTCTGTGACTAACCCCCTAGCTCCACTTGTACCAAACAAAATTCCACTTTCTTTAATAATTTCTGAGCTAATCATTTGACTCATTTAGCTAACCTACCGTAACGATCCTCAAAGCGAATAATATCATCTTCTCCTAAATATGCCCCTGATTGAACTTCAATAAGCTCTAATGGAACCTTCCCTGGATTTTCAAGAGCGTGCACAACTCCAACAGGAATATACGTTGATTGATTTTCAGTAAGCAACAGTTCATTTTCACCATTTGTTACCTTGGCTGTTCCAGTGACAACAATCCAATGTTCTGCACGATGATGATGCATTTGAATAGATAGTTTTTCACCGGGTTGAACAGTAATTCGCTTTACTTGGAAACGTTCGCCACAATCAATTGAATCATACTTACCCCATGGCCTATATACTTCGCGGTGATGTTGCCACTCACTTCTCTTTTCAAGCTTAAGTCGCTCAACAACTGCTTTGACATTTTGTACATTTGAAAGCTTTGCTACTAGTACTGCATCTTTTGTTTCAACTACAGCTACATCATCTAAACCAATAGTAGCAACTAATCTTTCTGATGCATGTACAAATGTATTCCTACTATCTATATTGATGGAATCACCAAAGAATGAATTACCTTGAGCGTCTTTCTCCGATACATCCCAAAGAGCAGACCAACTTCCAACATCGCTCCAGCCACAGTTAATAGGCACTACGACAGCTTTTTCAGTTTTTTCCATAACAGCAAAATCAATAGAGTCATCAGGACAAGAATTAAACGCTGCTTTATTAACTCTGATAAAATCAAGATCCGTAAGAGTAACTTCCATTGCTAGTTCGCAAGCACACAAAATATCAGGGCTATGTGTTTTGAGTTCAGCTAAATATGTACTTGCTTTGAACAAGAACATTCCACTGTTCCAATAAAACTCTCCAGAAGAGACATATTCTTTAGCTGCGCTTAGACACGGCTTCTCAACAAAATTTTCAACTTTAAAACCAATTTCTTCACTTACCGAATCTCCGCGT
Source organism: Parashewanella sp. 2304DJ23-3 (assembly GCF_056591695.1). NCBI lineage: Bacteria > Pseudomonadati > Pseudomonadota > Gammaproteobacteria > Alteromonadales > Shewanellaceae > Parashewanella > Parashewanella sp. 2304DJ23-3. Next base: position 110,784 of record NZ_JBWQOH010000002.1, read on the forward strand.
TGAATGTAACCATAACCAGTCTCTGGTGAGGTTGGTACAATACCAAAAGTGACTAAATTATCAGATTCTGCTAGTGAAACACCTAGTTTGATTGCAGAACAGAACGCTGAATCATCTTTAATCAGGTGATCTGCTGCTAGAACTAATAATAATGGATCATTCCCACCTTTTAACGCTTGAAGAGCGGCTAGTGCAATAGCAGGCGCAGTGTTTCGGCCAACTGGCTCTAAAATAATACCACTTGTCTGTATAGAGCTTGCCCGCATTTGTTCCGCAACTGAAAAACGATGTTCTTCATTACAAATCACGAGCGGAGCTAAATGCTCTATTCCATTTAAACGAAGCGCAGTCTCTTGCAACATTGAATTCTCACCAGCTAAACGGAGAAATTGCTTTGGAAACTGTTGTCGAGACAATGGCCATAAACGAGATCCAGATCCACCGGCCATAATTACAGGTAATATCAAAAAAAACTCCTAAACTAATTTTTTAACTGCTGATACGAATGGTTCTAAACGACTTTCCCAAGAAAAATTATCTTCAACAAAAGAGCGCCCATTAACAGCTAGCTCATTGAATAAAACTTGATTTGTACAAATTGACAAAATGCTGTTTACAAACTCTTCTGGAGAATCTGCAACCAATAATTGCTTATTTTTCGTTGCTCCGATCCCCTCAAAACCTACTGTTGTAGTAATGCAGGGTAACCCTAAAGCCATATACTCCAGAACTTTATTTTGTACACCAGCACCAATTCTCATAGGACATACTGCGAATGATGAACTTCTTGCAGAATCAGGTATATTATCGACAGAACCTGTGACAATAACGTTTTCCTTTTTCTGTAATGATACTCGATCTTTTTCAGCAATTCTTCCGATGATTTTGAACGTGTAAAGATCACCACGTTGGTTCAGTTTCGGTAAAATCTCATCTGAAAACCAAGTTACAGCGTCCAAATTCTGTAAAGAAAGAATGTTTCCAATAAAAGCTATCTCAATGTTTTTATTATGATCTATAGTGCGCTCGAAAAAAGGTAAAGTTTGAACGTCAACGCCATTAGAACAAACCATCACATTATTTTTTTCAAATTCACTTCCGAATAAAAAATCGGCGTCAACATCTGAAACTAAACTACATAGAGAGAAATTATTTACAACTTTCTTTTCATAGCGCTCAAGCCTTTTTTGTTCTAAAGAATAAATAATGCTTTTGAAATTAAGTTTATCATTTAACTTCTTAACTCTATTATAATTCAATGAAATGGCATCTGTCATTTCTAGAATATTAACAACTCCCTCTAAATTTTTGACATAATCGCCAGTTCTTATTAGGTGAGAAAGCGTTGCATCGTGAGTTGAAATTAGGTGAGTTAGCAGTTTCTTATACTTTCTTGAGCGATAGTACGCAACTTGAAGGGGGGTATTAGATGGTATTGCAGTAAAAGCATTCAAACAAGACGTAACCTTAGAGAGATATACTCTATGAACCTCAGAAAAGACAGAATCGTCTGGAATCTCGGCATAATATTCTTCTTCAGATTCACAAAAACTTAAAAGCGTGAGACTGTAGTCTTTCGATAAAGCTTTACACAATTGATAAATCCTCAAGCGATCACCACCAACAACAGGGTAAGGAAATCGAGGAGTTAGAACTAACAATTTTTTCATAATATATTTTTAATAATTTAAATAACAAAGGAAGTCACAAATACAATAAAAATCAAAATAAATTTCCACATAGAAAAAGTAGGATTTCAATTAAAAACTGAACATATTTTTAAGATTTTTTTTCGTGAATAACAAAAATCATTGCAGGAACTAACCAATAAAACGGAAACAAGTATGATGAAAACTGTATCATATTCCCAAACATTACTGACAAACTAAAAGCACAAAGATTGAAAAGGTAAGGTTCGGAATATTTAAAATTAATACTTCTTATTACCGCAAAAAAATAAAACACTAACAAAAAAATTGAAATAAAAAATCCATTTTCAGATAAAACTCGACCATAATATGATCGCTGATCTGCGGTTTTATTTTCAACATGCTCTTTAATTTGTTTTATTTTGAAAGCGTCGGCACCAAATCGTGACATTTCGTCTTCAAAATAAAGTCCATATCTGCCTATCCCAACGCCTAAAGGGTTATCCATTGCGACTCGAAATGAAATTAAGGGATAAGAAATTCGAATAAACGCTGAACCATCTAATAAAACTAAACTTGATAGCATTTCATCAATATTATTTGTGTTCACTTGATCAACCTTTCCAAACCTAGAAAAATAATAGCTGTCATGGTTATCTTTAGATAGCGAATAAATTGTAAAAAATGAAACAATCACAATAAGGGTTATGATTACAGACTTTATTAATACTTTCAGGTTAAACTTGAACAGAATAAAATAAAAGAAAATAGAGAAGAACAGAACAGCAAGCCCTGACAAACTGAAGCACATAAGAAAAAAGAAAACTAACGAAAAAATACAAAATAGCTTCCATTTTGTTGGATTTATATTATATAAATACAATATAAATGGGAGTAAAGATATGCAAACTCTGCTAGCCCAAGCAGGCTCTGAAACTATTATTGAAAGTCTACTTGAAACTCTTCCAGAAAAAACTGTATTAAGAAAAGATTTAATTTCAAACGGTAACAATCCAATCCAGCTAAAAAAATCAAGCCATCCGACAATGACAACTGCTGTAATTGGATAAATAAAGAAGCACAAGACGCGAGTAAGACCCCATCTATAGAAAATTCTTTTTATTTCGAAATAAAAGAAAAAAGCAATAACAAATGTAATAACAGATCTAAGGAATATTAAAAGCTCTCCACCAAAAAAAGAATAAATTACAACCGCATTAATTAAAGCCAACACTCCGAAAGAAGATAAAATCAACTCATCTAGCTTTAATCTGTTATCAAGAGCAATCTTTTTTAAAAAAAACAAACATCCTAAAATAGAAAGTATATAAACTGATATAGGTCTAAAAGTGCCAGGAAGAAAAGGTAAACTCCAGAATGGCAATAAAAATAATGCACAACTGATATAAATAGTGGACAAAGAGATTCTATGATCAGAAGGAGAAACGAAACCATTCTTCATATCATTTTAGTCCAAAAAGTATTCGGATGTTTTTTGCAAAAAGTATTGAACTGAAATTTGCTGATTTCAAATAATTTTTATATAACGAACGCTCTCTATAATAATCAGATGATGTATTCCACTTCTTGAGTAAATCATTCATGTCAGCCCCACTGTCATTGATTTTAAAGATAAACTCAGCAGAGATCCCCGTATCAATATTTTCTTGAATATCACTGCAAAAACAAGGATATTTTGAAGCCATAGCTTCTAATAAAACATTTGGAGATCCTTCAGATAAAGATGGGTGCAATATACAAAAATTATTTCTGTAGATATCTGCAATAGAACTTTTTCCGCAAAATACAATATTACAACCATGCTTAATAGAAAGGGCGCTTAAAACATCTTTATATCCTTCTTCCTCTCCTGAATAATAGACATTCACAGTGTAATCTTCGAAGTCAAGGTTATTTATTATATAAGAAATATTTTTCTCAGGAGACAATCTAGATACCACAGCTATATTTTTGTGACGATTATTAGCACCTTTTGTATAGCTAACCGGCTTTACAAAATTTGGAATATGAATCACTTTATTAGATATTGACTCGAAGAATGTAAATAAACTTTTTCCATTTACCACAAATAAATCAACAAAAATAGACATGAATTTATACAAAGGTTTTCTAGAAATAGTTTGAGGTGACAAAATCCTTTCAGAATAAATTAGTTTCAACTTCCAAAGCAAAACTTTAGCAAATACTATAGGAAAAAGATATAAGGAATAAAAATATAAGTAATTGGGTTTGAACTTTATAATATCAAACAAGCACTTTATCAATACACATAAAATACTTATTCGTTTACTATTAATAGGATCGATAAAATACTCTTTAACATTAACACCACGATCAAGTAGTAATTTCTTATAACTGTCTCCTTCACTACCTGAAGATAATACTCCAACACTCAGATTTACATTATCGTCATCAGCAAGAACGTCAATTAATTCTCTAAACTGCTTTTCAGCTCCTCCATGTGATAAATATGGAGCAAACAACATAATTTTATTCAATTTAATTCCATTATAACTTTACAGCAGGAATTCCTGCATATTTTCCAGGCTCATCTATGCTCTTAAGAACTACACTATTAGCGCCAATTATGCACTTATCTACTACTTTTATCCCACCTAGTATACGTGTACCACAGCCAACAATTACATCATCTCCAATTTCTGGCATTAAATCTACTCCGCCCACATTCTTGTTGCCAATATTAATAGAATTAAACAAATAAACTCTATTTCCAATTTTCACCTTTGGACCAATGATTAACCCAATATGATGGCCAATTTTAAAAGAACTTCCAATTTTTGCCTCAGGATGAATATCACTGGAATACTTTCTTTTTGCTAATAGGTACCAAATAAACCCGAAATACTTTAAATATCTAGTATTATAAATAGATGAATAACATCTATAAGATAAAACGAGTCTAAACTCTGGAGAAAAAAAACAGTAGATAATTTTTATAAATGTAAGTTTTTTATTTGACGCATAATACTTGAAACAATGCGCTTCCATATCCATTTTAATTAATTGAAAAAAATTAGTCATTTATTGACTCCCTCTCTCTACATACTCCTTTGTCTATTTCAAAAAATCTAGTGCAATTTTTTAAGGTTGTAACTCTATGAGCAATCATTATAATAGTTTTATCTTTAAATATATCTTCAATCATATCTATGATTCTCGCTTCAGTAGCAGTATCTAATGCACTAGTTGCTTCATCAAGAACAACTATCTCTGTATCTATATTATATAATGCCCTAGCAATTCCAATCCTTTGAACTTGTCCTCCCGAAAGAAATGCACCTCTTTCTCCCACAAGACTATGAACACCTAACTCCAACTTATTCACAACTTCGTCTAATTTTGTTTGCTTAATTACCCATTCGAGGCGATCGTAATCGATACTATCAATATCAATACCAAAAGCGATATTTTCAGCAATAGTTCGGTCTGTCAAAAATATTTGCTGAGAGACGTAAGCTATTCGCTCCTGGAATTCTTTAACTGCTAAACTATTAATAAGTTGATTATTCAAGTATACATTTCCTCTCGGTACCAATAGCCCCAAGAAAATATCAATTAATGTCGATTTACCAGAACCTGATGCACCATATACACCAATAACGTCACCTTTGTTAATAGTGCAAGTTAGCATATCAATTACGTCATTGTCTGACGATGGATAGCTATAAGAAATATTTTCAAATTTCAAACTATGAAAGTTAGAAAAAGAGTTTGAAAGGCTTTCGAACCTCGCTTGTCTTATATCAAGCATATCTGCCAATAAATTTAATGTGTACTCATGTGCTTTTATGCTTGAAAATGATTGATATATTATTTGAATAGCTGGCAAAAGCTTTATAGCAATCAGAGCGAAAACGGCGAAGAGCTCTGTATATTGCTGAGAATCACCTGAGGAGAGAATTACAACCGATATTGCAGCAAGTGTACAACCAAAAGCTATAAACTCAATAATATATTTAGGAACGGCCATATAAAACTGATTTGTTGATAATTTTTTGGACAGAGTCTCACCCACTTCTACAAAAGATGTTGAGAAAGGTTTGACATCAAACTTCAAAGAAATTTCTTTTTTAGAGCCAACAATTTCATTTACAAGCTTTATTCTTTCTTGGTATGAATCAGTGATAACCTTTGAACTTTTAGATAACTTCTCTTTTACTAATATAAAAATCCCAATATATAATATTGACAAAGAACCCATTGATATTATTGCTATTTGAGGATTATAAACAAGTATGAATATGGAAACTATAGCAATTAATGCTAGTTTCGAATTGACTTGTAGAAAAGGGACCAAAAAACCTAATGCGAATCGATTAGTTTCTGTTCCGATTACATTAATTAATTTTGAACTGTTTGATACAAGATGTTCTTGCCAATCCGCTTTCAGATATTTATTGTAAATATTATTCCCACAGTTAATACCACAAGAAACTGAGTATTGAGATATAGACTTCACAAGCAAAATCGAAGTAATTGAAGAGATTAAAAGTAAAACTATTAAAACTATACCTATGATTCCTAACAATAGTGTTTCATCAACATCTCCAATATACTTTGTCAACACAATATAAGAATCTGATTGTTTCAGAATAGATATATCATTCACAATTCTAATATATGGAATAACAACTACTATTGAAAAAAACTCTAACATTGACACTAAAAATATTTTTAGTTGAATACGAACTAATTTCTTTTTATCACTTTCTGATAGTATTTTTAAAAGTTTTTTTATCATAATTTTTTTATCGAAAAAACATCAATTCCCACTCTATTAACTTCTACTTCAACATCAATCGAATCAGCTATTCTTTTTACCACCAACTCTATGTCATTCATTTTTTGCAAAGGAAATTTTTTCCTTGAGTAGCAACTTTTAATCTTTATTTTATTTAAAAGCAATTTAATCAATTGCTTACTATAAAATAAAGCAACACTGTGAAAGTTGAGGTCATTCTGCTTATTAAACTTACAGCTTTCAAATGAAGCAATATGTTTTGCGATAATCTCTGCAGAATATTCAGTTTCATTAAAATAAACAATTTTGTTTAGTTTTTCTCTGATATTGGAGTTTTTTAATCCACTAGATGTTAAAAGTTTATTCAACGAATCTATTACTTCAGAAGAACTCTTACATGTTATTCCTAGTTCGTTTGAATGAATTAAATCTACACATTCATCCTCATAAGGTTGAAATGATATAACGGGTGTGCCTAATGCTGCACTTTCCACACTGGTAGTACAACCGTTATGAATCATAACATCAGCTAACTCAAGCCAATTTGATATTGGGTACTCTTTCGAAATAATAATATTGCTACTTTTACAAATACACTTCCAAATGTCGGGGCTTTCTGATGGGTGAGGTCTTACCACGATTTTATGTTCAGGAAACTTTTCAGCTAGAGCATTGGGTAATTTAAGTAATTCTTTGAATATTTTATTAGAGTGCTCATCAAACTTTGAAAAAAAGTCTTTTGATTTATCAGAACTCAAATAGCCGTTACTCTCTAAGAGCTTTTCATAATTTAAGCCATCGACTGGGTTTACATCTCCAAATCTTGACACAATGAGTATTACAGGCTTTCTATCTACTAAACGTTCTATCTCTTTTTTATTATTTGTTGAAATAGCTTTAAACTTTGTTTTATACAAATCAAATCTGGGGTTACCAGTTATTACTGCCTTAGAGCCATTTTTAAAATAATGTGGTAATGTTGATAACTCTAAATCACCATTAATAAAAAATTTTTCAACCAATGAATATGTTTGCGAAGAAAATCTAGAGTTAATAGATGGATCATTGATAGGTGGTAGTATTCCTTCTTCATCAAGACTGTAAACTTTATGACCGTCACTTTTCAAGGTTTCTATTTTATTAGCTTCAAAAGATGCTGCACTTTTCAAAAGAATATGTCCAGGTTTGCTAGCTCTAAAGAATATCTCCTCATCACGGCCAATAATACATTCTTCAAAGCCTTCTTTGAGTGAATATATCGAGATTAAAAGTCTGGATAAAAACTCTCTATTATAGACTTCAACTGGCATATATAATATATTCATATTTCTTTGATAACTCTCACTGGGTGTCCAACTGCAACGCTAAAGTCAGGTATACTTTTATTTACTAAGCTACCCGCTCCAACGACAGAGTTTTTACCAATAGTTACACCTGGTAATATTATTGAATTTGCGCCTATCCAAGCACCTTCTTTAATTAGAATACCTTCTGATGGATAATACCCTTGTTCAATTAACGGAATATCTCTTCGATCAAATTTATGATTATTTACATAAAAATGAACCCCTGAGCCCATCATTACATTATCCTCAATAACTACTTGAGCGAACTCGTCCGCAAATATCATTGTATTTGGACGAACCACAACATTTTTTCCTAAAGATATATTAGAACAACAAACTGCGTATGCCCCTGGTCTAAAATCTGTACTCATTGAAAATTTTTTAAACTTACTCTTACATAATTTCTTCATTGATGATGAAAAATATAACTTCCAATGTGTGAAAGGCAGATCTGGACCAAGACGATCCGTTTCTTTACAAAATTTATATTTTTTAAATATATCAAAGAGCAACATCTTTCCACCTTGCAAGATTCACCTTATTCTCCAATAAATGCATACGTGCATTAGGCAAGCCATTACCGATAAAGTTGAATAAGTTAGCCGTTGCAACTGCAGAAACATTTTTAATTTGAATTCCTTCAAAAAGATGCTTCTCATTACCAGCCCCTCCCATTAAAATCAACGGAACTTTAAATAAATCACTTATGTCTACAATCGTTTCAAGATCAAGACCAAAACCAGTACCATCGTTATCAATAGAATTAAGTATCACCTCTCCAACTCCTAGATCTTGAATTTGATCTATGTACTGTTCAAATGGAATATCTATTGCCTCAGTACCATCATTAATAAATACAACTCTAACTCCGTCAACTATTTTATAATCGATACATGCGACTAAACTCTGGGAGCCATATTTATCAGTGATTTCATTTATAAGCTTTGGATCTAAAAATAAGGCACTATTCAATACGACTTTATCTGCACCGCTTGTAAATAACAGATCTGCATCAGATAAACTTCTAATGCCTCCTCCTGCCGCAACTGGTATGAACACATCATCTACCAGGCGCTTTACAACTGAAGAAAAATCTTTAATATCCTTGTGCTTACGGGAAGCGTTTAGTACAACTAACTCATCTAATGAGAAAGAGATTTTTTGAAATTTATAATTACGCTCCAGCCAATTTATATCGCCAACACGTTGTAATCTAAAGTTGCGACTTTGCATAAAAGCGCCATCGCTATATATTAAACTAAATATTAGTCTATCTCTTAACATTAAAATAACTCTATAAAATTTTCTAACAATCTCAATCCATTTTTTTGACTTAATTCAGGATGAAATTGGACACCAGCAATGTTATTTACCTCAAAACTAGCGACAAAATTATTTATATAATCGCAATAGCCTGGATTAATATTTTTATCAGATGTCATTTTAAAACTGTGAGTAAAGTAGAAATCAGAATTCAAATCTAAACCATTATATAGTCTACTATCTACAGAAAAGCTTACTTGATTATATCCGACGTGAGGAACTTTAAATTTGTCACTTGAAAACCGTGTAACTATTCCTTCAACAAAGCCAAGGCCGCTATTTAAACCACTTTCGGTACTTGAAATGCCTAATATTTGCATTCCTAGACATATTCCTAAAATTGGCTTTTTTTTGTCAATGACTAAATTGTGCAGAACTTGATCTAATCCAAGTTCACGCACTCTTTTTATTGCCATAGAGTAGTTTCCTACTCCTGGCAATATTAATTTGTCAGCAGCTTCAAGTTCTTTTTCACAGTTTGTCACAACTATATCCGTTACTTTTATATAACGAAGAGCACTTTCAATAGAAGAAATATTTCCCATGCCATAGTCAACAATTGCTATTTTCATACTGTAAATTCTTCACCTACAGTAAACTTTGGTTCCCACAATCCATCTATCTTCTCAAATAGATCTTTGTTTGCATACTTATCTAAAACAGCATCAAACTCAGCTTTCGTCATTTCATAATACTCTAGATATAAATTAATAAACTCATGTGGATATTGATTGTCATAAGCCATTACCAAATTTAAAGCTTGATCGCGCGTCATCGCACCTCTTCTTATCTCAATACCGGCGTCTTGAGTTGCACGACCGAACCCAAACTTGAGGTACATTAAATATGCGTGTAAAGAGTATAAAGCTTGATCATTCTGAGAGAAATTAGTAAATGTACCAGCCGTACCTTCCTCTTTCTCTTTTAATCCACAATGTTCTTTGGCTACTACATAGTTTCGATATGAATCCCATGATTCAAAATAAGACCAATGGGTAAATGCTAGTTCGGATTCAGCAACTTGCTCATCACTAGGAAAATTCCAGAACGCTAAATCACCTTGCCTAACATCTTCTTGCTTCAAAACTTCTTCGAATACTTTATCGTACCCACCTTCAAAATATACCCTCTTCATATATTCAATATTATATAGCGGATTATATTTACTCTCCGTCGAACCTCCATATTCAACTTCACCATCTTCTCCATAAAATATTAAGGGTATACCAAAGTTCATTGCAGTTTGAATAACAGCGGTTTTTATGGCGATTAACCAACCGTAATAAGGGAAACCTTTTTCAATAAATCCTAACTTATTTAATTTCTGCATTATCTTTGCATCTGGAGATACATGAATATGATTAAATCCAGAATTAATAAAGTTAGATAAATTTTCATCACCCAGCTCAAGACTTAGTGCGGGTCTAATAGTTACTGCGAGAGGGTTCATTCCATATTTGTGCTTAAGAGTATAGGCAACGTAAGAACCGTCTTTTCCACCACTAACAGGTACAATACAATCAAAACCGTTACCATTACTTGAGCGATATTTATTTAGCAGCTGAGTAAGCTGTTCTTGTCTAGAGTCCCAGTCAAGTTCCTTTTTTTCTTCCTTCCAATTACATGCGTTACAACTACCATCCTCATCAAATGAAATACGAGGTCTAGTTGACATATTCAAACAAGTTTTACACCAAAATATTTTTTTCATTTTACTTCCAAAGTACTCATAAACTAAAACCGTCATCGACAATCAAATTCTGCCCTGTTAGGTATTTTGACTGAGATGAGAGTAAAAATAAAATTGAACCGATTATATCTGCGACATTCAACATTCCTTCACCGAATGTTTTAGATTTATATGCATCTAGAAATGCTTTAGGTTGGTCATCAAAAATTCCGCCAGGGCTAACGCTATTAACCCTAAAGTCACTATTATTTACGTATGTTGTTACGTACTTATTTAAATGCAAAATTGCCGACTTTATCGCTGCGTATTCAACAGGCATAGTCATCGGGGTATCATCATAAACTTCAAACTTGGGTGCTATCACGCCATAAATAGACGATATATTCACTAATGAAAAGGGAGTTTGATACTTTTTAAAGTATAGTGCACATTGCTTTGTAAATAGAAAAGCACTTCCTAAATGTAAAGAGAGGTTTTCATTAAAACTAGTTAAAGAAACATCAAAGAAGTGAGCACCATATGTTTTGTTTCTTGGATAAGTACAATTAACCGCCCCTGAAAGATCCGACGAATGTTCAAAAAAGAATTCGACTTCTGCTTCATTTGTTAGATCTAATTCCTGCAATGTTAATTTAGTATCATCAATGTTGACATTTTGTTTGGCCAAATTTTCACGCATTAAGTCTAGATTGATATCTACTGCTACAACGTTTGCACCTTGCTCTAAAACATTATGCACAAGCTGTGCTCCGAGCAAGCCACCTGCACCCACTATTAATATTTTTTGATTTGTAAGTAGATTATTCACTATTATTCTCCATCAATATTGACTCAGCTAACTTAAAATCATAAATATCATCAATATCAACGGCTCTCTCTTTCGGCACTTCAATACTTGTAACTTTCCCAGAAAATAGCCCGTTATGAGTCAATATGAATTTAGGACTTGCAACATAAACAACTGTAGTAATATCAAAAACTTCAGGAGCGTCTTGCCTGCGTGTTACATCAAACTCTGGTTTACTAACGAGTTCCACTAACTGTTCATCGGTATTAACGACCATATTAAAGAATGGACTTCGGTTAGCCGCTGTCACTGAAATACAAATATCGGCACCAACAGATTTGTGTTGTCGGATTGCAGCCTCGACATCTTCGACAGCTCTTAAAGGACTCGTTGCAGGCAAACTAACGAAACCATCGAATTCACCATAATGTTGTATTACCCATTCAATTGCATGCCTCCAAGACTGCCATTCTGGACTTTTATCTGTAGCTAGCTGGTGGGGTCTATCAATCAGAATTGCTCCAGCTTCACGTGCAACTTCAGAAATGTCTGCATCATCAGTTGAAACAAACACTGTATCTATCGATGGTGAATTAAGCGCCGTATCCACCGAATACTTTAGCAAGGGTTTTCCTGCTAACGGCTTAATATTTTTCCCTGGCAACCCTTTTGAACCACCACGAGCAAAAATAAATGCATAGTTTTTCATCTAATGAATTATCTCTTAATTGCTATTCTTTGTTTTAATTTCATTTATCAAGGACACTGTCTTGGCTCCTTCATCTACACTCACACAAGAACAATTCTGCCCTTTGATCATTTTTAAGAAATCGTTGAGCATGTTGAGATACATTTGATTTTTATCCCACTCAGAATCCGAATAAAGGATTTGTGTACCGACGGCGTTACTCAGTATTAATTTATTTTCAATCAAATCCCAATCAATTCGACCTCGGCTACCTATAAAACTGCAATGCCGACGTGCTCTTTTTTGTAAAAAATCTAAATGGATTGTGACAACTGTTTTATCGCAAGTAGAGGCTGTGATGTTTACTAAATCTTCAACATCTAAAGAAAGTTCATCAGATGAACGTAACATCGCATGTTTTATTGATAGTGACCCGAGTAGCCATTGCGTGTAATCAAGCTCGTGACTTAACTCAAACAATGCTCCTCCACCCAATTTACTATTTGCTGATACGCAATTTCGATAGTCTTTATTAGGTCGCCAATCTGGTAAATATTGCCCTATTTCTATTTGTGCATTATAAACTGAACCTAAGATACCTTCTTCCAAAAGTGATTTTAACTTCTGAGCCGAAGGTAAATAACGAAGACAATAGCCGATAGCTACAGGAGTTTTATACTTATCTATCGCTAACTTTAATTCAGTAAGATCGTCTTCTGAAGTAGCAACAGGCTTTTCAATTAGTGTAGGAGTATTGGATTCAATAAAAGGTATAGCATGAAGTGCATGGAACGGAGCTGGTGATGCAATGATAACCATTTCGACATTAGCTTCAATTAGTTCATCAACAGAGCGACATATAACGTCACTATCTGTGATAGCTTCGGTCGGAATTCGACCGCTAGCAGACATGGTGTAAACTTTTGCACTTGGGAATATTTGTTTAACATTTCTTCGATGACGAGTTGCTATATTACCTAATCCAACTACTGCTATTCTATTCATAACTAATCAAGACCTAAGGTATGAATATCAACCTGAGCACGCTTAAAATCGTCCATCCGTCCAATGTCTAACCAATATTCATGTATTGGAAACATCAGAACTTTGTCTCTTTTAGTCATATGTTCTTCAAGCAGTGTTGGCATGTCTATTTTGTGATTTTTAGGAACAGACTGGATAACCTGCTGAGATACAACATATATTCCTGCATTAACGAAAAAACGTTGAATTGGTTTTTCAACCATGCTGGTTATCTTATTTCCCTCTCCATTGATGACTCCATATGGAATTTGATAGTCGTATTCCCTTACACACATGGTGGCATCGGCGTCTTGTTCGTTATGAAACTCAAGTAATCGCTGAAAATCAACATTCGTTAGCACATCACCATTTATCATAATTAAAGGCAAGTCTTTTGGCAGATTTTCTGGAAGCAAACCTAGTGCACCACCAGTCCCTAGCGGAGTATCCTCATAAACATACTGGATATTAACATTAAAATTTTCGCCACTTCCAAAGTGAGCTTTAATTTGCTCCGGCATGTAATGAGTAGAAATGATGAAGTTTGTAAAACCTGCTTTTATAAAACTCTGTATAACTGTCTCTAATATTGGCTTGTTACCTATTTTTAACATTGGTTTAGGACAATTATCGGTTAACGGGCGCAAGCGAGTACCAAAGCCACCAGCCATTATGAATACTGGATTAGCATAAGAAGGCTTATCCACCAAGGCACCATGTAGGGTTTCTAGCCCAACCAAAACATCGTTTTCTAAAAGAGGTATAAATAACAGATCATTTTCATTCATTAAACCAATTAAATCTGCTTTCTCTGTCATTATTTGAGCTGTGAGTGGGTTAGAGTTCATTACTTCAGACACAGGCGTATCAAGATTTTGACCATTAAGTAAAGCTCGACGAATGTCTCCATCAGTCACAACACCTAGTAGCTTTTGTTGCTGCCCTACAATCAATGCGGCTCGAAGTCCCACTGAGTCAATAATTGTAAGCGCATCTTTTATTGTTGCCAAAGGTGGCAAGATTGTTTTCTTCCAGAAATCTATCATTCTAGTACCGATTGTTTTATTTGATTTAGTGAAGAGTACACAAGTTGATTATTTTCAATGTCTTTCACAATTGTTGTGCCTGCCCCAACAATTGAATCTTCGCCTATTCTTATGCTTTGAATTATATTAGCACCAGCACCTACATAAACATTGTTTTTTGTAGTTACTTGGCCACAAAGTACCGCCTTTGGAGCAATATGATTATATTGCCCTATTTCGCAATCATGTTCTATCAGTGCTCCTGAATTAACAACGCTGTGAGCACCAATGTGTGTACCTGTATTTATAACTGCAGCAGGAAGTATTTGTCCTCCTTGCTCGATAACTGCATGTGTGGAAACGCAAGCATGTTCAGATATAACGGTTTCAAACTCATAACCTAGTGACAACAGTTTATCATTTACTAATCTTTTCGTATTCGATTTTGGCATCACCCCAATGCCATTAACAACACGAACTTGATGTGATTTATATTTTAAAATATCACTATCATTTGTAAAATGAGGGAAATCGGATAACAGTTTATTATTGATATCATCAGGACATATAACTGCGATAATTTCTCTTCCTTGTCCTAATAAAATATCAGCGAGAACAGAAGCATGCCCACCACCTCCAATCAAAACAATAGGAAACTTTGATTGATTACTCAAAAATAAGCTCCCCTACACTATAATCCTTAGTAGCTCTTTGTCCTGTTAACTTCCAATATAAGTAAGGCGACATTCCATTTCCAGGGCGTTTAATTGTCATATTTTGATTATCCAACAATTCCCCAGCCTTAATGTCTTCAAGAGCAACAATACTTTTTCTAGCAACAATCTTGTTTTTCACTTCTGAAACCGTTGGCGCCTTAACCTTTGAGCCTAGTGCTAGTTCAACTTGTCTGATAGCACTAACCATTGCACTCAATTCATCTGGCTCAAGCGAAGCCTTGTGATCTGGTCCTTCCATTTCATTGTCAAGAGTAAAGTGTTTTTCAACTAGAACTGCACCACGTGCAACAGCTGCAATAGGGATTGCTATACCCTGACTGTGATCGGAGTAACCCGCTGGTAAGTCAAACGAAGTGCCTAAAGTATCCATTGCTTTTAAGTTGATTTCTGCCATTGGTGCAGGATACTCTGTAGTACAGTGCAAAACGGTTACTTTAGCTTTTAATGCTTTTTGGCCTTCTTCGGATGCGTACGCTTGCTGAAATGCCTCTATTGATGGCTCAACACCTGATTCAGAAGTATACCCAAATGCAATGACACCTAATGCCATTTCTACTTCAGATAACGTCGCCATACCTGTTGAAACAATTAAATCACACTTTGTACGAGCATGTTCTAATACTAAAGGGGCATTTGTAATTTCACCAGAAGGGATTTTAAGCCTTGTCAGCCCTAAATTATTGACTAGAAAGTCTAAGCTTTCAGAATCAAATGCTGTTGATAAAAACTCTATACCCAAGAAATTACAATGCTCAATTAGTTTGTGGTGAACATCATACGACAACTCTAAACGACTTAGCATCGCTAGTTGTGATTCTTCTTTTTGTGTATTGGTGACTTGATAATCAGCTTGCTTTGCTTCAGATGTCACCAAGTTTTTAGCTTTGAATGTTTGAAACTTAACAATGTCAGCTCCAGCTTTATGAGCAGCATTCACCAATTCAAAGGCTAACTCTTCATTACCATTATGATTCACGCCCGCTTCTGCAATAATTAAAGTCACGCTATTCTCACTTCACATCATCAAAATTTAAATTATAAAAAGTTTTTTCCGGAATAAAATCTAACGACTTGATCATATCTATAACCTGACCACTCGTATTTCCTTGACCATACGGGTTAATAATCTTTTCATTTCTTTTTTTATAATCACCAGAAATAGCTGTTTCAATGGCTTTAATGATTTCCAATTTACTGGCATCAACTGTCAAAACACTCTTAGCTGCCAGACGCCCTTTTTGCCTAGAACCGATATTAATTGTAGGCACATCAAACGCTGGAACTTCTATAATTCCGCTAGAAGAATTTCCAATTACTGCTGACGAATGTTTAACTGCGCTTAAATAACGAACTTGGCCGAGAGACTTAATCGCTAGAATGCGTTCAGGGTTAGTTTGCGCATATTTTTCTAAAATAGGAATAATCTTTCGTCCTCCGTCATCGGCATTTGGATACGTCAAAATAACTTGATATCCCGGGAAAAAGTCAAGGGCATCAAGCATAGCTCGGAAACTTTCTTCAGGCGATTCATCGCTTAGCGTAACAGGGTGATATGTAACAACAAAGAATGGCTTTGATAAACAAAAATTTAATGAATCACTAAGTTCATTTACTTCCATGAGGTTAGAGCGTTTTAGATGGTCAAGACCAATTGCTCCAACATTCCTGACTCTCTCAGGTGATTCACCCAACTGAATTACTCTATTTCTATACTCTTCTGTTGAGGTACCGTGCAAGTAACTAAGTTTAGTAATAGCATGACGAATCGCATCATCATAAGCCCCTTCAGTCACTTCCCCGCCATGCAGATGGAGAATTGGTATGCGTAAAATCATTGCAGTTTGTGCTGCAGCTAAAGCTTCAAATCGATCACCTAAAATGACTAGTACATCTGGTTTTAATCGAGCAAGTGCATCAGTAAACCCTAATACGCCAAGTCCCATGCTCTTTGCTATTCCGACGGCTGAATCTGATGAAAGCAGAATTTCAATTTTTTCATCAATTTTAAAGCCATCATCTTCTATAGCTTTGTAAGTTTCACCAAACTCCGGAGATAAATGCATACCAGAAACCAGCAACTGCAAATGAAGTCCCGAATCATTCTCTATATCTTTTAACAGCCAGTAAAGAAGACCATATTCAGCTCTAGTACCGGAAAAAACAGCTACTTTCTTTAGCTCTTCCACAGAAGTCAAGATAGCGTTATTCATTTGAAATGTATTCCTATTGCCTACTCATCAACAGATGAGTTAAATAGTTATTGGGGTACTTGGTAGGTTAATTAGATGCGACTCTATATGTTCCGAATGGGATAAATCTCCACGAATCGAATTTTTAAACATTGGTAAACGATGCATTAACCGCCAAATAGGGCGAGTCATCACTCCTGCATCATTAGTACTTTTTAAGAGCTCATTTCGAGCTTCTGTTGAAGGGCATATAACTGCATTCAGCCAATAATTTGAACGAGCATATTCTGGCTCAATTACAAATTCATAATCACTTTCTTTAAAATATTCTTCATAGTGTTTTGCCAAAATACGTTTTTTCTCAATGTATTCCGATAATACTTCCATTTGAGCGCAGCCTAATGCTGCGTTCAAATTTGGCATACGATAGTTAAAGCCAGCTTCATCGTGATAAAACTCATAAGGATGGGGAACTTTAGCAGTGGTTGTTATATGCTTTGTATGCGTACCACTGTCGAGTGTTTGACACAATACTATACCACCACCACCAGTAGTAATTATTTTATTACCATTAAAGCTTAACGCCCCAAAATCTCCTAATGTACCCGTGTGTATCCCTTTGTAATAAGAACCTAAACTTTCAGCAGCATCCTCAACCAAAGCAATATTCCATTTTTTACAAACTATAATTAATTCATCTAACTCAACAGGGTGACCAAAAGTATGCATAGGTACAACCGCTCGAATGACTTTTTTAGTCTTTTTATGTATACAACCTGTTTCAGTCCGTTGTGCATACTCGATTAAAAACTCGTCCAAAGCATTAGGGCATAAACCTAAACTTTTCGGTGAAACGTCTACAAAAATAGGTTCTGCGCCCATATGGTGTAATGCATTACAAGTTGCGACAAAAGTAAGAGCCTGCGTAATAACGTAATCACCTTGTTGAACACCTGCCATATAAAGCGCTGCATGCAAAGCCGCTGTGCCATTCACTGTTGCAACGGCTTTAGCCGTTCCAGTGAAATTCTCAATCTTACTTTCGAATTCATCTACAAACTTGCCGACACTTGAAACAAATGTACTGTTAATCGTTTCTGTAACGTAATTCAGCTCATTTCCATTGAAAGTTGGCGCATGCAGTGGAATAAATTCGGTGGTTTTGTATATATCACGGATATATTCAGCAATCGTTGTTTGGCTCATTACACACTTCTTTGGTTAATTAACAGTCTTACTTTCAGTAGTGAATCGTCACTACATCTTGCCGTCAAGGTACTTACCCGTTTCTTTATGTCCAAAATCAGGGATCATTTTAAAAAAGAGCTCTACTAATTCATCTTTGTTCCAAGAACCGTTAGATTTCATTTTTTTAATTTGACTTTCGAATAACTCAAGCAGTTCTTTTTCATATGACGGTGTATTCTTGATGATGCCTAGGTTGTCGTAACGCGCCATATCAAGCGTTTCATTATTAGTATAAAACTCTTCAAAATCTTTCTCACCTGTGGTGTCACTAGAGGTGAAGAAGCAAGGCCACTTTCCTTGCGCAGGTAAAGTGTGTACAAGCTCTCTTGCTTCATCTTCATCAGAACATAAATAAGGCTCATAACCCTGTTGCTGTAAATATTTGACGGCAATGTCTGCAAATGAAATAAGATCTAGTGCTTCACTTAGTTTTGGAAAAAATATGTCTCGGTTATCCCCAAAAATGCACGACATAAGACACAGTTCTCCAGACTCTTGAGGCGTTACAAAATATCTTTTGATGTCATTTGGAGCGACTATGGGCTGATGTTTTTGAATTCGCTGATTAAACCCATGTAATAGTGAGCCGTCGGAAAATGCGACATTCGCAAATCGAGCAGTCGAAATCGACATATTTTCGCTTTTTCGCATTAGAAACATTTCCATAATACGTTTGGAAGCCCCCATCATGTTGACAGGGTTTGCAGCTTTATCAGTCGAAACACAAAAATATTTTTTTGCACCTGCATCAATAGATTGCTGTATTGTTTTATCCGTATTAAATACGTTTACATCAATCATTCTCATTAAGGTAAATGGATCTTTTTCACTGCGAACATGCTTCAGTGCAGAAAGATTCAGCACATAATCATACTCTCCATCTGACTTAACAAAAGCATCATACTCAACAGAACCAATGTCTAAAGCAAACGTTTGAAAGTCACCATTAATGTAACCCAAAGAGCTTCTGATATCTCTGACTAGCTCGACCATGTTGTTTTCACTAATATCTACAACATGCAGTTTTTTCGGTTGACGCTTGAAGATTTCTTTTGTCACAGCTTGACCGATTGACCCTGCACCACCCAATACCAAGAATTTAGAATCTGCTACAATTTTCTTTAACTCCCCTTCATTAGCATTTATATCTGTCGAAAAGAGTGCTTTTTCACGACCAATAAGTGGCAAAATACTGCTCATTTAAGAAATCCCTAACTTCAATTTATTGACATTTGTCAACTTTCAATCTCAAACTTTTTGCTTGCCTGAGACCTTATTTATTCATTTTCAGACACTCATGTCGAGCTATCTACTTGTAAACTATTGAAAAGGCACTTTTAGCGTTTCCCCTCGACAACAGTTGGCTCAATTTTTTTATTTTCTATTTAATCTTTATTGCGGAATGCGAATCTGATAAGAACGAATCCAACACTTAATAACCCTCCCAAAAAGGTACCCAAAACACAAATTAAAGCTCTTTTAGGTTTTGATTTTTCTTCCGGGACTAACGCTGGATCAAGAGTCTTAAACACATATTCATCACGTACTTTTGAAAACATAATAGTTTTGGTTTGCTCTTCAACTAGATTGAACAGAACATTACGAATATCAGCTACTTTAGTCTGTCTTAATTCACTTTTTAAGAAGTTAATGCTTTTGTTTGCTTCTTCAACATCACGCTTTTTCATTTCAGCATTGATATCTTCCACCAGCCACTTAACCCATTGCTGCGCAATATATGGTGACTGGTGTTCAATTGAAATAGTCACCATTCCAGTATCTTTAGCAGAGTTGATACTTATATTTTTTGAAAATTCTTTATAAGCTTCCTGCATTGAAGGCTTAGGAAGCTTTGGCAGTTTGACCTCTCGTACCCATTTTTGACTTGTAACATCATAAAGCTCTGGATCATAAATTAACTTATTTTTTGCTCTGTCCCATTTTTCAACAGCCATTAGGTCGGGGAGAGTATTATGCTTCTTAATGAAATTACTGGTGAACTCACGTGATTTTAGAATCTGAATTGCCAGTTGACTTTTATCTCCACTGGCGCCACCGCCCAAATTAATTCCGGCTAGGCTCGCTAAACCGCCGAACTGCCCAGCTAATGCAGATAACCCGCCGCCTTGTTTCTCAGAAACCGGTGAAAGTAACGCTTCTGACTTATAAATATTTGGCTGCATTAACGCAAAAATAACAGATCCTATTGCGAAGATTGTTGTGGTTGCAATAATCAGCCATCTCCCTTTCCAAATAACAGAAAAGAGTTCTTTTAAATCTATTTCATCATCAGCCACGAAATTGTGTGAAAGCTGTGTGTTTGTTTTGTTTTCCATGATTTTTTTTAAATCTTAATTAAGGCACTAGATGTCCGATTTTTTGGACATAACGAGCTGAGGTTAATTATTAATTCTCGCAATAGATGCTACAGCAACCGCACTGTTATAGATGACACTTGTTACCTGCTGCCATACTGTTAGAGTGTCTTTGTACTCAGTATCAAGTGGCACAATGATCGTGTCGCCCGGCATCATTTGTGTGCCGTTTGAGAACCATGTTTCATTCGGAAAAATTACTGAGCCATTGGCGCGAAGAATATAACTTCTGCCATCATCAGCTCGTTTACGTGGTCCGCCTGCCATTTCTAAATATTGTTCAAATGTATCTTGTGGGATGTATCGATGTGTACTTGGGTATTGTACTTGCCCCATAACTGATACAGTCTGATTTTGTGCTGGAATATACAGTTCATCATCAGCTTGCATTTGAATGTCAGCGTTTTTATTACCAGTTATGATACCGTTCAAATCAATACTTAACCGACCGAGAATTTCTATATTTTCAAGCTGATTAAGCATCAGTTGTGCCTGCTCAAAACTAATACTTCCACCATCTTTAGTCAGTGCTTTTGCTGCTATTTCACGGCGAAGCTCATCAGCTAACTTTCTAACTTGTTCTTTCTCTTTACCTTTAACTGAGTCACGTAAGAAAATAGCACCATATGGAAAGGCATCATGAGTTAATCCACCTGCTCTTTCTAGCAAATCTTGCATGGTTTCGCCACGCTGAATGCTGTAAGTACCAGGGAAACGAACTTCACCTTTTACCGTGACCCAACGTGTTTCTTGCCAATCGGGTAATGTACGAATGGTTAATATGTCACGTGATTGAAGCTTCACGTTTTGACTTACATCTTTTTCAAGTGCTTTACTGATGTTGATGGCTTTGTGAATAATTGATACACCCACTTCAGGGTTCACAACTTGTCGAGTGAGCTCTGCTGAAAGGGTGTAACTGCCTTCATCTAAGCCACCTGCAGCAGCAAGCAAATCTACAACTTTATTTTTATCCGTTAATGGATATACACCAGGAAAGCGCACATTACCATTAACTTCCACCAGTTGTGACGCTTCTCCTAGTCGAGTTTGTTTTCTTAGTTTTTCAATGAGCGATGCCAGCTGCTCTTCACGTTCAGCGTATTTGAAAATGATTATTTGATCGCGAGGCTTTAAGGCCAGGTCATCTTTTGAATCTGGTTGATTAATAGCCTTACCAATAGAAAATTGTTTAACTTTAATATCACCATGAGCATTAACTTGGCGAAGAACGAGTGCGTAATCTAAATCTGCAGTTGCATCAAGTGCCCCCCAAATTGAAGAAAAGAGGCTAGAAACTTTAATTCCATCCTTCCACTGATATTGCCCAGGGCGAATTACAGCCCCAACAACATCAATCGAATTATCGATACGCTCAGATGAAGAATTGACATAAACAATATCACCGTCTCTTACTGCCTCATACTTACCGGCTTTTGAATTCAAGTTTAATGACAGAACGGTTTTTAGGTGGTTGTCATTGAAGCGTTCAACAGAAATAGCTTTAGGGTAACCAGAAGCTTTAAGACCACTCGCCATTTTAATAACATCAGCTAGTGTTTCTTTTCCCTTAAGCTCATAGATGGCCGGACGGCGGACTTCACCATCAACCGTTGCGTAAGCTTTTGCAGCAGGAATAAACACAACATCACCTGACTGCAAACGTAAGTCGTTAGACGTATCACCGTTAAGCAACAAATCGTAAAGGTCAAGTTGACCGACAAGTTTTCCACTGCGCTTTAATTGAATATTTCTTAATGAACCTATGTCACTCAGACCGCCTGAAACATACAATGCTTGAGTGATAGTAGCTAGGCTCGATACGGTATAAGTACCTGGTTTATAAGCTTCACCTGCGATGAAAATTCGAATTGAGCGTAATTCTCCCATGCTGATGTTCGAGTCAACACCAATCATGCTGTTACTAATTTTTGATTTTAATAATTGCTTAGCTTCAATGAAACTGAGGCCGACCAATGAAATGGGACCAAGATCAGGAAATTGAACACTGCCATTTCGCTGAACAACTAATTGGTAGTCATTGTTTTCTTTACCATATAACTGAACATTGATGGTGTCACCCGGCCCCACCATATAATCAGCTGGGACAGGAACATCAGAGACGGGTGCAAAAGTGGTCGGCTCGCCTGCAAACATATCTAACCCGAATACTTTCAATTCTGGTTTAGGTTGTTCTTCTGAGTCTTGCTCTTCTATTACTAACTCGCCATCGTCATTTAGTATAAGCTTTTTAGTTATTTGCTTATCTTTACAAAATTCTAAACTGACTTTTTTGTCTGTTTCACTTTTTTTAAGGAGCGCTTCATCGTATCTATCTTTTTCAGCAAGATAATCGTCGTACTCGACACATTCACCCGTAAACAATTCACTTCTAGGGTTAACTAATTTTGAAGTTGTGTCTACTTCTTGATTAGCATTGTTGTTACCTGTTAATACAGAAACATCAATTCCATACTGCTTAGCGAGCTTTACTTGTTCTGATTTTGGCAGTTGCTTGAATTGCTCGATCATTTGTGGCGATGGTGTGACCGCCATAGCTTGAGTTCCCCCCAAGGCTACAACGGTAAGTCCGGCGGCAATGAGTGATTTTGCTTTTGGAAACACGTGTTATCTCCGTATTAGTATGGTGTTGTTCTGTTAGAAGTATTTAATGAATCTGCTGATGTCACTCCTACGAAAGCAGGATTTTAGTAACTTTGTATTTTCAAAAAAAGCCATTAAATACTTGCTTTCTCAGCAATGATATAAAAAAGAGACATACCTCATGTGGCGAGCCAGAGGCCCTTCGGCGTTAGCTAATAGAGTGAAACTGTTCACTCTATTGCCTTTCAGGTGCTATGGATAAAGCTTTCAAATGACATGCTTTGCATGTCACACACTACCGAACCGCATGGCGGGCCAGAGGCCCTTCGGCGTTAGCTAATAGAGTGAAACTGTTCACTCTATTGCCTTTCAGGTGCTATGGATAAAACTTCCAATGACATGCTTTGCATGTCGCACACTACCGATCCGCGTGGCGGGCCTGAGGCCCTTCGGCGTTAGCTAATAGAGTGAAACTGTTCACTCTATTGCCTTTCAGGCACGCTACCGCCCATGGATTTCGGCTTCCAACTTGCCCTTCATCATTTTATATTCAGTTAAATCTGGGATTTTTCTTCCACTGAAATTTTACATTATTAAAACTTAATTTTAATAAATTGGCGCCTATTAAAGATCATTCTGGAGGTGTTTGCAAAGGATAGTGTCACAATTTAAACAGTAATTTTTTCTACCATTTCACTTGCAACATTTACCCGTTTCATTTTCCCTAAAATATTCAATAAGACAAAGCATCTTTTCTCTCCTGATGCTTCATCAAAAATCCCTTCAACTTCTGCAAATGGTCCTTCTGAAAAGCGAACTTTGTCGCCTTTTTGTATCTCGTCTGACGTTTCTGGTTCAGAATTCGAGAGCTCAGCCAATTTGATTTTGATACGAGTAATTAATTCTGGATCGAGCGGCAACATATCTTCTTTTACACCGACAATTTGATTCACACCACGAGTGGAATGAACACGACTCACAGGAAATTGTTGTGGATCAAAGTTGATAAAAAGATAGTTGGGAAATAGAGGAACTTGCGTGTTCTGAATCTTCCCTGTTCGCTGTTTCTTACTTTCAGTAATTAAAGGAAGATAGGTTTCGACACCTTGCAATTCTAGGTTTTGTTTAGCTCGAATTTCATTTCGAGGCTTACAATATAACAAATACCAAGCTTTCATTGCTTATCCTATTAAACTAATAGCGTAGACATCCTTTATCGAGAAGGGATAATATCAAAAATCTGGAACGCTAAAAAGCTAATATTAATTTATCAATAACGAATGCCCAATATATATACTACCTTCTAACTTTCTTTGTTTCATACTAAATACTAAATAACATAAAAGTCATACTGTTATAGCTGCTTCTTCCTTTATTAAAATTAAATTCAACTTCTGATACAACTTTGTCATTGTGTTTGTGACACCACTCACCTCGTTCACTTTTTCACCACCTACGGTTACAAAATTGACTTTAGTTCAACAGAAAAGGTATATACAATGTGATTTCAACAAAATTACAAACTCACTGACTAATTGTTTAACAATTTACGGTAATGCTGGAGCAACTGGCAAATATCGAAAAGGTGACATAAAAGCAGTTAATAAAAATTAGTATGCGGTAGTCTACTTTTTTCGCATACAAACAATCACGAGCTTAAGGTGGAATTTAAATGAGTGCAGCAAAACCTCAGGGAACAATGCTGGGACATCCAAAAGGATTATTCCTGTTGTTCACAACTGAAATGTGGGAGCGTTTCAGTTACTATGCGATGAGAGCCATTCTTGTACTTTATCTAGTGGATAAAGTTCAATCTGAAGGTGGTAATGGTCTTGGTTGGAACCAAGCAGATGCAATCTCTTTATACGGTACTTTTACAGGTTTAGTCTATTTAACACCACTTTTAGGTGGTTGGATTGCAGATAACCTTCTTGGACAACGTAAAACCATCATGATTGGTGGTGCACTGATGGCCTTGGGTCAATTTACGCTTGCCTTCCCTCACTCAATGGTTCCTGGCCTTGAAACTGAAATGTTCTACCTTGGTTTGTTTACACTGATCATAGGTAACGGTTTATTTAAACCAAACATTTCAACCATGGTTGGTGACTTATACGAAGAAGGCGATCATCGTCGTGATGGTGCATTCACCATCTTCTATATGGGTATCAACTTAGGTGCATTCTTAGGTGCTATCGTAGTTGGTTCGATCGTGGCTTACTACGATGGTAACTATCAAGTTGGCTTCTTAACTGCTGGTATTGGTATGATTTTATCTTTGATCATACAGATGGTTTTTGCACAAAAACTATTGGGTGATATTGGTAATGTTCCAGCCGCAAAACTTGAGAAAGAACGTAATGCTAGCAATGGTAATACGCGTAAAGAGCCTCTAACTAAAATAGAACGTGACCGTATCAAAGTGATTATGGTTATGGGTTTATTCACCATTATCTTCTGGGCTGGTTTTGAACAAGCTGGCGGTTTGATGAATTTATTCACCAACGACTTTACTGACAGAATGCTAGGTAGTTTTGAAGTACCTACAACTTGGTTCCAGTCTCTTAATGCACTTTTCATTGTTATTTTTGCACCAGTAATCGCTTCTATTTGGATAAAGCTTGGTAGTAAAGAGCCAAACTCTCCAGTTAAGTTTGCTTTAGCCTTGTTCTTCCTAGCCGTTGGTTTCTTATTCATGATCGGTGCTGTTCTTGAATTAGGTGGTGACGCTGGCGGTAAGTCAAGCATGTGGTGGTTAGTGGGTGCATACTTCTTCCACACAATTGGTGAATTGTGTCTGTCTCCAATTGGCTTATCAATGGTAACTAAACTTGCTCCTCTCAGAATTATGTCTCTGATGATGGGTGCTTGGTTCCTATTTATTGCTGCTGCAAACAAAATTGGTGGTGTTGTTGGTTCATTCATCGGCCATGATGGTACGGTTGAAGAACAACTTGCTAATGCGATGGGTATCTTCTCTGGTATTGCTATCGTATCTGTTGTTTCAGGCGTTATCCTTTACTTTATGGCTGACAAGCTTGTTGATTGGATGCACGGTGCTGAAGATGCAGACCATGCACACACAACAACTGAAGCGATTGAAGAAGAAATTGCAGTAACAGCTGAACATGAAGCTATTAAGCATTAATATCTGATTTAATGCAGCTGAAATAAAAAACGCCTCAAATGAGGCGTTTTTTATTTCTTAAAATATATTACTAATGACATCTTAAATTATTAGAAACTATGAAAGACAGTAACTGAACGTACCTAAAGTCTTAACTCAATATATCCACCCGATGGCACGTCATTATTTTGTACAAGACCAACAAATTGGTTGTTTAACAATAAAGGTTTATGTTCAGGATTACTCGTTGAAATGCACAAGTGTTCACCACGATTTAACGTCCGATACTGAGTACTTGTTTTTCCCCAGTTATTCATACCTAACTGTAAGGTATCTGATAACGCTAATGGCATTAAACCTTCAGTATTTCTGAGGTAGCACCTTAATCCTTGCCCAGCTTGTGCAATTGCGGTTCGGTAACTTCTTAAATCCACTGTAACGTAAATCATATCAATAAAGATATCTAAGCCAGACTTTGCAATGCGATCATTTAAGTAACTCAGCATATTGAAGGGCTCAATCACTGATTGACTCTTTCCCATTCTAAATGCTTTGAGCTTTTGATTTACTAAGCTCCGTAATAACACACTTGCAAAGCCTGCTCTGTCATCTTCCGGTTGGAAGTGAGCCATGTACATGAGTAAGTGCTGTTCGCCTACTAATGTGGAGTCAATCAAATAACTACTGACATCTTCTTTTTTAAATAAGCTATAGCAGACATCTGCGGCAGGATAATTAATTTCAGCAGCTGGAAATAACTGTTGTTGAATACAATTGACCGCTTCGACACTCTCTTCAACGTACTCTAAATTACTTTGAAACTCTTCATAAGCCAATTCATCAACGATTTCAGAAGGTATATCATCAGACTTATCAGATAGACATTGCTGTATGGCGTGTTCAACAACGTATAAATCATCAATCGGTTTAATTAGATAATCGCTGGCTCCGATTCTTAGTGCTTCAACTACATCTGTCATGACATTATTCCCTGACAACACAATAGAGGGAATTGATGCATTAATATCTGTGAGTGATTTGAGAAGCTCTAAACCATTCAGCTCAGGGGAAGAAAGATCGATTAATATGAGATCAAATCGATGCTTTTTGAAGTAAGATAGCGCTTTATTATCGTCCTCGGCGACAGAGACGTTAGCCCCTTGCCGAGAAAGAAATTCAAAAGTATTAGAACGAAACTTTGACTCTTGTTCAATAAACAAGATAGAAACATCATTTAGCGCCATTTTCTCACCTTAATTCAATTGGTGAATGTTTATCCGTAAACAAGCATTCCCTAAACTTCTTTTTTTTGATGTCATTATGCTTTGTAGAACTTCTTTTCATCCCTTAGAAGCTCCACAATTTGTATACAGTATTTAACTTATAACACCAGTATTGATGTTTCGCTAATTTAATTCATCAAGATAATCATTAATGAGCTCATCATCACCCTGTTTTTGGGTAACCTTTCCATCATGAAGTTTAAAATCAAGATTTTGCAGATAAGCATCTTTTACAAATGTGTATGGATCTAATGCATTATCGAGGAGTTTTTCTTGAGGTATCGCCTTAACGCGTGTGTTTATACCATCTAAGCCTACTTTGGCCACTTTCTGCCAGAAGTTTAAATCCGAAAGTGGAAAATAAAGGTCATCAACCCAATTACTTGCTAATTCTCGAGTCACTGTCGGGCCATATGCTGGCAACATAAAATACGGTCCATTCGGAACACCGTAATACCCTAAAACTTCAGCAAACTCATCCTGCTTTCTTGGTAACCCCATTTTATCTGCAACATCTACTAAACCTAATATGCCAAATGTAGAGTTAATCGTAAAACGGCCCCCGGCATTCAATGCCCATTTCCATTTACCTTGTAAAGTGTTATTCACTAAAGAGGAAGGCTCATCTAAATTGTGCACAAAATTATCGACACCATCTTGCATGAAGTTCGGCACATAATCATTGTAGCCATGTGCAACAGGCCTCAAAACATACTTGTCTAGGTAGTTGTAGTTGAGATTCCACATAGCTCTGTTAAAGCCTTCAAAAGGATCTCTGTCATCCATATACTTTACTTCAGCTTCAGCCTTTTCTTTTTGTGGCTCTGCATGAGTATCTTCTTTGTTTTTCTCTGCAGAGTGAGCGAGACCTGTAAATGATATCGATGTGATAGCAACTACCAATGCAAGATTAAGTTTCATGAATTTCTTGGTTTCCAATATTATTAGCTGAATAAATTATAAGTAATTTTAACATTTGATAAAATCACTTTATTTCTAATTCAATGAGTCGATATATATACAAAGTAATACCAATAGAGTAATTATGACAAATTTTAATGGTGTCTCGCCGTCTGAGTTCAATTCTGTGCCGAAGAAGAGTCACTCTCTCTCGCAACTTTCTTTACAAAAACTCAGCACTCCTCAGTTAACAGGTCGTCAGCCTCTGACATTGAATGGAGCACACTACTTTATTGACCCGTTATTACTGCCAAAGGTTTCATCATCGATCACATTTGCAACATCTCAAGCAAACACCCAAGCTCGTGATCTCTTGGTGTTTTCCCCTGGTTCTTTTCAAAATCTGTCTCTGACACCGCAGTTCCAGCGACTTTTAATGGCATTGCCTCAATTACCTGAGCATTCTGCTTTGCATTTTCTTGGGTTCGGTAATGTGAAAGGCTGCTACTTGTATTTTTGCGGTAAAAAGTTTCAGATCAAAGAGAAAGCATTCAATGATAAAACCGTAATGGTCGAATTTGAGTCATCCAGCAAGCAAGTTAAGCTAACAACAATGCATTTAGTTGCCTCGTTACCCTTGATAGAAGCATCAAGCTTGCCTGTTTCGCTTAACCAAGCACAAGGAAACCTTAATCACTCTTATTTTTCTCTACTTAATTCTTTATTTAACAGAGTGACTCAACGTCATAGCCACAATTTAGAGTTATCACTTTCCAATAATCGGCTAATGAAACGCATTAAACATTTGGGTGCAAGTCGTTCTCAAAGTCGATTAACTCAACAAAATGTCCACGATACAGCTGCACTAGCGAATACACTAAATACTCCGCATTTGGCAAACCTACGCTCTTGGCGCAACCTTCAATCGGAGTTATCTGACATATCAGTATTTAAACCTACTGATACAAGTAACAGCACGACTTTATCTTTCGCTCATTCCATAAAGTTTATCTGGCAACTATTGCTGCTTAAAAGTGACAATTCCATGGCGAGTAGTCAATCAATTCAGACATTAAAGCAGAGTTTATATTGCCAACAGTTATCTGATTTAGAAAAGATATTTGATGTTGATGATTTACACATTTTTGACAAAATCAAAAATAAAATCATACAGTATCAATCAGCATCTAACTTCTCTGATGATAAAACATCTTGGTTCTTTGGTTTGCCTTATTGGCAACAGAATCAACTTGAATACTTTGAGGGCCATTATCAGCAGGAAAGAAATAATAACAATGATGATGAAATGCATGCTTGGAAACTCACACTTAAGTTCAACATCAGCTTAGGCTCATTACTGGTTACGGTTAAAAGTAGCAACTTACAAGAACTCAGCATAGAGTTATCTTCCAATCACTCTGCGGTTATCGACAAAATTAACAGATTAAAAAATCATCTCACATCAAAAATCGAACCGATAGGTTTTACCGTGAATTCAATAAACATTATTCAACAACCGATACCAATAAGCTTATTAGAAGATGTAAACGCATTCATTAAGGTTTCAACATGACCAAAGAGCAAAAACAAGCTACAGCACTTACGTATAATGGAAAGGGTGCGCCCTTCGTATCAGCTAAAGGTAAAGGTGTCATCGCTGCTGATATTATTGCATTGGCAGAACAGGCTGGGGTACATATACATCAAGACAAGCATTTGAGTGATTTTTTGCAAACGCTAGATTTAGGCGAAGAAATTCCTGAAGAACTTTACCGCTTGATCGCTGAAATTTTATCGTTTGTTTATATGCTTGAAGGAAAAGATCCTAGAGATATGTAATACCCAATATTAGTGGGCATTACATAGAGAAACGCTTACGCTTCTTGTTTCGAACCATGCAATCGAATCAATAGCTCTGCTTCCGCACGTGGTAACTCACATTCTGCAACAATTTCCTTGATATCAGCACCAAGTGAAACCATTTTCATTGCTCGAGTATACATTCTTGATTGCGGTTCTTCTTGCTCAGCTTCATCCAGTCGAGCTTCATATTGTTTTAACTTTTTTTCGAGTTCAATAACTCGACGCCCAACCCCAATCGTTCCATTACGGAGCTCTTGAAGCTCTTTCTTAAAGATATCTCTTTGTTTCTCAGTATCTTTAACCAGTGTGGTTAACGCATCAACTTTAGAACGTTGCTTGCCTATTTGTTTTTGTAAATATAAAACGAGACCAAGACAAGCAGTGGCATAAAACAAGGCTGCAATTAATAACTCATTTCCCATTATTTACGCCAGCTCCCTAATAAAAGTACGTCACAAACTGAATTATAGTTGAGCGATTTCATTCCACTCTTCATCTGATAGAAGTTTATCAAGATCAACCAAAATTAATAGCTCTTCACCGCGGTTACTTACGCCCTGAATAAACTTAGCACTTTCTTCAGTTCCTACGTTAGGCGCATTATCAATTTCAGACCCCTTAAGATATACCACTTCAGCTACGCTATCGACAAGAATACCAATAACTTGCTTCTCGGCTTCAATAATCACAATACGCGTCGCATCATCAACTTCAGAGCTCGGTAAACCAAAGCGTGCACGTGTATCAATAACGGTAACGACATTACCACGTAGGTTAATAATACCCAACACATAGTGAGGTGCACCAGGTACAGGCGCAATTTCGCTATAGCGTAAAACTTCTTGGACTTGCATTACATTGATGCCATAGGTTTCATTATCAAGCCTAAATGTCACCCATTGCAGCACTGAATCATCCTTGCTGGCAGATACAGCTAAATTTTTTGAATCTGTCATAGTTACCTCAATTAATCGAATCTTGACAATTTAGACCCTTACCTAACATTTGGATCAAAGCATCAACATTTAAAATTCCGCACATTCTATCTTTGACGACGCCAGCAAGCCATGGTCTTTTTCCTGTTTTTTGGCGCCAGTTCACTTTTGACTTATCAATGGTGTCAGCGCTTATGAGTGATTCACACGCTAGTCCCCAATCACTGCCCTCTAATAATACAACATACTGGTAACTTATGCTGGCTTTAAGTTCATCAGTATATTTTTCAGGCATGACCCAAGCAGCGGTATCAACCACGTTTACATTTTGCTCACGATTGGTTTGCACACCACGAAACCAAGTAGGTCTTCCCGGTATATTGGTATAATTGGCAGAGTTAATAATCCCACCAAGGTTCACCAAAGGAACCGCCAGTACTAAACCTGCGACAGAAAAGTATAAGACCTGAAATTCTTCATCTAATATATCGGCAAGAAGTGGCTTTGTTTCAGGTTTTATTTCAACTTTTTCAACGATTACTTCTTCTGTTGCAAGTGAGACTTCTGTTTTATCAGTAAATTCATTTATTACTGTTGTCGTCACAGTTGGAATCGTGGATAGTAACGCTTGTAACTCTTGATCCTTTTGTTGTTTGATTTCTTTTTCTTCAGGCTCAGCAAAATCAAGCTTCTGACTTGAATTAGAATCTTTTAAAAGAACAGAAAAGAAATCAACAACGGTATCATCAACTTTATTAACCATTACCCACACTCTTTGAATCTAGATAAGTTAATAAGTTACTGTATGCCTTAACACCTCGACTTTTAGATGCGTAATGCGAAGCTGGCAAATGTGCCAAACTTGCGTCACGAAACTTGGTATCGACGGGAATGACATTCGGCCAAAGTGTGTTTTTATAGTTTTCTTGTAACTCCCTTAGTGCTTGCGGAGAAGCTTTTGTTCTTTTATCGAACATCGTTGGCACGATAGTATATTGATAGCGAGTATTTTGAGAACGCCCCATCAACACCATGGTTTTCACCATTCGATTTAAGCCTTTTAATGCTAAAAACTCCGTTTGAACGGGAATAATAATATGCTCACAACACGCTAAAGCATTCACCATTAACACGCCAAGTACAGGTGGACAATCCACAAGCACATAATCGTAATTATTTTCAATTAAGGCTAAAATTCGCTTTAGTACCAGCCCCATGCCATCAACATGACCTAATTTTCTATCCACTGTAGCCAAAGCCATCGTTGCAGGAAGTAAATCTAAATGTTCGACTGAGGTGGGCACAATTTGGCAGGTGATTTTATCAACTGTGAGTTGATCGTGAGCTTCAAATAAATCGTAAAGAGAGCCTGGGACTTCTTCAGGATCTACACCTAAGTAATATCCCAGTGAAGCATGGGGATCGGTATCAATAACCAATACTCGTTTACCCTGCTTTACTAATACACCTGCAAGGGTCACGACGGTCGTTGTCTTACCTACACCGCCTTTTTGATTAGCTATAGTCCAAACTTTCACTTAGGGATTCCCGCAGTTATTCTTGTCTCGTTGTTACCCTAATCCCACCATGAGGTAACTTGTAGGTTTTGATATCTTTACTACCAAAGTCAGTTACCGAAGCTTGAACTTTAGTTTGCTCTATCTTCTTTTCAGAAGATGTTGGCTTCGGTTTAACAACATCCTGGTTGTTCATATCATTACTTTTTTTGTGCTTTAGCAGAGAATCTATCGATTCAGGATGAGATTTTAGCCACTCACTCAGTGCATCAGCTTGATTATCAGGTACCATCAACAAAATTTGTGATTCCCTCAGTGATTTAACCTCATTTTTTAAATTCGAATTTTTATTTCTTAGATCAAAATATAGCGCAGAAACAGATAAAAAAGCTGTCGTTAATAAAAATAACGCCAGCTTAAGATAAATCCCGCCTGAACTCCTGCTAGCCACTGGCTGACTCTTTTAAAATAGCATCAGCCATGCTATCAAGCGGAATAGATTTGCTTGATAAGCCCGCATTAGTTACCGCTTGCGGCATACCATAAACGACACAGCTGGCTTCATCTTGAGCCCAAATAGTAGAACCTGCAGATTTAAGTAGCCTTGCGCCTTCTCTTCCGTCAGCTCCCATCCCAGTAAGCACAACTGAAAGTACATCACCTGCAAATGATTTGGCTGCTGAAGCAAAGGTGATGTCTACGCTAGGTTTGTAGTTCATCTCTTCTTTACCTGCTAAGACTTTTAAACGCCCATGAGAACCACTTCTGTCCACCATCATCTGCATGCCACCAGGTGCTAAATAAGCGCAACCCGGTTTTAATAGATCGCCATTTTCAGCTTCTTTGACTTCGATTTTGCACAAGCTGTTTAATCGACCAGCAAAAGCAGGTGTGAACGCTGCTGGCATATGTTGAACAAGTAAAATTGGATGCGGATAATTCGCAGGAATTTGAGTTAGAATTCGTTGCAAAGCAACCGGACCACCCGTTGAAGTACCAATGACCAACAATTTATAACGTTTGCCGCTGGCTTTTATAACCACTTTTGGTGCAGGAGTATCTTCTACATCCGTTTTAGCACCAACAGTTGAAAAGCGCTGACTTAACGGTCGGGTTGTCGGTTTTATTTCAGCTTTTTTTGTTATTGGCGTTCGTGGCATTCGTCTGAATAAACGACGCTGCCCTAACTCTTTTACTTTTTGCTGTAATAGACGTATCGCTTCATCACGATTGGTCGCAATATCTTCAAATTTCTTTGGTAAAAAGTCCAATGCACCCGCATCTAATGCATCAAGCGTTGCTTGTGCACCATCGTGAGTAAGTGAAGAAAACATCAGAATCGGCGTAGGGTTTTCCGCCATAATTTCTCTAACTGCAGTGATACCGTCCATGATCGGCATTTCGATATCCATGGTGATCACGTTCGGTTTAAGCTCTGCAACCTTTTTTGTTGCATCCAAACCATTAGTGGCAGCTCCAACGACTTCCAGTCTTGGATCTTGGGAGAGTATTTCACTGACTCGACGTCGAAAAAAACTTGAATCATCGACGACTAAAACTTTAATAGTCATTTAAATCCTTTTAGATACAAAAGCACCTGATTTTTCAGGCGCTTATCATTTTTCTATTTTGTGTATCTTTTATTTTCGATTTGCGTAATGCTTGAGTAAACCAGGCACATCTAAAATTAACGCAATTCCACCATCTGAAGTTATTGTAGCACCAGCCATCCCAGGAGTGCCATGTAATAGCGTACCTAATGGTTTAATTACAACTTCTTCTTGTCCAATCAGTGCGTCAACAACAAAGCCAATTTGAATTGTACCAAGTTGGACAATCACAACATGACCATGTTGCTTATCACCATGTCGGAAATCTGTCTCTCGGTGTAACCAATGCTCAAGATAGAACAATGGTACTGCTTTTTCACGCACAATAACCGTTAATTGACCATCAACGACATTGGTTTTGGTTAAATCTAAATGGAAGATTTCATTAACACTCGAAAGTGGCAATGCAAAAGTCTGCTCAGCTACTTCCACCATTAATGTCGGCATAATTGCCAACGTTAATGGTACTTTAATTTCTAATACAGTTCCTACACCGCGTTGAGAGTCGATATGAACCGTACCGTTAAGCTGGGTGATACGTGTCTTAACCACGTCCATCCCCACACCACGACCTGAAATATCAGATATTTCTACTTTAGTAGAAAACCCAGGAGCAAAGATCAGGTTATAGGCTTCATTGTCTGACATGCGCGCAGCTGAATCTTCATCAAGTACACCACGACTGATGGCTATCTGCTTAAGCTTCTCAGCATCCATACCAGCACCATCATCTTCAATTTTTAGAAGAATGTGGTCACCTTCTTGGCTCGCAGATAGTGTAATCGTACCTGTTCTTGATTTGTTATTCACTTCTCGCTCATCAGGCATTTCGATGCCGTGGTCCACGGAGTTTCGAACTAAATGGACAAGCGGATCAGCAAGAGCTTCAACTAAGTTTTTATCCAGGTCGGTATCTTCACCAACCATTACAAGATTAATGTCTTTATTGAGCGTTCGAGCAAGATCTCGAACAACACGAGGGAAACGGCCAAAGACTTTCTTAATTGGCTGCATTCGTGTTTTCATTACCGCACCTTGAAGATCTGCAGTAACTAAGTCTAAATTAGCCAACGCTTTAGACATTTCTTCGTCATCTCGATTGACACCAAGACTGACTAGGCGGTTACGAACTAATACCAGTTCACCCACCATATTCATGATCTGATCTAAGCGTGCAGTATCAACACGAACCGTTGTTTCGGCCTGAGCACCACCAGTGGCTCTTGCTGGAGCATCCTTTTTAGGGGCTTCTTTTTTCGTTTGAGCCACTTTTTTCGGAGCAGACTTTTTAGCCTCTGCCTTCTTAGCCGCTGCTGGAGCCTTGTCAGTTTTAACGGGTTGAGTTTTTATTTCAGGAGCGGTTGCTTCGGACTGTTGATGATTACTTGAACTTGGGCTAGTGCTCTTGCCATGCAATTCATCTAGTAATGCTTCAAACTCATCATCAGTAATTTCATCGTCAGATTTTGCTTCAACAACTTTAGGCGCACTTTCTGATTCAGCATTAACGGGCTCCGACACTTCTGCTTTAAAGCCACCTTTGCCATGTAAGTCATCAAGCAATGCTTCAAATTCATCATCAGTAATGTCACCCGATGCTATCGACTCAGCTGAAGCTGGAGGAACTGATTCAACCGCAGAGCTTCCAGCTGGACCAGGAGCATTACCTGAACCATGAAGCGCATCTAATAAAGCATCGAATTCAGATTCGGTGATATCATCAATTGAATCACTACTTTCATCTGTGACTGATTCGGAATGTTCTTGAGAAGTTTCAGGTTCCGGTTCTGGCTCTTCTTCTACAACAGCCTGTTCATTGCCAATTTCGGATGGCAGTGGCTCACCTGAACTTAATATTTTAAGAACAGCAAGAAGCTCATCAGAAGCTGGATCTTGTACTTCACCTGCTTGGGTTTGCCCGAACATTGAATTAATTGCATCTACAGCCTGTAGAATAACATCCATTAATTCTGCTGTTACATTACGTTGACCCGTGCGAAGTAAATCGAAGGTATTCTCAGCTTCGTGACAAACGTCAACCATTGGCGTTAAGCTTAAAAAGCCAGCACCACCTTTAACGGTATGAAATCCACGGAAAATAGCATTAAGCAGATCTGTATCGTCAGGGTTGTTTTCCAAATCGACTAATTGTTCTTGTAATAGCTCTAGAATTTCACCAGCTTCGATCAAAAAATCTTGGAGAATTTCTTCATCAACTGAAAACGACATGCAATTGACTCCTTGTTAGAATCCTAGACTTGATAGCAAGTCATCGACTTCATCTTGTCCAGTGACAACATCTTCCCTTGTATCGGCATTAACAATCGGACCTTCAGCCTCAATTTTATTTATTGTGGAAGGACTTTCGTTTTCATTCGATTGTTCACCGAAAATGGTTAACATTGAAATTAAGTTACTCTCGACTTCATGCACTAGAGTAATGACCCTTCTGATCATCTGCCCCGTTAAATCTTGAAAGTCTTGCGCCATCAGAATTTGATTTAACAGATCTCTCAAACGTGCTGAATCATGACCACTTCGTTGCATCATATCTTGGATATCAAAACATAACTTTTTAAAGTTTTGTAAGTCCAAATCTCGACGCATCAACCTATCCCATTGAGGTTGAACATTATTGATATTCGTAATTAACGCATTAGCAAGAGGAAGAGACTCTTCGACAGCATCCATCGTCTTGTTAGCGGCTTGCTCAGTCATATCAATAACGTAATTCAAACGCTCCTTAGCATCTGGGATATCGGTATTGGTTAACTCTTTAAGACGATTATCAACTTGGAATTCAATCAGAGCACTATGGAGTTGACGTGTTAACTTGCCAATTTCATCATAAAGATCTTTTTGAAGAGGAGAAGCCAACTCTTTAAGCAGCTCATCAGCTTTTTGTTGCTCACCAGCAGAGAGCAACTCAACAAGCTCTTGAGCCTGCCCAAGGCTAATAAGCCCTGTGATTTCTGCCTGCATAGCTCATCCTTGATTAGCCTAGTCGTTCGAAGATTTTATCTAGCTTCTCTTTAAGCGTTGCAGCTGTGAAAGGTTTTACTACATAACCATTAACACCTGCTTGCGCAGCAGCAATAATTTGTTCACGCTTAGCTTCTGCTGTAACCATCAGAACAGGGATATTCTTTAATTTATCATCAGCACGAATGGCTTTTAATAGATCAATACCTTGCATACCAGGCATATTCCAATCTGTTACAACAAAGTCAAAATCACCCTTTTGTAACATTGGCAATGCGGTTGTTCCATCGTCTGCTTCTTGGGTATTGTTAAACCCCAAATCACGCAACAAGTTCTTAATGATACGTCTCATCGTCGAAAAATCGTCAACGATTAAGATTTTCATATTCTTGTCCAAGGTTTCCTCCAGGTAACTCTATTTATTCTTGCGTCCAATCTCGTAGCTTACTTTTGAGTCGCATCATCGCTTGACTCATAATTTGGCTAACACGTGATTCACTCACTTCGAGAACAGCGCCAATTTCTTTTAAATTCAAGGCCTCATCATAGTAAAGCGACAAGACCAATGCATCTCTTTCTGGTAATTGTTTGATCCCTTCGACTAAAGCAAGCTGAAAATGCTCATCTGTCAGTGAATCAAAGGTTTCATCTTCTGGCGTATTCTCAGTAGAAATCACATCTTGTGATACACCTATGTCATCCATCCCGATAACTTTTCCTGAGGATACATCATTCAGAATTTGGTGGTATTCATCTATCGATAGGTTAAGTTCTGCCGCAACCTCTTGAACAGATGCTTCACGGCCTAACTCTTGTTCTAGCTTTTCAATTGCTCGCGAAACCATACGGTGATTACGATGTACCGAACGAGGTACCCAGTCACCTTTACGAATTTCATCAAGCATAGCGCCACGAATACGGATCCCGGCAAATGTTTCAAACTTTGCGCCTTTGGAACCATCAAATTTCGAGGATGCTTCGAGCAACCCCATCATGCCAGCTTGCAATAAATCATCAAGCTGAACAGATGCTGGTAATCTCGCCAATAAATGATGAGCGATTTTCTTAACCAACGGAGCATACTGTTCGACTGTCGATGTTTTATCGTCAAAACTAGTATACGCTGCCGCTTTATTCACTCGACCTGTCCTCTTCCTGCTCAGGGCGCTTAACTAGACGTTCAATAAAGAACTCTAAATGCCCGCCTGGTTGCTGTGGAATTGGCCAACTAATAATTTTATTCGCCAGACCATGATAGGCAATTGTAGCAGGTGATTTAGGAAATGCTTCTACGACCAGTTTCTGTTTACGTACAGATTTGCGTAAGTTTTCATCAAACGGTATCGTAGCAACCAGTTCAAGAGCGACATCAAGAAATCGATCTGTCACTTTGCTTAACTTAGCAAACAGTTCCATTCCTTCACGCAGGCTCTTCACCATATTTGCGACAATCTTAAAACGGAACACGCCGTGTTCACGACTTAAAATCTTAATCAAAGCATAAGCATCAGTAATTGATGTAGGTTCGTCACAGACGACGATAAGTACGTCTTGTGATGCGCGAGAGAAACTCAATACCATATCTGATATACCCGCTGCCGTATCGACAATCAGTACATCAAACTGAGTTTTCATTTCACTGAAGGCGCGAATAAGACCTACATGTTGCGCTGAACTAAGCTCCACCATAGCCTGAGTGCCTGATGTTGCTGGAATGATACCGATACCTTTTGGACCTCGAACGATAATATCGTCCAGTTCAGCTTCACCTGATAATACGTGAGATAGGTTTTTTTCAGCTCTAATGCCTAACATTACGTCGACATTAGCAAGACCTAGATCGGCATCTAATACCAAAACTCTCTTGCCTTTTTCGGCAAGTGCTACTGCTGTGTTGATTGAAGCGCTGGTTTTACCTACGCCCCCTTTACCACCACTAACGGCAATAACTTTTACTTTTTCATTGTTAGGTTGATTCATCATACGTAAACCGCTTGCTTGATCTTGGGTCATAGCTTTACTCAAATGCATGGGCTAATTCGGTGGCCCTCACCGGTTGAACAAATTCTGGCTCAGATTCATCTAAGACAGATAACGCCTGCTCTGCAAGCTTAAAGGTATCAGCAAGATGGATATCTTCTGGTACTCTTTGGCCGTCAGTGACATAGTTTAATGGAAGCTTGTTGCTAATTAATACACTTAATGCACTTGCTAATGAAACTGACTCATCTAATTTTGTTAAAACGGCACCCGCTAATGGCACTCGTTTGAAGTATTCTACGGCTTCCTGCAGCACTCTTCTTTGAGCTGTCGCAGACAATACCAGATAATTACGGATAGGTATGCGTTTATTTGCATTTAAATTATCAAGTTGTTGATATAAACGCTGATCTCGCTGTCCCATACCGGCAGTATCAATCAATACCAGTTTTCTACTTCTGAATTGATATAAAATTTGTTCCAATTCACTTACGTCGTGAGCAAGCTTTACCGGACACCCCATTATTTTGCCATAAGTTGCCAGCTGCTCATAGGCTCCGATGCGATAATGATCCATCGTAATCAACGCAACTTGGTCACTGCCGTGTTTCGCTGCAAACCTTGCTGCAATCTTAGCCAAAGTTGTTGTTTTACCCACACCTGTTGGGCCAACTAATGCTACTACTCCACCTCGATTAACAATGTCATCACCCTGATTATCGAGTAAATTCGCTAAACTCTGTGGTAATGCTTTTACTAAATCGGCTGGCTTATAATGTTGAGTAAGCTCAGACAGTTGTTTCGCTAATGCTGGTGTAAATTCAGCTTCCAGTAATTTTGTTTCCAGCATTGAGCCGACAGGATCAACTTGCTGCTTTTTATCTGTCATCAAGCTTGAAACTTGATGCGTCAATAAACTGCGTAAAGACGCTAATTCATCTCGCATCGCTTGCATTTCATTACTAACAGGAACGGCTGTTTCTGTTTTTACTTTCATGGCCTGACGATGATTTTGAGCTGGTGCAGCTTGTGAGTTTCGGCTAGCTTCAAGCCCTTTGGCCCATGAAGGCATATCAAGTTCATCTTTGGCTTCTTGTTCTTGCTGTTGAAGCTTAGCGTGTTGACGTTCCAATAAGGCTTGTAACGAATCCGCCGGTGCTGCCTTTGGCGTTTTCATAGATTTCTTAACAGGCGAAACGTCAGTCGGCTTGGTAGCACGAACTGTATTAGCACCAATTGAAACTCTATCGTCAGACAAATCCATAAATGAGCGTTTAGGTGCCTTCGGCTCAACTTTAACTTGCGGCTTTGGCTCATCGTAATCAACTGCGGCAACGATCTCGATACCACCGTCTACTTTTTTGTTGGACATGATTACAGCATCAGAACCCAAGGTTTCCTTCACTTGTGCTAATGCTGTTCTCATATCTTTGGCAAAAAAACGTTTTATCTTCACGGCTACATCCTCTACTGACCGACAGCTGATACAATTCTAATTTGTTTCTCATCGGGAACTTCTTGATAAGAAATCACCCTCAAGTTTGGAATGGTGTGCTTAACAAAGCGTGACAATGTCGAACGCAGCATTCCCGATGTCAACAATATGGCAGGTTGACCGGCCAATTCTTGCTGCTGCGATGCATCGTTTAACGACTTCTGCATACGCTCTGCAAGGCCTGGCTCAATATTTGGTCCGTCTCCACCTGTTGCCTGCATAGACTGATGCAACATCTGTTCCAACTCTGGAGCCAAAGTTATGACAGGTACTTCTAATTCAGGTCCAGCTATCTCCTGAACGATCATTCTCTTCAACGCAATTCGCACAGCTGCGGTCAATACTTCAGTATCTTGGCTCTTAGTACCGTACTCCAATAAGGTTTGTACAATTGTCTTCAAGTCACGTACTGAAACACCTTCGTGTAATAGGTTTTGCATAACTTTCACAACAATGCCTAATGACATGACGTCAGGAATCAAACCATCTACTAACTTAGGCGACTGTTTTTGTAAAATATCAAGTAATTGTTGAACTTCTTCATAACCAAGTAGCTTAGAAGCATTATTGGTAAGTAGCTGACTGATGTGAGTTGCGACTACGGTGGCGGCATCCACAACGGTATAACCTAATGTTTGTGCATGCTCACGCTGCTCTGGCGAGATCCACACAGCATCTAAGCCAAATGCCGGATCTTTGGTCTCTATCCCATCAAGCTTGCCATAAACTTGTCCCGGATTAATAGCCAACTCACTGTCATGTCGAATCTCAGATTCACCAACCACAACACCCATTAATGAAATCTGATACGTATTTGGTGCTAAATCTAAGTTATCGCGAATGTGCACTGCTGGTACTAAGAAACCGAGTTCTTGTGACAACTTTTTACGAACACCTTTAATCCGCGTCAGTAATTCGCCGTCTTGCGCTTTATCTACGAGAGGAATTAAACGATAGCCCACTTCAAGACCAATTGTGTCAACATGACGAACATCTTCCCAACTTAACTCTTTAACTTCTTTATTGTCTTTTTCAACAGGTGGAGCTTTAGCAAGTTCTAATGCCTGTTGTTGTTTTTGTTTATTACGACGAAATACAAAATAAGCCGCACCAGCAGTCAGTAATGCAAAGCTGATGAAGGCAAAATGTGGCATACCCGGTACCAAGCCCATGATCATCAATAAGCTAGCTGCAATCATTAATGACTTATGATTGTCAAACATCTGACTCATCATCAGTTTGCCCATGTCGCCAGACTCATTTTGTCGAGTCACCATTAATGCGGCAGCAATAGAGAGCAACAAACCTGGAATTTGAGCAACGAGACCATCACCAATGGTAAGTAAAGTATAGATTTCAACCGCACTCGATAAATCGAGTCCATGCTGCACCATACCGATAACAAAACCA
Organism: Parashewanella sp. 2304DJ23-3; assembly: GCF_056591695.1. Taxonomy (NCBI): domain Bacteria; kingdom Pseudomonadati; phylum Pseudomonadota; class Gammaproteobacteria; order Alteromonadales; family Shewanellaceae; genus Parashewanella; species Parashewanella sp. 2304DJ23-3. The sequence continues at coordinate 153,353 of NZ_JBWQOH010000002.1, forward strand.
CCAATGATGTTAATAATCAGAATCATGATGCCCGCTATGGCATCACCTTTTACGAATTTTGATGCACCATCCATCGCTCCGTAAAAATCAGCTTCTTGAGTGACATCTTTACGACGTTCTTTAGCTTGTTCTTGGTTAATGAGCCCAGCATTTAAGTCCGCATCAATCGCCATTTGTTTACCTGGCATTGCATCCAAAGTAAAGCGAGCGCTAACTTCAGCAATACGCCCCGCACCTTTGGTAACTACCACAAAGTTAATGATGATTAAGATAATAAAAACAATTAAACCAACGGCATAGTTACCGCCAATAACGACTGAGCCGAAAGCTTCGATGACCTTACCTGCGGCATCACCGCCATTGTGGCCTTCAAGTAATACCACACGGGTGGACGCTACGTTTAATGCTAAACGGAGTAAAGTTGCGATAAGTAAAACGGATGGGAATGCCGCAAAATCTAATGGACGGTCAGTATAAATTGCAACCAAAAGTACAATTAAGGCTAACGCAATATTAAAAGAAAATAAGGTGTCGAGTAAAAGAGCTGGCATTGGCAAAATAATCATCGCCATTGCAGCCAATACTAATAAAGGTGTACCAATACCTTTAAGGTTATTGACATTAAACTGTTTAACTTGACCTAGCGTTGCTTTTACATCCATTACCGATAGCCCAAAGATTGACGCAAATATAGTATCTATCTTGTATAAAGCAATTATTAGGCCAACTATTTAAAATAGCTTAGTGATAGTCAATATTAATTATTTTTAACTTGTATAAAAAAGCTAAATTTTTAATCATGTATTCAATTAAGAAAACCAGCTCATTCGAAAAAAACCTCAGCATTCATAATCATTTCAACAGTATATATTTTTTCAGTTAATGCTTTGTTGAAATTGATAAATCAATGAGAAAGAAATTGATATGTCTATACAACAAATTTCTATGACCCCCCTAAAATGGAATGGTCGTGAATTCGAACAACCAACAGATGATCAATTAAGAGCAGTAGATTCAGCAGCTCAACAATTTAACATTGAAGGTGTAGGACATAATGACAATAAACCTAATGTCATTGTAATACCTTACAGAACATCTGTTTTAAATCGGATAAGTACCATTACTTTTACAGTGGTTGATAACAGTCATGGTTCCAACAATATAAAACTAAGTTTTAAATCCTTTAATTGGCTTGGAAACGAAAAATCAACTAGGAAATCTACGAACCTAACTAATAAATTTGATATAAAAGGAGATGATATAGGAACATTATCTCGCACTCGAAGGTGGGGAGCTGATATTGAAAGCGCTGCTTCAGTTAATGGCTACACTCCAGAAAGTCAGCCGCTATTGCCGAAGAAAAGAAGTAATCATTTAGAAAAAATAGCTCGATTTTTATGCTTTCCTATGCCAGCAATCGGCTGCTTTGTACAAGCAAATCTTGTAAGAATTAAAGCAGAACTACCACAAAAATGAACGACACCAAAAATAAACCGTGAGACATGGAAGCAACAACGTCCAATTGTATCGACAATTTATACTCAACGTTTCAATATATGATCCAAATCAACGTTTGGCGTGATTTAGATCACTATTCTTTGTGCTCACTTGAAATGTGAACTTTATTTATCCATATAAGCATGTATAAGCTTTTTTATGTTAAGACTTATTCATAGCTGACGATATAGATTCATTAGCTGACAAAAATAAGAATTGAGCATTATGTCTAAGCCTCTGTCCATCCGTTCTCTGGTGTTAACAACTCTAGCGATAATATTTCTTTTCGTACTTGCATTTACGTTGTGGTTTAGTTCATCAAGTCAGAGGGCTCATCTAGAGGAATATGCCCAAGACCATACCCATAGTTTAACGAAGTCCTACTTCGATTCTCTGAACACCATGATGCTCACAGGCACCATTGGTAACCGAGAGCTTTTGCGTAAAAAAATGACCGCTGAAGACGAGATTAAAGATATCCGCATCATCCGTAGCCCTGCATTGAATAAAACCTTCGGCAAAGGACTCCCAGGAGAAGGGGTTCAAGACAACTTCGATAAACAAGCCTTAGCTGGCAAGACAGTTAATACCATCATTCAATCAAAAGATGGCCGTGTACTTACGCGAATCGAGCCCATTTTAGCAAAAGCTAATTACCAAGGCGTTAATTGCTTGGGCTGCCATCAAGTTTCCGAGGGTACCATTCTTGGCGCAACTCGAATCGATTACTCTCTCGCAAAAAGTGATAAGCAACTTGAGAAAAGTTTATTCACCAGCGCTCTAATTCAAGCCGCTCTGTTTATAATCGCATTTGTCATTACCGGCTTTATTCTTAACCATTTCGTTATTAGCCGATTACGACTTCTCCGACACACAATGACACAAGTTACTGAACAGTCTGACTTAACACTACAATTGAGTGTCAATCGCGACGATGAGATTGGTGCGGTGTCGAAAACCTTTAATCAAATGGTTACCCGAATCAATGATACGCTTTGTACAGTTGTCACTAATGCTAGAGAAGTTAACGAGAGTGCTAAAAGCATTGCCTCAATGGCAGAAACAACAAAGCATGAAGTTCTTGCCCAAAAATCAAATACGACTCAAGTTGCCACGGCAATGACAGAAATGGCAGCTTCGGCAGAGCAAGTCAAAGCCAATGCTGAGACAACCTTTTCACACTCACAAACGACCAGTTCAGCCGCCTCGGACGGGGAAAATAGAGCTCAAATTGCAGTAAATGCTATTGAGACACTTAGCCAAGAAGTTCAGCAAGGTGCTGCAAAAATTCAGCAACTCAATCACCGAAGTGATGAAGTCGCAGCTGTACTTTCAGTAATTTCGGGCATCGCAGAACAAACCAATTTACTGGCATTAAATGCTGCCATAGAAGCAGCACGAGCTGGAGAGCAAGGTCGAGGTTTTGCAGTAGTTGCAGACGAAGTCAGAACCTTAGCATCGCGCACTCAAGAGTCTACCCAAGATATCCGTAAAACCATTGAGGGGCTGAGGGAAGAAGCTGCAGACTGTGTACAAATCATGGATAAAGCGTCAGATTTCGCCCAACAACAAGTGGCTGCCATCCAAACTGTAGCTGAAGAGCTTAAACACATTAACGACTCAATTGATGAAATTTGTGAGCTGAATGCGCAAATGGAAACCGCAGCAAGTGAACAAAGCCATGTTTCAGAGTCGATTAACGCTAATGTCATCGAGATTAGCCAGTCAGCCGAAACAACTTCTATTGATGCAGAAAGTACCGCTGCAATTGCAAATAAACTTCTAGAGATGGCTGATAAACTTGAGCAAAGTGCGATGCAGTTTAGACTAAAAGAATCATAGTCGTATAATTTAGAGACTAAATGCCGAGGTAAATCTCGGCACTTAACTCGTCTGAATCAAACACTCAAACTCATCCAAAATATCATTAATATGCTGAAAACTGTCGGCAATAAAAATTTTATTCTGCTTATCAGTAATATTGAATGAAGTTCTGGCAGCTTTTAACGACAGAGGATGCTTTTCGACATTTTGACTTAAAATAGCTTTAGATTCGCTCCATGAACTTAATAAAGCAGCGCCAATGAGCTTAATTTCCCCATCACATTTCATCGCACCGTACTCTGCGAGAGTACCAGTGAAGATTTTGGAGCATTGTAAATAAACAGTTTTTTTCTCGCTTTCCATGTAATTCAATCAGTTGTGATTCAATCTCGGAGATATTTGAAGCTGTCTGCTCACTTTCTTTCAAATTGGATAACTCCCTAAGAATAGAGTGGAACGACTTATCATATTGAGAAGATTCCAATTTTCTTGAAAGAACTCCAAAACGATTCAAAATAGCTTGATATTCACCATCGAAAAGTAATGGGATATGTCCAAAACACTCATGAAAAATATCAGGTGCTGGAGAGTATTCGATAAATTCCATTTTTCTCAAATTTACTGTTACTGGTAACACTTTATAGAAATGAAGATCTAGGTAGATCTTAGGCGGAATGAACCCATCAACAGGTGCTGCTACCCACTCTTGTCGAACTAAAAGCTTATTAATTTCATCAAATTTAGCAACAGTATCTACTGAAAAATCTAAAATATTTAGTCCATCTAAATGCTTAGGATGAGCAACCTTGTTGATATGTAAATAATTCTGCTTCAATAAGAAGCCCCAACGTTTATTTTCAACGTCTGAGTACTTAAAATTCAATTCTGGCAAAATAAATTGAGATAACTCAAAAGGTAATTTTTCTAGCTTTTGAAGCGCCGCCACTTTAGTAATTCTCAATTGAGGCTCCCCTAAACCGAATGGAAAATATCTTAAAGGATTACATTTGATAGTACATTAGTTTAGCGTCTTCAATAATGTAAAATATTTAATGTTTAAGCTCATCAGGAATCGGCTGCTCTACAGGAACAGGGGTAGGTTTACGTCCTTGACCTTTCTGATACTGACGTAACTGAAATACATAAGCCAGCACCTGAGCAATTGCAGTGAATAGGCCATCAGGGATTTGTTGGTCGACCTTAGTTGTATAATAAATAGCACGAGCTAATGGAGGAGCAGATACGATTGCGATCTCGTGTTCACGGGCGATTTCTCGAATCTTAAATGCAACTTGTTCAACGCCTTTTGCAACAACATAAGGTGCCGCCGATTTAGAGGCGTCGTACTTCACTGCAACCGCATAATGTTCAGGGTTAACAACGATAACATCAGCATTAGGAACTTCCGCCATCATCTGCCGTTGTGCAATTTCACGTTGTAGTTGGCGAATACGACCTTTAACTTCAGGCTTGCCCTCAGTATCTTTATATTCGTCTTTCACTTCTTGTTTCGTCATTTTCAGTTGTTTATTGTGATTCCAAATTTGATAAGGAATATCAATGGCCACAATCAATAATGTTGCGCTACAAAGCAAGATAAACATCCAAACGAGAAGATCTAGCCCCTCATAAACATTATTTGGTAAGTGCGAAGACGACAGACCTAAGATGTCATTAAAGTAGAACTTAAGCAGTAAGAAAGCTGAAATTGCAACAACCGAAAATTTAGCAATACCTTTGGTAAGCTCAACCACCGCTTGAATGCCAAACATCCGTTTAAAGCCACTTAACGGATTCATTTTACTGCCCTTTGGCATAATGGCTTTAGATGAAAAAGACATCCCACCAACAACAATATTACCGAGAAACGCAACAATAGCCACGAGTACAACAATCCCTAAGACAGGCAGTGCCAATTCCTTCCCGACGATCCCAAACACTTTAAGCATCGAGCTAGTATCGAAGATATCTGCCCTTTCTATGGTGAAAATCTCTGTCATTAAGCGCACTAAACTTTGCGCCAAACTTGGGCCTAACATGGCAAGCGCTATCGCTGCTGAAAGTAAAACGGCTGATGTACCTAACTCTTTCGATCGTGCAACCTGTCCTTTGTCTCGCGCCTGTTGTAAGCGCCTACTGGTGGGGGCTTCACTCCGTTCTTGTCCATCACTCTCAGCCATTTTACCGCTCCATTTTCGCTGATTACCTTGTTACAGGTATAAGGTTAGGGTTAACAGTACATTGAAGTTCAAGCATGTTGCACATTAACACCTGTGCTGCTTTCCAAACTTCATGAAAGTGAGCCATGATTGGCGAAAGTGTTAGCCAAAGTATTAATAAGCCGCTCAACATGGTGATTGGGAAACCAATTGAGAAAATGTTTAATTGTGGTGCTGCTCGCGTCATTACACCGAATGAAAGGTTAATGAGTAATAAAGCTAAAATGGCTGAAATTGACATCGTTAGTGCGGCACCAAACATGTAAGCTCCCCAGTCTGCGGCAGCCCGATAACTGGCAATATTAATTCCCGTTTCAGACACAGGTAACGTATCAAAACTGGCAATCAGCATTTTAATCATCATTAAATGACCATCGACAGATAAAAAAATAAACGTCGATAGAATGAGAAAGAAGTTACCTACAGCAGGTACTTGTTGCCCAGAACCAGGATCAACCATTGACGCAAAGCCAAGTGAGGTTTGCATACCGATAATTTGCCCTGTTAACACAAAGGTTTGAAGCAGCATCTGGCTAACAAATCCCATTGCGGTTCCAATCATCACTTGTTGGGCTGTTATAAAAAAAGACTGAAGAGAAAAAAGTTCAACATCAGGCATTTTGGGCAACATCGGCGACACGGCAACGGTTATGGTAACGGCAGCCATCAATCGAACACGCGCAGGTGTGGTTCCTGCACCAAAAATCGCCATCACCATCAACATACTGGCGATACGAAATAGCGGCCAGAGATAGCCAGCGATTCCTTGCTCAATGGTGCTCATCAACAGGTGCATGAACCTAGCCTATAACCTGTGGAATGCGATTAACCATTTCAAAAAAGAATTCCATCATGGTCTGAATTAACCAATGGCCTAATATCATTAACGCAAATAACGTCATTAACAAACGCGGTAAGAAACTCAACGTTTGTTCGTTGATAGAGGTTGCGGCTTGGAACACTGCAACCACCAAACCCACAGCTAGACCTGGAATGATGATCACTGAAACCAACAACACAATAACCGATAAGGCTTCACGAAAAATGTCGACGAGTGCTTCTGGGCTCATACTTCGACTCCCGTCAGGATAATCCAAAGCTGTTGGCTAGAGTACCCATTACAAGCCCCCAGCCATCAACTAATACAAATAGCATGATCTTAAATGGCAGCGATACAATCATCGGCGAGAGCATCATCATACCCATTGCCATTAAAATACTCGCAACCACTAAATCTAAAACCAGAAATGGCACAAATAACATAAAACCAATTTGGAACGCTGTTTTTAATTCACTTGTGATAAACGCAGGGATCAGCACCTGCATCGGCGCTTCTTCTGGGGACTTAATATCTTTATAACCAGAGATTTCAACAAACGTCTGTAAGTCCGTAGTACGAGTCTGTGACAGCATAAACTCCATTAACGGTTTTTTACCCACATCATAAGCCTGCTCGATGGTCATTTGCTCATCCATGTAAGGCTTAACAGCTTGATCATAGATTTTATTGAAAACAGGTGACATGATGAAAAACGTCAAAAACATACTGATACCAATCAGTACCTGATTCGATGGTGTTTGCTGCAAACCAATGGCTTGTCGCAAAATAGACAATACGACAATGACACGGGTAAATGACGTTAGCATGATAACCATTGCTGGCAAAAAGCTCAGTGCGGTCATCAACATCACGATTTGCATCGTCACAGAATACTGAGTCGAACCATCAGCCCCAGTCGATACGGTTACAGCAGGTAAAATACCTTGTTCTGCAAAAGCTACTGGCGAAATCAGCAATAAAGAATAGATTAATAACTTAAGCAGACGCATCTTTACTTCCCATTTTACTGCTTGCTTTTGCTTGTCTTAATTTACTGGCAAAAGATTCCGCTTTTACTTCAATAGGGTCTTCAATTTTTTCAATAAGATTAACTTGCTGAGGCGTCACACCTAGCAGATATTGTTTACCATTGACTTCCATCAAGACGACTTTTTCCTTTTGCCCCAACGGAGCAACGGCAACAGTTTTTAAAACATTATTGGTTGATGGAGCCAGATTAAAGCGTCTAACGACATAGGCGAGCACAAAAATAAGAGCTAGAACGACAACGAGCCCTCCAATCATGCTAGTAAAACTTCCCAAAGTACTTGGAGCAGCATCTGTTACGGCAGGCACACTTTTATCTGTGAGAGATGTAGCGGTAGCAGCTAGAGCAGTAATGAGAAAACTCACTTTGTTCTCCCTTATTAATTGTTAATTTCTTCCTTGCTCTACTTTAGCAGAAATTAGGTCGATTGGCCGAGAAAAGATTGATGATTTGTTATCCCGGTTGAGCCGGATAACAAGTGATATCTCAAGTGAAGAGTAAGGATGCAAGACTCCTGCCTCAACAGGAGTGAATACTTAGCATCATGAGCTTAACTATTTCAGCTTTTTGATTCGTTCTGTCTGACTAATAACATCAGTGAGTCGAATACCAAACTTATCATTTACTACGACGACTTCGCCATGAGCAATCAAGGTACCGTTGACCATTACGTCAAGCGGTTCACCTGCAATACGATCAAGTTCAACAACCGAACCTTGGTTCAATTGTAATAAGTTTCTGATGCTGATGTGACTACGTCCAACTTCCATTGAGATGGTGACAGGAATATCCAGAATGGCATCTAGGTTTTCCTTATCAGCCCCAACGCTTCCTGATTCATCACTCAGTTCCGTTAATTCAGCAGCACTGACTTCTTCAATGGCTTGTTCGGCCATGGCGCTTGCCCAATCATCTTCTGTATTCATACTTCATCCTTTACTTCAGCAACTTCATTCGATTTTCGTCTCAAAGTTACTAACTGCAACTCAGACTTCACGGTTTCAGGCCGTGGAATTTTTTCACTTACTTTAAGTGCGAGATTATCTCTGGACTTGCCAAGCTTACAGCGGAACGTCGGCAAATCTTCAACTTTCATCAATACGTGCTCTGGAAGTTCTACAGGGATAACATCCCCCTCTTGCAACTTCATCACGTCACGCAAAGTAATCTCTTCTTCAGCAATTGTTGCATTAAAGCCTACGTCAACATCCATGATTTCATCACGGAGTGCTTGAGACCAACGCATATCGGTATCTTGCTTATCACTTTGTACACCTGCATCTAAGAGTTCACGAATTGGCTCTATCATTGAATATGGCATTGCGATATGGAAGTCACCACCTCCACCATCCACTTCAATATGGAATGAGCTGATCACAACCACTTCTGTCGGGCTGACAATATTGGCCATCGCTGGGTTAACTTCAGAGTCAAGATAATCAAACTCAACATCCATTACAGGCGCCCATGCTTCTGTGTAATCTTCAAAAATGATTTTAAGCAACAACTGGATAATTCGACGCTCAGTTGGGGTAAATTCACGGCCTTCAATCTTGGCGTGAAAGCGACCATCGCCCCCAAAAAAATTATCTACTAGAATGAAAACCAAACGGGCTTCCATTGTGATAAGCGCAGTACCTTTTAATGGGCTGAGGCGCACCATATTCAAGCTTGTTGGTACAAATAAACTGTGAATGTACTCACCAAACTTGAGCATTTGTACGCCGTTAATTGATACTTCAGCTGTGCGACGCATCATATTAAACATGCTTATACGCAAATGACGTGCAAATCGTTCGTTAACGATTTCCAGCGTCGGCATACGACCACGGACAATTCGATCTTGAGAAGAAAAGTCATAAGACTGTGCAGATTCATCACCGAAACCTGCATCATCTTCTTCTACGTCATCAACCCCATGGAGCAACGCATCAATTTCGTCTTGGCTTAATAAATCACTCACAATAACTGCCTTATTTCTGTGATGTTTGCAGAACGATTACTGCATTACAAATCCAACGAACAACACTTTTTCTACGCCTTTGCGGCCAATAATTGGCGTCAAAACATTTTGCACATTAACTAAAGCCTGTTGGCGTAATTCATCTTTACCCGCTTGGGTACTTAATTTTTGTACATTAGAGCTACTAAATGTTGATAGCAATTCCGACTCAACCAATGGGATATGCTTTTGTACTGCAACTTCATTATCTGAGCCTCTAACCATCAGTTGCACTTTAATTTGCACAAGTACAGAACGCTTGGCACCAGGCAGATTGAACAAAAATGGTCTTGGTAGTGCAACGTATTGCGCTTGCCCATCACTCATTTTTTCACTATCACCCGCGACTTGTTCAGCAGGAGCGCTTGCACCATCTGCCATTTCAATATCGGCACTATCATCGCCAGAAAGCATGAAAAACGCTCCACCAGCAATTGCCAGCAGTAACACTACTGCTGCAATGATGATCACAAGCTTATTTTTTCCTTTAGGTGCTTGCTCTTCTAGTGATAGTGTTTCTTCCTCAGCCATAATTTCTCCGTTTTACTCTTAGGCGCCATTTCCGCATAGCTTAAAGGTTTATGCGTAATAATCTATACCTGAAGATTGATCTGCTGCGATATTAATCAATGAAACTTCTTCTGTTTCAACTGTCGAATCAGCATAAGCATTACGACCTGATCCGGTTTCACCGTCATCACCTTGATTTCCACGGTCATTATTTCCGCCGTTGTGGTATGACACTTCGCTATCTGCTAGGTTCATGCCTTGCTCTGCAAGCATATCTCTCAATCTTGGAGTAGCTTGTTCGAGCAATTCTCTTGCTGCTGGGTTAGCAACTTGGAATTGCACTTGCGTTTGGTCGTTTTGTACTTGAATTCGAACCATCATATGCCCAAGCTCTGGCGGGTCTAAGCGGATTTCAGCTTGTCCCATTCCATTATTCACCATCGCCATGACTTGCTGCTTCATTACTGGAGCAAAGCGCTGGATCATATCCTGCATCTGTACTTGTGGCTCAGAACCTTGTTTGAGTGACACGTTCAAGCGTGGTACGTCCGCTTTGGCATCAAGTCGCTCATTACCGGCTAAAAGAGTATTGTTTTGACCGAAATTAAGCGGTGATGACTTTGATGTCGATTTTTCTACTCCATCGATACTGTCAGAAACATCTTGAACACTGTCGACCTGTATTTCTTCAGGCGTAGGCTGTCCGAGCTTTATTGATTGAGCTTCAATGTTTTTCTGTTCCGTTGAAATACGCTTAGTATCATTTTTTGCCACTAATACTTCAGGAGTAATGGCTGGTTTCTTAGTATCTTTATCTATTTCCGCTTCGACAGATTCAGCCATGTCGTCGATGCCGACTGCAACAGCCATATCATCAGCTAAAGCACCCTCTGTATTTGGAGTAGCATTAGGCTTTGCTGTCGACTGAAACGTTGAATTAATGGTTTTCAAGGAAGTTTCGGTGTTATTTAGTGTAGCATTGGAAGCGTTTATTGAAGAATGCCCAACTGCAGCGGTACCGCTAACCAGAGACACGTCGATATCTGTCATTGACTCTACGTCAGACTCTGCTGTAATTTTCGTTCCTGAATCGAGAACTGTAGATTCTGCGGCTAAAATATCTGCGTCACTAACTAAAGTTTCTGCGGCTACATTTTGTCCAGTTTGCGGCAAAAGTTCGCCACCAACTTGTAAATTTTGTTCTGGATTCTTGTTCAGCTCAGTATTAAAGCTGACAGAATGACCGATTTGCTGAAGCAATTCTTCAGGGGAAGTGGCAAACGTTTCCTCAAGAGGCGCTTCAACTAAGGCTTCTAATTGATCATAAAACTGTTTTGACACATCAACATTCGCTTCACCATCAGAGCTTTCAGACGTTTTTTCAATTGCAAGAATACTCGCAAACAGCGCATCAATGCCTTCTGGTTGTTGCTGACTTGAGTTCAACGCTGATGAATCAGCACTCATTTGAGTTGTTGAATGTATTTGTGGCACTACGACTTCCTCCATTGCAAGTGTCAATAAATCCAATTTGCACTTGTACAGAGATACAACAGCAAAGCTTATGCCAAAAGTGAATATTTGGTAACTTATTTATTTCTGGAAATGTTTATTACGAAAGAATTGCTGCACTGCAAATTCATCAAACATTTTTTGCTCTGACTTTGCTTCTGCTTGTTGGCGTTTAAAAGCTTTCTTTTCTAGGAGTAATTCGACGGCTTTACGTTTCTGTTGCTTCTCGAGCCAGTTCTTCTTACGGTGATCTTTTAACTTTTCTGCTTCTTTTACCGCCAAGACTTGCTGCGAAACAGCTTGATCAATTTGAGCGATGAACTTATGAAACTGCTGGTATTGAGATGAAGTAAGGTTAGTACCAACTTTATCTTTCATTTGAGACATATAATCTAAACGATATTGATTAAGAGCATCTAATTGGGATTGAGCTTTTTGCACATCCATTGTTGCACTTCGAAACTGCAATGAAGCTTGCTCTTCAGCTTCTGTTGCGAGTTTTAACACGGTAAAAAGCGGATCTTTACTGGCCAATGTTCAACCTATTTAATTTGTGCGGCAATTTGAGTAAGCATCTTTGCGCAATCTTCAAAACGAAGTGCATCCCGCATACCTTGCCTCAAAAAAGAATTCATTGCTGGTTGTAATCTGATTGCATTATCAAGCACTGGATCGCTACCTTGATTGTATGCTCCAATTGAGATCAAATCTTTATTCTGCTGATAATGTGAATACATTTGTTTTACTTTACGCATGCACTCTAGGTGCTCAGCACTGATCACCATGGGCGCTACACGGCTGATACTGGCTTCAATATCAATAGCGGGATAGTGCCCTGAGTCAGCCAGCGTTCGAGACAATACAATGTGGCCATCAAGAATAGCCCTTGATGCATCTGCAATAGGATCTTGCTGATCGTCGCCTTCAGTTAGCACAGTATAAAATGCCGTAATTGAACCTTGCGTTCCGCCACCATTACCAGCTCGTTCAACCAACTTTGGTAATTTAGCAAATACCGACGGCGGATAACCTTTAGTTGCGGGAGGCTCACCAACCGCAAGTGCAATTTCACGTTGCGCTTGGGCATAACGGGTTAAGCTATCCATCAGTAATAGTACGTTATAGCCTAAATCTCTGAAGTACTCTGCAATACGAGTTGAAGTTTCACAGGCCCTCAATCGCATTAACGGTGATGTATCTGCTGGTGCAGCCACAACGACTGAACGAGCTCTGCCCTCTTCACCCAAAATTTCTTCAATAAACTCTTTTACTTCTCGGCCACGTTCACCTACAAGGCCAACAACAATAACATCGGCGGTAGTACCACGTGTCATCATGCCTAATAGCACACTCTTACCGACACCAGAGCCCGCCATAAGACCCATACGCTGACCAGTTCCAACCGTTAGCATTGCGTTAATAGCACGAACACCGACATCGAGTGGCTCAGAAATAGGACGGCGATTTAACGGATTAATCGCATCTGCGTGAGTGCTCGCCTGCTCAGCATTTCGAATACAGCCAAGGCCATCGATAGGTTGACCATTACCATCTAACACACGCCCAAGTAATGAAAGACCGACATTTAGACCTGACTTTTGACCAAGCGGCACAACTCTCGCACCTGGTAAAACGCCACGAATTTCTTCAACGGGCATTAAATAAAGCAGTTCATCATCAAACCCTACTACCTCAGCAGTCAATTCACCTTCAATGGTTTCTATTGAACACAAACTGCCAACAGGTGCTCGGCAACCACTAGCTTCAAGCGTTAAGCCGACAACACGAACTAATTGCCCACTCGCTACAGCTCTGAAGGGCGTGGCTTTCTGGTTGTATTGTTCTAGTTTATTCAGTAGGTTCTGATTCTGTTTGCTCATCACTTGGCTCCGCAGTATCGGATACTGAATTGGCTTTCTCTGCTTTAGCGATTTCGTCTGCTAATGACTGTTGCAGCTGTTTTTGAAGTTGAGTTTGTTGCTCGGTTAAATAATTTAAAACAGCCTGTGTACGCAAGGTAAGTCCCATATCAACTTCAGACTTCAAACTACCCACAATACAGTCACCTTGTTCAAGAGTGGGGTCAGATTCAATCTCCCACTTGTTTCTATCTAATTGGGCTACGCTGTACGCGGTTTCAACGAGTTCAGCATCTGCAGGATTGAGACGAATCGTAACTTCTTGCTTTTTGAGGGGTAGTGCATCAATACCTTGACGCATGACACTTAAAATGTGTTCTGGGTGTGTTTTGACTTCACTACCAATAACCGCTTTTGTTAAGTTGGTCGTAAGGTTCAGTAAACTCGTCTCTACTTGGGAGTCAACGGTCGCAATGGGGTTTTCTATATGCTTAACTAACTGCTCTAGACGCTCAAGTAAGCTTTTTGCTTCAACTAAACCTTCCTCTACGCCTTGTTGTTTCCCTTGATTAAAGCCTTCTTCGTGACCTTGTTCAAGCCCATCTAGTCGACCTTTTTCTAGACCTTCTTGATAACCTGCTTCTCGTCCAGCCTCACGCGCTTCTTCTTCGGCTTGGGCTTGCATAGCTTCAAGCTCAGCCATGGTTAACGGTACTACAGACTCTTCTTCTTCGACTTCTGTTTGAGAATAAGGCTGGCGCTCAAATAAGGTAATGTCATCGCCAGCTTCTTCGGTTACATCTGGTAATTGCCAATGCTGAAAATCATTCTCTTCTGTCATGCGTACTACTCAATATCCTTTGATTTCAGCTTATAAAAACTCGTCGCCGCCACCGCCGCCAAGCATTAATTCACCACTTTCACTTAAGCGACGTGCAATGCCAAGAATTTCTTTTTGTGCTAATTCAACTTCACTAACACGAATTGGTCCCATGGCTTCAAGATCATCGGCAAGTAATTCTGCTGCACGTTTAGACATGTTGTTAAGAATCTTATCTTTAAGCGCATCGTCTGTTCCTTTTAGCGCTCTCATCAGTACGTCTTGCTGCACTTCACGCAACAGAGCTTGAATACCACGGTCATCCACATCAATAAGGTTTTCAAATACAAACATAAGATCTTGAATTTGCTGCGCCATCTCTTCATCAGATTCGCGCATCGTTTCCATAAGATGGCTTTCGATTGATGTATCTAGGTAGTTCATGATGTTCGCTGCAGCCTTCAAGCCACCCATTTTCGCAGCTTGAGCACCGCCTTGACCTGCGAACTGTTTCTCCATAATGTCATTCAATTCTTGTAATGCTGCTGGCTGAACCTCTTCGAGATTAGCAATACGCATCATCAAGTCTAGACGAGTATTTTCTGGGAACTGACCAAAGATTTCTGCAGCTTGATCTGGCTCTAAATAAGAAAGAACGATGGTTTGAATTTGCGGATGCTCATTTTGAATGATCGTCGCAACTTGCCTTGCGTCCATCCACTTTAATGAATCGAGACCTTTAGCCCCGCTGCCCATGATAATTTGCTCAATCACGTTACCCGCTTTATCTTCACCTAAAGCGGCAGTAAGTGCTTTACGAACAAAATCTTCACTGTTGAAGCCGATAGCAGAGAACTGCTGAATTTCATCTAAAAACAGCTTGTGAACACCAATGACCTTCTCTTGGCCAAACTCTTGGGTAGACGCCATGGCCATACCCAACTTTTGAACTTGTTTAGGCTCTAGATGTTTCAGAATCGATGCCGCATCAGCTTCGCTTAAACTCAGCAGTAAAATGGCGGCTTTTTCCATTCCAGTCAAACCACTCGTGTTCGACTTTGCAACCTCGGTCGATGGGCTATTCGTTACTTCAGGCATGTTCTTCTTGCAACCAACTCTTAATTACTTGAGTAGAAAGCTCAGGCTCATTAGCCACAAGCGCTCGTATTGCTTTGATCATATCATCATCTTTATGAAGGTCTGGTATTAAAATTGACCCATCGTCGGCGTAACTGTACTCCGAATCTGAATTATTCAGCATGCCAAGTGTATCAGCAGCATATTGATCTTCAATTTCAGCGAGTTCGTTGCCCGTGCTACCGTCGTCCTTATTTGCAGCATCCGGCTGAACCATCTTATTAAACATTGGGCGAATCACAGTGAAGATTAAAATAATCACCACTAATGCACCTAACCCCATTTTAATCGCACGCATGAACCAAGGTTGTTCCCACATTTCTGGTGCGGGTGCAACATCAAACTCTTGGTTCATGAATGGTACACTCACAACTTCAAGCGTATCGCCTCGAGCTTGACTAAAACCTACAGCACCTTCAAGTAAGCGACGAATGTTATTCAAATCTGCTTCTGTGCGAGGCTCTTTGGTTACTTGACCATTTTCACCCACCGCACCATTTTTGTAGTTCACTGCAACAGAAACACTGATACGTTTGACTACGCCAATTTGCTGACGAGTATGGCTGATAGTGGTATTTAGCTCAAAATTACGAGTCGCTTCACGATGTGATGAGCCACTTGCTTCAGATTGCTGTGCAGTAGCATCAGTTGCATCTTCAGGAATTTCTGCTGGCATCGGCGGCTGATTAGTTAATGCGCCAGGAATACCAGCAATTGCGTTCCCGCTAGAATTTGTTTCCAAAGTCTGCTCGCTACGAATAGCGTTTTGATCAGGATTAAAGCGCTTAGTCGTTTGCTCTGTCGCCGTAAAGTCCATGCCCACATCAACTTGTGATGTAAAGTTTTCAGGGCCTAAGATAGGAATAAGGATAGATTGAATTTTATTACGATATTCGTCTTCTTTGCTTTGAACCAATTCAAGTTCACGTCGAGCTCGCGCAGACACACCATCTTGGCTGCCTGAGTTCAATAAACGTCCCGCAGAATCCGTTACGGTAACGCGAGACGGCTCTAAGCCTTGAACAGCTGATGCGACAATATCAACAATTGAATCAATTTCTTCTTGTGTCAATCCACTGCGACGAGTGGTTATCACTACCGTAGCACTCGGTTTTGACTTACGACGAGCAAATACGTTTTCTTTCGGAATCGCTAAAATAACTTTGGCTCGGGTAACACTTTTTAATTCTTCAATGGCGCGAGCAAGGTTTTGCTCTTGACTGTGCTTAAGGCGAGCTTGCTCCATACGCTGGCTGACACCAAAGCCACTGTCTTTATTCAGAAAGTCTTCGCTTTTTGATGCTGTTGCTTCGATACCAGCACGACCCAATAGTAATTTAACTTCTTGATATTTATCTTCAGGAACAAGAATGACATTGCCATCAATTTGGCGGTCAATTTTGTTTTTATCGAGTACATCGAGCACTTGAATCATGTCTTGAGTGTCCATCTTAGCAAGTGGACGATACTCAGCTTCTGATGCAACTAAGATCACAACAACAGCCATCACTAGACAGATTGCTAACGCAAGGATCATTGCAATTTGTCTAAGCGTATTACTGCTATTTAAGTTTCCTAACACTCCCGACTTGTGTTCTTGTTGAACACCTTCTGACGATGAACTTGGGTCGGAAGCGGCATTTCCGCTAATGGCGATTTCTGTGCTCACAATAACTACCTTTTACTCTTAGCTTTAAACGCTCATATTCATGATTTCTTTATAAGCATCTACAAGTTTATTACGCACTTGAACCGTTGCTTCAAATGCTACGCTCGCTTTTTCACGTGCGATGACGGTATCTGACAAAGTTACCGAGGTATCACCCATTTCCAAACGAGTAGCTAAGCTCGCTGAGTTTGATTGCAGCTGATTAACGTTGTTAATTGCCATTGACAGCAGTTCGCCAAAATCACCACCACTGGTGTTATTGATTTCGCGGACTAAACCACCTTGTAAATTTACTGACGGGGTTACTTCACCTTTAATGGATTCCATTTCAGCGTAAAGTGAATTTGCTCCGATTTGCATGCTCGTCTCCCTGCGACTTATTTTTGACGATTATGAACTCGAAACTAAAAATGCAAATTGTATGCCAAGAAACTTATATAAATAAATAAATCTTAACTAAATGATAATCCACCATTCACAATAAAAAGCCCTACACTTGATAAGCTTTACTTAAGATACATTTTGATAATTGAGATTTTTAATGGCGTCAGTATTTGGTCCTTCACAATCATCAACACTCACAACAAGCTTTGATCAAAATGAAGCGCATGAGTTATTACCATTAGAAAGTAGCAACCAGTCTCATTTCCCAATTAAGGTACTAGATGCTGGTAAATCGGCCTTCGAAACTGAAAGTGATGCATATACTTTGCTTTTCAAGTTTGCAGATGAACTCAAACATGTAGATGTCACTCGCTTAACTGAAACTTCAAATGGTTCAGCCCCCCTAAACCAGAAACTGGAAAATTTAATAGAGTTACTTAACGACACAGCTATCGATACTGAAATAAAAAAACTAGCAGTAAAACAACTTACCGTAGGAGATGCTGAATTTTTACCTTTTAAGATCGACAGAGCCGTTATCATCCTCAAGGCTTCAAGTTTGAGGCACGCAGAACATCTAAATCATATTTATCAAAAAATGGACAGTCGAAGTTGTGAGCTCTTTTTTGACTACCAGAATAAAATACCAAAAAAAGAGAAAAAAATTGAAACTAACCAAGATGACTGGGCATTGCTCTCTGATGCTGGCTCAGCCTCTTTGACAGAATATGATCAATACCGAGAACAACGTATAAGCCCAACTTATTTTACAATAAGGTACGCCAGGTATTTGTCTACGAAAGTAAGAGAAAATGAAGCTGAAGAGATCAACCTTCAAGATATAAAAGATGCAATCGGTGAGGATCAATTTGAACAGGTTTGTTCAGACATTCAAACAAAGGGCACCGTTGAAGTTACGCCCAGTGAAATAATGAAAGCGATAAGCTGCGATAAATTAGCTTCTCTGATTGCTGCAAATTTGTGTCCAACTAAAGCCGTTTACGTTCCTACATCAACGCCCCAAGAAGAGATTAAAATACATAAAAATCACACCGTTACAATCGGGCCGAATGGTAGAGGTTCAAAAATAAAACCGTCCGATTTATCTAAAATAAATTTATCCAATTTACCACCACATATTCAAAGTTTACTTATTGAAAAAGCTTTTTCAAATTCAAAGGCTGACACTAAAGAATCAATCATCAAACTCGTAGAGCATTTTAAATTGTTTTCTAAACAGTTTAACAAAGGTGAGCTATACAAAATTGATTTAAAAAGAAAATGCTTGGAAGTACTTAATGACCCAAAATCAGCAAATAACGAACAATTCATAGAGTACTTATCAAAATTTTCCTCGATGTATATACGTCTAATACTCCCACTTTTAGAGGCTCCTAAAGAAAGAGCAAAGTGCATCGAAGTTATGCTGAAAGGAGGGAGCTACTTAACAGACCTAAATAATGTAATAGATGAAAAACTCATCGAATTCATCGCCCCTGAAGCACTTCAAAAATGCCCTGAAAAAGTTGTTTTAGCTTCTCTTGAGGCAATATGTAAGCATAAACCGGATGAATGCTCGACAAAGGCGGCAAAAACCTTATTGAAGGTTAAATTAAAAGAGTCACCTCAATGTTATAGTGATGCTGTTTTTTTAGCTGTAGGGTATGGTAATCATGCTGTTCTAGAAGCGCTTTATCGTATACCTGAGTTGCCTAATAGTATCAGGAAGAGTGAGCGGTTTAAGGAGGGCTACCCTGAACTAGCCGCTATAAGATACAAACAACTAGAATGTCTTCAAATCATATTAAAAGCCACTGACGTATCTCTAACCGATTATCGCCCCCCTTTTAAGCGTGGAGTCTTATTTCAAGACGCGGCAAAATTAGATGACACTAAATGTTTAAAATACTTATTAGAGCAGCCTGGTACGGAATTTAGTTCTTTGGTATCTGATAACTATGAATTTTTAAGAGAAATGGGACAAAAAAGCTCAAGCAATGCTATCAAGCTTATTGCCAGATATCCAGCCTTTAGAGATCTAACCGAAGGTCAAAGAACGGCTATGCATGGAAGAGTGGCTGGCCGTTTTCACTATGACAGTATAGAAAATCGGGGCTTGCGTAACTGCAAAAGGCTTTTAAACAAAGTAACTCCTTGCTATCGAAATAAAAATAGACTTGAAATCGAGAATTTAACTTACCGAGAAAAAAGAATGGCTTTCCTTGACTTAATTGAAGCTAATGACCTTGAGCGTTTACAATGGCTGGTTAAATCAGTAAAACCTAGAAAGTTATCAACAGAACTAAAACACTCACCAATTGTTGATGCACTGTTTAACACCGAAGGTGATGAAAACAGTATTAAGATAATAGAAATGCTCGAAGAAGAAGGTTTCGATATCTTTGCTCAAGGAAAATCTGTCGTTATGACTGCGTGCATCAGAAGTACTGAAAAAGTAGTGGCATTTCTTTGCTCCAGATATGAACAAGAGGACAAATTAACAGACCTTGTTAATCTAAAAAATATTCACGGAAAAGGTTTGGCACATTTAGCTGTTAGTGAAAACAATATCGGCGCACTTAAAGCATTGCTAGAATGTGTCCCCTCTTTTGCAACAGCAACTCGCTCAATACCTCGATCCCGTGACGATAGAATTAATGATGTAGACTGGAAGCAAATTCAAGCTTGTGCAAGTGATACACCACTAATGACAGCAGCAAGAATGACTCCTGCTGAAAAACCAATTCTTACACTTTTAATTAAGCATTCCCAGGAGGGGTTGTTCTCAACTTCGCCACAGGACAAGGATGCTTTCGCTATTGCAGTGGAGAACAATAACATTGAGGCTGCAAAAGTTTTTCAAGAGGAGTATGAGAAAGAAAACTCTACATCTAGTTCTTTTATAGCAGATAAAAAAATGTCCGAAGCAAGAGTTGTGGGGTTACTAGAACACAAAAGCACATGGCATCTAGTTGATTCAAAAACAAATTTTAAAGAGATGAAAAAAATGCTGGCAAGCATGATAAATCGACATACAACAGATAAAGACGACACTCTAAGCACTGTATCAACATCTAAAATAGAAAGGAAGCAAGCAACATCAGCTCCTAAAAATCGCAGTAAACGAGAAGCGGGAGCCGACAGTTCCACCCATCTTCACGATTTATAACAGTGATTTATCTACTTGAGAGGTTTACTCAAATTTAAGTTAATGAAACTTTGCTCATATTCCATTAACAGAGAGTTAAATTTAACTGTGTTAGGTTTCATTCGAAATACCTATGACAAGTTGGTGTTCTTATGGCCGTTGAATTAAATGCAGATATTTCGAAATGCGATCAACAGCTGGAAAGTGCTGAGTTGCTTACGTCTGAAAACATTCAGAGCTTCTCACACAGCATGCTTCCAAATAAAGTTTACAAAGTCTTTTTGACACAAATCCCTGAGGAGCAAAGTTCGTCACACATTTATTTTAAGATGCTCGAAAATAGGAGCTTAGAACTTTTAAGTGATGAGCTATCACCTTTGCAAGGTGGAATAACGACTCATGACTCAATAGCTCGAATGTTTTGGACACTATTGTGTGATAAAAATTCTTCGCACCCACTTGAAAGCTGGTTTTTTGTAAAAAAAACAGATGAGCTATTAGAGGACAGTACTGTTACAACTACGATTAATCTAGCTGATATAAACGAAGAGAAAAATCATTTTCTATTGGTAGACTTTAAATCTCTCCCAGTTTACGAAGAAATAGTTTATTTTAAAGCTGAAACATTACCGACACCCAACCCATCACCAGTTCAAAGTATATCTTCAAAAGTTGATGCTCCCATTCCTCAGGGGAACAGCACTCCACAACCAGTAAATCCATCCTCAACAAGAGAACAAGAGGAAAGTGTTCAGCTCGCTAGAAGTACTGAATCCCCTGCAAATACATCAACAAGAAGACAGCATATAGAAATCACGGAATCTGATACTGATGTTCCTCCACCTCAAATAGATAAACAAAATCTGGACGAACATTCAAAAAAGCAAGAACCGCAAACAACTAATGATTCACAACAGGCATTACCCAATAATCCAATGTCCCCTCAATTGAAGCTAGCCACCATAAACCTCCCACAACAATTTGCCTACACAGAGAAGAGAGGAACTGAAGAAAAATTAATAAAGAAAAATGAAGTACCAGATAATGCCGTTTTATGGATGAAATTACTGAAGCCTACTAACTGCTCTCCAGAAGCTAGAGCGCAAGTAATAATGTCATTAGCAGTAGCTACTCAGCATTTAAAATCTTCGAATCTTATACTCGAACGGCTTCGTCGTGAAACAACTGGCGAAATAAAATTAAGCGTAAAAACTGAACACCAAGAAGGTTATCTCTTGATGGTTACTGTCGGCAGTAATACTTGTGAGTTAGCGATATCAAAAGGTTCCACTTTAGAGAAACGGTTTACTATTACTCATGGTATGAAAAAAGTGAAAGACATTAAAGCCGATGAAACGGATCTTTTGGAAAGAGCTGCAAGTAAAAAACTTAATGAATACCGAGACGGAATTGAACGGAAAATGCATGGTGGACAAAGAACAGAAGATGAAAGCGAAACCCCAATTTATGACCAAGTGAGAGAATTACTTGCTGGTGCTCCTTTGGCCGAAGAAAGCGGCCAAAAGAAAAAAGGAAGTATTCTTGATCAATTTTAGGAACTGTTGAACATTCTATATTCAAGCCAAAAAGCTAAACCTTTTAGCTTGAATTAAATGAACGCTAACTCGGAATATTAATACCCGCCTCTCTCATCTTAGCCATTTTATAACGCAAAGTACGAGGGCTAACACCTAGTTTCTCCGCAACATCTTTACGGCTACCATTGCACTGATTTAGCGTTTCAAGGATGATCATGTGTTCTTGGCTTTGAAGCTCATTGCCTAAGCTATCCGCAGCAGCATTCGAATTATCAGCTTGCTCTACGTAAGCACTACCGGGGACTTCATTAACATCAATAATGACATCATCCACAATGATTTGCTCACCTTGATGCAAAATCAATGCTCGCTGAACGACATTGTCTAGCTCACGAACATTACCTGGCCAGCGATGCATTAATAGTTTGCGACAAGCCAACTCATCTAGCTCTGGAGTAACCATAAGCCCCTGTTTTTGACTGTGACGACCAATGAGATGTTTGGCCAAAGGAATAATATCTGCTGGGCGCTGATGAAGTGCAGGCCAAGTTAATGGAAATACATTTATGCGATAATAGAGATCTTCTCTGAACTTACCTGACTCAGCCATTGCTTTTAAATCACGATTTGATGTCGCTAATACACGAACGTCAAGCTCAATGGTTTTTCGACCACCAAGTCGTTCAACTTCACGTTCTTGAAGTACACGCAGTAGCTTTGCTTGTAGCCCAATTTCCATCTCTGAAATTTCATCAAGAAGCAACGTACCACCTTGAGCCTGCTCAAACTTACCCGGACAGGCCTGATGTGCGCCGGTAAATGCACCTTTTTCATAACCAAATAATGTAGCTTCAAGCATATTTTCAGGTATTGCTGCACAGTTAATTGCGACAAATGGTTGTTCTTTTCTGGCGCTATTTTGGTGAATATAACGCGCCATGACTTCTTTGCCTGAACCGCTTGGCCCCATAATCATTACTGATGCCTCTGATTTTGCGACTCGTTTTGCTAAAGAAAATAGGCTTATACTTTTCTCATCTTCAGCAATAGGCTTTTCAACATCAATTTTGTTCGGTAAATAACGGCTGACTTGATTTAACAACACTTCCGTTGCAAAGGGTTTTGATAAGTAATCTACGGCACCTAGCTTTATTGCCTCAACAGCTGCATTAACGGTTGCGTAGGCTGTCATCATCAGCACAGGAATGTTCTGGTGATGCACATTGACATAATTCAATAAGCCAATACCACCAATACCGTCCATTTGAACATCACTGATGATCATATCGAATGTTTGACTTTTCAGTGCAATGATTGCATCTTCACCGCAGCTTACATCTAAACATTCATACTGTGCGATTAATAGCGTATCCACTAAAGCTTCACGCAATGAAGCGTCATCTTCTACAAGTAATATCTTTGCTTGGCTCATAGTTAACACCTCAAGTTATGCTGCAACAGACAATGCTGGAAAACTCAGAACAAAATGACATCCTTTACCCAACTCACAATTCAGGTTGAGGTTGCCGCCATGGTTCATCACAACAGACTGCACGACAGCTAAACCCAGCCCAGTACCTTGTGATTTCGTGGTATAAAATGGCTCTAGAATTTGCTTTTCTTGATTTTTATCAATGCCTGCACCATTATCAATCACCTCAATAAACAGCTGAGCATTGCTTTGGCTTGCTTTCACTACAACTTCAGTAGCACCGGCCTCTAAGCTGTTCATCACTAAATTATTAACCGCTGAACCGAGCGCATTACCATTAGCTAACAATTTCGATGAAGAAGAATCTATCAATGTCAGTTTGCAATTTTGCTTTTGCAAAATCGGCTCACAGTCCGCCTGAACTTGAGAAATGACATCAGTTAGGTAGGTTTCTTCACCTTGTTGTTCCTGTCGCCCTCTTGCCATGAGCAACATATCATTGACCTGTCTTTCAAGCTGATTAAGTCGGTCAATCAACTTCATTTGAAACTTAGATTTACTCGATTCAGGCAATCTAGGATTTGTAAGGTTAGTGGCATAGAGCATGGCAGCTGAGAGTGGAGTTCTTACTTGATGAGCAAGTTTCGCCACCATTTTTCCGAGTGCAGATAAGCGTTGAAGATGCGAGATATTATTTTGCAGTTGGCGGGTTTCAGTCAGATCAGTTAATACAATCAACTGCCCGCCGTCTTCTTCAAGCGGAGTAATTGCCAACTTTACTCGACGTCCATTTTTTAATGAAACTTCATGACCGTCATCTTTTTGAGGTGCAAAAGAACGTTGAATAATGGATATCCAACTTTGACCTTCCAGCGGCTCGCCAAGTAATGAAATCGCAACGGGATTTGTTTGCGACACAATTCCATTTCTATCTAAGATCACAACCCCTGAAGGCATAGCTTCAAGAATTCGTTCCATTCGGTCCGACATATGGCAACCTCACTCATACTTGCAAACGCCTCAATCAGAAAATTGACCACGTCAAAAAAATATCAATATGAATGCGAAAGCATTAACTGTGCCAGCGAGAGTTATAGAGGGGTATAGAGGTAATAGATACAAAAAAGGCTTTAGTTTTTAGCTAAAGCCTTATTCAGATAGATAATGGAATTAATCTTTATTTAATCCATATTTACGCATTTTTTCAACAAGCGTTGTACGGCGAATACCCAACATTTCGGCAGCTCGAGCAACAACACTGTCTTGTTGATCTAATGCTTGGCGAATCATGTCGATTTCAAGCTCGGCTAATAAGTCTTTTAAGTTCACACCCTCAGGTGGTAACTCACTTGGGAATCGAGTCTCTGGTATTTCCACGGGCTCTTCATCATTAAAGATGGCTGCTAACGCATCGCGCTCAGCCTGTTCTTCACTGATCTCAACCTGATACTCAGGTACATCGATGTGGCGATACTTATGAGGTAAATCATTCACATCCACTAAACCGCCAGGGAATAGAATGGTTAACCTTTCCACTAAATTAGAAAGCTCACGAACGTTGCCTGACCACGAATGCTCTTTTAACGAATCAATGGCTCTTTGAGTAAAACGAACTTTACCACGGCCTTCGTTGTATACACGCGCTACCAATTCTTGCAATAACAGAGGAATATCTTCGTGACGCTCTTTCAATGAAGGCATTTCGATTGGGAATACGTTCAAGCGATAATATAAATCTTCACGGAAGCTATCTTCAGTGATCATCTTATCAAGATCGCGATGAGTTGCCGCAACAACACGAACATCCGTTTTTAAGGTCTTAGTACCACCGACACGCTCAAATACTCTCTCTTGAAGAACACGGAGTAATTTCACCTGCATTTGCAGAGGCATATCACCAATTTCATCTAAGAAGAGTGTCCCGCCTTCGGCAAGTTCAAAGCGACCTTTACGGGCGGTTATCGCACCAGTAAACGATCCTTTTTCATGACCAAACAGTTCTGATTCAAGCAATTCTGGAGGGATAGCCCCACAGTTAACAGGAATAAATGGGCCTTCACGGCGTTCAGACATGTAATGAATATTACGCGCTACAACCTCTTTACCTGTGCCAGACTCACCCAAAATTAACACGGTAGCATCAGAGCCCGCCACTTGATTAATCATGTGACGAACTTGATTTATCCCTTCACTTCGACCGACAAGGCTACGGAAGAGTTTTGTCTGATTAACACTGGTAGGAACTTCGATACGTTTAGCTTGACCAAAGACCTGACAAAAATGCAATAACTCAGTTAATTGAGGATATGAAAGTGGCTCGTTCACTGAGCCAACAATATTGCTGGCATCTAGAGAAATGTCTCCAGCTAAAGCAATAAATGGTTGATGCGGTAATTGGCGAACGATCCCTTGAATCGCTTCTTGAAAATTTGAATTTTGCTCAACAATGATAGCTCTAAAACGATTTCCTTGAGTAAGGCTAACTAGCTTATCGATTGAAACAAATTCAACTTGTTCACCCAAAAATTCTAAAATACAAACCAAACGATTAAATCGTTCTGGTTCTGCTCCGACAAGTAAAATTCGTTGATCTATTTGCATCATTTAAAAGGCCATCAATGCGCTAAGGTCGTCTCGCGTAGTACAATCAATTTTGTTGTTATTTTCAGTATTACGTTTAGTGATTTTATGTTATCCAATCGTGAACACTTATAATCCACGAGGCATATTGTATTATCAAGCAGAGATAAGCAAGTCCAACTTAGCTATTCTTTCGCTCTCATCTGTTTATAGCTCAAAATACACACAACCGCAGTTTTAATTGTCAAAAAAGTGACTTTCTACGAAATTTTAACACTTAAAAACTGTTGTCTTTATAACAAGGCGACTGGTTTTTCCATTTCTTAAAATTATATCTAAACTCACAGCCAGAGCGAAACAGACAAATACAGAAGTTTGCTGAAACGAGCTTAAAAAAGGCTGAAAATATAGTGGTAAAACAGTGAAGAAATAAAATAATTTCACTGCTGTTAACTGGTGCTGAATTACAAGCTCACATCACCAGTTACAGCAATAAATTTGATACACAATCTCTCTAGCTCGCATGAGCTGTGATATTGTGCTCTTCTTGAGGAATTTGATCCCACGCTTCTTTGATCGTTCTTAAGATCTCAGAAACATCATCTAATACAGCAGTGTCATTATTGACATTTGCTTGTGACAAACCAGATAGAACAAAATCATATAAGCTATTTAAGTTTTGGCCAACTTCAGAATCGTCCATCACTAAACAACCTCGCAAACCTTGCACAATACCGATAGCTTTACCGATCAAAATACCTTTACCCGCAATATCGTTGTTATCGATTGCATATTTAGACTGAGCAATGCGTTCTAACGCACCCGCAAATAACATTTGCGTAATACGATGTGGTGATGCCTCTGATAACTGGCTGTCCACCGATACTTTACGGTAAGACTGTAAAGAGCCTCTCATGGATACCTACCTACTTTTATTTACCGATTGATATAAACCAACTTTTTGACTGCTTGCCTTCATCTTAGTTATCGCATCGTAATAAAATTTGCGATGTTCTGTTAGCTTGTCAATAAAGTTCTGTCCTAGCGCTTTTTGCTGAGTTAAAAATTCACCTAACTCTTCTGTGTCAGATTCTTTGTTTAACTCATTCAACAATTTTTGACGCTTATCAATTTGATCGAGCAAAGAGGATGCCAGATCTTCAGCTTTATTGAAGTCATTATCACGACTTGCAGCTAATCCAGTAATAATTTGATTAATTTCCGCATTAACACTATTGATTTTGGCCATTACTGCTTCATTCATCGCACAAACCTTTATGATTTCAAGTTATTGATTTCTTGTGAAACCAGGTAAAGAATTCAAGGCACCTTGTATTTGACTTAATTGCCCACTAAGTTCAGCTACTGCGGCATCCATGGCATTGTACTGCTTTGTTAATCGTTCTTCATAAGATGCCATTCTTAAGTTTAGAGCATCTCGGTCATCTTGAATGCGACTGACTTGGCGATCAACGCTTTCATCTCTTGAATCTAGAATACCACCTGTTTGAGTATACACTTCCATCTTAGCGGCAATATCAGCAACGAAACCCGTATCTTCAGTCGAGAAAAATTCTGACATTTCAGACAAGTTATTATCCAGTGCATCATCTAACTTATCATCGTCGATTTCTAAAGTACCGTCTCGAGTCGTTGAAATACCAAATTCAGCTAAACGTAACTCACCATCTTCAGTACTGAAACCACTGGATATTGACGATCGTAGTTGAGACTCAATGCCTCGAACCATCGAGTCACCTTGAAAAATCGAAGATTGGTTAGTATCAGAATTGAAGCTGGTTAAGCCATCGATGGTACTCATCAAACTGTTGTAAGCTTCAACAAACTCTTCAACTTCTTTTTTGGCTTTCTCTTTGTCTGGCTCAACTTTGATGGTGATGGATTCGTCAGCATCCGCTTTTTTTAGATCAAGCGTGATACCTGTGATCACATTTTCCATTTCATTCGACTGAGAAGTAATCACTAAACCATCAACCACCACTTCAGCATTCACTGGAGGCTGCAGCTCGGCATCAGAACGGCTCATATCAAAAGTACTATTCAAACCTGAACCCGTCGTGCCATCAGCATTGGTTGCCGTAACATCGATGGTATTTTCAGTACCTGTTTTATCCGACGTTAGTACTAATTTTGAGGTTGTTCCACTGTTAATGATGGTGGCAGTAACACCTACATTATCATCAGAATCATTAATCGCTCGCATCACATCTTGCAGTGAATCGTCTGCCCCAACGTTAATGTCAAAGCTTTCACCGTCAACTTCAAAGTTTAGTGTGCCTTCGCCAACGGGTGCAGTAATGTCTGCAACGTCGGTCGTACCTAATTTTTGACTCTGAGCGAGTTGATTCACGGTCACGTTATAACTGCCGGCAACCGCATTTTCATCTGCTTTAGCCGTAAAATAATCTTTATCAGGCACACTGACTTTATTGCCTAAAAATGTCTCAGCATCTTCGAGCTTTTCCAGTGAGTCAGTAAAGGTAGTTATCGCACTTTTGAGTGAACCAATCGCTGATATCTCAGCAGTAAATCGTGCCTCACTTTGGTTCAATCGGGCATCTTTTGGTCCTCGCTCTGCGCCCACTAACGAGCTAACGATACCACCAATATCTAAACCTGTACCTTGACCTTGTAATGCGATACTCATTTCTGACTCCGAAGTAATGCGATTTTGACGTTAATCGTCAATTTACACTTCTGTTTTTAATAACAAACCTGATATTTCAGCAAATTTTTCAGACAGCTTTATCGCTTCTTCCGACGGAATTTGACGAATCACTTCACCAGAACTCGTGTCAGTAACACTGATCACGGTTTTACCACTGTCATCATTCACTTGAAACTGAATGCTTTTATGCGACAGCGCCATCATTTCGGTAAGCTCACTTGCGGTGCTTTCCAAAGCGCCAATATTTTCCGCTTTTGCCGCCTCCTCTACACGAGGATTGCCGCCTTCTGCCGCATTCACTTCTTGCTGTTTCTGCTGTTGAAGCGGTGCAACGTCAATTTGCTGATTGACCTTTTGTTCATTAGCAACTTTTGAGCCAGTTGCAACTGTATTCATGTCCATTTGCCTTCTCCTTACGGAAATTAGTCCTAATACTTCTTTCTATTGAGTGATTAGGAACCTAGGACTTGTTGTGTACTTAGGTTCTGATCACTCGGTGTTGTGTCGAGATCACATTTACCACCTGTTGGTTTTCTCGTTCTCTACTTTATCGGCGAGCTTCTTAAAAACTTTATAGTTTTGTTTTTTATTGCGTATTTAGTCTGATGTTATGCTCGAATGCCTTTAGTCGGGCATCTAGTATCTTTGTCGCTGCTTTTGTAAACGTGATAACGAAACTTCTTCGAAGTTTTAAGATCGTGGTATTGCATACCACACCGCCAAAAGGGGAAAACTACAGCGTTCTCCCCTTTCGAATCCCCTGCGCCGCCCCAACGAAGCTGAAAACTCCTCATTCCTTTTGGATAAATATCTAACGCTTTCGATGCTACATCCATGTAGCTCGAAATCTGTCACAGCATCCATGCTGCGACTACGATATTTATTCCAATGTCATTCGGCAGCTTCAACGGGGACATTCAGCCCTTGAGCGTTAAGTGTTTTTACTATTCTCCCTGTATGTCTGATGAGTTTACTTTGCTTTCAAAAAACAAATGCGGTTTAAAGGCTGATTTATCCCATTGAAGCTGTTGAGGATATTTTTGAATATGAAATGACGTGGGCGAGACATGGACGTCGAGCCAAGCTCTGGGGTACAGGATATACCATCAGAGCTTTTAGTCATTTATTCAAAAATATTTGAAACGTTAAGAGGCCGTTCCCAATTAGTCATTTCGATTTGTTACTGCCTAAAATTGGCAAACTCGAGGCACGAAGATAGAAGTTTAGTGAGCTAAATGAAAGATGAGTAACAAAGAGTTTGCCAATTTTAGGCGTAACCCGTAGGGCTGTGTATATTTTTCGTTTCTTCTGTGTTGCCGAATGCTTATGTAGAACAACTACACCTCACATTCGTCGTCTTGAATAAACAAAAAATCTACAACAGCAAATCGAAATAGTTAATTGGGAACGGCCTCTAACTCCGTTGGGGCGGCATGGGGTTTCCAAAGGGGCGTTTGCTGGAGAACGCCCCTTTGGGCGGTGTGGTGTGCAACACCACGACTTTATAGATTTCGAAGAAATCTTGTTTTGAATACACACAGAAAACAAAAAAGCCACTCAAATGAGTGACTCTTTTAACGTTCCTAGACACCAGCCTGCGCTGGTATGACGGTAGAACTTACTGCAGCAATGACAACGCAATTTGCGGGATTTGATTTGCTTGCGCCAACATCGCAGAAGACGATTGCAACAAGATTTGCTGCTTAGTCATCTCTGAAGTTTCACGAGCAAAATCCACATCCATAATACGGCTACGTGCATCTGAAACGTTATTTTGGATGTTTGCTAAGTTATCCAATGTATGACTTATACGGTTTTGTATTGCACCTAAGTCTGCACGGTTAGTATCAATTGTATTTAATGCAGAATCAATAATTGCGATTGCTTCTTGTGCTCCATTTGCATTTCCAATATCAATACTCTCAACACTCTTGAGCGTTGCTAATGCTGCAACAGTAAAAGAAGGTGTAGCTGCAGATAAAGTCGAACCTGATTCCGTTATATCTAGAGCAAACGTACTGTGTTCGGCATCGACGGTGGCACCAGACCAATCTAAGTGACCAGTTACAGTTCGCGTTTCTGTTACTGAGTTATCTGTACTACCTGTCACTACTTCTGGAGCCCCAAGTAATCTAGCTGCATCGCTTTGATCATTGTCCCATGACTGTATAGAAGCATTTGCTGCTCCTGAACTATCAGATGTTGCAGTAACTGATATTGAAATATTTTCACCGGATGAATTTCTAAAAACCAACTTATCTGTTGCACCATCATTTACATTTTGAACTGTTATACCAATTGCAGCTAATTCTGCTGCTTTTGCGCTTGTATTTGCTGCATCATACAATGCTAAAACATTAGCATCATTATTAGCTCCAGCATTGGCATTGATGACCACCCCACCAATATTAATCGAATAACTATCACCCGTAGTACCATTTAATGTATGAATAGCGACTTCATTTACAGCCTTTACGCCTGATAGGCCATCTACTTTATTAAACTCCTCAGCTAATTCCTCAGCAGACATACCTGAAGTCAGATCTATACCGTGGTTTTCACCATCTAACTGAGCAGTTATAGTTGAGCCAGATAAATCAACTGCAGATGAACGAACTCCTGCAAAACCACCTATCAATGCAGTATTAGAAATATCTTTAGTGTTACTGCCCAATCGGTTTGCAGAAACATCTCTTAATGTAACATCGATCAATTCACCTGAATTAGCGCCAACTTGGAATGCCTGAGTTCCATAGGTTCCATCAAGTAATTTTTGGCTACCAAACGAAGTTGTTTCTGCAATACGATTTAATTCCGCTTGTAATGCCACGATTTCTTTTTGAAGTGAATCCCTTTCAGAGGCACCATTCGAGCCATTAGCAGACTGCAATGCTAAGTCGCGCATACGTTGTAGGATATTCGTTGAAGTCTGCATTGCACCTTCAGCTGTTTGTGCAATCGAAATACCATCACTGGCATTACGCATTGCTACATCCATACCACGGATTTGCGATGTTAGACGATTAGAGATTGCTAGACCTGCTGCATCATCTTTTGCTGAGTTAATACGCAAACCTGATGATAGGCGTTGCATTGATTGTGATACGAACATGTTAGCGCGGTTGGTGTTTCCTTGAGCGCGCATTGCTGTCACGTTTGTGTTTACAGTAATAGCCATTGTGTTGTCCTCTTAATCCTTGATTGACTGCAATCTCGGTGAGAACTGGCATATGATTTGACCCATAGAATTCAGCAAGGTCACGAAGTGGCTCTTTTCTTTTCTCGTTATCTCTAATTGAAAAAAGTAAGAGTTAAATCAGCATCCATGCTTTCTTTACCCGAAGGTAAGTTTCTAAAGGGTTGCAAACCGTCGCAATCCAAACCGTGATTGGCTTAGCACCATGAATCAAAATGAAACAGATGCTTTTTTAACCACAAACTTATTAACGGACAATATTTAGCCAACTTGAGAAATAAAAGATTAACTTTTGTTAATGTTTCTTAAAGCGATAAATATGGGAGGCAACACAAAGAGAGAATCACTGACTAGCAGAAAAAAATAACCCCGAGCAAAGCTCAGGGTTAACCAAAACGAGGGTGATGGTTGTAAAGTCAGTAATTCGAAAATGGTGAACGACTGACATTAATTAAAGAGTGCTCATAACTGGAGAGTCTAAGCCGACTTGCCTATCTAAGATAAAAGGGGTCGTTTCTTATCTTAAATATGGAATCAAATCATCCTTAATTAACTGACCACCATTCTATGGAATTGAATGAAATGTGCAATATTCGTAAATAAAAATTCACTGTTTTGAAACATTCAAATAACTGTTTGAATAGCCTCTAAAAACAAAACAAGATACTGATTTGTATACAAAATCCAACTTTCGAATATTAGATTTTGCTAATCAGTATCTTGCTTACAGAACAATGTTTCCGAGTTTTTAATCTAAATAAAGCTAAAAACTACTATAAAACAATTACTTTCGCTCAGAATATAGGTCTTGAAGCTTACGATCCCAATAAGGTACTTCGCCAATATGCTCTTTTATGAACTCAATAAAGGCGCTGACTTTTGGAGCCAAATGCTTACGACGAGGATAAACCGCTTGCAATGGTAGGTGATGCGTCATTTGCCAATCTCTTAAAATTGGGACTAACGTACCTTTTTCAATTTCATCTTCAAGTAAGTAAGATGCGAGGTAAACGACACCTAACCCACTAATCGCAGCTGATTTAAGTGCTGGTGCATTATCAACACGGAAGTTACCAGAAACACTGATCTCACAGTAATCTTCACCACGTTTGAACTGCCAGACGCTATGCTCATGCCACTCACCTTGATACACCAAACAATTATGATCCACCAATTCTTCAGGTCGAGTTGGCTCACCGTTGTTGGCAATGTATTCTGGCGACGCCACTAAAACAAACTGACTTTTCATTAGCGGACGCGCCACCATACCAAGAGGCAGTTGCTCAGACATAGTCAGTAAAAGATCTAACCCTTCATTAACAACATCGACTTTATGGTCAAGTAAGCTCACCTGAAGCTCAAGTTCAGGGTGTCGCACCATAAAATCAGGCAGTGCAGGAATTAAGTGCATCGTACCGAATGATTGAGAGATACCGACTTTTAAAACACCACGAGTTGACTCGTTTAAGTTATGAACACTGGCAACTGATTGTTCAACATCACGCAGCAGCTCTTCACCTTGTTCATAAAGAAGAGTACCCGCTTCAGTTAAGCTCAAACTGCGTGTCGTTCTTTGGATTAATTGAATGCCAAGTTTGTGCTCAAGATCTGCGACCTGAGTGCTTACTTTTGATTTGGAAATGCCCAATTTACGGGCTGCTGCACTAAAGCTGCCCGCACGGGCAACATGGGTAAAAATGGCGATTGGTTCTAATAGTTCTAACATTAAAGCCGCCTCAAGTAACGCAAGATTAGTTAAGTATTCTGTTACCTAAATATCAGAATAATCATGATAAAAATCAGACATTCTTCAACTTTCAGACAACATTGCTTATATTTTTATTGATAATTCTTGACTAGTTATGTCAGGAATTATGATTATTTCGTTAGAAGTATATCAAAATGAGGTTACATTATTCTAGTATTAGAAACACAGTGTTTACCATTAAGTTGTTATTATATTGTTAGTTTCCGACTTTTATACTTTCAATTGACACGAATACAAGACAAACATGCAGTAATTACTCTACTTTCAACGTTAAATTCGCCAATTTCGTAAGAAGTTCAGTTGATGCTGATTTCAAACTTATCAAGTGCGCTCTTTTGTGAACGCTCATCAATAAAAACTGAGTATACGATTTTTTATGATTCCCGATGTTTTCTGCAAACAATTTCAGGTTTTTATATGTCTGTTTTAAATGACATGAGCCAACGGCTAATGTGCCTGAGTGGTATTCATTTAAAGATAACTTTTTAACAGCCATGGCTGTTCCGGCCAACTCATCTTGGGCTTGTAAATTGTGCTGACTCACCCAATGAGATATCTGAAGTAGTGCTGCTGGATGCGAGATTACCGTCTTTGGTGTTTTCGATTCATCCTTGAGAGTAAAAGCGCAAAATTTAATGGGTAACTCAACATGCCCTAATACACGATCAATTTCGTACTTTTGCAGTGTTTGAACTGCCTGCGGAACTAGCCGCCCTTTGATGGATGAATTAGATACCGCTGTAAACACAAGTTTCGAGTGCTCTGCACCTAACTTAACAGTATTGTTCAGTGTGCCCGTGAAGGTTGCAGTAAGTAGTGATTTAGGATGGCGCTTGGTGAACTTTTGAAACGCAAGATCATTAAAGCTGCCTTTTGATGCTTGAACGTAAACCGTTTGAGCAAAAACTGGAAACGTACAGAAACTCAAAAGGAAAAACACAGTAAGATAATTCATATGGTGTTCTGTAAATTGAGCGTTACCTCATTATTAGCGGTAACACTCATCAACAAAAGATTTTAGTTCCTGACTTTCAACATATATTCAGCTACCGCGAGTCGAGTCGCTTCATCTAAATAGTTTTGTGGCGGCATTTCAGGGTAATCTTCACGCTTCTTAATTGGGTTAGCAATATACTCAGCTAATCCTTTAGGATCATCCATATAAAGCGCTTGTATAATTTGAACCGGTGGACCAATCATGCGGCCATTGTAAGTATGACAACCTGTGCAAATACCTAAATATGCCACTTTCCCTTTGTCTTCGAGTGCAATTTCTCTCGCAGGGACGGGCTCATCCAATAAATAAGTGTCTACTGAATCCGTGTTATTGAAGTTGCACTCAGCCCAATCATTTACGCCAACAGTAACATAGCGATGACGGTTAATAATGCATGAGTCTCGATGTTTGCCTACACGAATGATATCTGGGTTTCCGCCCTTAAACTCGGTTAATAGCAGAGCTTTCGCTTCATCAATGGTGTCATAACCGTTATTCGCCATTAGGTTATCTAAAATCATAACTTTGTCTGGTGTAGGGTCTGACTCAGGATCAATGGTTGTATTGGGGGCGTTTTCATGATCAGTAATAATAATGCCAGCGGTTTTATTGCCAGTAATGATGTTACCTTCAACAATAACTTCGTCAGCTGCCATGATTAATATTCCTGTTCCCGCTGGAATACCTGAAACCGTCGAGCCCGGAGCACCAAAGTTTGCAGTATTATTGTTTACGATAAAGTTATTTCTGAAAATAACGTCTCTGGTTGTCTTTATCGGTAAGCCGGGGGTAATAAAAGCCAGTAAGCCACCCGTGTTGTCATGAACGTAATTGTTTTCAACTAAAGCGTGTCTTGAGTTTTCTATCTCGATACCTGCAACACTATCAAAAACTTCGTTATGTGCCACATGAATGTTATCGCTCATTCCAACATAAATAGCAGCATCTTCAATGCCTGACACAACGTTATGCTCAACAACACCGTTTTTCCCTAACTGCGGAAAAATGCCATAAACGCCAGTATCGACAATGATGTTATTACGGATTTCAAAGTTGTTACCCGCCTGCCCCATCACACCATTACCTTTATATTTAGTGATGTACAGGTTCTCAACAACGATATTATTACCCGAATAAAGGATCGCATCATTGAGCTTTCCCTTACCATCCAATACTGCGCGCTTACCTTCTTGAATTACACCAATAATTCGGATGTCGTTTTTGTCTACATAAACAGTTTCATGGTACAAACCAGGCATGATTTGTATGGTGTCACCAGGGTTAGCAGCTTTGACTGCATTCATTATGAAGTCACCATCCTTCACAACGTGTGTTTTGCCCTCAACCGTATTTTTAACGACACTTTTGCCCTTGCCAATATCTTTATCTGCCGACTCATCGTAACCGCCAGAATAACTCGCATCCTGATGGCTCGAAGTCAGTACAGGTTGGACTTTAGATTTCTCTAGATACATTCCACCAGCAAATGCACCAACGATAAGCAGTGGAACCAAGACTTTTTTGGTATCCATAATTATTCTTCTCCATTCTTTGTAATTTTAAATCCGTTTCGTTGTTGTTGAAAATCCGAGTCAATAACAGGTAAACCAGAAGGCACACTCGTTGGTGTTTGTGGGGTTAAGCTTTCATCTTCTAATGCACCAAGAAAAGTGACGATAAGATCGATTTCTTCATCCGTCAGGTTGGGCTCCCAAATGTGCCAGTGCAGTTGAAGCTTTTCTCCCTCTGGTACTGCATGCCCTCGCCCTTTGTTATAAAACTCAACGGAGTCTCGTAGCTTCTCAAAGTGGCCTGCGTGCATGTAAGGCGCCGTTTTTGTAATATTCCGCAGCGTGGGAACTTTGAAGCCTCCCCGTAACTTTTCAGAACCAAATGTTTTTTGTGCGCCAATATCTCTTGGCGTACCTTCTGGTTCAGCCACACCAATAACCGCTATCTGATTGTTAGTGAATAACGGTGGCTGATGGCATTCAGAACAGCGGGCGACGAATGAACGAAAGATGTTATGCCCTTTAATTTCATCTTCCGTTAAAGCTTGATGATAGCCATGTGCATATTGGTCATAGCGACTGTTTAAAGAAATGAGCGACGCTTGAAAGGCTGACAGTGCGGTGTAGATATTATTGAGTGAAATTGCGCTTGATTGTGGAAACGCTTGCTGAAATAACAACTGATAATTTTTATTTCCGTTGAGTTTCATCAAAAGTTTTTCTGGCGTGTTTCCCATTTCTTTCGGGTCGAACAAGGGGCCTTCAGCTTGTTCTTCTAGCGTGGTCGCCCTTGCGTCCCAGAAGAATTTATCCAGAAAGGCCATGTTCCATAATGTTGGAGCAGAGCGGCCAACTTTTTTTCTTGTCACACCTACACTTCTATCCAGTCCATCAGCAAGCCCTTTGTCAGGACGATGACAGCTTGCACAAGACAGCGAGTTATTCTTAGATAGAATTGGATCAAAAAATAAGTATCGTCCTAGGTCTATTTGTTGAGGCGTAAAACCATCACGGTATTTAGGTAATCCGGTCTGCGTTCCACCGACACCGCGATCTTGAACCGAATCATAGAATTGATAACGAGTAACCAGCTTGCACACACCATTAACGTTTTCAAAACTGGGTGGGCAGTTGGACGATAACGTCATGGCGTGAGCTGACGCTATATTCATAAACAACAAGGTAAGTGTGAAATACTTAAAGCTTCGAAACATAATGTAATATATCCCCAAGCTCTTTGTCGTTGACGATTTTTGACATCATCGCCATTTGACGACCCGCTTTATCTTCTTGAGCGTAACCTCGAATGCCCGTCTTGAAGTGATTCATTTGGCGTTGTAAATATTCAATATCTAGCCCAGCCAATCTAGGTGCTGAAAACACTTGGTTTCCCTCAGCAACACCACCGTGGCATGCGCCACATTTTGCTTGATAATAACGATAGCCATTCATGTGCTCAGAGCTGGTGTCGACGGTATGAGTGGATATAGGCATTTCTGATATGTATTTTGAGACAGAAACCATTTCATCACTTGAAAGTGACTGGGCAACGGGCTTCATTTGTTGTCCCAATGTGTCTTGGCGATTACTTCCTCGGAATCCAGCTTTGAATGCATTGAGCTGTTTCTCTAGATACCAAGATTGCTGTCCCGCTATTTGGGGGGTATTGAGTACAATATTCCCCTCGCCATTCACGCCATGGCAAGCCACACACTTTTTATAGGTATTCTGCCCTTCATTTGCGGAGCAAATGCCTACAGTTTCAAACAAGCAAAAACTAAATAACAGTATTATTTTTTTATTATTTTTCATGTAGCAGTCCATTAAGCAACACGTCACTTTGGTTACTATATGTACTGCAAATAATTAATTCCGACGGATAAATAAAAAAAGCTGACGAATTCTATAAATCGTCAGCTTTTATGAAACTACATGGTGTTAAATTCGACTAGCCAATTGCGTGTTTTCGATACTCTGTCGGTGTTTTCCCGTGCGTTTCTTTAAAGGCTTTATTGAATGAACTCAGAGAGCGAAACCCACTTTCCAGTGCCATGGTTAATACTGGGATTTGATTATTTTCGACTTGCTCTAATTGTTCGGTCACTTCTTTAATTCGATAGTAATTTAAGAAGTCATTAAAGTTACGATAGTTCAATTCACCATTGATGATGTTTCTCAGCTTATATTCATGAATGGACACATGCTTAGCCAGCTTTGCGATTGTCAGCCCTTCTTGCTGATAAAACTTATCGGTTTCCATGGCGGTCAAAATCCGCAGCAACTCAGCTCTTGGTTTCTCTTTTAACTGATTTGATTCAGGAACGTTAGGCTCTTTTGAAGCAAAAAAGACTTCATACTTAACATCAACCAAAAAGAAATTAATCATTGTGACTAAGCATACTAACAATGATGCTTTTATAGGCTCAAAAACAGGCCAATTCAGTTGTAATACTTGTTCAAAGATAATAATAAAACCAATATAGATTGCCGCTAAGCTCAGTACTGCGCCTCGAATGTATCTCCGCTCTTGTACTAAGTCGTCTCTCCAATTCGCTAGCGCCATGGTCAGTGCGTGTAAAAGTAAACTGAGCTCTACAAAGATTTGGATGTAATTGAAGGGTGAAGCTAAAGACACGCCTTTGCCCATCTCAAGGTTTAAGGCTGCTGAAGTACCATTTACAATCACAGGAAATAACAGCGTACTGGATGCAATCATATATTGGCTGAGCTTAATTCTTTTACTCTCGCCAAACACGCTATTACTGACTAACCAAAATGCCCCTATGAGTGCATTTCCCGTTATAAAATCAATAACAAGATAAATATCCTTAACACCAGGTACGGAATACAAACGTCCGATCACATAACCGCAGCCACAAAGCATCAGTAAAATAAAACACCAAACCGGCTGACTACGAGGGAATCGTTTTAATAAAATTAAAACGCAAAAAAACATTTGTGCGAAAGCGAAGTGATAGAGAAAAGTCGACAGCATTCTTGCTTTATCTTTATAGTAATTCCATTCCTAAATTTACTATACAGATATAAAGCAGGATTTTACAATTTTGTTAAAGCCCTCTAATACGCCTTTAGAAAGAGGGCTTTATATTCTTACCTGTTAAAAGGCAAATTTCACATCAAAGCCGAATTCGACGCCACGATTTATCCGACCATATGGCGTACCCAATACATCCGCAGTCAACCCACCAACAGCGAGCATTTGGCGATTATCGAGTAAATTTTTACCCCAAATGCCCACTTCTAAGCTCTCATCTTCAATCGCCCAACTCAATCGAGCGTTTAAATCTTTTGTGTCTTCAAAGAAAGACGGAATAGCTTTCTTGTAATCTTCGAGTCCTGGTTCATCAGCATTGGTATTTTCAACAAATACATAATCTAAATGTAAACGACTATGGCCTGCACCAAAATCAGGCATCCAGTCCATCGACACGGTATAGTTGGTCGCAGGGTCAACATCTCGAGTACTGGCTACAACTAATGTCCCTTCACCATTATAAAACTCAGGCGACGAGATTTGAGTTTCTCGATATTCAGATACCAAACCAAAGCTTAAGTCTTCTGAAGCCATCCACTTAAATTCAAACTCAAGACCTTTGATCTCTCGGTCGTCATTAATGATGGTCGGAATCGCTTGAGTAAATCCTGGAGCTTTCGAGTCAACGGTTCTTTGGAAGTTATCAAGTTCTAAATAATAAGCACTGACATTGGCAACAAATACATCATTGATTAATCCCTTGTAGCCAACTTCATAGTTCGTTGTATCTTCAGGTTTAAATGAAGTTAAACTTGGTGTTAACGAGTCGAACCCGCCTGACTTGTAC
Organism: Parashewanella sp. 2304DJ23-3; assembly: GCF_056591695.1. Lineage (NCBI taxonomy): Bacteria > Pseudomonadati > Pseudomonadota > Gammaproteobacteria > Alteromonadales > Shewanellaceae > Parashewanella > Parashewanella sp. 2304DJ23-3. Next base: position 193,355 of record NZ_JBWQOH010000002.1, read on the forward strand.
CCTGTAGAATATGAAGCAAAAATCATATGATTATCAGCGAAGTCATAACTGGTCACTAAACGACCTGTCACTTTATCCCATTCATCTTCCGTCTTTAAATTAACTTGTTGGAAAATTAAGTTATTGACTCCTGGTCGGACAGAAGTAAAAGTCGTTTCCGGGATATTCCAACTGAATGTTTTCTTATCACGTGAGTATCTAAGGCCAGCAATGACATTCCAGTTTTCGGTGATTGAAAAGTCAACATCGGCGAACACACCCCAGTTAGTGAAGCTCCCTTTATTATTAACGGTTTCAGTCCAAAACTTACCCGAATGACTTGGCCCAAAAACTTCAGCAATGCCTAATGCCTGAGCAACGGCGTCGTAGGTTATATCTCCTGAGAACTGAACAATTTCTGCCGTTAAAGGCTGCCCAGGCATACCAATTGCAGCCATAATATCTTCAGCAAAACCGAGTGCGGTTAATGCTCCAGCCCACTCTTGTGGATTCCAGATATGATCCAGAGGGAAACCACTGCTGCTATAAAGCTGCTGAACAACGCCATCAAACGTTGCCCCCTCCCCAAAAGCCGCAGCAGCATGCGCATCAGAATTACCACCAAGTTGAGCTGCAAGTTGTTGCGCCATGATCCCTTGGATACGCTGATTTAAAGCACCCGTAGTCAATCTTTCGGCTGTATCAGCGGTTAAATTAAGATCGGTAGTTTGGTTCACCGACTCTTTTGAATATGAAAAACCCGTTACTAGATTAACTCTATCTGTCGAATAATTTACCTGAAGTTCTGTGTAGAAAATATCTGAGTCTTCTTGATTATTAGTATCAAAATAACGTGTGATATCTCCCGTACCGTCTTCATCTTCACGATTGTTGGTGTCCCAGTCTCGGTAACTCACAATGTACTTTAGTGACCACTCATCATTAAACTCATGGTTTAATTTTGCATTGACACCATACATATCTCTAGATTCTCCGCCTTTAAATACGTCGTTTTCAGCTTTAGACGCAAATGGTGTCTTCCCCATGTTATAGGCAAATGGGCTTACGCCAACCGCCATAGGAGGCGCTTGGTCTAAATCGTCCCAATCGTAAGAAAATTGTAGATTTGTGTGCTCTGATATATCCCATAAAAATGCAACTCGGGCAGCATTATGATCTTTAGCACCTAAATCCCACTTTTTATATTCGCCATTCCAGACAGTATCTGCGACATTTTCAATAAAACCATCTTGTTTATTGGTGATCCAGTTCGCTCTTAAAAAAAACGTATCGTTGATTGGAAAGTTCACCATGCCTTCATAACGCTGTAAATTATCTGTTCCCCATGTGCCTTGAAGAAAGCTTTCAAACTCAGCGGATGGCGAATTAGGGACGATATTTACGACTCCCATTGCAGCATTACGCCCAAAGAGCGTCCCTTGAGGGCCTTTTAGTACTTCAACACGAGAGAGATCTGAGAATATGACGTTTTGCGCCGCTCTTGGCATATAAACATCATCATAGAAAGTCGCTGATGATGGATCACCACCTGCACTGATGTTCGGGCTGGATACACCTCTTATGGCTACGCTGGGTTGAGTTGCATTCTTATCATTGAACTTAAAGCCCGGAATAAACTTATCGATACCACTTAAGCCAATGGATTTACTTTCTTCTATTAGGTCGTTATTTACCGCACTGACCGTAACAGGAACTTCTAAAATACTTTGTGAACGTTTTTGAGCTGTAACCGTAATGATTTCAATATCGCTATCTTTATTTTCAGCCAACGCTGAAAAGGAAAATGGTGACACAAACAACGAAGCTAAAATGGCTTTAGTCACCAAGTTAATTGATGGATTAGTTTTTTGATGATTATTGCTTTTTTTATTTATTGTTGACGAGCGCAGCATTCAATTTCCCCTTTATCATTATTCGAACTTCCAGTTCACTGCTTTACCTTATTTGAGCATCGTCTTTTATGCCTACGCTTTTAATCAAAAACACTTACGTAAACTTAAAACAGACTGACGGATTTTTAAAAAACACAAAAAAAGGCGCATAAAGCGCCGAAGTTGGGATCAAGCAAAGCTAAAACATAAGAAATTAAAACGAGATATTCTTTCCACCATTTGATGTTGTTACAGCAACTGGGAAATCGGATATTTCAGGAATCGCATCACGAACTTTCGCTTCTAAGACAGCAAGTTCTTTGAAGTCTTCGCACATTGCATCGGCTTTATATTCCAATTTTTGTGCCTTTGCTTCTACTTGTGATTCGATATCTTTGCCCATCTTTTCCATCTTTTGCTCAAAGCTTGCAATCTTCTCGTCAAAACTGCCACCTTCTGAGGATATCAACTGACTGCCCAGTGAAATCATTATGCTACCAATTGAATTCTTAACTGCATCTTCGATTTCTTTTTCAAACTCTTCATCAAAAGCATTATCGAGTGTTGAATCTGTCGCCCCAAGGTAAAACTCACTACCATCTTGATAAGCTACTTTTGCGATACGTTGTTCAAGACCTTCCATCAATTCATCAATTTTATCAGCAGCGTCATCACCAAGAAGCGAATTCATTGTAATAGAAACAGCACCCGAGGCCATTTCCATTGCATCATTGACTAAATCAATAACTTCTGGGACTTGAGCATACATTTCATCAGAATACTGATTCAGTAACTGCACCTGTCCACTGTCCAGCTTGATTTTCTTTCCATCAACAAAAAGCTGACTTTGTTCTATGCGGTACTTTTCAGAACCATTGTCACTTACAACCATCATATTGGGTTTTATGGCTAAGTCGTAATTCAGAGAAACGTTACAGCCGTCACTGTCATGCGCCATTACAGAACCAGCAGTTAATGAAGACGTTATTAATATTGCGGTAGCTACTTTATTCAATTTCATGAGTCAGTCCCTTTTGTTCCATTTTGATTACACTAGGGATAACAGAAACTGTGCCAATTAGGTTAAGGTGCTGTATTAATTGGATTTAATTAGTTTTAGATGAAAGGAGTCAGATGAGGTAAAAATTAGAATGGCTAAGAGTTGGTAATATTCACCAACTCTTAGTAAAAGGGAAAGCTTATTCGGTTTTTTCGAACATAAGGTCCCAAACACCATGACCTAAACGATGACCACGAGCTTCAAACTTTGTGAGAGGTCGATGATCAGGGCGCTCAACATAGTTAGCTGTTTTAGACTGATTTTTGTAACCTTCAGATGCGTCCATCACTTCAAGCATATGCTCAGCGTAATTTTCCCAGTCAGTCGCCATGTGGAAAACACCACCAACTTTAAGCTTCTTACGAAGTAATTGCACAAATTCAGGTTGAACGATACGACGCTTATGGTGACGCTTTTTATGCCACGGATCAGGGAAGAACAGTTGAACTCTCGCTAAAGAACCATCAGCGATTGAGTTTTCTAGCACTTCAACCGCATCATGATGATATACACGTAAGTTAGTTAAACTTGCTTCTTCTGCAGCCATTAAGCAAGTACCAACACCTGGCTTGTGAACTTCAATACCGATGTAGTTTTTTTCTGCCGCCGCTGTAGCCATCTCAACAAGAGAAGCCCCCATACCGAAACCAATTTCCAGAACGGTGTCAGCGTCACGACCAAATACTTGTGACAAATCGATAGCTTCAGGGGAATACTCTAATCCCATGCTATCCCAGTTTTTTTCAATCGCTTGAGCCTGACCTTTGGTCAAACGACCTTCACGTAAAACAAAGCTTCGTACCTTTCTTAGGTATTTGCCTTCTTCGTTAAATTCAGCCGTTGTAACTTCGCTCATGTTTGCCCCGACAAGTATTGCTGTAGTAAAGAAAAGGGCAGCATTATACCCTTACCTAACTAAGTTGCAATTTTACTGTCTCCCTTGTGTTAAATATTGCGGCTCGTTACACTTCTTACCATGAAAAAAATTAAAACATTTTCCCAGCGTATCATCGATTGGTACGATCTTTTTGGACGTAAAACGCTTCCTTGGCAACAACATAAATCCCCATATAAAGTATGGATTTCTGAAATCATGCTGCAACAGACTCAAGTGACGACAGTTATTCCTTATTTTGAAAAATTTATGTCGAGTTTTCCTGATGTCATTTCGCTTGCTAATGCTGAGCAAGATGAAGTACTGCATCACTGGACTGGCTTAGGTTATTACGCACGAGCTAGGAATTTACACAAAGCCGCACAAATCATCAGAGACAAACATCAAGGTAGTTTCCCTACACAATTTGATGATGTGATTGAATTGCCTGGTATTGGTCGCTCAACAGCAGGCGCCGTTTTATCCTTGTCTCTCGGAAAGCAATTTGCAATTTTAGACGGCAACGTTAAACGTGTTCTTGCACGCCATGATGCTATCGAGGGTTGGCCGGGGAAAAAACACGTTGAGAATCAACTTTGGGTAACGGCTGAAACCTTATCACCACAAGATGATATCCAAAAATACAATCAAGCAATGATGGATATCGGTGCAACAATTTGCACTCGCTCGAAGCCACGATGCGAAGACTGCCCCGTCAACCAAGATTGCAAAGCACAGCTTCAAGGTAGACAAACTGAGTTTCCAGGCAAGAAACCAAAAGTAGAAAAGCCTGTTCGTAACGCTTTTTTCGCAGTACTTGTCTCAAATGGAAAGGTTCTGCTTAAACAGCGACCTCAACAAGGGATCTGGGGAGGCTTATGGTGTTTTCCTGAATTTTCAACGAGCGCTGAACTTGATGAGTACCTATTGAGCATGGATATTGATTTAAACACAGTTTCAGAACTTTCAGGTTTTCGGCATACCTTCAGCCACTTTCATTTAGATATTTCAGCAACTCTGATAAACTTGAGCAATAAAACCAATCAACTTACCGAACCTGATTGCGAGTATTCTGGATTATGGTATAGCTTGGATAATCCTGAAAAAGTTGGGCTAGCCGCTGCAACTGAAAAAGTATTAGCAGAAGTAAAAATTTCACGAGGATGAGAAAATGGCACGTACCGTAAATTGCGTATATCTAAATAAAGAAGCAGACGGATTAGACTTTCAACTGTATCCAGGTGAAATTGGAAAAAGAATTTTTGACACTATTAGTAAAGAAGCTTGGAGTCTCTGGCAAAAGAAACAAACCATGCTAATTAATGAAAACAAGTTAAACATGATGAATGCTGAAGACCGCCAGTTTATTGAGAAGAATATGATCGAGTTTTTGTTTGAAGGCAAAGACGTTCATGTTGAAGGTTACGTACCTGAAGAAAAATAGTTTTACTGTCTAAAGATCAACACGTCCTATCATTATTATTCATTAAGCCAGCGTTTCAAGCTGGCTTTTTTATCAATCACCGTTAATAATCAAATACAATTCATTGTGTTGGTAATAGACCAGTGTATGAATTGAAGACATATTTTTTCGTTTCAATATGCTTACTTTCAAACCAAGCAATTGCAAAAAGCGCCCCAATTACCATAAATACAAAATCGTAACGACCAAACGTGGCGTTAACTTCACCCAACCTGAGTTCATTTGTCGACCTCAATTATGGGATCAGCTTGGTCTCAGTGAGACAGTTTTAATCAACATAAGCCCTCCTCAAGGTCCGACAGTCGTTGATTAGCCTTAATCATTAAATTCGACAAACCACCGTGATCTATGTCACGATTCACTCAGGAAATAATAATAAGCTCAAAAATATTCCACAGATTTGAGCAATAAATTTTTGGGTAAAATTATGTCACAACATAAACCTGCCAGCTTGCTTGATGCATTGCTGCCAGTCTTAGCATTGATTACCATGCTAATGACTTCCGTTTATCTATTTTCATCAGACAGTTCATCCGGCGCCAACCAAATTGCATTAATTCTTGCAGCCTGTGTAGCTTTAGTCATTGGCGTAAAGAATGGATATACCTGGAAAGAAATGGAAAAAGGCATTATCGAAGGCATCGGTGTCGCCACTCCTGCACTTCTAATCCTTTTCGCCGTGGGGTCACTCATTGGAACTTGGATTTTAGCCGGTACCGTTCCGACGATGATTTATTACGGAATGCAGGTGCTGAATCCTGAATACTTTTATGCGGCATGTTGTGTCTTATGTGCGTTAGTTGCCTTAAGTGTTGGTAGCTCTTGGACTGTTGCAGGTACCTTAGGCATTGCTTTAGTCGGTATTGCTGGAGCGATGGGACTCAGCGTTGAAATTACCGCAGGCGCTATCATCAGTGGTGCTTATTTTGGTGATAAAATGTCTCCTCTTTCGGACACTACCAACCTCGCCCCAGCCGTAGCCGGTGCCGATATTTTTAGCCACATTCGTTATATGGCTTGGACTACTGTTCCAAGTATTATTCTGGCTTTAATCATCTTTTTCTTTTTAGGGCTAAGCACAGATACAACTGGACTAAACACCAATTTAACGGCAAGCCTAGCGTTACTGGAGCAAGAGTTTAACCCTAACCCAGTTTTATTAGCCCCGTTAGCGTTTGTTTTGTGGCTGGCTTACAAAAAAACACCTGCGTTTCCTACTGTAATTCTAGGAACATTAGCAGGCGCCGCTATGGCCGCTATTTTTCAATATGAAACCATCATTGCATCGATAGATGATAAGAGCTTATATCCTGCTGTCGCACTTATTAAAGGCATTTGGATTGCGATGTTTGATGGCTACACAGCAAATACTGGCGATTCAGTGTTAGATAACCTACTCAGTCGTGGTGGCATGAGCAGCATGGTGACCACTGTTTGGTTAATCCTTTGCGCAATGGCTTTTGGCGGCGTAATGGAAGTGACAGGACTTCTCGCAAAGATTTTAGAAGGCGTGCTAAAAATGGTAAAAAGTGGTTCAAGCTTGATCATTGCCACCTTGAGCTGTGGTATTGGTGCCAATATCGTTTGTGGCGATCAATATATTGCGATTCTTCTTCCTGGAAGAATGCTAAAACTTGAGTATGCAAAACAAAACTTAGCTTCTGTGAATTTAAGTCGTTCTCTTGAGGATTCAGCAACCATCACCAGTCCACTTGTGCCATGGAACACTTGTGGTGCCTTTATGGCCAGTACACTAGGCGTTGCAACTCTCGCTTATTTGCCTTTTGCCTTTTTTAACTTAATTTGCCCACTTGTGAGTGGCTCTTACGCTTACTTCAAATTTAAGCTAGAACCATTAGACCCTGAAGCGCAAATTGCATAAATAATATTTAATTCGAATTTCCCTCATACACCCGTTATGCTTCAGAATTCTTTTCTCGAAGCATAGCGTTAACTTGAGGTAGACAATGAAAAGGATTGGTGCACTTATAGTCACTATTCTAGCTTTTACAAACACTTCTCTAGCAACTACATTTCAGGGAATAAAGCTCGATAATCAGCCATTAAAATGTTCATTGACCGTTATTGGTCAACAGCCCGAACGAGATCTTACCTGTATTTTTTTGAAAAGCGCCCCTGATAGCGTAAAAGTGATTTACCCAGCTAGCCTGCAAGAAAAGCGAAAATCACCTCAAACCTTCCACTTTGAAAGTAATCATGGAAAAATATTTGGTATTGATAGAGTCGCTATCTATCCAAAAATGAAAGGAAAAGATGAAAAGGGAGTTGATGAGCACAACTTTAATATCTACGGCGTGCTCAATGTTATCCCACCAGATATCGAGTCTAAAAAGTAAATTTATCTTTTATAAAACCGTAATGGTAATACCCCCACTGCCCCCAACGTCTGAGTTGTGCAAACGGCATTTTGGGTAATGGAGAGCGATACAAAGGCAAATTTGGTATTTTCTCTCCTGCAATCGATTGCGCTAAACGATACGCAGCCTGCGAACTGAATGATACTCCAGCGCCACAATAACCTAAACTATAACCAACACCGTTCTGTTCAAAAACATGAGGCATATCATCAAAAGCGGCTGCTATCCACCCAGTCCAATTAAAATCAACTTTACAAGCCGCTAGAGCTGGAAAACACTTATTCAGTGCTTGCTTCAAACGGTAACCATACTTAGGATCCGAAGCATCTTTGCCCCACACGGCTCCTCGCCCACCAAATAACAACCGATTGTCAGGTAACAAACGATAATAATATTTAAGAATTCGAGTATCCATGGCGACTTGATGAGTAACAATGCCAGCTTGTTGAAGCAATTCAACTGAAATCGGCTCAGTGACAATCACATTGCTAAGAATAGGTAAATATTTGTTATCTACCCTTTGATTAAACTGTTTAGGTGTATAGCCATTACCGGCACAAATTACTCGCTTTGCACGCAGTTCACCTTTATCAGTAATAAGTCGATGTGTGCCGTTCTCTTCAATCCAGTCATGCACGCAAGAGTGTTCTGAAAGTGCCACACCTTCGTTTTGAATGAGTTGTTTGTAACCCAGCAGTAATTTTACAGGGTTAATACCAAAGCCATCATTCAGCCTCAGAGCACCAAAAGCTTGATGATGATTCATGTAGCGTTGCTTAAACTCATCAGGTGGGATGAATTCTGCCGAATCGCCAAAGTTACTCTCAATAAAAGCGGCGGCGTTTTGCATAAGCTGCATCGCTTTCTGATTATGAGCAATTTTCAGATACCCTTTTTCTTGCCTATCACAATCAATTCCATTTGAAGTGATTAAGTCATCGACTCTGGCAACCGCTTGAGTAAACTCATTAAATATTTCTTTGGAGGTATCAATATCCCACCTTTTCGCCATTTGGGAATAGCTTAAGCGACCAGAACCTTTCAAAACAAAGCCTGCATTTCGCGCACTTGCACCAAAACCAATTTGGTTTGCCTCAAGTACATGGCAGTCAATATTAAATTCAGTAGCCAAGTAATAAGCAGTCAGCAAACCAGTGTAACCACCGCCAATAATTGCGACATCTGTCGATTGAGTATTAACGAGAGCGGGAGCATCATGGCTCAGAGAAATATTATCCAGCCAATAACTTTTAGCTAAAGGCTGATTCTTAGGTGAAGTATTAATCAGAGGATCGTACATAGATTTATTATTGTTCTTTTATCGGCTTAGTGTTCGGTTTATTTAAATTCCAGCAACATTTCGCACGCTGTACAATGACAATTACCACCACAATGCGCACAATCGTAACTATCGTCGTAGTTTTCCCAGCTCCAACGTTTAGGATGTTCCTTTATTAATCTTGCGCCTGCTTTAGAGAAGTAACGAATAGACGAATTATTTGGACTTTCTTTCCAAATGTGGGCAACCCCTGCCTTAGCACCTTGTTGTTTTACTGCATTGACGGAGTGTTCAAGTAAAAGATGTCCGACTCCATTTCCACGCCACTCAGGTAACACGTTATTGGTCTTAAAATAGCAAACTTCTTGCTCAGAAACATTCCAATGCTTAGGTGAGCACCAGTCATCTGAATCCCAATTCCCTGGTGAATAAGTTAATCTAAAACCAATAACTTTTTCACCTTTTGTTGCTATAGCGTGAGCATTTATGCCATCTTTAATGCCCTTTTTGAACATTTCAAGTAAAGAGCTTTTAGTTAAGTAGCCTTTACCATGAATAGCATTACCGAGCTTGATGACATCATCAAAATCCGCTTCCAGAAGTGAGCGTATGTGCATTCTAAAGATCTCTTACTGTGCTTTTTAATACATCGATAAAGGTATCAACATCAGTTTTTGAAATATCCTTATGTGTCACAAACCTTAAATTTTGAGTAGGATAAATTAGAATACCTTGTGCCTTCAACTCTCTTGTTAAAAGCTTAACGTCGTACTTATCATCGAGTGCTGCAAACGCCATATTTGTTTGAATATCGGCTAAGTTAACCTGCAATTCTTCTATTTCTGTCAATCGTTTGCCTAGGTATTTTGCATTATCATGATCTTCAGCTAAACGTTCAACTTGTTCGGTTAATGCCAGTTTTGCTGCAGCGGCTAAAATGCCAGCTTGCCTCATTCCGCCACCGAGCATTTTTCTCCAACGGCGGGCTTTTTTAATAAATAAATCACTACCTAAAAGCAATGAGCCAACTGGAGCTGCAAGGCCTTTCGATAAACAAATCGAAACTGAATCAAAGTGATCAGTAATCTCAGAGATAGAAATATTCTGAGCAACAGCTGCATTTGCTACACGTGCGCCATCAAGGTGTATTTTAAGATTGTGGTTGAAAGCAAAAGCCTGTGCTTCTGCCAAATAATGTTGCGGTAATACTTTACCTCCAATGGTATTTTCTAAACTCAAAAGTTTTGTGCGAGCAAAATGGAAATCATCAGGTTTTATAGCTGCCTTTGCTTCTGATAAATCAATACTGCCATCGGCCAAATTCTGTAATGGCTGTGGTTGAATGCTTCCAAGTACCGCAGCGCCGCCACCTTCAAACTTATAATTATGTGCCTGTTGCCCACACAAGTATTCATCACCACGTTCACAGTGACTCATTAAAGCTAATAAGTTTGCTTGAGTGCCTGAAGAGGTAAAAAGTGCAGAATCAAAACCGAATTTATCGGCAGCAAAATCTTGTAATTCGTTGACGGTTGGATCATCGCCAAAAACATCATCACCAACTGGTGCAGTTGCCATCGCTTTACGCATCGCGTCTGTGGGCTGAGTTACCGTATCACTTCTTAAATCAATCATTAATTATCTTGTTATTACCACGTAAAAAAGTAAATTTATCATCATTCAGACTGTTCAGAAAATCAAATAATTATATCGAGTATTTCGCCACATTATTCAAAAAGGAAATGAACACTAGATTAAATTTGATTTATCTGCTTGAAGCTTTTAATTAAATCTGGTCTTATCTACGCTGCTTATAAAAATAGCTACCTCTAAAACATAAAACATCCATGCGCACCGATTAAACTTAATATGCCCTTTAGGCATTTTCATAGATACTTTAATAATGGCGGCTTCAAATCCTGCATCACAACCAGCTAAAAGTTCAAATAACTTAATGTACTGGAACACAGAAACAAACAAATTTGGCAATTATGGCGATAGTAAATCATCACTAAAAATTGCACCTTCAAAGACCAAAAAAAATGAATTCTATATTGAATGTAAAAGCCTCCATCACCCTAAGCACTGGGGATTCAGATTCTTAGGACATCAAATAAAGTCTGATGATCATTCAAAATCTGTAGTTTTTTTAAGACCAAACTTCTTTAGCCCAGTTGATTTTCAAGGAGAAAAAGCCTACTTCAGCCTTATTAGAGATTGGAATATTAAGATGATGGCAAAGGCAAAAACAATAGGGATACAATTACCTGAAAACTATAATCCAAATGCCTCCGCAGACAGATTCTTTTCAAATAAACCTACTGCTGAGGAGCCACTACCTCAAGGAGTTTCAGAGTCTGAAGAACTGGGGTTTGCCTCAATTTCATTACCAAATCCCCCCGAAGAACAAAAGAAAACAGAGGATAAATGCGTCATATCGCCGGCTAAAGCTCTGCAGAATAAAATGGCAGGGGTGCTCCATCGACGTTTCATTAATCCATTAATGAAAAGTGAACTAAAGGAGTCATCTGGCGCACTTAGTACTTTCATAGAACAGTACTCTGAGGATAAAAAAGACACAATAATGAGCAGCGGTTTTGCTCTCGAAATGCCAAGTGAAATTGCAGAAAAAGATTTTGGAAAATTCATTGAATTAGAGAAATGGAGAATTAGACACTTTAAAAGCAAACCCGCGATTATTCCTATCTGTATTCATGGACCAACTCTTTTCAACGCCGAAAGAAAACATACCGTGGTAGCAGTCGTGAGTAAAGATGGCTTTTGTATTTTAGATTCAAAAGAGCCTTTTTATGAAAAGTACCTCCCACCAGGTAGTTGTATCAACACTGGGATTCAATCCAGGTTTAGGGACAACAATTGTACAAAATATGCGGCTTATACGATTGGTTGGCTAATTGATACCGCTGCATCAATTAAAAACGATAAGGCGTGTATGGGAGATTTTTTTAAACACTTTGAATCTCCTACCAAAGAACAAATATCATCTATATTTACTCAATTGGAATAAATAGAGTTTAGATATGTTTACACTAATCAATAATTACACGGTCATCGTTACAGGCGGTAGTAAAGGTATTGGCAAGGGCATTGCCACAGCATTTGCTAAACAAGGAGCCAATGTAATTATTGCGGTGCGAGATACTCAATCAGCTGAGGATACCGTTAATCAACTTAAACGATATTCTGGTCAAGTTGGGTTTTATCAATGTGACGTATCAGATTGGCAGTCAGTATCTAGTTTGGTGAATCACACCATTGAAAAGTTTGGCCGGTTAGATGCCATGTGTGCCAATGCTGGCTCTTATCCAATGCAATCCATTGAAAAAATGTCTCCTGACGATTGGGATGATATCCTCGAAAACAACTTAAAGAGCAGCTTCATGTGCGTGAAAGCGGCAATTCCTCACTTAGCACAATCGGGACACGGGCGAGTGATTCTAACGTCGTCAATAACTGGTGCAATAACTGGAGTTCCAGGCTTTTCTCATTACGGAGCATCTAAAGCTGGGCAACTGGGTTTTATGCGTACAGCAGCGATCGAACTGGCACGACACAAGATTACGGTAAATGCGATTTTACCTGGAAATATCTACACTGAAGGTTTGAAAGATTTAGGCCAAAACTATTTAGACGCAATGACAGCAGCAATTCCTTTAAAAAGGCTCGGTGATGTTGAGGATATCGGAAATACGGCTCTGTTTTTAGCATCTAAAGAAGCCGCCTACATTACAGGACAATCTATTGTTGTAGACGGTGGACAAACCTTACCTGAATCTTTAGATGCATTGGAAGATTGTTAAGCAAACGGTTCAGTCTGCAAAGATAGCAACTTTAGCATCTTCACCTTGCTTTCGTGATGCTCTATACATGCCAACTGTATTGTAGGTTAGTGCAACATTTCCTTTATTATCAATTACGATAACCCCACCAGTGCCACCCGCTTTGTGCATTGGTCCAAAAATCACTTCGTTACTGGCTTTTTCAATACTTTTATTTTGGTATTTTACTTTTGCACAAATATCAGCAGCAACATTATAACGAATAAAAAACTCTCCGTGCCCAGTTGCTGAAACGGCACAAGACTCATTGTCAGCCCATGTTCCAGCGCCGATAACCGGTGAATCACCAATTCTACCGTAGCGTTTTGCTGTCATGCCACCGGTACTGGTTGCCGCCGCAAGATTACCCTGTTTGTCTAAAGCAACAGCGCCCACAGTACCCATTTTATATTCATTGTCGAGTTCAACATAATTCACACGTAAAGCACTCGCAGTAGACGAGACACTCTCTAACTTTCTAATTTTTTCTTTTGCTTTTTGAAGTGATTGATAGCGTGAAACGGTGTCAAAATAGCGATTAGGAACCAGCTCCATGCCTTTTTGTAGGGCAAACTCTTCAGCTCCACTCCCTGACAACATCACATGAACAGAGTCGGTCATCACTAGACGAGCTAGATTGATTGGATTTTTGATATGTTTAACACTCGCAACTGCACCTGCTTGACGAGTACGACCATCCATAATAGAAGCATCCAATTCATGCGTGCCATCAAACGTATAAACAGCGCCTTTACCTGCATTAAACAACTCTGAGTTTTCAAGGATATTCACTGCGGTGTTGACAGCATCTAGACTTGATCCGCCTCGCTCTAGGATGGCATAGCCAGCATCTGTAGCTTGTTTGAGTTTTACTTCGTAAAGTTTGATTTTATCAGCTGTTACAGTGCTCGGTGAAATGGTTCCTGCACCTCCGTGAATAGCGATAGCAAACTTTTGAGCCGCAAATGAAGAAAACGATGTTAACAAGCAAGTGATTAACAAAATATTAAGTTTGACAGGCATCAATAATCCTTTATTTTTCGATGTACGGATTTCTTTATAAACAATAAATTCATAAGCTTAATAAATAAAATCTGCTCCAATAAAAATTTGAACATCTACAAATCTATTGCTTAAGTTTTACTGAACATTAATAACATAAAAAGTGTGAAACAAGCCACAAAATGATACTTTCCATATCTTTATTAGCTCTCTTGGGAACAACATGAATAACTCTAGGTTTTCAGGGAAATTATTAGCAACAGGATGTTTTCTTTTAACCGCTTCGTTAAGCACCGTTGCTTTTGCTGCAACACCAACATTGTCACACTCTCCTCTTAACAGCTCTAAGTTTGATGATCATCTAATGAATTTTGCCGTGAACAATAATGGCAACACAATGCTTGCTTTCAATTACCAAGCCAATGATCAAGAAGATGTGTCACTCTGGCAATCTGTAGATAAAGGGATTACTTGGTCGTTACTTTCATCGTCCAAAAAACAGTGGGCAAATATTAAATTCTCCCCTGAAAATTCAGCGCAAGCATTAGGTTTGCAATTCGGCCCAGCATCCAGCTCAGAAAAAGATGCCCCTCATTTATATCAAACTTCTGACGCAGGCTCACACTGGAGTGAAATATCCACAACCTGTCCAATAAGTAAAGATTCTGGTGGAGTTGAAGATGTATTTACCTATGTTCCGAATTCCGACAATCAACTCCTATTAAGCAATTTGGGCGGTACTGGAATTTATTATTCTGCAGATAATGGCCAAACTTGTCAGCAAACAAACATCAGCTCAGAAGACTGGGTATTTTCTCCATCAAAAGATGGAAGCGTAATTTTAGCTTCTAGTTTTAGCGGTAAAGTCGAACGATCAATTGATGGCGGTAAATCGTGGGCTTCAGTAAATTTAGATACAACAAAATCAGATGATGGTTTGCATGGGAATACCACTTTCTCTATTCGTTTCTCCCCGACTAACACAAATAATGTACTCGCAATATACAATGATGGTCATCATAACTCATGGTTATGGTACTCCTTAGATGCAGGTAAATCTTGGCAGTCTGCCCCACACAAAGATATGGATTTCAGCTTAGGGGTGACGATTCCTAATTCTATTAATTACTTCCTCTTTACCAACGGAAATAAAGGAATTTGGCAGGCCAGTGGTGATTTAAGCAACCTTGCATTTGCTCCTACGTCACTAGGTAGCGCTACATCCAACGATGATGCATACAACGTATGGAGCATTAAAAATTTCTCCTATGAAAATCAAGCGGGCATAGCCATGCTCATGCATTTTTCAATGAAGGATAAATCCGCAATGAAATTTGAGCGCTTTTCATTATCTAAATAATCGCAGACCTTAAACAATAATTAATTGTCATTTTGCTTACCCGACGACTAACTTTATCGGGTAAGTAAACTCTTTGAGGTAATAAATGAAAATTGTGATATTTGGTGCAACAGGAACAATTGGTCAAGCAGTTACGACACTACTTTCAAAACAACATGAAGTTATAAAAATCGGTAATTCGAGCGGGGACTATAAAGTAGACATTAGTTCCAAAGCAGCGATTAGTGAAGTATTCGAAAAAATAGGAATGGTAGATGCTATCGTCTCAGCAACAGGTAAGGTCGCATTTAAAACATTTGATGCATTAACTGACGACGATTGGGAATTAGGCTTCAAAAATAAATTATTGGGTCAGATAAATGTTGCACAAGTCGGTAGCAACTATCTTAAGAACAATGGCAGCATAACACTTACAAGCGGGATCATTTCTGAACGCCCCATCGCATATGGCCTTGCTGCAGCCACGGTTAATGGCGCATTAGAACATTTTGTTCAAGCGGCCTCATTGGAACTACCAAATAAACAACGAATAAACATTGTTAGCCCAACAATGCTGACAGAATCCCTTGATAAGTATGAAGACTTCTTTCCTGGTTTCATTCCCATCGACGGGAAGTGTGTCGCAGAGTACTACAAAAGATCAATACTGGGTGTAGAAAATGGACAAGTTATTAAAGCCTTTAACGGCGCATAGGTATCTGATAACAATTTTCTTAAAATTCATTTTACCCGTATTCAAATTATGAATACGGGCTTTCAATACTGTTTAGCGACTACTCACCTAAAGCTTTTGGATTAGGGCCGTAATCATTATCGTCATGACTGTCTTGGCAATAGAAAATGATCAGCACAATCAAACCAATCAAAGGAATAATACCAATTAACTGCCACCAGCCCGTTCTTCCCGTATCATGCAACCTTCTCGCACCCATTGCGATACTTGGTAAAAACATAAAAATAGCAAAAACAAAACCTAACCAACTTGAGCCTGACATGTACTCATACGTACCAATAACTATGTTTAATAAAAAATAAACAAGGGTATACATCCAAAACTCTTCACGTCTGGCTCTTCCCGTGAAATCAGCATACTTTTTTATTCCGCCAATAAAGTGCTTCATTACTACTCCAACATCAAATTTATAAAGTACTGACATACATCAACAATCAATCTCTATTT
Source organism: Parashewanella sp. 2304DJ23-3 (assembly GCF_056591695.1). Taxonomy (NCBI): domain Bacteria; kingdom Pseudomonadati; phylum Pseudomonadota; class Gammaproteobacteria; order Alteromonadales; family Shewanellaceae; genus Parashewanella; species Parashewanella sp. 2304DJ23-3. Next base: position 209,681 of record NZ_JBWQOH010000002.1, read on the forward strand.
ATATCAAGTTTTTACCTAAAGCGGTTTAATTTTGTTTATTTTTCTTCTCAGAAATCCAGAGTTTTATCTGGCCTTTTACCACAACAACGTCATTTTTATCATACGCAGTGACTTCAACCATCAAGTCACCGGGCTGCCATGGTTGCTTTACCTCTGCCACGCAGCGAATATTACTGCCTGCTTTAGCGGTATAGTCGAGCGTCATGCCTTTTGGGATCCATCTTAAATTTTTTGGAATCGATGCCTCTGCAAGTACCCCCATTGCCATCTCTAGTCCATTACAAATAGCAATAACATGAACAGTGCCAATGTGGTTTTGCACACGCCAACGTTTTCTTAAGAAGCACTCACAATAATCTTTACGTAATACTCGAATCAATGGCCGAATAGTGCCGAAGTAAGGTGCTTTAAAACTTATATAAACTGAGAACAGCCACTTTCCTAATGGATACTTCTTGAGTTTATTGAACATTTTAAGGGCATAGTTTTCACGTTGATTCATTGGCTTAACGTCTCTTATCATCATATCCATATACTGGTCAGATGAGACTAGCAGTATTTTTGAACAATGGAAATATTCAAAGCACTTTGGAACTTTTTTTCGATATACTCATCTGAAAATATTTTATGGAAATCCATGTGAGTTTATTTAAAACATATTTAAAGGGAATTGCTATGGGAGCAGCTGATGTTGTTCCTGGCGTCTCTGGTGGAACAATAGCCTTTATCACAGGTATTTTAGATACCTTGCTTGAAAGCATTAATAGAATTAAACCTTCATTATTTAAGATGATTAAAGAAAAAGGGTTTAAAGCTGCGTTTAATCACATTAATGGTGGCTTCTTAATCAGCTTATTCGCCGGTATATTAACCAGCATATTTTCGTTAGCAAAACTGATCTCGTGGTTACTCGTTACTCACCCTGTTCCTATTTGGTCTTTTTTCTTTGGCTTAATTTTAATTTCAGTCGTTCACATACTTAAGCAGGTTAAAGGTTTTAATGTTATAAGAGGGTTAACTTTCTTAGTAGGCATGTTTGTAGCTTACGCAATAACTCAGCTTTCTCCTGCTCATACTGAAGTTAATACTTTATCTTTGTTCATCGGTGGTGCGATAGCTATTTGCGCTATGGTACTTCCGGGAATTTCCGGTAGTTTTCTTTTACTTTTATTAGGTCTTTACTCTACTGTGCTTGGTGCAGCGAAAGGCTTTGATATTAGTATACTCGCTATTTTTGCGGCTGGTGCACTAACGGGATTGTTAACCTTTAGTCGTTTACTCAGTGCGCTGTTAAAAAAATGGCATAACGAAACGCTTACTTTTTTAACGGGGCTAATGCTTGGAACGCTCGGAAAAATTTGGCCTTGGAAAATAGCTGAAACATGGCGAACTAACTCACACGGCGAAAAAATTCCATTACTTGAAAAACCGTTATCGCCTTTTGCTTACGAACAAATTACGGGTCAACCTCATCAACTTTGGCTTGCAATTATCTGTATGCTTGCGGCAATAGCTTTAGTATGGGGATTAGAAAAATTTGCGTCTAATTCTAGAGTCTGTTGATCTTTCGTGATTATTTTTGCAGCGATAAATTGGTTATTTTATGCAAGGCAGCGCTTGTGCGATTTGGTTATTACCGACATATAAAACTGTCGTTACTTCGTTTCCAAATAAACAAGCGATAACGCAGTACTTTTTATTTTGAAAGAGCGACCAATTTTCGCTTTCTCTTTTTTCGATGCTTTTTAGCGTTCACTGTTTTGTGTTGTGACCAGCTCACTTAGATGACTAAGCTTCACTGCTCACGCCTTGAACAGGTAAACGCTAAAATAGCGCAAAATTTAATCCTGAATAAGTAAATCGTAGCTGGATGAAATCACCTCTAAGATTTCCCGATTAACTTTTGTTCATTTAATTATCTATTACTAGGTGCACTAAATAGAACTACGTTAAAGTATGTAAAAACAAAATCCCTCTATCTTGCATAATTCACAGAGAATGGCTTTCAACGCTATTCTCTATTTGTTCTTGTCTTGTAAGGTAACCATTATGAAAAGCAAAATTGCACTCGCTGTATTTATCTCATTAATCATAATGAATAATGCTTCAGCAGCCTCAACACCTGAATTATCCATCAACTTAACGCCTCTGAAAATTAGTACAAAAGTATCAACAGCCATGCTATTTGCACGTTCAAAATCCAATGTACTTCTTGCTTACGATTCAGATAAAACCAATAACCCCAGACAAGGTGTCTGGCAGTCCACTGATAACGGTAACTCTTGGAAAGAAGTTATTAGTTCTCAAAAGACAGGCTGGGATCAAATTTTATTTGAACAACAAAAAGACAGCCCCGATGTTGCAGTCGCTCTCATTAATAACCAATTATTTAAAAGCGCAGATGCAGGTGTTTCTTGGACTCCTTACACAAACTCTACTTGCAATATGGATGTTAATAAAGAATTGAGCTGGGGCAATATCACTTTTGTTCCAGGGCAATCAAGCTTAATGTTTTTAGAGCATACTCACGGTGGTTCAGATCGAATGTATGTCTCTACTGATCAAGGACAGACTTGCAAACCAAGCACATTGAATAATGGTGAGGGCTATTGGAACATTACAAGTTCAAAAGATGGAAGTGTAATTCTTGCTGCTTCATCCGGTGGTAAAATTCAACGCTCAACAGATCACGGTTTAAGCTGGCAATCAGCAATATTTATGGACCCTAAAATTACGCCAAAATATGATAGTCTAACCATCAGCTTTAACCCGAATAATAATATGGTCTACGCAGTGGATCTTGACGCTGATACTGACTCACCAAATAGCTCACGCATGTGGTACAGTCCTGATAAAGGGCTCCATTGGGAAATATATAACTATGATAACGTCCATTTTTCATCTCCAATTTGGATCGTTAATCATGGTAAAAACCTATTGTTTATTGATAGCTTAAAAAAGTTTAAAGCGTTAAGCGGAGATGTACTATCACCTTCGGTACATGACGTAAACTTTGTCAGTGATAATAAAATTGATGACGGACTAATGTCATCATGGATTTCTCAAGCTGTAGATACAGAATCTAATCAAATGATTCTTTCACATTTTATCCAAAAAACTGGTGAATTAGAGCCAACAGTCACCAACTATACCGCTACATTTAACTAATTATTAGTGAGCTAGAGGCCGTTTCCAATTAACGATTTCGATTTGCTGTTGTAGATTTTTTGTTTATTCAAGGCGACGAATGTGAAGTGTAGTTGTTCTACATAAGCATTCGGCAACACAGAAGAAACGAAAAATATACACAGCCCTTCGGGTTACGCCTAAAATCGAAATGACTAATTGGGAACGGCCTCTAGTACCTGAGCGTGTCATTATTTACACGCTCAAATCAGTCAGATTTAATATTCGTATAAGACTATACGATGAAAGATGGTAATAGATGAGTTACTCATGATTTACCAATCCATATTAACTGCATCTGGCCCTGTCCTTCCTCATACATAGAAATCAACGACACTAAATCTAAATGATTAGCTGAAACACTTTGTCGTTACATAAAATAATGGTTAAAAAAATCGCCCTTAACTAATCCAAGTTCACCTTTTTATCGTAGTATTAATAAAGACCCTACAGAGGACTTAATGGCATGATGCCTTTTACGAAAGACAAAATTCAAATTGGGATTAGTTCTTGTTTACTCGGCGAAGAAGTTCGCTACGATGGTGGACACAAAAATTCAAAGTACTGCTCCCGAGATCTCAGCCAACTTTTTAAGTTTGTACCAATATGCCCTGAAATGGCAATAGGACTTGGCACACCAAGAAAAACCATTCGTTTAGTCAAAGACGGTGATGAAGTCAGAGTAATGGCTTCTGACGAAAGCTTTGAAGTTACTCAAGATCTCGTTCAATTCAGTGAAACAAAAGTTGAGCAACTTAACAGCCTTGGCGGCTACATTTTTTGTGCAAAATCGCCAACATGCGGCATGGAAAGAGTGCTCGAATATAACATTGGCACCAATAACGCAACAAAATCTGGTGTTGGCATTTTCGCTAAAGCGCTAATGGAACGTTATCCACTGTTACCTGTTGAAGAAGAAGGTCGATTACACGATCCCAACCTCAAAGAGAACTTTTTTACACGAGTCTATGCGTACCATGACTGGATGAGCATGAAACAAGCAGGGTTAACAAGGCATGAGTTAATTCGATTTCACTCACGTTATAAATATTTGCTCATGGCTCACAGCACTGAATGGTACCGAAAGTTAGGGCCTATTCTTGCTGATTTAACAGACTTGGAAGCCAGAGCAAATGAGTATTTTGAGGGGTTTATGATTGCGCTAAAATGCTCGGCAACAAAACGTTCTCATACCAATACACTCCAGCATATTCAGGGTTATTTTAAAAACGAACTCAACAAAGAACAAAAAGCCGAGTTGACTGAAAGTATTCTAAATTTTAACCAAGGGCTTACGCCACTTTTGGTTCCAATAACATTGATCAATCATTACTTGCGGGAACATCCGAAAGAGTACATCCAAGATCAGGTTTATTTGAATCCTCACCCGCAAGAGCTGAAGTTAAGATATGGATTCTAACAACACCGTTGTCATTTGGTTCCGCCAAGATCTTAGAATTAGAGAGAATGAAAGTGTTGCAAGCGCTTTTCGGTTTGCCGCCGAAAGGCGATGTCGACTTATTGCTCTATACCTGTCATCACCAGAGCAATGGCAAAGTCATGATGTTGCGCCTATTCAGATTGACTTCATAGAGAGAAATTTAAACGGCCTTTCTGTTGAGTTAGCTCAACTCGGCGTTCAACTAAAACACTTTCAAACTCCGACATTTCAGGACCAAATTAAATTTTTAACTGAGTTTTGTAAAACAACTAATGTGGTACAAATTTTCGCAGGTAAAGAGCCTGAATGGAACGAAACACACCGTGATGCCCAATTAATATCTCATGGACTTCCTATAAAGTTTACCGATGAGCATTGTATTTTGGCTCCGGGCTCAGTTCTCAATCAACAAGGGCAAATGTTCAAGGTGTTTACGCCATTCAAAAAAAAATGGCGTGAAGTGGTTAGTCAACACCGCCTTCAAAAAGCTGAACTTGTTAAATTAAGTCAAAAAGAGATTGTTCCAGAAAAAATTAAAATCAATGCTCCTAAAGTAAACAGTTCGGATTGGCCAGCAGGAGAAAAACCAGCACTCGGTCTCTTGAAGCGTTTTTGTGAAACCCAGCTAACGAATTACGAACAGCAAAGAGATTTTCCTTCATTAAAAGGCACCAGCCAACTTTCGCCTTATTTGGCAATAGGTGTGCTTAGCCCTAAACAATGTCTTTATGCTATTTTGCATTATTTCCCGCAAGCATTAGTTGAGGCCACAACACCTGCAGAAACTTGGCTAAGCGAATTAATTTGGCGGGAATTTTATCGCCACCTTATTGTTGCTTTTCCTAAGCTTTGTAAAAACCAAAACTTCAAGAGTAATGCTGATGCGATTCAATGGCGAAATGACCAAGACGAATTTAAAGCTTGGTGTGAAGGTAATACAGGCTACCCAGTTGTTGATGCCGCCATGCGTCAGTTAAATCAAACAGGCTGGATGCATAATCGGATGAGAATGGTTACAGCGTCATTTTTGAGTAAACATTTGCTGATAGATTGGCGTTGGGGTGAGCGCTATTTCAAACAAAATTTAATCGACGGTGATCTGGCCGCAAACAATGGTGGCTGGCAATGGTCTGCTGGCACAGGGTGTGATGCACAACCTTACTTTCGAATTTTTAATCCAATGGAACAAAGTAAAAAGTTTGATAATCAAGGTGCATTCATCTACCACTTTGTTCCCGAATTATCGTCAGTTTCAGCTAAAGCTCTTCATCAAGCTAACTTAGTCGTTCAAGAACCAAAAAGCCATGCTATCTCAAGCAATTACAGTGTCGCCATTGTCGAACACAAACGAGCAAGAAGTAGAGCTCTCGAAGCCATGAAAGTAATCTCTCAAAAGTAATGGGAGATTACTAAACTCTATGGTATAAAAATATTTAGGAACTCTTTAATTAAATTCATCATTGGAGGTCGTTCCCAATTAGTCATTTCGATTTGTTACTGCCTAAAATTGGCAAAATCGAGGCACGAAGAAAGAAGTTTAGTGGGAACGGCCTCAAGTCAATGCCCCGCGCTAAAAGGAATGGCGAACTCGACGACATCATTCATTTTTCGTCAATATTTCAGGAAGGATTATGACCGCCTCAGATGCATCATTAAGTAAAAAAACGACTAAATTAACCGAAAGTGATATCTACCGTTCTTGTTCGCTTTCTGACTCATTAAAAAATTGTAAAACCACTGCTGACTTACAACCGATCACTGAAATTGTTGGACAAGCTCGTGCTCAAAAAGCGGTTGAGTTTGCCATGGGCATTAAAGAAAAAGGCTACAACATATATGCGATTGGCCAAAATGGCCTAGGTAAGCGTACTATGATGCTGCGTTATCTAAAAAGGTTGGAAACGCAATCAGAACTGTATGACTGGTGTTATGTCAGCAACTTTGAAAACCCTCGTCGACCAAAAGTTCTTAAGCTTGAGTGCGGTAAAGGAGAGCCATTTAGCCAGGATATCGAAAAGCTGGTCGTCAAACTGGTTAAATCACTCCCACTAACGTTTGAAAATGAAATTTACTACAGTCGCACTGAGCAATTAAAAAAGCAATTGGCAGAAAAACAAGAAGCCGAACTCGCCGATATTTCCGCAAAGGCCAAAGAGCAACATGTACAATTAGCTGTTACTACCCAGGGTGATTATCAACTCATCGCAATGAATGGTGAAGAGCAGCATACGGAAGAGTCCTATGACGCTTTGCAAGACGAAGAGCGAATTGCAATTGAAAAAGTGATCCGAGGCTTAGAGTCAGATCTTAGAAAAGTCGTACGAACCTTCACAAAGTGGGAAGAAGAATACAACGACAAATTACAACAGCACACGGAAAAAACAGCGAAAGATGTTATTGGTCATTTTATAAAGCCTTTGACGAGAAAGTATAAAAAAGACCACGAAGTCGTAGAGCATTTAAAAGCGATGCAAAAAGATATGATCACCAACGTTGATATCTTTTTAGAGCAAACAGAAGAACAACTCGGTCTTGCTTATGCCACATTAGACAAAAAACTACCAAGACGATATTTAGTCAATGTGCTCGTTCCACAATCTGATGATCACTTTCCAATTCGCGTAGAAGAGAGCCCAAGCTACCACAGCTTGTTCGGCTACATCGAAAATGCAACGTTTAAAGGTACGGTGTTTACTGACTTCTCTCTTATCCGAGCAGGTAACCTCCACAAAGCTAATGGCGGTGTATTACTTATTGATGCGACGAAGGTACTGGAGCGACCTTATGTGTGGGACGGGTTAAAAAGAGCCCTACGTTCACGACAGTTGGATCTGAGTTCATTAGAACGTGAGGTTTCGCTGTCAGGTGTGATATCACTAGAGCCTGAGCCTATTCCACTTGATGTAAAAATCGTTATGTTTGGCGATCATCAAACTTATCAATTATTACAACATTATGATCCTGATTTTAGTGAGCTATTTAGAGTAACGGCTGACTTTGAAACCAGCATGCCTAGAACTTCTGAAAGTGAAGAGCAGTATGCTCGTTTTATTTCTTGTATTGTCAGCGAAAAAAATATGCTCGAATGTGACATATCTGCTGTTGAACGCATTGTTGAATACAGTTCTCGGCAAGCCGATGATCAAAATAAACTCTCACTTTACTCCGCAGATGTCGCCAATCTATTGCGTGAAACAAACTTCGTGGCCCAACAAGATCAAGCAAAATCGATTCGTGCAGAGCATGTTGAACAAGCGCTTAGCAACCAAATTCATCGAGTCTCTAAATTGCAGGATTTGATGAAAGAAGATTTTCAGTTTGGCAAAACCATCATCGATGTTTCAGGAGCAAAAGTTGGACAAGTCAATGCACTGACTGTCGTTTCCACTGCAGATTATCGTTTTGGTTTGCCGAGTCGCATCACAGCCAATACCGCTTTCGGACAAGGTGAAGTGTTAGATGTTGAGCATAAAGTACAGCTTGGTGGGCAAATCCACTCTAAAGGAGTACTCATACTCACTTCATATCTGGCTTCTGTATTAGGTAAGTCAGCGGAGATACCGCTTACAACTTATATTACATTCGAACAATCGTATTCAGGTGTTGATGGTGATAGTGCTTCAATGGCTGAGTATTGTGCAGTGTTATCCGCTATCAGTGAAATTCCACTCAAGCAAGATATTGGGATTACTGGCTCAATGGATCAATTTGGTGTTGCCCAGCCAATCGGTGGCGTTAATGAAAAAATCGAAGGTTTTTATGATATCTGTAAAATAAAAGGGCAAACAGAATCTCAAGGTGTGATTATCCCGAACAGCAATGTCTGCAACCTAATGTTAAGAAAAGACATTGTTGAAGATGTAAAACAAGGGAAGTTTCATATCTGGGCGATTGCTCATGTCTCAGATGCCATAGAATTGTTATCAGAAAAGAAAGCCGGAACCTTTAAAAATGATAAATTCACTCGAGGTTCAATTTACGAATCAGCCAGAGTTAAGTTAGAAAAACTCAGAAAAGAACACGAGAAAGACGTTCAGTAGTCGCTTCAATTGAAACGTGTAGTGAATGAGTAATTTCGTTTAATTATTCATTCGCTGCAGTCTCTACTGCTCTATCACCCAGTGCATTCAAGACTTTGCAGTCTCCCTCTAAAATAGCAACGATTGACTTATGTTGTCTAAAGCAGGGAGGGATGATTACACGACCATTACGACCAACAGATAAATCACGAAGTACTTCACTTCGCATTAATAGACCTACTGGTGCATCATAAAAAAGTACTGTCACTGTTTTAGTACTTATTGCAGTAGCTACTTGAGATTTCATCTAAGTTTCTCGATAAATTATGAACCTTCATAAATAGTTATAGCTCACTCTGAAAAATTTGAGCAGTTGTAATTAAATTGTTTTACTTTTGTAAATTAAAACTCAATCAAATAGCTAAATTCATACACATATAAGCACGACTTGTAAAATGACAAGCACCCATTCTCAAGAAGCAAAGATGGGAAATACTTCAAATACCCTAATATCAATTTAAACAGGCTCTTGGGTTTTAATCTAATCCTGTTAAAATCAATCAGAATTTTTGTCACAAGATTAGAGATTAAGATGGGAAGAGCGTATCAAAACCGTAAAGAGTCAATGGCTAAAACAGCTGGTATGAAAACTCGGATTTATTCTCGTTACGGTAAAGAAATCTACGTTTGTGCAAAAAATGGTGGTGTAGAACCTGATGGCAACTTAGCCCTGCGTCACTTGATTGCAAAAGCAAAAAAAGACCAAGTTCCAGCTCACGTAATTGATAAAGCACTTGATAAAGCCAAGGGTGGCGGTGGTGAAGACTATGAAGTCGCTCGCTACGAAGGCTTTGGTCCAAACAATTGCATGCTTATTGTTGACTGCTTAACTGATAACGTAAAACGTACTTACACCGAAGTTCGCCAAGCATTCGTTAAAAATGACGCCAAACTTGGTGGCCCTGGTACTTGTGCACACATGTTTGATCATGCTGCAGCGTTTGTATTTGAAGGTGACGATGAAGATGCAGTATTAGAAACATTGATGATGGCTGATGTTGATGTTACCGATGTTGAGTTAGAAGATGGATTAATCAGTGTTTATGCGCCACATACTGAATTCAACAATACTCGAACGGCATTAACAGACGCATACCCTGATATTGACTTTAAAGTTGATCATATCTCTTGGTTACCACAGACCATGACAGAGATTGCAGATGCAGAAGAAGTAGAGCAATTTGATAAATTGGTTGCTGCACTTGAAGATTGTGACGACGTACAAAACGTCTATCATAATGCGGAAATTAATGACTAATATTGAGTCTCAGCTCTGCGAAAGCATAGCTCGATAGCACTCAATGTTGTTTTAATAAAGATACAAAAATGGCGCTCATGATTGAGCGCCATTTGTATTTATAGGAAAGATTTACTTGAGTGTTACTTTAGCAAATTTACGCTTACCTACTTGGAAAACACCAACAGTACCTGCTTCAAATGTTTGTTTAGCATCTGTCAGTTTTTCACCGTCCAATTTTGCTGCACCCTGTTTGACCATTCGCATGGCTTCAGATGTTGATGCAACTAGGCCTGCTTCTTTTAACAAATTAGCTAAACCAATACCCTCACCTGCATCGATATCCATTTCTGGTACATCATCAGGAATTGCCCCTTTTTGGAAGCGATTGATAAACTCTTGATGAGCAGCTTCAGCTGCAGCTTCATCATGGAAGCGAGCAATAATCTCTTTTGCCAAGGCAATTTTGATATCTCTAGGGTTTGCGCCTTCAGCAACTTGTTGCTCGAATGCTTCGATTTCTTCTAATGGACGGAAAGATAATAGTTCGAAATAGCGCCACATTAAATCATCAGAAATCGACATGATCTTGCCGAACATCTCACCCGCAGGCTCGCTAATACCAATATAGTTATTAGCTGATTTAGACATTTTTTTAACACCATCCAAACCTTCAAGCAGCGGCATCATAATTACAGTCTGAGGCATTTGACCTTCAGACTTTTGTAACTCACGACCCATTAATAGGTTGAATTTCTGATCCGTACCACCAAGCTCAACATCTGCTTCCAATGCAACAGAGTCCCAACCTTGCAATAGTGGGTACATAAACTCATGAATGGCAATAGGCTGACCAGAGCCGTAACGCTTTTTAAAGTCATCACGTTCTAGCATACGCGCCACGGTCTGATTTGACGCTAACTTAATCATGCCGGCCGCACCAAGTGGTTCTAACCAACTAGAATTAAATTCGATACGAGTTCGGGCTGGATCTAAAATTTTGAAAACTTGTTCTTTATAGGTCTCAGCATTACGCATGACATCGTCTTTGGTTAATGGTGGACGAGTACTATTTTTCCCCGTTGGATCACCAACCATACCTGTGAAGTCACCGATTAAGAAGATCACTTCATGACCAAGCTCTTGAAATGCACGCAGCTTATTTAAAATTACCGTATGACCTAAGTGAATATCAGGTGCGGTAGGATCTGCCCCTAATTTTATTTTAAGTGGACGTCCTAATTTTAATTTTTCAATTAAATCAGCTTCTAGCAATATCTCATCTGTACCACGTTTTATTTCAGCTAAAGCTTTATCTAAATCAGCCATTGCCTATGCGACCTCGTTATAATTAGGAACTGTGCCTAAATCTCAAAATTTGAAGGTTGTAATGTTACTTGTTAGCCAGAACAATTGAAAGCGTGTAAACTGGGTTGTAATAGAGATATTGCAATTTGGTATCAGGGTCGATGTTAAGAGTTGTCACATTATTTAAATTATTACCAAAAACTCACAAAATTATTCTAAGTGTATTGACTGTAGTCTCTCTTATTATTGTGATGTTACCTTCTGAAGATGCGCAAGCGTCTAGACAGACTGTGGAAAATCAGTACCAACCGAATAAACGCTATACGGTACCTTTGGCGTTTCGCACGCCAGAGCCGCCTCAATCATTACATGCTCAATCCTCAATAACCAAAGATATTGAAAGCGTCACTGCGCCTAAGCCTGAGAAAAAACAAGAAGTTGAGAATATAGAAACCTTTAAGGTTCGTTCTGGCGACACGCTTGCAAAACTGTTTCATCGTGCAGGCTTAACCTCACGTGATGTTTATGAAGTATCAAGGCTACCGCTCGCAAAGAAGAATTTGTTAAAGTTAATTCCTGGCGAAACCATTGGACTTACCAAGGATTCACAAGGCGACTTCATCAATCTCACTTATCAAATGGACCCAATTACATCACTTGAAATATCTCATAATGGTGATGAGTATAAAGAACGAGTTCATAAGAAACAGGTTAATGTTCGTAAAAGCTTCACCACCGCCACAATTACCAGTAACTTTTGGAATGCTGGCGTAGATGCAGGTTTAACCGCTAATCAAATTATGCAGCTAGCCACGTTATTTGGTTGGGATGTCGATTTCGCACTTGATATTCGTGAAGGTGATAATTTCGCACTCATTTTCGAACAAAAATATACTGACGGCGAATTTTTAGAAAACGGTAATATCCTTGCGGCAGAATTCACAAACCAAGGCGATCGTTATACTGCAATTCGTCACTCAGACGGTGAGTATTACTCAGATGAAGGCCGCAGTATGCGTAAAGCCTTCTTGCGCTCTCCAGTAGACTTTAACCGTGTGAGTTCTAACTTTAACCCTCGACGTTTGCACCCTGTTACGGGTCGAGTGAAACCGCATCGTGGCGTGGACTATGTTGCAAAGGTCGGCACCCCAATTAAATCTGCTGGCCGTGGTAAAGTCATTGCCTCAAGTTACAATAAATACAATGGTCATTACGTATTCATCAAACATAATGATACTTATACGACGAAGTATTTACATCTTAAAAAACGCAAAGTAAGAAAAGGGCAATCTGTTAAACAGGGTCAAATTATTGGAACATTGGGCAGTACTGGTCGAGTTACAGGGCCGCATCTTCATTATGAGTTCATTGTAAATGGAGTGCACAGAAACCCTAGGACTGTTAAGCTGCCAAAATCTAACCCTATTGCTAAGAAAGAAAAACAAGTGTTTTTAGCGCATAGTTCAAACATCATGGCCGAACTAGAGCATAAAAAACAACTACACTTAGCAGGCACAATTTAAAGGCAGTAATTTAACAATTATGTCCAAGAATTATTATATCGGCGTAATGTCAGGAACAAGCATGGATGGTATCGACTCTGTGCTTGTTGATTTTTCCTCTGAAAAACCACAATTAATTGAAACTTACACTGAAGAGATCCCTTCTCACCTTTTTAAAGGGCTTCAACGACTCAGTCAGCCAAGTAATGATGAAATTAATCGACTCGGACGTTTCGATCGTCAAGTTGGGAAAGCCTTTGCAAAGTCAGTAAATGGGCTTTTAGAAAAAGCAGGCGTTGCAACATCAGATATCGTTGCAATTGGCAGCCACGGCCAAACTGTGCGTCACATGCCTAACCTTGAAGTTGCTTTTACGACTCAAATAGGTGATCCGAACACCATCGCCGTTGAAACTGGTATTGATGTTATCGCTGACTTTCGTCGTAAAGACGTTGCTCTTGGCGGTCAAGGCGCTCCTCTTGTACCAGCCTTTCACCAACAAGTATTCAGTAAAGCAACTGCAGATCGAGTCATCTTGAACATCGGTGGTATCGCCAACATCACTTATTTACCGCAAGATGATCAGCCAGTTTTAGGCTTCGATACCGGCCCAGGAAATGCGCTTGTAGATGCTTGGATTCAACAGTCACGAGAAGAACCTTATGACAATGATGGCCAACTTGCTGCATCGGGCTCGACTAATGAAAAGTTATTGAAGCACTTACTGTCACATACTTATTTTGCTCAACCTTACCCTAAAAGCACTGGTAAAGAATTATTCAGTCAAAACTGGTTAGAACAACAAATCAGTGAATATTCACACTTGTCTGTTGCAGATATTCAATCGACATTGCTTGATTTAACTTGCCACAGTATTGCTAATGACATTTTGAAACTTTCTCAATCTGGAGAACTTTTTGTCTGTGGTGGCGGTGCTAAAAATACAGAATTGATGAAGCGTCTGAAGACATTACTCCCAACTTATACCGTTGAGACTACGAGTTTATTAGGTGTTGACCCACAATGGGTTGAAGCGATTGCTTTTGCTTGGCTTGCCTATCGCTTTGAACATCATTTATCGGCAAACCTACCTGAAGTAACAGGAGCTAGTCGAGAAGCCATTTTAGGTGCTCGATTCCCTGCAAAATAATTTATCTATAGGGCAGTAAATACTGCCCTATATCATTTTAAATTCGCTTTCTTCGAATCAAAAGAAGTAATACTAAACTGATAAAACTCAAGCTTCCTCCTCCAGAACTACCAGACTTTCCAAAATCATCACCTTCCGGCACTTGCTGAACAACTACATTGATTGAAACCTCGGCTTCACTGCTTTCACCCTTTGCATCGGTAGCCATAACAGAAAACACAAGTACACTATTTTGATTTGGTGCCACAAATTGCGCTTCCTGAGTACTCGCATTGTTCAGAGTTACACTGGTACCGCTTATTTGCTTCCATTGATAAGAAATACTATCACCATCTGCATCCGTCGCTGTGGCCGTTAATGTTACCGTCTCTGAAGCATTAACATCACGGTTATCACCGGCAGAAACGACTGGAGCATTATTCACGCTATCGTTATCAGAAATTGTTACAACTAACTCTTTTACACCTAGAACACTACCGTCTACGCTCGTCAATTGAATCGTGAAGGTCTCACTTTCTTCAACTTCACTATCATCAATTAACTTAACTGAAATTGATTTAGAGTCTGAGTCACCATCTTGCCATACCAATTCACCGGAAGTATCTTCTACATCATCCCCGACTTCAGCCGTTCCACTAGCAATTTGGTAATTCACTTTGACTGTTCCGGATGTTCCACCTGAGCGTAAAACATTTACTGAGGCATTCTGCGCATTCTCTGCAAAAGTTACTGAAGTTTGCTCGAAAGCCAGCGTACCTGGTCTTGGTGCATTTTCACCAAACTTCACGACATGATAAGTTGGTGAGACTATTGAAGCCCCTCCTCTTGGGTCATGCAGTTTCACAAATGCTTGGCGTTCTATATCCTTATTAGCATTTAACGTAACTAATTCTATCGTTTTAGGTGTATTATCATTAGATGCCCACGTCAGACGACCAGAAATTAGCTGGTAATCAATACCAAATTCAGTATTCCCGTCTACCACTTCATACGCAACGCTGACTTCCCCTGAACCTTGTGGACGCTGAACAGAAATAGAGATTGTATCTCCTGGATTCCCTCGGCTTTCAGCTGCAACAAATGAAACTGTTCCTTGAGCTTGACGATGAGTTTTATCACGAAGAATGTATAAACCACTATTGATATCACTGGCTAAAATTAGCCCTGATGGTAGATAAGGATAGACGCCCCATACTCCGTTAAATGCATTGCCATCAGAGGCTGGAAACGTATCGAAATATCCCATTTCAGAAGGTGAAGAAGGATCGCTAATGTCTAAAATCGTAACCCCACGTTGGTAATTTGACATGTAATATCGATTGCCACGAACAAAGCCATTATGATCAATAGCTTTCGTTGGCCCAGACCATGTTTTAACCAGCTGTGGAGCTTGTAAGTTATCGACATTAAACACTCGTAATGTCGTATTTAAACCATGACGTTGTTCATCAAGCTCATCATGGACAAATACGTATCGCTTATCTTCACTCCACCAACCCGAGTGCACGTACTCCGCATTGGGATAAGTCGTATTAGACAATTCATCGGGAGAAGCTTGTTCAGAGATATTCCATAAGCGCATTTCATCTTCATTAAAATCAAGTAACACGGTACAAATTGACGTTTGGCAGCTACTCTGTGCCCTACTGTCAGTTACAACCATAGATGATGCATCATGAGCATAATCAGAACGTGTAGACCCAGTATGATTAAACTCAGCCCCTAGGGCTGCAGGATTTGTTAAGTGATAACTGCGAAATGCACCGCCACCAATATTTTGACCAACCAAATGCAGCGACGGGGTTAACCCGGTTAGTGCTGAGTTGGTTGTGTAATCCACGTTGCTAATATAAACATTATGCGCACTCTTACTTGCACTATCTGTAGCAATTTTAGAAATATCATCAGGTAAATTACTTAAGTCAATGATTTGAACACTATCAGTGCCCTCTGAGGTGACATATGCGTGCGCACTCCAACGTAACGCTTCGGAATCAAACCATTGATAGACTTTAATGTCTCGCCACGTCGTTCTTGTTCCACCAATAAAGCCTACCTCGGTTGGATTTTCAGGATCAGACAGATTGATGACAGACGTACCATTATTGAACCCCATAATGGCATATTCAGTACCAGAATTGAGATCTACATGCCCCCAAATATCATTACCTGAACCAGGTGATGTTGAAAAGTCTCCCAATGCCATATGAGCGACTAAATCAATATTATTGCAGCTGAAGTTACCTGCTTTACCGTTAGTACATTCCGTTGCTGGCTGGCTTTGCTCTAGTGCTTTATTTTGTTCAAGTTTTTGAGATAACTCAATTCCATATTGAGCAATACCATCATTGAGAATTTTAAATCCCTTTGACTCTAAATCTGAAACGAATGCTTGCGGTATGCCAGTCAGTAAAGTTGGGTTATGCTGCGGTGCTTGTGCTAAAAAGTGATCGAACTTATTGTACCCACCTAAAACAGGGACAAGCTCGCTAGTCAAAAGAAAGACATCCTCTGAGTTATTAAAGTCGTACTGCCCACCTGACACTAATACTCTATCGCCTTTATTGGCATGCTTAACCGCATACGCTATGGTTTCACAAGGTCTTAGAGGGTTATCACAACGTCCAATATCTTTGCCCGACGTGGACACAAATCGAGCTTTATCATGCTCTGCATGAGCCAAAACTCTATCGAGAGGCGCTATTGTTGCCGTTGCAGCAATAGAAAATATAACTGCATTCCGTAATTTCATTTGTAGCTCCTAGCTGCTCCGAACTTAAATTACTCCCCACGACATTTAGGCCCGTGCATTTCTTATTTTTTATTTGTAGAATCGGCAATATAACAAATAACAAACAAAATAATAACAATGCTGCTATTTTCATTTTTAGTTAGAAACACTGTTTCAATAAAACACAAGGTAAAAAAATGTTTGTTAGTTGGAACAGCTATACTCATATCTAGCTGTGGAAGTTCTGAACAGCATCAACAAGTTAACATCATTCTAAAATACGGTTCAACGAAACTTGAATGCGATGTGCCAATAGCCAAAAACTCTGATTTTCAACTTGAACAGCTTCAGTTTTTTCTATCGAACTTTAGTGTTAATGGTGAACCCTTAAACCTCAAAAAGACGAAAAATCAAAATTCAACAACAGCTTTGTTGAATAAGCTCTGCAATAGTGAGTCACCAGATAATTTAACGCTCTTGTTTTCTAACAAAATGAGTGTTGGAAAATTAAGCTTCGACTTGGGCGTACCTTTTACCGATAACCATAAAAACCCGCTGACTCAAGACAGCCCGTTGAATCAAAGCGATATGTTTTGGAATTGGCAGCTAGGGCATAAATTTCTTCGATTAGATCTGAAAAACAATAACCCAGTGAGCCCTCAAACAGGTTGGCATTTTCATTTAGGCTCCACAGGCTGTAAGTCTGCAAGTGTTATGAGAAGCCCTTCACAAGGGTGTAAGCAACCCAACCGTTTTACTCATGACGTCGATTTATCAAGTCATACACTGATTCTGGATTTAAAGCCGCTTCTCGATGCAGTGTTGAGCAAACAAGAATTTCACTCTCAATCCTGCATGTCCGAACCTCAAAACAGCGTTTGTCAGATGTTATTTAAAACGCTTGGAACGAATTCAATTTGGCGGGGGGAGCAGAAATGAAGTTCATCAAATGTTTTATTATTCTCTCGTCATCAATATTACTTACGTCGTGCTTCAAGCAGCAAGAACGTACTCAAGAGCAAGAATATTCATGGGATGTACCGGCAGGCTTTCCAAAACCCTTTGTTCCTGAAAATAATCCTATGACGCAAGCTAAAATAGAGCTTGGCCGTTACATTTTTTATGACAAAGCACTTTCAAGCAATCAGTCACAAAGCTGCTCAAGTTGCCATATACAAAAATACGCTTTTGCTGAGCCTTTAAAAGTTTCCATCGGTAGTACTGGCGAAGCACATCATAGAAATTCGCCCGCTTTGGTTAACATTGCTTATAACAAAACACTCACTTGGGCCCATGACGGTTTGACTGAATTAGAAAGGCAGTTACTGCTTCCTATTTTTGGTGAGCGTCCTTTAGAGCTAGGCGCAACAGGAAATGAGACGAAAATACTTCATCGATTTGGACGAGCTCCTTATCCGAAACTATTCAAAAAAGCGTTCGGCGAGCCAAAGCCTGATTTTAATAAGATTGTTCAAGCCCTTTCAAGCTTCACTCGTAGCTTAATCTCATTAAACACACCTTTTGATGAATATGCTTATCAAGGGATTGACGATGCTATATCAGCAGATGCTTTGGCTGGCATGAATCTATTCTTTTCAGAAAAATTAGAATGTCATCATTGTCATGGCGGATTTAACTTCACTCAATCTACCAGCCATGAAAAACAGCCTTTAGATCGAAGACCATTTCATAATACAGGGCTGTATTTCACTGAACGTAAGAAGTTAACATTAACCAAGCTCGACCAAGGAGAGGTTAGCCTGGGTTATCCAGAAAAAGACATTGGCCTTGCCGGTATCACTGGCAACTTTCTTGATGATGGTCGCTTCCGTGCACCGACACTGAGAAACATCGAACTTACAGCTCCTTATATGCATGATGGCAGTGTGCCTACGCTAGAAGAAGTGATTGATATTTATGCGGCAGGTGGAAGAAATGTGACTAAAGGTCTTCATCAAGGTGACGGACGAAAAAACCCATTAAAAAGCCAATTTGTAAAAGGCTTTGAAATAACCGATGAAGAAAAACAACAACTGATCACTTTTTTAAAAACCTTAACCGATGAAACGTTTATTACGATGCCTGAACACAGTGACCCATGGAAAGAGCAAAGACGCCACAGAACGGTTGAATCTAAAGATTAAAATGGATAGCATCGGCAGCAATATTTCTGATGATAAAACTAACATGCCTAAACGATTACTATTTTTAATTTCTATTTACATTCTTACTGCTATTAGCCTGTTCATCTTAAAAATAGGCGTCATTGCTGGCGTACTGCTGATCATTTTAGCTATTGCTATAATTGGCAAGCAAAGAGCAGCGCTTAATATGCTGCGTGCTTTTGCTATCCTACAAGGTATTACGTTATCTCTATTTCCTTTTATTTTAAGCCAAGATAGCGAATCCATTAGCCAATTGCTAAAACTACCAGCTTCTATCGCATTTAATTCAGATTACGATGTTTTAGCGATATCTATCGCAAGTGCTTTTTGCGTGCTGCAACTTTGGTTTTCTTTCAGTAAAAAGGTGATAAATTGGTTTACTGTTAATACTAATATGAACATTATGAGATAGCACTTTCAACACCATACGAGTGGCAGGCTAATGACATGCAGACTACACTATTTTGAGATAAGTAATGTTTTGATATCTCAAGGATGGAGTCAAAAATGGTTCACGCATATATCTCAATCGCCTGCTTTTTTTTCGCTTATTTCTTTACTTGTAATTACCTAGACAAACTCGAACAAGAGCAGCAAACTAATCAATACTCACAAATCTGGTTACCTTGGTTTGCTTTCAGTATCCGCCTTCAGTCAGTCTTCTTCTTGGCGTTAGAAGCTAGAGAAATCACCATCGCCGAAAGCATGAATCAAGGTCTAGAGAGAGCAATATTTATGTTAGTAGTGAATGTTGTCTTATTCGCTTGCTCATTTTTAATATTACAAAGAAATAAAACGGCTTGGTTTATTGGAACAATTTGCAGTTTAAGCCCGATCATTTGGGTGGTGAATGTGCTTTATTTTTATAAAAGTAAACCGAGTTTTGAACCGATTGAATCGAAATAGAGAATTACAGTGACAAAAAACGAGAGCCATTGCTCTCGTTTTTATTCGTTCTGAATCAGAACACTAAAATCAATCCGTTTCCCAGCTTAAAGCGTCAAGTAGTACACTGCTTGAAGGCAGATAAATGAGAAAATCCCCGCTACGACATCATCAATCATAATACCAAAACCACCTGATACTTTTGTATCTAGCCACTTGATTGGCCAAGGTTTTACTATGTCGAAGAAGCGAAATAAAACAAACCCCAGTAATACCCAAAGTAATCCAGCAGGAACGGCGATCAAAGTAATCAGTAAACCTGCAACCTCATCCCAAACAATAGCACCATGATCATGAACGCCCATGTCTTTCGACGCTTTATCACAAATATAAATACCAATAACACAAGCGATAAGCGTAAAGATTAGGTATCCAGTTAGTGATAACTGGCTGGCTAACCAAAATACTGGCAATGCTGCCACGGTTCCGAATGTACCAGGAGCTTTAGCTGCTAGCCCACTGCCAAAACCCAGTGCCAGAAAATGCACTGGATTGGATAAAGAAAGCTTTTTAAGGTTTGGATCTTGAGAGATAAATAACATCAAAAATGTTTAAACCCTTGTTTATGATGTATGTATTCTTGCTTTCCCTGCCTTAATGTCAACTTACCATCTGCAGTAATTTGACCAATCTTGGTATAACTCACACCAGTTTGCTTCAAAGCCGTATCTAGAGCACCTGTATTATCGTCAGGCACGGTAAACAGTAACTCGTAATCTTCACCACCAGCTAATGCATATTCAATGGCATGCTCTTTACCCACAGAACCAATCAATTCATCAGATAACGGTAACGCATTCACAGCAATATTTGCTCCAACGCCAGATGCTTTAAGCACATGATTAAT
This sequence comes from Parashewanella sp. 2304DJ23-3, assembly GCF_056591695.1. Classification (NCBI taxonomy): domain Bacteria; kingdom Pseudomonadati; phylum Pseudomonadota; class Gammaproteobacteria; order Alteromonadales; family Shewanellaceae; genus Parashewanella; species Parashewanella sp. 2304DJ23-3. The sequence continues at coordinate 230,272 of NZ_JBWQOH010000002.1, forward strand.
ATCTGACACTAAACCGTCAGACAAGTCGATTGCACTGGTCGCTAAACCTCTAATCGATTGTCCAGCAAAAACTCTTGGTGTAGGACGATAATGGCGCTTGACCAAATAGTCTTTATGCTCTTGTGGAACATCTCGTTTATCCAGCAGAACATCCAAACCTAACGCTGAGTCACCTAAAGTACCTGTTACGTAAATCCAGTCACCATTTTGTGCCCCACTTCGGCGTAATGCCAGTTTAGGCGGCACCTGACCATTCACTGTGATAGTAAGGCTTCTATGGCCTTTCGTTGTATCTCCGCCAATCAAAGCAATACTGTAATACTCAGCAATTTCGTATAAGCCTTTGGTAAAGGCTTCAAGCCACTGCTCATCTACTTCTGGTAAAGTCAATGCCAGCGTCATCCATGCTGGTTCTGCGCCCATTGCTGCGAGATCAGACAAGTTTACCGCTAGCGCTTTATAACCTAGATCTTCAACTGGCATCTGTGGCAGAAAGTGAGTACCTTCCACTAAAGTGTCACAGGAGATCGCTATGGCTTTAATATCTACAGGGTTAACGAGTGCGCAGTCATCCCCAATTCCAAGCTCTACATCCTTGCGCTTTGGCCCAAGCTCAGAAAAATATTTTTCGATTATTTGAAACTCTTTCACTTAAAAATCCATTACATCCAGAGAATAATTTTAAAAATCAAAATATAGACAAGAATCTCGTTATCGCTAGCAAATAGCTTATAAGTTTTCTGTATACAATATTCTTGCATAAAAAAACGGTATCCTAAGATACCGTTTTTTCTATTCATTTTTTCTGACTGGCGGCCAGTTTATCTAACACACCATTCACAAATTTATGACTATCGTCTGCTCCAAAGGCTTTCGCCAATTCGATTGCTTCGTTAATTGCAACCTTAAATGGAACATCTTTACGATAGGTCAATTCAAATGAACCCAAACGTACAATCGCTTTTTCGACCGGAGATACATCTTCAACTTTACGGTCTAAAAACGGAGCATAGGCTTCATCTAATTGTGATGCACGAGTCGCTACGCCAGAGAATAACTCTCTGAAATAAGCGATATCAACACCTTTAACTTCTTGCTCGGTTAAGAACTCGTGTTCTACATCGGCAGTGTTATTGCCACTTATTTGCCAAGAATAGATGGCTTGTACCGCAAGACGGCGTGCTTTGCGGCGCTCTGAAGGCTTCATGCTTTGTCCTTTACAACTGTTGCTCAAGTTCGTCTAAGACGTTAACCATTTCCAGCATTCCTAAAGCAGCCTCACCACCTTTGTTACCCGCTTTAGTTCCTGAGCGTTCAATTGCTTGCTCGATAGTATCTGTTGTTAATACACCAAACGAAACTGGCGTATCAAACTCTAACATTACTTGAGCTAATCCTTTGTTGCATTCACCGGCAACGAAATCAAAGTGTGGTGTGCCACCACGGATCACTGCACCTAGTGCGATGATACCGTCGAATTTACCACTTGCAGCTACACGACGTGCAGCTAATGGCAACTCAAATGCGCCGGGGACACGTACAACTGTGATATTGTCTTCACTGACATTACCAAAGCGCTTTAACGTATCGATAGCTCCTTCTAACAAGCTTTCCACTAAGAAACTGTTAAAACGAGAAACAACGATAGCCACTTTAGCGTTTTTGGCTTCGATATTACCTTGAACTACGTTCATGTTTTTACCTACGAAGTTACGTTGTGCCACGACAGGGCTGAAAATTTGGCGCAATGATACCATAATTATTCAGCCAGTCTTCGGCAATTTAATTAATAATTTGTGCTCTGTCTCTCTTCGTTTATTAACAAGAGAAACATCCTAAAAATCTTTACTCAGAAATGTAATCCGTCACTTCAAGACCAAATCCTGACAAAGAGTGATAACGTTTTGGAGAGCTCAATAAACGCATTTTAGTCACGCCTAACTGAGCTAAAATTTGTGAGCCTACACCAACACGACGAGATGTGCCCTGCCATTTTGCAGCAGCAGGTTGACCTTCGTCTTCAGCGGCGAATGCTCTGACTTTTGCTAATAGTTCGTCAGCAGTTTCATGGCTACTTAATAGTACAAGCACCCCACCTTCATCCGCAATACGCTCCATAGCAAGATCCAATGGCCAGCTGCGCTGCTGGTTTCGCTCAGAGAATAGAGAGTCATTAATCACATTTTGAAGATGAACGCGTACAAGTACATCTTCTGTAATTTCACCTTTAACTAATGCAAAATGCACTTGATTATCAATGGTGTCACGGAAGGTAATCATTTGGAAATCACCAAAACGAGTAGGTAGTTTACATTCTGACTCACGCACTACTGTCGTTTCTTTGGTATTACGGTACTCAATGAGATCTGCAATGGTGCCAATTTTAACGTCATGCTTTTCTGAGAAAACTTCTAAATCAGGGCGACGCGCCATGGTGCCATCTTCGTTTAGAATTTCAACAATTACGCCAGATGGCTCTAGACCTGCTAGACGTGCTAAATCACAGCCTGCTTCAGTATGCCCTGCACGAACTAATACACCGCCTTCTTGTGCCATCAACGGGAAGATATGACCAGGCTGAACTAAATCTGCTGCCTTGGCATCTTTTTTAACAGCCGCTTGCACGGTTACCGCACGATCATGCGCAGAAATACCTGTAGTCACACCTTCTGCCGCTTCAATCGATACAGTAAAGTTCGTCGTGAACTGCGCATTGTTATTACTGACCATTAAAGGCAAGTTCAATTGCTCACAACGCTCACGAGTCATGGTTTGACAAATTAAACCTCGACCATGTGTCGCCATAAAGTTAATGGCTTCCGGAGTCACCAGCTCGGCAGCCATAATCAGGTCACCTTCATTTTCTCTGTCTTCATCATCCATCAAGATAACCATTTTACCTAGACGAATATCTTCGATGATTTCTTCTATGCTGTGTAACGCCATTTTCAGACCTTCTTATTTACTGCTTAAATTCTTATCGTCACTCCTACGTAAGCGGGAGTCTAATAACTTTTGTTCAACACAAAAGTACTGGATTATCGACAAACAAAATTGTCGTTACTACCATTCTCTCCTACAACAAACGGGAGTGACGGTTATTCACTTAATATTTTATTAGCGCATGAAACCGGCTTTCGCCAAAGTTTCTAGGGTTACGCCGCCACTTTGCTGTGGTTCAGTTTTAGCTTGCATTAATCGCTCTAAATAACGAGCAATCAAATCCACCTCAATATTCACTTTATCGCCAGCTTGTAAGCTGATTAACGTGGTTTCATCTGCAGTGTGCGGCACGATGGTTAAGCGGAAACGGTGACCATCAACCTCATTGACCGTCAAACTCACACCATCGATAGTGATAGAACCTTTATGAGCAATATATCGGCTTAATTCTGCTGGTGATTCTAACCAAAACTCAATCGCTTTGCCTCTTAACTCACGTTGATAAATGGTCGCAATACCGTCAACATGACCTGACACCATATGTCCGCCGAGACGAGTCGTCGGCGTAACGGCTTTCTCTAAATTAACTTTTTGACCAACTTGATACGTGGCAAAACCTGTCAATGCAACCGTCTCAGCAGAAACATCTGCAACATAACCATCGGCATTAATTTTAACAACCGTTAAACAAACGCCATTGGTTGCAATACTATCACCGAGTCGAACATCAGTAAGATCCAGCTTTTCGCTGTTAATGGTTAAACGAATATCATCACTTTGGCGCTCAATTTTGCCAATGTGACCTACAGCTTCAACAATTCCAGTAAACATCTTTACTCTCTTAGCTGAAAACGAAAGCGAGTATCAATACCTAACTTGCGTTCATCAATTAGGGTTAAATTGGGGATTTCTGTTATTGCACTATAATCTGGCAACTCCAGCATATTACGACCTCGACTACCCAAGATTTTCGGGGCCTGATATAGCATCAGTTCATCAGCCAAACCGAGTTCAATGAAGCTACCAGCAAGCGTTGAACCGGCTTCAATTAGGACTGAATTACAGTCGTTACCTAGATAGCCGAGTAATGCGTTTAAATCAATACGTGTATTTACCGTACTGAGTGTCAACGTCGTCACATAATTTGGTAATTTTTTCGTGAAAGCATCAGGATAAGGCTGAGCTGAAACCAAAAGTACTGGCGACTCAATTTGGAGCATTTTACTGTCGATAGGCATGCGACAATTCGAATCTAAAACGACTCTCAAAGGTTGTAGCACTTCATCAAGACGTTCTGCAATTGAGCCTAACTCCGACTTCCTAACATTTAGGCTGCAATCATCAGCCAATACAGTATTAATACCTGTAACAACAGCACAATGTTTAAGACGCAAACGCTGAACATCACGGCGAGCTTCAGCTCCAGTGATCCACTTTGAAACACCATTCGCTAACGCTGTCTTACCATCAAGGCTAGCAGCAACTTTAACAGTAACCCATGGTGTTCCAGTCGCCATTTTCTTTAAAAACCCAAGGTTTAGATTTGCTGCTTCTTGTTCATATAAACCGACATCTACTTGAATATTGGCTTGTTCAAGCATTGAGATGCCACGGCCAGATACTTGTGGGTTTGAGTCTAAACATGCAACAACAACACGGGAAACGTTATTATCGATGAGTGCTTGAGCGCAAGGAGGCGTTAAACCAAAGTGACTGCATGGTTCAAGGGTAACGTAAGCGGTAGCACCCTCAACTCGATAGTCTGCATCAATTAGAGCGTTAACTTCTGCATGAGGTTGCCCTGTTCTTTGATGAAACCCTTCACCAAGAACCTGCTCACCTTTTGTGAACACACAACCCACATTAGGATTTGGCCGGGTGGTATATTGGCCTTGGCGAGCAAGTTGAATTGCTCGGGTCATCATTTGTCTATCAAAGGTTGACCACATAAAATTTCCGTTAACTAAAAGAGAATTACTTTTCTAGCTTCGCAATAGCGTCACCAAACTCAGAAACATCTTCAAAAGCGCGATAAACCGAAGCAAAACGAATGTAAGCAACTTTATCTAATTCGATCAGTTGATCCATCATCAAATTGCCAATCATTTCAGAACCAATTTCACGTTCACCCGTTGCACGTAAAGTAGATTTGATCTTGGTAAGAGCCTGTTCAATTTGATCCATTGAAACCGGGCGTTTTTCTACTGCTTTTGATATGCCACGGCGTAATTTATCTTCGTCGAAGGGCTGTCTAGAACCATCACTTTTTATCACTCTCGGCATGACTAACTCTGCGCCTTCAAAAGTGGTAAAACGTTCATGGCACTGGAGGCATTCACGACGTCGGCGAACTTGATGACCGTCTGCAACCAGCCTCGAATCAATGACTTTTGTATCGGTCGTATTGCAAAATGGACAATGCATTAGCGTCTCCTGCTAAAAAAATGGCTGCAAATGCAGCCATTAAATTTTAACTTAGATTTAGCCTAAATCCCACTGAATTAAGCATAAACCGGGAAGCGTGAACAAAGTTCGAGCACTTGTGACTTAACAGTTTGAATCGTATCTTGGTTGTTTACGTCATCCAATACGTCACAAACCCACTGAGTCAATTGCTTTGCTTCAGCTTCTTTAAAGCCACGACGAGTAATCGCAGGCGTACCAATACGAATACCAGACGTTACAAATGGTGAACGTGGGTCATCAGGTACTGAGTTTTTATTAACGGTAATGTTTGCATGACCTAATGCAGCATCTGCTTCTTTACCTGTAATGCCCTTGTCGATAAGGTCAACCAGCATTAGGTGGTTTTCAGTACCACCAGAAACGATTTTGTAACCGCGTTCTTGGAATACTTCAACCATAGCTTTAGCATTTACTAACACTTGGGTTTGGTAAGCTTTAAACTCAGGAGATAGCGCTTCTTTAAATGCTACGGCTTTACCCGCAATAACGTGCATTAAAGGACCGCCTTGGCCACCTGGGAATACTGCAGAATTAAGCTTTTTATATAAAGCTTCATCATCAGCAGCTGAGATGATAATACCACCACGAGGGCCAGCTAACGTTTTGTGCGTAGTTGAAGTTACAACGTGTGCATGTGGAACAGGGTTTGGATAAACACCTGCTGCAATCAGACCAGCAACGTGCGCCATATCAACAAAGAAGTATGCGCCAATTTTATCTGCGATTTCACGCATTTTAGCCCAATCTACAACGCCTGAGAATGCAGAAAATCCACCGATGATCATTTTTGGTTTATGCTCTAATGCAAGCTGTTCAAGCTCAGCATAATCAATTTGACCAGACTCATCGATACCGTAAGGCACGATGTCATATAACTTGCCAGAGAAGTTTACTGGGGAACCATGAGTTAAGTGACCACCGTGTGCTAGGTTCATACCTAACACTTTGTCACCCGGTTGTAGCAATGCCATGTAAACCGCAGAGTTTGCCTGAGAACCAGAATGAGGCTGCACGTTAGCGTAAGTTGCACCAAATAGTTCTTTTAAACGGTCAATCGCTAAAGTTTCAACAACATCTACATACTCACAACCACCATAGTAGCGTTTAGCTGGATAACCTTCTGCGTATTTATTGGTAAGCATCGAACCTTGCGCTTCCATTACACGTGGGCTGGTGTAGTTTTCCGAAGCAATTAATTCAATGTGCTCTTCTTGACGAACACATTCTTTTTCCATTGCGCCAAATAGTTCTGGATCAAAATCAGCGATATTCATATCTTTTTTTAGCATTGCTTACTCCGGTAAACCGATATTTTTATCAATACATGTCTGTTCAGTGATGGGATCAATGAACAGTTTATTAGGGTTAAGGGCTTTGTATTTTTAGCTGGACGTATTCTACTTGGTTATAGGTTACAACCCAAGCATCTAAGCATAAAATTTTACAGGATAAATCTTTTTGTTCTTTCGCCCTTAAAGTACAATCTGCGTCAAGAACTTAACCACAAGATTGATTACTTATGGCTCAATTTGTATATAGCATGCTGAGAGTGGGCAAAGTTGTCCCTCCAAAAAAGCAAATCCTTAAAGACATTTCTTTAAGCTTTTTTCCTGGCGCCAAGATTGGTGTACTTGGTTTAAACGGTTCTGGTAAGTCCACCCTGCTTAAAATTATGGCCGGACTTGATACTGAGATTGAAGGTGAAGCGAGGCCAATGCCCGGCCTTAAGATCGGTTACCTGCCTCAAGAGCCAAAACTTGATGAAAGCCAAACCGTGCGAGAAGCAATTGAAGAAGCAGTCTCGGAAGCAAAAAACGCATTAACACGTCTTGACGAAGTTTATGCTGAATACGCTGAAGAAGGTGCAGACTTTGATGCACTTGCTAAAGAGCAAGGCCAGCTTGAAGCCATTATCCAAGCCACTGATGCTCATAATTTAGATACCGTTTTAGAACGTGCCGCTAACGCACTTCGTCTACCTGAATGGGATCAAAAAATTGAAGTGCTATCTGGTGGTGAACGTCGTCGTGTTGCAATTTGTCGTTTGCTACTTGAAAAACCTGAAATGCTGCTTCTTGATGAACCAACCAACCATTTAGATGCTGAGTCTGTTGCGTGGCTAGAGAACTTCCTTCACGAATATAGCGGCACTGTTGTAGCAATTACCCATGACCGTTATTTCCTTGATAACGCTGCTGGCTGGATTTTAGAGCTTGATCGCGGTGAAGGTATTCCATGGGAGGGTAACTATTCATCTTGGCTTGAGCAAAAAGATGACCGTCTAAAGCATGAATCGGCAACGGAATCTGCTCGTCAAAAAACCATTGCTAAAGAATTAGAATGGGTTCGTCAAGGTAGTAAAGGACGTCAATCCAAAGGTAAAGCGCGTATGGCTCGCTTCGAAGAGCTGAATACCAACGATTACCAGAAACGAAACGAGACCAATGAGCTGTTCATTCCACCAGGACCTCGCTTAGGTGATAAAGTTATTGAAGTAAATAACTTATCAAAATCTTATGGCGATCGATTACTCATTGATAACTTGAGTTTTACGGTGCCAAAAGGTGCCATTGTCGGCATTATTGGTGCTAATGGTGCGGGTAAATCGACTTTATTCCGCATGCTTTCAGGTACAGAAACACCTGACAGTGGCACAGTTGAACTTGGTGATACCGTGCAACTAGCTTCTGTTGAGCAGTTTCGTGACTCAATGAATGACAAAAACACCATCTGGGAAGAAATCTCAGGTGGTCAAGATATCATTCACATCAATAATACCGAGATCCCTAGTCGTGCATATGTAGGTCGCTTTAACTTCAAAGGTGGCGATCAACAAAAGATCATCGGCCAACTTTCTGGTGGTGAACGCAACCGTGTGCATCTGGCTAAGCTATTACAGTCTGGCGGTAACGTGTTACTTCTCGATGAGCCAACCAACGACCTCGACGTTGAAACACTACGTGCACTAGAGGAAGCGATTGTTGAGTTCCCGGGTTGTGCCATGGTTATCTCGCATGACCGTTGGTTCTTAGACCGTATTTGTACTCATATTCTTGATTACCGTGATGAAGGCCAAGTGAACTTCTATGAAGGTAACTACACTGAGTACTCGACTTGGTTGAAAGAACACTTAGGGACAGATGTGATTGAACCACACCGCCTTAAGTACAAACGTATTAGTAAATAAGCACTCTTGTGAAATAAGGGTAGAGTTATCTCTGCCCTTTTTGCATAAAATAGAACTCCCACCCTGCCCGCTTTCTGCAAATAAACACTCTACATTCGTCAATCATTAGTTATTCACAAGTCTATTATTCACCATAAAAATGCTATTTTAATAAACCGAATTTTCAAGCTATATTCAGTGAATATATAAGCGATTAAATAAGGAATCACCTGAATGCCTTGGGTTTATTTAGTTTTGGCGGGATTATTCGAGATTGGTTGGCCAGTAGGTCTAAAAATGGCTCAAGAAAGTGAAACAAGAATTACTGGTATTGCTGTCGCAATATTCTTTATGGCTCTGAGTGGTTTGTTTTTATGGTTAGCACAAAAACAAATTCCTTTAGGTACATCTTATGCCGTTTGGACAGGTATTGGTGCAGCTGGGACATTTATTGTTGGCATCCTATTTTATGGAGATGCCTCTAGTCTAGGACGCTATTTGGGGATATTGCTTATCATTGCTGGCGTAGCGACTCTTAAATTGGCACAGTAAACGTCTAAATAAAGTTTTTGGCCTCGGTCGAATTATAAATTAAATACATGGAAGCACTGATGAAAGGAATAGTTATTACTGATATTTGGGGGAAAACACCTGCTTTAGAAAAGCTGGCGCAATCCTTCAATAATGTGCAAATTATCGATCCCTTTAACGGAACAGATTTTAGGTTTAAGCAAGAACAAGAAGCTTACGATTACTTCCAAACAAACATTGGCTTAAACAATTATGTAGAGCACCTGCGTAGAGAACTTCAAAATCAAAAAGAATCTTATACATTGATTGGCTTTAGCATGGGAGCTAGTGCTGCATGGAAACTGTCGGAACAACTTCATGAACTTGGCTGTTACAAGTTCATCGGGTTTTATGGTTCTCAGATCAGAAAAATAACTGAAGTAGAACCATCAGTTCCCACTTACCTTATTTTCCCCAAGCACGAAACTCATTTTAATATTGACGAATTGATGGATGCACTCGAACAAAAAGCGCAGCTTGAAATGACAAAAGCACCTTATCTACATGGCTTTATGAATCAACACTCTGAAAACTATGATTCAACTGGTTATCAGTCCTACCTAAATTTTCTCCTTAAGTACAACCAGTAGACTCAGAACAATTGCCTCGCTGGACTCAAAATAAGATAGCGATTTTAAAAAGAACAAGGCAGAATTGTGCCTAACATTCAAACACAAAGTATCTTTTGAAAAAAATTGCGATATTCGTAGATGTACAAAACATCTATTACACCACTAAAGAAGCTTTTAATCGCCAATTTAACTACCGCAAGCTTTGGGAGTTTTTGAGCTACGAGGGTGATATTGTGTTCGCTAATGCTTACGCTATTGCGAGACAAGATGATGGCCAGATTAAGTTTCAAGATGCGCTAAGGCATATTGGTTTTAACGTCAAGCTGAAACCTTTCATTCAACGTGCTGATGGAAGTGCAAAAGGTGATTGGGATGTTGGCATCACGATTGATGTATTAGAAGCAGCTTCTGAAGTTGATACCATTATTTTATTATCTGGAGACGGCGATTTTAGTTTACTTCTACAAAAAGTGACTGATAAATATCAGATAGAAACTCAAGTTTATGGTGTTCCATCACTTACCGCGAAATCACTCATAGATTCAGCCACTCAATTTCATGAAATAACACCAGAATTATTAAGATAATGAATAGCAAACACGTCTTTAGCAACACGTTTCATTTTCCTGTCCAAATCTATTACGAGGATACGGACTTTTCAGGCGTGGTTTACCATCCTAACTTTTTAAAATACTTTGAAAGAGCCCGAGAGCATGTCATTGGTGCAAATAGGTTAAATGAACTTTGGCTTGAACAGAAGTTAGGATTTGCAGTGTATAAAACTGAAATGACCTGCAGTGAGGGCGTTGAGTTTGCTGATATTATTGATGTAAGAACTCGCTTTTACATAGAAAGCCAATATCGCACTGTTTGGCATCAAGAAATCTGGCGACCTAATGCTAAAAAGCCAGCTGTAACCAGTATCATCGAAATGGTATGTATGAATACGCAACGTCAATTAACGGCAATGCCAGAAGCACTGATTAAAGAGCTCTCAACAGCAATTACCCATTAAGCCCATATGCCAAAGTGATAGGTGTATTTGCGCCAGTAAGTCGATTAAGTTCATTCCATTTTAGCTCTAATTCAAATGGGCGCATGGGTTTAGCGTAGAACTGGCCTTGGATTTTATCGACTTCAAGTCGTACCATCAATTCACGAACCTTTGCTGTTTCTACGCCTTCAACAGTAACATCTAACCCTAATTTTTTGGGGAGACTGATACTCGCCTCAAGGATAAAGAGTGAAGCCTTTTCATTAAAAATACCCGCCAAGAAAGAGCGATCAATTTTAACTTCATCAATAGGGAGGTTTTTTAAATATGCTAATGATGAATGACCAGTTCCAAAATCATCCATCGCAATTTTCACACCGAGAGTTCTGAGCGAGGTTAAGATTTGAATCGCCTTTGCGGTATCTTCCATCAAACTACTTTCTGTTATTTCGATCATTAAGCAATCAGGGGGTAACTTATAACGCTCAAATCCAGATTTAATATCATCGACTAAAGTATCACTGCATAAATCTTCAGATGATAAGTTAACAGCGACACGAGTATAGAGCCCGGCAGCTCGCCAATCTCGTTGCTGGATAAAAATCTGCTCAAGCGTCCAACGACTGATCAAATCAATAATTCCAGCCCTTTCAGCTAACGGGATAAATTCAGATGGTGAAAGTGGACCAAATTTTTTGTGCTCCCAACGAATCAATGCTTCAACTTGCCTGAAACCACCATCAACCAACTCTTCTTTCGGCTGATAAACAATATAAGGTTCATTGCGCTCTAACGCCTTTGGAATTGCACCAATGATCTCAAGTTCTCTTAGTTGTACACTATCATCGCCTTCACGATAGCCAGCGATAAGCTCTGGATGGTCACTGGCTTTTTTAATCGCTAAATCTAGCCTTTTAAGCATTACACTTACATCTGCAAAATGTTCATTTACATCAAGTACGCCTATTTTAAGGCGAATACTGATGGGTGTGCCTTTTATATCGAACGGGGATTGCAGATGCTGTTGAAGAGACTGAAGTTCATCGTAAGTCGTACCTGAGTCTAGATACATAAAAAACTCAGCGCCACTCATTCGAGCTAATAACTTTGGCTTTTGAGGTAGACACTTTAAACGCTCTGACATGCGTTTGAGCAGCTGATCACCGAGTGTAAATCCAAACAAGTCATTCACGTAACGAAAGCGATGAATATCAATTAATATAAAAACACCCGTTTGAATCGGCATCAACATCGCTAATCGACGCTTAAGACCTAATCGGTTCATTACGCCAGTCAATTTATCGAGGCCAGTAGGCGGTGGTAACACACGCAGTAAACCGTCAATAGAGTTATAAAGTCCTCTAAAGCGAAAAGGCACATCGTATAAATTCAATTTTGAGCGTTTATCAATTTGAGAAGAGACCTTCATAGAAAGTCGATTGATAAATTCATCTTCCTCATTTTCTTTTCGTTTTATACGCCACGCAATGACGACATAACTGAACAAGACGATAACTAACGCTGAAATACTCCCATAAAAAAGCATGCCATTATCCTTATTTTTCGGCACCTTAAAAAAATGTACTGCATTTTCGTAGCTTATAATTAATTTATAATAAAACTATTACGTTAACGTAAATATCAACCTAACAATAACTTATTGATAACTTTTCTTTATATCTCGATATTGGGCTAAAAAAGCATCGCTTGCAAGCTCTTCTCCACTGGTAGGTAAACCTTTTATGGTGTAAAAGTCCATTTTACTTGCAATAGATTGTTGTGATTTAAGCATTCCTAAGTAAAGTGCTGCAGCCCTGATAAAGTCCAAGTAAGTTACTTCATCAGTGATGTAATTAAAATCACTCAAATGTTCTATTACTTCAATTATTTCATCGGTAAAATCCCAACACTTTACAATCGCAGTTCCAATTGGTGTTTGCACTTGCTGAATTACTTTCCTGAGTACTGAAACATCCTCGAATAATTCAGGGTGTATTTCAGCTTCGGCCAGTACTGGCAATGCACCAATATTATGCACCAGTGCTGCAAGCGTTAGCGTTTCAACATCCAACTTACTTTGTGGATTATTTTTTTGGTATTGAATTAATAAAGAACATGAAACAGCGGCAATATCGACGGAACAATTCCATACTTCATCCATCACCTTCCAGACCATCTCATTACTTGAGATAAACAGTTGCTCTAGTGCCAATGACGTCACAATTGATTTAATTTGGTCGAAACCAATCCTAACAATGGCCGATTGTAAATTATCAGCCTGACGTCCACGACAATACATTGCACTGTTAGCAACACGAATGACTTTTGCCGTAATTGCCGTGTCTTTTTTTACTACTTCTACCACTTGCTTAATGTTAGAACTTGGTCGATTCATCACGTTTTCGACCTCAATAGCCACATCAGGTAAAGAAGGCAAAATCAGTGAATCCTCTTGAAGCTTTCGAAAAAGCTCTTCGGTGACGATACGTTCAACGTCCATTGATAAACATCCCTATTATCAATCAATTTTTGTTGTGGATATTTAAGGATAAGACACTTTCGATAATTTTTCTTATTTTCAAATCGTGACTTAGCCACGGTTTGTTTGTTCAATTAATTTGCATATCGCTCACCTCAACCAGTAAAATACGCCGCCCATTACTACCCATAAAGTAGTAACGAATTATTGCGTTGTTATTGATTAAAACTCGATAGCGATATTTCTTCATTGTTGATCAATACCCAGCAATGATTATTTTGAGTAAATGTGAGAATAAATATGTTTAAGCCTGAGCTTCTGTCTCCTGCCGGAACCCTTAAAAACATGCGTTATGCGTTTGCCTATGGTGCAGATGCGGTATATGCCGGCCAGCCAAGATACAGCCTACGCGTAAGAAATAATGATTTTAAACTTGAAAACTTAGCCCAAGGCATTCAAGAAGCGCACGACTTAGGCAAAAAGCTCTACGTAGTCAGTAACATTGCTCCACACAATGCAAAATTAAAAACGTACATTAAAGATATGCAGCCTGTTATCGACATGAAGCCTGATGCATTAATCATGTCTGACCCTGGTCTCATCATGATGGTTCGTGAAGCTTTCCCTGAGCAGGAAGTACACTTATCAGTTCAAGCCAATGCTATCAACTGGGCGTCGGTTAAGTTCTGGGAGCAGCAAGGCATCAAGCGTGTCATTCTTTCTCGTGAATTATCATTAGATGAAATTGAAGAAATTCGTCAACGCTGCCCAGACATCGAGCTAGAAGTATTCGTTCATGGCGCACTGTGCATGGCTTACTCAGGTCGCTGCTTACTATCAGGTTACATTAACAAACGTGATCCTAACCAAGGCACTTGCACTAATGCGTGTCGTTGGAAGTACGACGTACATGAAGCAAAAGAAAATGAAACAGGCGATGTTGTCGCTGTCCAGCCAGAAGCACCTGCCGTTCAAATCCAGACACCTGAGCCTACATTAGGTGAAGGCACTGCAACGGATAACATCTATCTTCTGCAAGAAGACAATCGCCCAGGTGAGTACATGCCAGCGTTCGAAGACGAGCATGGCACTTACATTATGAATTCAAAAGATCTTCGTGCAATCCAACACGTTGAGCGCTTAACGAAAATGGGTGTGGATTCGTTAAAGATTGAAGGCCGTACTAAATCGTTCTACTACGTAGCTCGTACCGCTCAGCTTTACCGAAATGCAATTGAAGATGCTGTTGCTGGTAAAGCGTTTGACCCAAGCCTAATGCGTCAACTCGAAGGTCTTGCACATCGAGGTTACACTGAAGGATTCTTACGTCGTCACGTCCACGATGAATACCAGAATTATGATTACGGATATTCTGTTAGTGACTCACAACAATTTTGTGGTGAATTAACGGGTGAGCGTAACTACGCTGGTTTAGCAGAGATTGATGTAAAAAATAAATTCTCTGTAGGTGACAGCGTTGAACTGATGACACCTCAAGGCAACATGAACCTTAAGATTGACGGTTTAGAGAATCGTAAAGGTGAAGCGGTAGAATCTGGTAAAGGTAACGGTCACATCGTGTATTTAGACATACCGAAAGAAGTAGACTTAGATAAAGCAATTTTATTGAGAAATTTGCCGCAAGGAAAAGATACCCGTAACCCGCATAACGAAGCGAGTTAAACGATGTTTAGTGCTATGCAAAGTTCTTTTGCGTAGCACTCTCTTCTTCATTAGGCATAATTAAAAATTAGCCCGTAATGAAATCCCGCCCCTGCCAAAACAAATAAATGCCAAATCGCATGGGTATATTGTTTTCTTTTTTGCACATAAAAGAACACCCCACAGGTATAGGCTGCACCGCCAAGCCCTAACAGCCATAAACCACCAGCGGGTAGCATTTGATAAATATCAGGCAAGATAAACACTGCTGCGAACCCCATCCCTAAATACGTTGCTAATGACACCGCTTTGAACCGACTTTTAAAAACCAGTTTAAAAGCAATGCCAATGGCCGCTAATGCCCAGATGATTATCAACATAATGTTACCCACTTTACTCGACGGTAAAGCGAACAGTAGTGGTGTGTACGTACCTGCAATTAATAAATAAATGGCACAATGGTCTACCATCTTCAATACAGATTTTGCAGTTGGGTGAGTGACTGCATGATACAGGGTTGAGGCCGTAAACAATGCAATCATCGATGCTCCATAAATGAGATAGCACACCTGCTTACCAAACTCTCCGTGCGTATTTGAGGCTAAAAGGCTGATTAACCCAATAACACTCAAAATTACGCCAATGCCATGAGTAACCGCATTGAGGATTTCTTCTTTTACACTGTAACCATCTATCTGTGATTGAGTTATTGCGGTTTGTGACATCAAATAAAATTCCAGCTTACACCTGTTCGCTGAAACTATAACAAGGGTTGGGGGGGAATAGAAGAGGTCTAACCAGGTTTTTGGTTAATCGTGTTTTCGATTAGGGGAAACTTCTGTGAAGTTTATAACGTCGTGGGCTTTCTGCCCACACCCGAGGAAGAAGGGAGTTCACCAGCAAACTCCCCTCTTCCATCTCCCCGTGCCGCCCCACAAAGTTAAGCGTTATTCGTCTTACAGCAAAAATATTCTAACGTTTCCGATGGTACATCCATGTACCTCGGAAACTAGCGCAGCATCCATGCTGCGCTTACGATATTTTCACTGACAACTCATAACAACTTTGCAATGGGGAATCATCGTAGCCTGCAAAGTTTTAGAAATAATCTTATTTACTCAGATGCCGCTTAAGGGCTTAACTTTCCCATCGAAGCTGTTGAAGATATTGATGAATATGAAATGACGTGGGCGAGACATGGACGTCGAGCCAAGCTCTGAGGTACAGGATGTACCATCAGAGCTGTTAGACATTTATTCAACAATATCTGAAACGCTTAGCTTCGTTGGGGCGGCACTGGGGTTTCCAAAGGGGAATTTGCTGAAGAATTCCTCTTTGGGCGGTGTGGAGTGCAACTCTACGACCTTTAAAGTGCAAAGCACTTTCCCTTAAATGCCCCAAAGCTGGATAGAAATTTTATTTGAAGTAATTCAATTTACAATTGATTTTAATGCTTTTAATTGAAATCGATATAGTGCTAAGTTTCATAAATATTAACTATTAGTTACAAAAAACGGATCAATAAACTGTGGCACAATTTACAGCAGATAAACCTATAAGTAATTCTTCAGAAGATTTATTAAACAGAGCGAATTTCTCCAAGTCATTAGCTCATGCCATTACAAGTTGGAAGCAGAAAGACAGTTTAGTGCTTGCTTTGCACGGAAAGTGGGGGGACGGAAAGTCCTCAATTAAAAATATGACGCTTGAATATATAAGGAAAGCAAACGACATTGAGGCTGATGTAATTGAATATTCACCGTGGGAGTGGTCTGGTCAGGAACGAATAAACTCATCTTTTTTTACAGAGATAAGCAAATCAGTCGGAATGATTGATAAGTCAACGAGTGGTAAACAACTTGCCTTGAAATTAAAAAAATATGGTAACTATTTGAATACTGGGTCTGTTATAGCCTCAGGTGCTTTAAAAGTTATTCCATATTTAATAGTAAGCCTTGCTTTATTAGGTTTTGCTGGTGCGTTCATTGAAGAATCTTTTCTCAAAACATTAACCCTTATCACGATAGGAGTTGTTAGCTCTATTGCTGGCCTCTTAAGGTCGGGCTCTAAGATACTAAAGTTAGTACATATAAATGTAGAGGATTTTTCAAAAGAAAATGAGAAGACAAGTCAACAGTTAAGAAAAGATATAAAAAATGAGTTGGCTCGAAGATCAACACCATTGCTTATAGTTATGGACGATCTTGATAGATTAAACTCACAGCAACTGCAAATGACTTTTCAATTAATTAAAGCAAATAGTGATTTTTCTAATGTTGTTTTTCTAGTGCTCTTTGACAGACAAATAGTAGAAAAAAAAATGAACGATGGATTACAAAATGGAAGAGATTTTTTAGAAAAGATCATACAAGTTCCATTTGATATTCCTCACACTGAAAACCAAAAAATTTATGATGTGCTATTTGAAAAAATTGATGAAATTATCTATAACAATGAACATGCTAGTTCTCTATATGACATCGACGATTTTGCTCGGATATTCAATAAAGGATTACATGTCTATTTTAAAAACTTGAGAGATGTATATAGATTTATATCAACTTTTACTTTCCATTTTACCGCTTATGAATTTAAAAACTCTTATGAAGTTAATCCAGTAGATTTGATAGCAATCGAAACTATTAGAGTTTTCGAACCTGAAATATATAATGAACTATTTAATTCAAAAGACTTCTTTTTACAACTATCGTTATCAGATAGACGTACATCAGAGCCTTCTGAGTACTTAGATACAATTTTAAGTAATTCGGAACACAAGCAATCTCTTTCTGAACTTTTAAAAATTCTCTTTCCTGCTCTACACAAGATTGATAATAAATCTTACCCACAAGAATATTACGCCAAATGGAAAAGAGATATGCGCATTTGTGATGAGCATTCATTCGATAAATATTTTACTTTTCAGATAAAATCCAATGGATTAACAAATTACGAACTTAAAGATTTAGTATCGTCAACTAAGAATTTACAAGATTTTAAATATAAGATTCAGCAAGTGCTTGAATCAGATAATGCACTGAGTATGTTAAATCAATTCTCAGTTTACATAGAGAAAATTCCTCTGGAAAACAAAGAAAACTACGTACAAGGAATGCTCGATATTTCGGATGACGCTGATAACAATAAGTTGGCAGCAGCATTCGATAGTGTTGATCTAACCTTATATCGCCAGCTAACATGGTTTCTAGAAAGAATTGATCATAGAAATGAACGATTTAAACTGTTAGAGAGGTGTTTTCAAAAGTCTCAACAAGCGTTTCCGTTAATTGAACTAATTTTAATGGCTGACGCCAGAAATAAAAATCGAATTCCTCTTCTTGAACCTAAGGACGTTCCTAAGCTAAAAAAATTATTTGTAAATAAACTTAATGCCATTGCCTTAAACCAGCCAGACTTGCTAGCAAATCATAAATATTTGAATTCGCTAATTTGGTCATGGAGAAAGTGGGGAACGGAAGAGCACGTATTTCAATGGGTTTCAGAACAAGTAAAAAGCAAAAATTTGACTTTACTATTGAATGCTTTTATCCAAAGAGGAATAAGTAGCTCTTCTGAAGGATCAAGATATACTGCAAAGTTTAAATATTCTGAATTCTTAGAGTTTATATCTGTAGCAGATGCTCAAAAGATTGCAAACACGCTAGTTAATAATAGAGTGCATTTAAGTGAATTTGAAAAAGACATCGCAAATATATTTATGACTGAACATAACAATAGTTAATCCATTTTGTGTACTTTTAAGTGCTATCGTAATCCAAAAGTTTGGGGAGATTATTAGAGTTACAATGAGCTGTTCCTATCCAGCTTATGTCCAAAAAATCTCATAAAAAAGCCCAGCTAAAGTGGGCTTGAAAAACTCTACAATCAAAACAACAAATTATTTAATGAACTTGCCATTTTCATCAAATGGCCAATCAATACCTAGCCATTTCTTCAAAAATGCTTTTTGGTGCTTAGTTGGGTTTTCAACCGACTTAATCGAATACTTACCTTTCGCTTTTTCACCTAACTTAACTTTTACTGTATTAAGTTGGTCATCTTGGAAAAGCGCCATTTCAATCACGTCACCCACTTTAAAGTCATCTAAACGTTTTTGAAAACCTTTAGCGGTTACCTTCAAACCGTTAATCGCAACCAATTGGTCACCAGCGCCGATTCCAGCTTTCCATGCCGGACTGTCTTTTTGAACTCGACTTAACGCTAACCCGTTATCACCACGACCAAGCTTAATACCTGTGTAAACTTCTGTCTTAGCACCACGATCTAATTTTAAACCTGCGTGTTTTAGCAAAGCATCAAAATCTAACGTTACTGGAGAATCAATGTGCTCAGCCCACCATGCATCATACGACTTGCCTGTTAATGACTCAGCAATACCTTTGACATCTTCAGAGGTATACCCTTTTGGTACCTTATGGCTACGATATAATTCTCGTTGTACATCTCGGTAGCTTTTAGCTAAATCCGTTTGCGCCATGATTTTATGATCAAGTGCCATCGAAACCATATAACCTTCAGAGTAAATGTTTACGCTAAAGTTATGCGCATAATCACCACCTGTGCTTGCCCAAGTTCCTAAACTTGTGCTTGCAGCAGATTGAGTTTCTTTACCCGGTTTGTTTTCATTGGCTTGAATACGTTTAGACAAGTCAGCAAAAAACTCTTTTGGCTTCATCACCCCGCCGCTCAACAGCAGTTGGTTTTGAAAATAGCTTGTCGAACCTTCTGCTAACCAAAGTAATGGCGTGACCACTTCTTTTTGATAATTGTAAGTTGCGATCTGCTCTGGACGGTACGCTTTTACATTCCAAGTATGAATGAACTCATGAGAAGCCGTGCTGATAAAACGTAAATAGTCTTTACGTTCTCTGAACATAAAACGTGGTAATTGAATAATGGTCGAGTTTAAATGCTCAGTTGCACCGCGTGCACCACTGGTTGCATGAACCATATATACGTAACGCTTGAACGGATAACCATCCCATAGACGATCTGCTTGGCTACTGATCTTCTTCAGGTCAGTAACGATTTGGTCAACGTCGTAATTACCTTCGCCCCAAACCACTAACTCATAATCACGACCATCGGCAGTAAACTCACGGTGTTGGTTAATGCCTGTTTCAATCGGAGAATCTACTAACACATCGTAATTCGGTGCTACGAAGCTGTGTTTGTTTGAACCGTAGTCCATGCCAGAAAAACTACGCCATCCGTTAGGTACTTCTAATTCAACGTTAATTTCATCATCACGAAACTTAGGGCTATACATAAATACAGCACTCGCATCTAAATAAGCATGAGTTGCGCTGATATGACGAGTACGTGAGCCTAACTCGTTAGCGTATAACTGATAGCTAACAGATACTTGAGTTGGCTTTGACAACTTAACCTGCCATTCACCGGTTTCAGTACGTTGCCAAGGCAGTACGTTACCTTTTGAATCTTTAGCTGTGAACTTACGAATGCCATCAGATATTGGCAATACCGTGTATTTACCTGTACGCCAAATGGGTAAATTGACCGTTAGAGTATCTGAATCCGCTTTTGGGAATACAACTTCTACATTCGCAAGATGATGCTCAGGAGATTGGGTGAGACCGATTTTGTAATTAACGTCAGCCAATGCTGAGCCAGAAAAAAGTGTAGCTGCTGTTAGCCAAGCAAGATTATTCGCTTT
Organism: Parashewanella sp. 2304DJ23-3; assembly: GCF_056591695.1. Taxonomy (NCBI): domain Bacteria; kingdom Pseudomonadati; phylum Pseudomonadota; class Gammaproteobacteria; order Alteromonadales; family Shewanellaceae; genus Parashewanella; species Parashewanella sp. 2304DJ23-3. Next base: position 250,822 of record NZ_JBWQOH010000002.1, read on the forward strand.
CACTGTGCTTCCTTTGTCTAATTATTTTTTATTGTGCGGAGCGCATTATAACAACCGCAACTAAGTTTCAACAGCATGGATCACAAAACAAATAACCCAACAAAAAGTCAACAAATATGACAAATTATTCTTTGGCTACGGGCTCACTATGCGATAACATGTCAAAAAAAATTTTCCCGTTTATTTGTTTTAATTTTTTCGCATTCTTATGGGTATTGTTCGGTAGGGAAACATAAAAAATGAAGGGATCGACATCTTCAACTTTAGAAGTTCAGCAACTTCAAAAACACCTAAATACAGCTACTGCTGAACTGAAGCATGCTCAACATGAGCATGATGAGAAATTCAAAGTTCTACTAAGTTTTGTTTCACAGTTGAGCTTTGCCTGTAAAGGACAAAATCTCGAGCTTGATAATAAACTTGCAAAACTCCGAAGGTTACTCCCTCAAAGCGAGTCATTTTCTGATGCAGTGCAAAGCATATGCGAAGTTGAGAAAATCCTGAAATCTCAATATCGTCACATCACAATTCAACTCAATGATAGTCGTCATGGTTTAAGCCGTGTTGTCGCTCAATTACAAAGAGTAAAAGAGTTACCGGATAAAACTAAACGTGAATTGAGCTACTTTAAGCAAGAACTTGCGAAACCATTTCATACTGTTTGGGACTATATTCCCAAAATAAAGCAATTAATTGAGCATTATGAGCAAGTTTTAGAACTGCAATTTTCTGATGGTAAATATCTAGAACTTGAATCAAAACATAAAGTACTTGCTGATGAGTTACTGTCTCTGATCGATGACATAGAGTTCTTACCAGAAAGCCACGATAAAGTTTGTACTGTTCAAGCTGTTCTGAATAATGATTTAAGCGTAAATTCTCTATTGAGTGCTTACCAAGCCATTTTGACTTTAGTGGTCGAAAACCTCTTGCATGAAAAGAGCTCTGCTCAAGAATTTTTAGTCGCATTGAATGAAACCTTGTCCGCTGTTGGTGACATTACCACCACAATGCAGACACAAAGTGATAAAAATGAGAGTGACAAAGCAAGGCTCAATAGCACCATTCAGAACCACGTAGATAATGTCGATCTCTCTTTGCACGTAATTAATGATGTTGAAGAGCTTAAATCACAAGTTCGTCACCAGTTGCATGAGCTGCGTAGAACTTTGGCACAAAAAGAAGAGTTAGAGCAGCGAGAAAGGCAAGGCTTACACCTTTCGATACAAACGATGGAACAACAGCTTAGCAGCTTATCGTCTGAAGTTGGTGATTATAAAGAGAAGCTCTTTGAGCAGCAAAAAACGAACCTTACTGATTCATTAACTCAGTTGCCAAATCGAGCCGCTCTTGAAGATCGTATGGCATTCGAACATCAAAAACAGCAAAAAAATAATAACTCTCTATGGGTCGTTGTCGCCGATATCGATCATTTCAAAAACATTAATGATAATTTTGGACACAGCATTGGTGATAAAACTCTACAAGTTATTGCCAAAGCACTTAAAAGTTCAATTCGTGATACCGAGTTTGTTGCACGCTACGGTGGAGAAGAATTCGTCTTATTGTTACCTCATGTGTTAGAGGCTGACATTGAAGCCATACTTAACCGAGTTAGAGAAAGAATTAAATCCATTCCGTTTAAGTTTAAAAATAAACGTATTACGGTAACCATGTCTATTGGCGCTGCAAAAGTACATAACAAAGAACGTATCGAAGATACTTTTGACCGAGCCGATGCTGCACTTTATAGGGCAAAAGATCAAAATCGTGATAGGGTAGTTGTTGATAGTTAACAAATAACCCCCTCATTTCTTTCTTTTTAGGGGGTGTTCTGCCCCCGTGATAGCCTTAAATTTTATCTTTTATATGTCACGGTCTTTCAAGTTAATAGTGGGAGGTACATATGAATGTATTTGTTAGTCCACGCGGAAGCATGGAGCAACTTTCTCAAATTGAAGTCCAACGCTTACAAAAAAGAGCTTCAAGTGAGTTATATCAATTATTCCGTCGTTGTTCGCTTGCCGTGCTTTGTGCTGGAATTCAATCTGATAGTGATGAAGACTTATTTTCTGAACATCAAGATTTCGAGATTCATGTCGCTCAGCGAGCCCGAGGAGTAAAATTAGAGCTTGTAAATCCCCCAGAGCAAGCTTTTGTTGACGGCGAAATTATTGCAGGGACACAAGAGTTATTATTTACTGTTCTTAGAGACATCGTTTATCTCAGTAATAAATATGACAGCCTAAAAAACCTAGACCTTAATAACTCCACTCATATTACTAACGTTGTCTTCGACATTCTTCGTAATGCAAAGTTACTGAAACCCGCAACGCCAAATATTGTGGTCTGTTGGGGTGGTCACAGTATTCGTCAAAATGAATACCTTTATACAAAAGAAGTCGGCTATCGAATGGGGCTAAGAAAGTTAGATATTTGTACAGGTTGCGGCCCCGGTGCGATGAAAGGACCAATGAAAGGTGCAACGATAGGTCACGCAAAGCAGCGTATTAAAAATGCTCGATACATCGGATTAACCGAACCAAGCATTATTGCCGCAGAACCACCAAACCAAATTGTAAATGAATTGGTTATTTTGCCAGATATTGAGAAACGACTCGAAGCGTTTGTGCGCATTGGGCACGGTATTGTGATTTTTCCTGGCGGTGCAGGCACGGCTGAAGAGCTTCTCTATTTACTAGGAATTTTACTTCACCCAGATAACGCTGAATATCACATACCTGTTGTACTTACAGGCCCTAAAGAGGCAGCTAATTATTTTGAAGAAATCGATAAGTTTATTGGTCAAACCCTAGGTAAAGAAGCACAAGACAAATATCAAATTATTATTGATAATCCACAACAAGTTGCTCGTTATATGTCGAAGAATATGGAAGACAGCAAAGCTTTTCGTCGCACCATTGGCGACTCTTATCAGTATGCTTGGTCTTTAAAAATCGACTCTCCATTCCAGCACCCTTACGTGCCGGATCATGAAAATGTCAAACAATTGAAACTTGAATTTGATATGGATAAAGCGGAACTGGCCGCAAACTTAAGAAGAGCATTCTCAGCTGTTGTTGCCGGTAATGTGAAAGGTGAAACGATTCAGTTAATCAAAAAGCATGGCCCTTTTGAAATTAATGGTGATGCTAAGTTAATGGAAATGATGGATAATCTACTTTCAGCATTTGTGGATCAGCAAAGAATGAAACTACCGGGGAGCGAATACGTTCCTTGCTATAACGTAACACACTCGTAATACCGACATGGGTACTTCGAGTTTAAGATAGGGAAAGATAGAGTGAACCGTTTATTAATTATTGATGCGCTGAATCTTGTAAGAAGAATGCATGCCACTCAGCCTGACGAAAGTGATATGGACGCTCTTGAACTTCGTATCTCGTCGGCCATTAATAAATTGATAAAATTCCATGCACCAACCCACATGGTTTTAGTATGGGATGGTGATGGGGACTCTTGGCGTAAAGCCCTTTATGAAGACTATAAAAAAGGCAGAAAACCAATGCCTGAACCACTTCAAAAAGGGCTTGATAGACTTAAACAACAGCTGTCCGATAGAAAGTGGCAACATATTGATGCCGACTCGGAAGCTGACGATGTTGTTGCGACCCTAGCCATGAAGCTTGCCTCCAAAAACGGTCAAGCCATTATTGTTTCAACAGATAATGGTTACAGCCAACTCAATCACCCGATGGTGTCTCAATGGGATCATTTTGGAAAGCACTTTTTTGATATCGAAGCCTATGAGCAAAAACTTGGTGTCGAAAGAGAACAGTTTCTAGAATATTGGTCACTGGCAGGCTCTAGTGGCAACAGAATCCCAGGCGTTCCTGGTATTGGCCCTAAATCGGCAGCTCAACTCCTTGGTACATTCCGTTCAGTAAAAAACATCTATGGCTCTCTTGAGCAACTTGGTGAGAAACAAGCTCAAAAATTGGAAGCAGGTAAAGAGATGGCAAGGCTGAGCTATAAACTCGCTCAGTTAAAAACAGACATGCCTCTAAAAGTAAGCCTAAATCAGTTTAGATTGACTGATCCAACCAGTAAAAACTGATCTTAGTTGTAACTAAATTTGTTATATTGTTGTCCGACTGTGAATCTGCATTTAAAATATTATTTTATCTGCTTTCGTAAAAGGACACATCGAAAGATGAACTCTAAAGCCCCAGTTGTGATTGGTTTCGTTTTTATTTCATATTTAATGTTTGTTGGCATTACCATGTTTTTTCATGAGCCAACATTAGAAGACATGGATTGGGAAGACAGACAGTCCCACAACCAACAAAGCCTGACTCTATTAAATCTAGGGCAATCGATTGACTCTGTGAGGCAGTCTTTAGGTGGTGCAGACTTTAGCGAAGCAAAAACGTCTGGTGAAAAAAACTTATTGGTGTTGTTTTACCGTACTCATCATAAAAAAGGTGATGGAAAAACAACAAAAGACGAATGTACTCCTCTGCTTTTCATTAACAGCAAATTAGTTGCTTGGGGTGAAGATACTTACCAGCAATATCTTGATTCTGAGATAACGTTATAATAGTCGAACCCGTTAAGGTTATTCGTTATCACTACATGTTATATTGAACCACTCAATCTTTTGTATTCGATATAACATGTACTGGATCATCACAAAATACCTATTGACGGCTGCCGTAGTCGTTGCAATTTCTGAAGTCGCAAAAAGAAGTGATCGATTAGGCGCATTGCTTGCGGCTTTACCTATGGTGACAATTTTGGCCTTAATCTGGATGTACGTAGAAGGCCAGAGCACAGAAAAACTCAATAACCATGCTTGGTATACTTTTTGGTATGTAGTCCCTACCCTACCCATGTTTTTGGCATTTCCATTTTTACACGCCAGATTTAGCTTTTGGGTGACATTAGGTTTATGTGCGTTAATCTCTGTTGTCTGCTTTTTTGGTTTTGCTTTATTTGTAAAATTATTTGGGATCAATTTGCTGTAATTATCCAGTTATAACTATAAATAAATGATAATAAGCAACCCGGTTACTGCAATTGTAAATCAACTTTCAATAGCTATACTCAATGAGTTACCTAAACAGAGGAATTTGACTCATGTTACGTATGGTTCTCAATAAAAGAGCGTTATTTTCCCTATCTATAGCTTTTTTTTCATTACCCGCTTTGGCTGATGATTCAACAGTAAAAATCAACTGTGTTAAAGCACAAGACTTCAAAGGATTACAAGGTTCAGGCACAGCAGTTCAACCTTACATTATCCCAGTTAACTCATGCATTCAGCTTGATGGTAACAATGGCAAAACCTACCAATTCTCTTTGCCTTTTACTAAAGAGTCATTTAAGGGTGGCGATAGATTACACATCGAAGCTACGTCATTTAAATCCCAAGGATGTAAAGCTGGATTAACCTCATGTGGAGACACAGAAAACACACCTAATTTAAGTGTTACTCCAAAATTAGATAGATTCCAAACCGAACTAACATTTGGTTTTCTTTCCGGCATAACAAGCTTACAACCAGGATTCACGACGTATAAAATCCAAGCATCGACAAAAGCTGAAACCTTGAATGTAACCGTTGCAACTAAAGGGCAGCCTGTCGAGAATAATTACGCTAACCCAGCGCTTAGTGACAATTAAAAATCAAGGAGCAATCGCTCCTTAATTTCATTTTCATCTGCAAAAATATAAAGCACTATCGATTCGGTGAAAGGACTTCTAGGTTTGATAATCCATCTGCCGAAATATTAGTATTCCATTGATAGTCTCTGCTGTACCCCGACTCTTTAGGATTCGTATTTACGATTCCAGCTTGGCTCCAAAGTCGGTTTGCATAAAACGCATAACCTAAACGAATGATATCTCTAATTATCGCTTCTAATTCACTTTGATTACTTGCAGCAATTACCTGATTCCAAGGAGTAAATGCAGTAACTGGATAATCTAACTCGGTAACAGGGTTATCAACCTCACAGCCATGGTGGACAACCTTTTTTACACCAATTCTATTATTAATTTGATCTTTAACTGTACGAGTTAGAGCAGATATTTTTCCTAAATCTGCATCAGCATTGCGTCTTTCTTTCGTTGCCAGTGCAGCAAGTACTTTATTCGCCGCCGATTTCAAACCGGAAGTTTTATCACTCGAAAAGTTACTTAAATGGGGGGCAACGCAGAATAAATCATAATCTGCGGTTAGAGGGACACCACTTTCAAACTCAGCCAGCACCATCATTTCATTGATTGAAGCGTCTTCTTTAACCAGTACCCAATATCCATGTTTCAACAATGGAAGCTGTTTAAATAATACTTGAATTGACTTGAGGTGTTTACGATACACCTTTGGGTAATCGCCCGTTGGCATCAGCGTATTAGGATAAAGAATGAATTCTTGATGAGGCGCACCGTTATTTGTCACCTGAAAAATGCCATTATTTTGCGATATCACATGCAGCATTTTGGTCTTTATTAACGATTTAAATCGATCTTCTGATATTAAAAGCGGAACTTGCTTAGCATAATTCCCAACAAGAGACTCTTTAACTTTAGCGTTGAACTTTGGAACATCTTGTGGCTTCTTTTTAGCTAGCTTACTGAACTTTTGATCACAGCAAATAAAGCCAGCTTGTGGCCCCCAATCCGAAGACTTACCTTTTACATGCAGATCTTTAGTGGCATAACCTTCGGCGATAAGATCAGTGGAAAGTTTATTTACAGGCCGAACCATTACAATACAATTATTTTCAGTTGCCGTTTGTAATAACGCTTGTTTATGGTTCGGGACAATTCCGGAGTGCTCTAATGCAGCTTCCTCTCTATACATAATGGAATTCGGTAATTTTTAAAGTTTACAATGATCATAAAAGTACCACCGAATTACTATTTTATTACAGAAAAATAATAGAGCATTTACACTTTTTCTAGCGTATCTAAAGGCCATCTTGGTTGACCTTTAACAGCAAGTTCTTCATTTTGCCCAGCTTTCAGACGCTGCATACCCGCATAAGCGATCATGGCACCATTATCAGTACAGAATTCTGAACGAGGGTAGAAAACTTCACCACCCAGTTTTTTCATCATTTCAGCTAAATCTGCACGTAAGCGAATGTTTGCACTCACACCACCGGCAATCACTAGACGCTTTCTGTTTGTTTGCTTTAGGGCACGTTTACATTTGATCATTAACGTATCAACAACAGCTTCTTCAAAGGCTCTGGCAATATTTGCTCTAGTTTGTTCATCGTCTGGCTCAGCCGCAATCGTGTTTGCAGCGAAGGTTTTTAAACCTGAAAAACTAAAATCTAGACCAGGTCTGTCCGTCATAGGGCGTGGAAATTTGTATTTAGCTGGCTCGCCTTTGGCAGCAAGTTTTGCCAAACGTGGACCACCAGGGTAATCCAGCCCCATCAATTTGGCCGTTTTATCAAAAGCTTCACCCGCAGCATCATCGACAGACTCGCCCAAGACTTCATACTGACCAATGCCTTTAACATCCACCAGCATGCTATGTCCGCCAGAAACTAACAAAGCCACAAATGGAAATTCTGGAGGTGTTTCTTCGAGCATGGGTGCAAGTAGATGCCCTTCCATATGATGAACACCAATTGCCGGGATCCCAAGTGAAAATGCAAGTGAACGTCCTACACAAGCACCAACCAGTACTGCACCAATCAAGCCCGGGCCCTTGGTATAGGCAATGCCATCTATATCACTAAAATTAAGGTTAGCTTTGCTTAATGCTTCACGAATTAGTGGAATTATTTTGCGAACGTGATCTCTTGAGGCAAGTTCAGGCACAACGCCACCATAATCAGCATGCAACTTAACTTGGCTATATAAGGTATGAGACAACAAACCGTGTTTATTGTCATAAACGGCAATACCCGTTTCGTCACATGAGGTTTCAATACCTAAAATTCGCATTTTTTGATCATTCTTAACATTCTACAGGGCGTGCAATTCTACCGATTGTGTTATCATTACACCAGCAGATCAGTTAAGATCGTAAAATGATCAAATGATCTGTCGGTTTACCTCTTTACAAACAAACTGTCCTGAGTGTAAAATTCCGAACCATTTTTTAATCAACCTCGATTGATTTCGGCTTTTAGCTGATACTTTCGACACAACTTACACCTAAGGGGTGATGGCGTATGCCAATCATTAAAGTACGTGAAAACGAACCATTCGACGTAGCTCTACGTCGTTTCAAGCGCTCTTGTGAAAAAGCTGGAATTCTAGCTGACGTACGTGCTCGTGAATTCTACGAGAAGCCAACTACTGCACGTAAACGCGCTAAAGCGGCTGCAGTAAAGCGTCTTGCTAAGAAGCTTTCTCGCGAAAACGCACGTCGCGTACGTTTATACTAATCCGTTATGAGCCTAATTGATCAGCTAAAAGACCAAATGAAAAAAGCCATGATTGCCAAAGAGAAGGCAAGATTGGGTACAATTCGTTTGGCATTATCAGCCATCAAACAGATTGAAGTGGATACCCGCGAATCTCTGAATGATGATCAGGTAATAGCGGTCTTAACCAAAATGGTTAAACAGCGTCGTGATTCAATAACTCAATATGAGTCAGCGAATCGACCTGAGCTTGCCGAAATTGAAGCAGCGGAAATTTCTGTTTTAGAAACTTTCTTGCCTCAACCGCTTACTGCAGATGAAGTCGAGGCTATCGTAGCTGAAACTGTTGCAGAAGTTGGCGCAGCATCCATGGCGGATATGGGCAAAGTAATGGGTGCGTTGAAAGGCAAACTTCAAGGACGTGCAGACATGAGCGCCGTTGGCGGTCTAGTTCGTGCAAAATTGAAATAAAGCATTTTAACGTTACAACAAGCCGTGCCCTTTGCGCGGCTTGTTTGTTTTAAACCTAAGCTAAATAGTTAATATTTTTAGAAAATACTATTAGACTTATTTAGTTGTAATTTCTAAGATTATTATCTTCTTCCAGACTATCTGGTTTACACATTTTCTTTATCAAGTGGAACTATGGCAATACCTCGTGATTTCATCAATGAGCTCGTTGCTCGTACTGACATTGTTGAATTAGTTGGCCGTAAGGTACAACTAAAAAAAGCAGGTAAAAACTACTCTGCTTGTTGCCCATTTCACAGCGAAAAAACGCCTTCTTTTACTGTTAGTCAAGACAAGCAGTTTTATCATTGCTTTGGTTGTGGCGCTCACGGTAACGCTATTGACTTTGTTATGGAGTATGATCGACTTGAGTTTGTCGATGCCATCGAGGACTTAGCTGGACAGTTAGGATTACAAGTCCCACAAGAAAAAGGCATAGGTCAGCGTAAAGATCCTAATGTCAGTCGTGATTTGTATGAGTTAATGGACGAAGCGAGCCGCTTTTACCATAACCAACTCAAACAGAATCCCGACAAAGATAAAGTCCAAAAATATCTTGAGTATCGAGGCTTATCTTCAGAGGTTGTTGAGCATTTCAATATTGGTTTTGCCCCTGACGGTTGGGATAATCTTTTAGGCCGATATCGCCAAAATCAAGATGCCCAGAACAAGCTGGTCACCACAGGTATGGTTATCGCAAATGATAATGGTAAACGTTATGACCGTTTTCGTGACCGATTGATGTTCCCTATTCGCGATCGTCGAGGCCGAGTCATTGGTTTTGGTGGTCGAGTTTTAGGTGATGGCACACCAAAATACTTGAATTCTCCGGAAACGCCCATATTTCATAAGGGTAATGAGTTATACGGCTTATATGAAGTTAAACAACGTCACAGGAACCCTAAGACTATTCTGATTGTCGAAGGTTATATGGACGTTGTTGCACTCGCACAATTTGATGTTGACTACGCCGTTGCCTCACTAGGCACCGCAACGACCGCAGAACAACTTCAGCTCTTGCTACGTAATGCTGAACAGATTGTCTGCTGTTATGATGGTGATAGAGCTGGGCAAGAAGCAGCATGGCGCGCACTAGAGACGGCATTACCGTTATTAAAGCCGGGCGATCAAATTAAATTTATGTTCTTAGAGCAAGGTGAAGACCCTGACTCTATGGTACGTAAAATTGGTAAAGACGCTTTTGAAGAATTGATTAATAATGCGCAATCGCTCAATGACTTTATGTTCACCAATTTGAGCTCAGAAGCTAATGGTGATAAGAGTAAGTTTGCGAAAATTGCACTGGACTTAATTGGTAAAATTAAAGATCCAATTTTACAAAACCTACTGTTGGAAAGTTTATCCCATAAACTCGGGATGAACAGCAGCGAAGAACTTAAAAAGAAATTAGGTTTTAACGCACAAGCGGCTAAAGCAAACCCACTTGGTGCCAAAGGCATAAAAGGCCGTGGTACCCCACTACGTTTAGCGATTTCGCTTTTAGTGCAAAAGCCAACTATAGGTACAAATCTACCTATACAACCAGCCTTATCGCATTTATCAATGCCAGGGTTGGACTTGTTGATCCAGTTATTGGATTTAACACGTAATGAGGAATTAACCAGCGCTCAGTTAATCGAGCTTTATCGAGATAAACCAGAGTTCAATACTCTTAAGAAATTAGCGCAATGGGATCACCAAATTACGGACGAAAACCTTCAACATGAGTTTAAAAAGTCGCTCGTTTGGTTAAATAACCAATATTTAGAACAGCGTTATCAAGAGCTCAGTTTGAAGTCTACACACACGAAGGAAGAACGAGTTCAGTTACAAAAACTGATCTCCATTATCAAAAGCCAGAAGTAAAGAAGGCGTTTCTTTTCTTTAACCTTTTTGATTTATACAAGGATGTATAAAAGAGCACATATTCGTGACACAGCAAGTTGCATCTTGCTATAGCACGAGTATAATTGACGCTTTGCGTAATTCTTGGTTACGCCCAGAATTTTAGCAGTTCGTCGTAAACTGTTACCAACTTTTACCCAAATTGGATGATATCTATGGATCATACTCCGCAGTCGCAACTTAAGCTGTTACTTGCCAAAGGTAAAGAACAAGGTTACCTGACTTATGCAGAAGTGAACGATCACTTACCTGCAGACATGGTCGATTCAGACCAGATCGAAGATATTATCCAGATGATAAATGACATGGGTATACGCGTGTTTGAAGAAGCACCGGATGCCGATGAAATCATGATGTCGGAAGACAGCACAGATGAAGATGCAGCAGAAGAAGCTGCAGCTGCGCTGGCAACAGTGGAAAGCGAAATTGGTCGCACCACTGACCCTGTTCGTATGTACATGCGTGAAATGGGTACAGTAGAGCTACTGACCCGCGAAGGCGAAATTGTAATCGCAAAACGCATCGAAGAAGGGATTAACACGGTTCAAGGCTCAGTTGCTGAATACCCACAAGCCATCTCAATGATGCTTGAGCAATTCGACAGATACGAAGCCGAAGAAATTCGTTTATCCGATATTATCTCTGGATTTGTAAACCCTGATGAAGATGATGTCGCACCAACGGCAACCCACGTAGGTTCAGAGCTTCCTCAAGAGGAACTCGATAGCGACGATGATGACGATGATGATGAAGAGGAAGAAGGCAACAAAGGGCCTGATCCTGAAGAAGCTAAAGAGCGATTCACTCAACTTCGTAATCTCTATGAAACAGCACAAAACACCATTGCAGAAAAAGGTCGCGATAACCACCACTCTGTAAAAGCATTATTCGAACTTGGCGAAGATTTTAAAGAGTTCCGCTTAATGCCAAAACAGTTCGACATGCTAGTTAAGAGCATGCGTAGCATGATGGACAGAGTTCGTGTTCAAGAACGTTTGATCATGAAATTCACTGTTGAACATGCAAAAATGCCGAAGAAAAACTTCATCAAGTTATTCGGCGGAAGCGAGGCGAGCTCTGAATGGTTTACAACTGAATTAAATGCAGGTAAAGCATACTCAGAAGCACTAGGCCGTGTTCAAGATGACGTTTTACGCTGTATCACTAAACTACATGCTGTTGAACAAGAAACAGGTCTTAGCATTTCGGCAATTAAGGACATCAACCGTCGTATGTCGATTGGTGAGGCAAAAGCTCGCCGCGCTAAGAAAGAAATGGTTGAAGCGAACTTACGTCTGGTAATTTCGATTGCTAAGAAGTACACCAACCGTGGTTTACAATTCTTGGATTTAATTCAAGAAGGTAACATCGGTCTGATGAAGGCAGTTGATAAGTTCGAATACCGTCGTGGTTATAAGTTCTCAACTTATGCTACTTGGTGGATTCGTCAGGCGATTACTCGTTCTATTGCTGACCAAGCTCGTACCATCCGTATTCCGGTTCACATGATTGAGACCATCAATAAGTTGAACCGTATTTCACGTCAGATGTTGCAAGAAATGGGTCGTGAGCCTTCACCTGAAGAACTTGCTGAACGTATGCAAATGCCTGAGGATAAAATCCGTAAGGTACTTAAGATTGCTAAAGAGCCTATCTCCATGGAAACCCCTATCGGTGATGATGAAGATTCGCATTTAGGTGATTTTATCGAGGATACTACCCTCGAATTGCCGCTTGATAGCGCAACAGGTGAAAGTCTTAAAAATGCAACGCATGAAGTGTTAGCAGGCTTAACTGCAAGAGAAGCGAAAGTACTTCGTATGCGTTTTGGTATTGATATGAATACTGACCACACGCTTGAAGAGGTCGGTAAGCAGTTTGACGTTACCCGTGAGCGTATTCGTCAGATTGAAGCAAAAGCATTACGTAAGCTTCGTCACCCTTCTCGCTCAGAAATTTTGAAGTCTTTCTTGGATGAATAAGATAGATAAATAAGTAGCAATTTGATGTAAAAAAGGCTGATGTTAATCAGCCTTTTTTATCGGTTAAATAAACATCTATAGTGTGTAATCTACTTCAATTTGGCAGGATTTATCATCACAAGTCTTACTATTATGCATCAGGCCAGCCGTAACGGTTCTATGCTCCTGACTACCAAAAAACGTTGGATTTGAACCTGCAGTTTGTGGGTCTGCATAAGGTGCATTACTAAAAGTTACGGTCTCTGGGTTTAATAATACTGAGTTCCCAGTATCGGGATCTTTGCCTACGTATGGTGAAAGGTTAAAAGTGAAAGTACTGTTATCTTCACCCATTTTTTGGTCAAAACAAATGTTTACGTTGTGATCAGCGCCCATTCCATTTTTTGCAATATTAACTGGTACTATTGACAGTTTACCACTCTGAGAATTCGCACCATCTGAGCCAGTACCACTAAAATATAAAACCTGTCCAGGAAGTCCATTATGGATATTAACAGTCATGACATGGCCAGCACAGGATGGAGCATCAACAGCAACATCAGCAAATGCGAAATTAGAAGCAAAGGCTGAAGCACCAAGTAAAACTGCTAAGGATAATTTTGAAGATTGAAGCATGACGCCTCCTAATAATAATCACTGAAGTAATAGAAATAATAAAGATGTTTCATTAACTACGATAAAAATTCACTTAAGCGAAAAAGATAATGTCATGATATTGAAAGTTGTCTAGGAAAAGTTTTTTTCTAGTTTCAATCTTAAAATTCATAAAAAATAAAAATAAAAATACATCTTTAACATTTAAAAGGGTAAAAAATCGAGATTTTAAACTTAACATGTATAGAGTAATATTTAGGTTGAAAACAGGAAAAAATAAAAACTGGGCAGGCTATTATGGCTGTAACCTGTCGAGTAAAGGTGATAAAAAGAATAAGAAGTTTAAAATATCTATCTAGAAAATAAATATTAATTACTGCAGTTTTTTGTTTAATTGTAAATAAAAGCAGTATCGGTAAATTTTTATATAGCAATGATGAAAACCATCATTAACTATAAGAACTTAATTATCATTAATTTTAATTTAATTTAATTTTAATATGAGAAAAGCTAATAAACGCTCTTCTCATATTAATATAAAGTAATTAGCTTCCTTGAGAAACCATTACCATTGCAGGGCGCAATAAACGCTCATTCAGCTGATAACCTTTCTGCATAACAGCCATAACCGTATTGGCAGGAAAATCTGGGCTAGGTTGCATGCCAATGGCTTGATGCTGTTCAGGATTAAACGCTTCACCTTGAGGATCAACTTCTTTAACACCAAACTTCTCAACGGCATTCATTAACGTTTTACGAGTTAAATTAACGCCTTCATGAAGTGCCTTCATAGGGCCTTCTTCATCTTCAATATTTAAACCAGCTACTGCATGGTTCATATTATCTAAGACTGGTAGTAATTCATTTACAAATTTTTCTAACGCAAACTTACGCGCTTTTTCAACATCCATAGCCGCACGGCGACGAATATTTTCTGTTTCAGCTGCTGCACGTACCACTGCATCTTTTTGTTCATCAACTTTAGCTGTTGCTTCAGCTAATGCTCTTTCTAATTCTTCAATGCGAAAATTAGCTTGAGTGAGTTCATCAACAAGGCTCGCTTCCGTTTCTTCTGCTACTTGCTCAACAGACTCATTTAATGGTTCTGCTTGTGGCTTCTCAGATTCACTATTCATTATTACTCCAGCCGAAAATACTTTGTTTCTATATACTATGCGCATATTATGGGGATCATTTTTGGCGTTTCAAGTAGAAATCAGCTATCACTAAGCATATGACCAGAAAATTTCAAACTATTGGCCTTATTGGTAAGCCACATCATCAAGGCACTAACGCAACACTAAAGTCTTTGTATCAATGGTTGAACAAAAAACACCTTAATGTTGTCGTTGAAGAACGGGTAGCTAAAGATGTTGCACCACAAGCAACGTCAGTGGATCTGCTTGAACTCGGTAATCGTTGCGATCTTGCTATTGTGGTAGGTGGTGACGGTAATATGCTAGGTGCAGCAAGAGTCTTATCACGCTTTGATATCGCAGTGATTGGCGTTAACCGTGGCAACTTAGGTTTCTTAACTGACTTAGCGCCTGATAACTTTGAAACTTGCTTAAATCATGTTCTAGATGGTGAGTATGAAGTAGAACACCGTTTTTTACTCGAAGCTGAAGTTCACCGTCACGGAAAATTAAAAGCCTGTAACAGTGCAGTGAATGAAGCTGTACTTCACCCAGGTAAGATAGCTCATATGATCGAGTTTGAAGTCTATATCGATGATATCTTTATGTACAGTCAGCGTGCCGACGGAATGATTGTATCCACACCGACGGGATCAACTGCATATTCGCTCTCTGCTGGCGGTGCGATTTTAACGCCTAATTTAAATGCTCTTATTTTGGTTCCTATGTTTCCACATACTCTGTCTTGTCGTCCTATTGTTATTGACGCTAACAGCACGATTAAATTGCTCGTTTCTCCAGACAATGGCGACAATTTAGAAGTGAGTTGTGATGGACATGTACACTTAGCTGTACTCCCCGGCGATGAAATTATTATTAGCCAAAGCCCTGACCAGCTTAAGCTTATCCACCCTAAGGGGCACAATTACTTTCACGTTTTGAGAAACAAACTTGGCTGGGGTAGTAAACTTTTTTAATTCACTTGTTCAAAGTCAATTACAGTTAATTACATTCCGTTATTATTTTTTTACTTTTTGCACCAAAAACTGCCATAAAAATGGCATAATGCACACGTTAGCCGAAGTAAAGTGTGACTTTGGTGCAAAAACAATCAATGTTGTAAGAATAATATTTTGGAACAAACTCCAAGGAGCTAAAATGAAAAAGCTATTAATCCTTGCTGTAGCTAGTGCGCTATCTATGCCAGCAATCGCTGCTGATGTAGCAGCTGGAAAAGCAAAGTCTGCTACTTGTGCTGCATGTCACGGTGCTGATGGTATTTCTATGATCCCTATGTATCCTAACCTTAAAGGTCAGAAAGCTCAGTACATCGTTAAACAGCTTAAAGCGTTTAAAGACGGTACTCGTAAAGACCCAGTTATGGCACCTATGGCTATGATATTAAGTGATGCTGATATGGCTAACGTAGCAGCATACTATGAGAGCTTAAAATAAGCTTTCTTTTGTGCCATGTGCAAATTTTGTACATGGCATAATCAATATCCAAGATTTCCCTCCCAGTTTGTAATACACCCCACTCATCTCATAAATCATACACCTAGTATTCAGAATCGCTATGTGAATTGACCTTGATCAAGTTACACAAAAAATAACCAGATAAGATGCCTTCACGGTGCGACATTTTGTCGCAGTTTATATCGAGACAATGAACCTCGAAAAGAAGGCTCGGAACGTGAACAAATTTTTCGATAAACGCAGTCAGCTGCCTTACTGGGTAATGATGTTTATAAGTATTACTCTAGTATTGTGTGCATTTAATGCGAATGCTTTATTTGTTAGCCCGCCAAAAGATCCACTTCCATTAATTGAAAAAGTTTATCCCGATGCGACAAAAATCGGCGATAAGCAAGGCGACCCGCTTGTCAGGCCAATATACAAAAATGATGAAATTCTTGGTTATGCCTTTGAAACTAATGATATAGCAAAAATCCCCGCTTATTCAGGTGAACCAGTTAATATGCTGGTCATCATAGATCCGAAGGGCAATTATGTTGATGCAAAAGTACTTGAGCATCATGAACCTATCATTCTTGCCGGCATTCCAGCCAGTAAACTTGATGATTTTGCAGCTCAATATAAAGGGCTTTCAGTTACTGACAGATTAAAAGTCGGCGGCAATAAAACTGAAGGTACAGTCAATATTGATGGCCTTTCAGGTGCAACTGTAACCGTAATGGTAATGAATGTTGCTGTGGTAAAAGCGGCAAATAAAGCGGCAATTTCTTTAGGTATCATCGAGCCAAAGTCGAAAGTCATTCAACCGATTTCAACCATCAAACAAGATGTTTTTCAAAAAACGGACTGGACGACGCTGACTGGTGACGGCTCGATTCGCAAGTTGTTTTTAAACAGAGGAAAAGTCGATCAAGCTTTTGTTGGCACCACTGCAGAATTCATTGAAAACGCTGAACCAAATCAGAAACAAGATCAGTTTGCCGAAATCTATTACACGCTTGTCGATATTCCAACCATCGGTCGCAATCTATTAGGTGATGCTGAATACGACTACCAAATGAAACAATTGAAATCGGGTGAGCACCTGATCGCACTATTCGGTAACGGTTATTCATTTAAAGGTTCAGGTTATGTTCGTGGCGGTATCTTTGACCGTATCCAAGTTCATCAAAATGAAAATGCCATTGCATTTCGCGACTTGGACCACCAGCGTCTTACTGATATTTACATCGATGGCGCACCAAGCTTTAAAGAAATGTCACTCTTTAGAGCGCAAGAACATCATGAGTTTGACCCAGGTGCAATATGGGAATTCGAGTTACTTGTTCGCCGTCAAACAGGCCCCGTTGACAGCATATTTACCAGTTTCAAAGGTCAATATGACCCTTTAGAAAAATACGTTGATACGCCACCTGCTATTTATCCAGAGCCTGAATTGACTTTGGTTCAACAAGTCTGGAAAGAGAAAACACCTGAAGTAGTTGTGATTTCACTGTTAGTCATCGTGCTACTGCTTATCTTGTTCTTCCAAGATGTGTTGGTTAAATACCCTAAATTTATGCATCAATTACGTCACTGGTATCTTTTAGTTACTGTAGTGTGCATCGGCTGGATGTGGGGCGGACAGCTTTCAGTGGTCAATGTATTCACTTTCTTGAACTCATTGATGTCTAAGTTCTCGTGGGACTTATTTTTACTTGACCCAGTAATTTTCACCCTTTGGTGCGCTGCAGCTGTAACCATTGTCCTTTGGGGGCGCGCCGTGTATTGCGGTTGGCTATGTCCATTCGGTGCCCTACAAGAATTAGTCAATGTACTCGGACGTTGGTTAAAGCTGCCACAAATCGAATTACCGTTTGCCGTCCATGAACGTTTATGGGCAATTAAATATTTAGTCCTACTCGGACTATTTGGCTTATCACTTGACTCTCTAGCCCTTGCTGAAAAATTCGCTGAAGTAGAGCCGTTTAAGACCACATTCTTACTGAAATTTGATCGTGAATGGCCATTTGTTATCTATGCCAGCGCATTAATCCTCATCAATTTGGTTAACCGAAAAACCTTCTGTCGCTACCTATGCCCGCTCGGCGCAGCATTGTCCTTCAGTAACGGTATTCGTTTATTTGACTGGTTGAAGCGTCGTAAAGAATGCGGTCAACCTTGCCAAACTTGCGCCAAAGAATGTGAAATCCAAGCAATTTATCCCAATGGTGAGATCAACATGCGGGAATGTCATTACTGCCTTGATTGTCAGGTGACGTACTACGACGAAGAAAAATGTCCACCGTTGAAAAAAATGGCCTATAAACGCCGAAAAAACGAAGAACAAATACCAGCAGTAAACGTTGGTTAAACAGAAATTACTACTAAATGGCTACGCCGGTAGCCACAATGGAGATGCACCATGCAAGACAAAGAAAACAAGGAACTTTCACAAGAAGTCCAAAACGTCGACAGACGCAGGTTCATGGGTAAATCAGCTCTTTTAGGTGCCGGCGCTGTTGCTGCACCAATGACGGCTGCAATGTTTGCCTCAATGGCAAAAGCTCAAGCTTCAGAGGCTGGTAAAAACAGCCCTTTCGTTCACCCAGGTGAATTGGATGAATACTACGGCTTCTGGAGTGGTGGTCACTCAGGCGAAGTACGTATTTTAGGTATTCCTTCAATGCGTGAACTAATGCGTATTCCAGTCTTCAACGTAGACAGTGCAACAGGTTGGGGTTTAACCAACGAAAGTAAAGCCATTAAAGGCGACAGCGCTCACCTACTTGCTGGTGATTCACATCACCCACACATGAGTATGACTGACGGCCACTATAACGGTAAATACGTTTTCATCAACGATAAAGCCAACACCCGTGTTGCTCGTATTCGTTGTGACGTAATGAAAACCGATAAAATGCTAACTGTGCCTAACGTACAAGCAATTCACGGTCTGCGTGTTCAAAAAGTCCCATACACTAAATATGTAATTTGTAATGGTGAATTTGAGATTCCAATGAACAATGATGGCAAAGAGTCATTGGAAGATGTCAGCACCTATCGTTCACTATTCAATGTTATCGATGCAGAAAGTATGGAAGTGGCTTTCCAAGTCATGGTAGATGGTAACTTAGATAATACGGATGCTGATTACGACGGTAAGTACTTTGCGTCGACGTGTTATAACTCAGAAATGGGTATGAACTTAGGCGAAATGATTTCAGCTGAGCGCGATCACGTGGTGGTATTTAACCTTGCACGTTGTGAAGCTGCTGTTAAAGCGGGTAACTTCAAAACTTATAACGGCAATGACATTCCAGTCGTTGACGGTCGTAAAGGATCTGAGCTGACTCGTTATATTCCAGTACCTAAATCACCACATGGTCTGAATACTTCTCCAAGCGGCAAATACTTTGTTGCCAACGGTAAGCTTTCTCCAACCGTTTCTGTGATTGCCATTGATAAGTTGGATGATCTGTTCAATGACAAAATCAAGCCACGTGAGACTATCGTTGCTGAGCCAGAACTTGGCTTAGGCCCACTGCATACAGCATTTGATAACCGTGGTAACGCTTATACAACTTTGTTCCTAGATAGCCAAATCGCTAAATGGAACGTAGAAGATGCGATCGCGCATTACCAAGGTAAAAAAGTGAACTATCTACGTCAAAAATTAGATGTTCATTATCAACCGGGTCATAACCATACGTCTGCGGGTGAATCACGTGATGCGGATGGTAAATGGTTAATCTCACTTTGTAAGTTCTCAAAAGACCGTTTCTTACCTGTTGGTCCATTACGTCCTGAAAACGATCAATTGATTGATATTTCTGGTGACGAAATGAAACTGGTACACGATGGCCCAACCTTCGCTGAGCCACACGACTGTATGATCGTACACCGCAGTAAGTTGAAGCCTAAGAAACTTTGGACACGTGATGACCCAATTTTTGCACCTACTGTCGCTATGGCGAAGAAAGACGGTGTAACCCTTGAAATGGACAACAAAGTTATCCGTGACGGTAACAAAGTTCGTGTTTACATGACGTCTATCGCACCTAACTTTGGATTAACTGAGTTCAAAGTGAAATTGGGTGATGAAGTTACTATCGTAGTGACGAACTTAGACCAAGTTGAAGATGTGACGCACGGTTTCTGTATGACAAACCACGGTTTGCAAATGGAAGTTGGCCCACAAGCAACGTCTTCAATTACCTTTATTGCCGATAAGCCGGGTGTACAGTGGTATTACTGTAACTGGTTCTGCCATGCATTACATATGGAAATGCGTGGTCGTATGTTGGTAGAAGCGTAAGCTTAACCATTACTCAAGCCTCTTATGAGGCTTGAGTTTCTTTATAAGAAAACAATATGATTAGACGCTTATTCAGTAAAAGTTTTTTCACATTAAGTTACTCGATTCTCAGTGGCTCAGCACTTCTGCTCCTCTCTCACTCAGCGTTCAGCGCCACACTTTCCATCTCACCTGGTGATGATTTACAAAGAGCCTTAGATCAATCGGAGCAAGGCGACGTCATTCTTCTGGCCAACGGTGAATATCACGGTAACTTTATTATTCCTCATAGCTTGACCTTAAAAGCCAAACACGACAAACAGGCTATCATCGACGCAAATGGAAAAGGTCATGCACTTTTTATCAAAGCTTCTAACGTCACTATCGACGGTTTAAAAATTCTCAATTGGGGTGATGACTTAACAGCTCAAGATGCAGGTATTTCCACATCAAAAGGCAACAACCACCTCATTATTCAAAATAACTATTTGAAAGGCTCTGGCTTTGGCATTTGGCTCAATAAGGGTGAGCACTTAAAAATATTAAACAACATCGTAATTGGTAATCCAAAATTACGTTCAGCAGATCGTGGCAACGGAATCCAGCTAGCTAATATTAAGCATACCGAAGTGCGTGGAAATGACATCAGCTTAGTTCGTGATGGTTTATATGTAATCTCAAGCCAACTCAACGTGCTCGATGGCAATACCATGCATGAGCTGCGTTACGGCATTCACTACATGTATTCTTACGACAACGAAGTGAAAAACAACCTCGCCTATAACACTCGTGCAGGCTATGCCCTAATGAGTTCGCGTCGTCTGAAAATTCATAATAATGTCACCCGAGACAGTGAAGATTACGGTTTCCTGCTCAATTACATTACCTCCTCAACCATTCAACATAATCAGGTTTATAACGTTTGGACTAAGCCTGAAAACAAAGTGCTCGGTCGTGAAGGTAAAGGGCTGTTTGTTTATAACTGCGCTTACAACAGCATTGACCATAACATTGTTGATACCGCTGAAATAGGTATTCATCTAACCGCGGGCTCAGAAAACACCAAAGTCTTTGCTAATAACTTCATCAACAACCCTGTGCAAGTGAAGTACGTGGTAAATCGTGAAGAAGAATGGAGTAAAGACGGTGTAGGCAACTATTGGAGTAATTATCTGGGTTGGGATTTAAACAGTGACGGCCTAGGTGATAGTGCATTTGAGCCCAATGACGGCATCGACAAAATGGTTTGGCAATATCCCGAAGCTAAAATGCTACTCGACAGTCCGGCCGTGTTAATCCTGCGATGGATTCAAGGTCAATTTCCTGTATTAAAACCCGTCGGCGTTAAAGATAGTCATCCGCTCATGAAGCCTCTGGATATGACAAAAGCCGACGAAGAATTACAGATCACACACATTAAGGTGGGCTCAGAATGATGAAGCCAGTCGTAAAACTGAGTAATGTCGAAAAACATTACGATAAAGTCAAAGCCTTACAAGGCGTCAATTTAGAGCTAATGCCAAGTGAGGTGTTAGGACTCTTCGGTCACAATGGCGCAGGCAAAACCACCATGATGAAACTGATATTAGGCGTCATAAAAGCTACTCATGGTGACGTACGAGTATTAGATACAGATCCAATGTCAGCCGATGCCTTTGAAAGCCGCAAACACATTGGTTATTTACCTGAGAATGTCAGCTTTTATGATCACTTAACCGGTAAAGAAGTCCTGACTTATTTTGCTCGATTAAAGAAAGCGCCTAAAGCTCAGATTGAAGAATTGTTAGAACAAGTCGGGTTAACTCATGCGATTAAGCGCCCTGTAAAAACCTACTCCAAAGGTATGCGACAACGTTTGGGGTTAGCGCAAGCCTTTTTAGGTAAGCCGAAACTGTTATTACTTGATGAACCGACTGTTGGCCTTGATCCCATTGCCACTCGTGAGTTTTATCAGAGTGTCGACAAATTAAAAAGCAGCGGTGCCAGTATCATCCTGTGCTCACACGTATTACCGGGTGTTGAACAGCATATCGATAAAGCGATGATCATCTCCAGCGGCAAACAGCTGGCTTATGGCAGCCTTGCTGATTTACGTCTGCAAGCACAACTGCCTGTGACCATAAAAACCCAAGGACTCAACGGAGCACTGCGTGCAGACGAACGCTTTGGTGATTTTGTGGTAAATAATGATGAGTTAGCCGTTCCAGAAAGCAACAAACTCCACATCGTCCGTCAATTACTTGAAATGCCGAACATCAGCGACATTCAAGTTGAGCCTGCCAACTTGGAGCAAGTTTATCAGTATTATCTTGGCAAACCATCAGAGGAGGCACAATCATGAATCCAATATTGGCTGTTGCGATTAAAGAGTTTCAAGACGGGTTAAGAAATCGCTGGTTGATCTCCATTACCTTAATTTTTGCGGTGCTTTCTATTGGCTTGAGTTATTACGGTGCGGTAGCGTCAGGGCAAATTGGTATTACGTCACTGTCTTCAACCATTGCTAGTTTATCGAGTCTTGCGGTGTTTTTAATCCCGTTGATTGCATTATTGTTGGCTTATGACAGTTTTGTAGGTGAACAAGAGTCAGGCACGTTACTGCTATTGCTCACCTATCCTCTCAGCCATCGTCAATTACTGCTCGGCAAGTTTGTTGGCCAAGGCGGCATTATGGCCTTAGCGACGATTCTAGGCTTTGGCAGTGCGGCTGTTGTGTTAGCTTTTCAAACCGATGTCATGTCCGTTCTGCATAGCTTTGGCTTATTCATCGCCACGGCGATTTTATTAGGTCTTTGTTTTATTGCTATCGCTTACGTTATTAGCTTACTGGTTACTGAGAAGTCAAAAGCCGCTGGGCTTGCACTGATCTTATGGTTCTTCTTCATCTTGGTTTTCGACCTAGGTTTGTTAGCCGTACTTGTGGGTATGGAAGAAGGTTTATCACAATCTCAGCTGGTTAATTTAATGCTGCTTAATCCGGCTGATATTTTCCGTATGGTGAACTTAGCTAGCCTAGATACTTCAGACGTTAACGGTGTGCTTGCTGTAGCTATTAACGGTAGCATTTCACCAACAGGTTTATTAGGGCTCCAATTTACATGGATTGCGATTCCACTCATCTTGGCCGGCATCATTTTTAACAGGAAGACGCTATGAAAACTCTCACTAAAATCTTATTACTCGCTACTGGGCTAGTTTTAGCCGCATGTAGCCAAGAGCCTGAGCAGGTAACGGTAAGGCAAGCACAAGCGATTCAT
Organism: Parashewanella sp. 2304DJ23-3; assembly: GCF_056591695.1. NCBI lineage: Bacteria > Pseudomonadati > Pseudomonadota > Gammaproteobacteria > Alteromonadales > Shewanellaceae > Parashewanella > Parashewanella sp. 2304DJ23-3. The sequence continues at coordinate 274,312 of NZ_JBWQOH010000002.1, forward strand.
GCCGGTGAAGAATGCCACCTTTGCGGCATGATCATCACTAACTTCCCAGGCCCTAAAGGTGAGCTTTACATCAAAACCTCTAATAAGGTGAAAAAGTTCTGCTCCACCCGCGATATGTTCAGCTTCTTGCTCGACCCCGAATATAAAAAACAGGTTAAAGAAGTCTACGTACACGATATGAGTAAAAGCCACTGGGACAAACCTGATGACAGTTACTTTATCGACGCACGCAAAGCCTTCTTTGTAATTGGTTCAAGCCAAACGGGTGCAATGGGTAAAACCTTAGCCAGCTTCAGTGCTAAAGAAGATGCAGATGCTTTCGCTGAAGAATTTGGTGGCCAAGTAAAACCATTTGAACAGATTAAAATTCAAATGCTTTAAATCTCAATAAATAGCAGCCCATCTTTTGATGGCTGCTAGGTAATTATAAAGGTATGAATTAACAAACTTTAATATGAATTACTTTTAACTTGAGTATTTGAACCTTAAGCCATAATTTGATTACTAATGAGATGTTAATTTAGTAAAGACGTTGGCTGAGATGAGCGAAAAACTTACACACTCGTTAGTTGCTTCTGCTTTAACGAAACCTATAAAAGACCCTACTCATAAAAAATGCGAGCTAACAAACTTAACTGTACTTTCTCAAACACAATATGAAACTAAAGATTCTAAGTGTTCAAGTATAAATAGTTCATTCACAGTTTTTGTCAACGAACCACCTCTTCAACCTACTGACATTGCTGGGTGTGCATCAAATCAAAGTCCTCTACTCATGGCCAAGCAACCTTGCATTAACCAGTCCGATGAAAAAGGTTCTTCAGTAGAGAACACTACAGAATCACGCTCTGCTCCTCTAACATTAGCTGAACCTGATGAAGAAAGTCCTTCAGTAGAGAACAAATCAAAATCACACTTTGTTCCTCTAACATTAGCAGAATCTGATGAGGAAAGTCCTTCAGTAGAGAACACTACAAAATCACGCTCTGCTCCTCTAACATTGGCAGAACCTGATGAAGAAAGTCCTTCAGTAGAGAACAAATCAAAATCACACTTTGTTCCTCTAACATTAGCAGAATCTGATCCTCTAACATTAGCAGTATCAGAACTTGAGGATTATTGTAATTTTGAAGAAGTAAAATCAAATCCTTACTCTCTTTATAAGGCTGAAACAAGCATTACTCCTCAACAACCAGATGAAACAGAGTTGTCATCATCTGATGGATATTTAGAAAAGGAAACAAATGAAGATAGACTTACCGAGACATGTGAATTAGCAAGTAACATCTTAGAGAAAAACAATGAGCTGCAACCAATGGGTGATGTAATACCGACTCCTCCTGAAATCGATACAGAAGCTGAACCTCAAACTAGAATAAAAGCTCCAGCCGAACTAATCGAAGCTCTACAAAAAAATGATGAGGATACGTTTAGAGAACTTTTAGGAAGGCAGCTCAGGAAAATGGATCTGTTTTATCATTTTGAAAAACCATTACTCATATACGCAATCGATGAGAGGAAAACTTGGGCAATAGAGATTCTTTTAAAGCTTGGTGCAGATGTCACAATAAAAGACGGTAACGAAAATACCCCTTTGCATCTAATGTGCAAAAAAGGATTAATAGAATACTTAGATAAAGTTTATCAACCCGAATTATTTATCCCAAATAAACGTGGTAAAACTCCTTTACATTTAGCTGTTGAAAGCGGTTATAAAAACGTCGTAGAGGCTCTTTTAGAAAAACAAGTCGACACTGCTGTAACTGATTGTCAGGGCGAAACAGCTTTTATTATTGCTATTAACAAAGGTCAAACAGAAATATGTGAAGTATTTATTCGCTTTTCAGATAAACGTCCAGAACTTTTAGACGAACAAGATTATTGGAAAAACACCCCATACATTAAACAATTACGTACTTGTCTAACACACTCTGAGAGAGGTAAGTATAAACAAAACTCCTCTTTTAAGAGAAGTGATCAAAAAATACTCCAAGCGTTGATGACGTCTCAATCTAAGCATTTAGCAAATGACTCAGGCGAATTTCCTATTCAACATACTGTAAGTTACGGGGATAAAGAGTTATTTGATTTCATTGTAAAAAGTGGAGGGCACTACCCTGATATCGAAATGTCAAAAGCACCATATGAAGATAAAAGTAAGATGAAACATAAATGTGCTCTTCATATCGCAGCAGAAAAAGGCAATGTCGAAATGATGCAAAAGTTAATTAAACTTGGTTATCAACTCGATTGCACTGATGAAAACGGAAATACTCCACTTCACCTTGCTTGCTCCGCTAAAAAAACTGCTTCAGTTGAATTTATATTAAAAAATTGTCTAGAGTCTAGAGAATATAAAAATAAAGCAGGAGAAACCCCATTTCATTTGGCAGTTCATTCTGAATCAGAGCCTGTTGTAACACTTTTCTTAGAGCGTAATTCACCAATCGATGCTGTAACAGAAAAAGGGGAAACGATTGTCCACTACGCAGCTGCAAATAATAACATTATAGTGTTCAATTTGATCATTAAATACACGCAACATCAACCAATACTAATGCAAGCTGATAGAGAAGGTAGAACACCAATGCTCTATGCGGCTCGAAAAAGAGATAAGGATGAGAACTCAAAGACCTATTACCCACAAAGAGCAATATGGCTTTTAGATAAGTACGGTAAGTCAACAGAAAAGTCCACCTTGATAACATGTGACTTAGTCAATACTTGCATTGAAAGTGATAACCTCAGTGTTTTAAATCATTTAGCAGAGACAACTGACTTTTTTAAGACACACCAAAACGAACTTCCTGAATTATTTCAAAAAGCAGTTGAATTTAAGAGAACCGATATTCAAGTTTTTCTGTTAAGACATATGGAACAAAAAGAATTTGAGGAATGTATAACGGCTCACGCTGAAGAAATATCAAAAGCAAAACCTAATGAGCCCTTTCTATATAAAGCGAGAGAATTTCCAGATGAACGTTTCAATTTTTTATGTGAAACAATAATCATTGACCAACAAAGTGCAGATGGACAAACATGGTTAGGTAAACTTGTAGAAATTCCTGATCTTAAAAGAATCAAATTCCACTTAACATTAAAAAAACAAGATAGTCTAGGAAATGATGCTTGCTGGTACGCTGTAAAGTCAAACCAACCAGAAGTGCTCAAATTACTTATCGAACAACATGAAGATTTAAACAGAGTCAACTTTTCAGGTGCTAGACCACTTTCCCTAGCGATAAGAAACAAAAATTGGTCCATGGCAGAAAGGTTAGTGTCACTTATAGACGTTGATAAATTAATATCTATATCTTTTTCTGAAGAGTCGCACTTTGAACACATTGCTAAGTCAGGCAGTGATGAGTTATTTCAGCAAACAATAGATAAAATGAGCGAATTTCCATTAACGCCTTGGAACGATGTATTTGAACATGCTGTACTTCATAGGGTTCCAAAACTGTATCAAATATTAAGAAAGATTGAACAGCCACAGAAAAGCGCTCTTATGCATTCTTATTTGGAGCAACTCAAAGAAATACCACTAACTCGCCCTTTGATTTTCTGTGCCCATAAAGATAAAGATCATTCACTAGTTGACGAGCTTCTTAAAGCAGGGTTTGTTGACCAAATTGATCGTGAGAATAGTTCAACTCTGAGTTATGCAGTACGAGAACTAGACTCGCAATTTGTTGAAACTCTTCTCCAATCTGGCGCATCTCCGACGTTAACATCAAAAAGATCTCGATCACCACTCTATTATGCCGAGATGATAAATAATGGAGAGAAGCATTTTCTACTCCAAAATCAAAGTGGCTGGCGGGATAAAGCTGAAATAGTTTTCAAACTTCTGAAGACACATGAAGAACAACATAAAAAAGAAAATTAACTCTAGGGTCTGTTGATCTTTCAGGATTAAATTTTGTGCTATTTTAGCGTTTACCTGTTCAAGGCGTGAGCAGTGAAGCTTAGTCATCTAAGTGAGCTGGTCACAACACAGAACAGTGAACGCTAAAAAGCATCGAAAAAAGAGAAAGCGAAAATTGGTCGCTCTTTCAAAATAAAAAGTACTGCGTTATCGCTTGTTTATTTGGAAACGAAGTAACGACAGTTTTATATGTCGGTAATAACCAAACCGCACAAGCGCTGCCTTGCATAAAATAACCAATTTATCGCTGCAAAAACAATCACGAAAGATCAACAGACCCTAAAATAAAAGCTCTCTAGCTTTTACATTTTGATAAAATAAAACATTAAGTAACATATAGAAACAATAGATATGAGAACACATTGGCATGACCGCTGGGAAGAAGGTCGAATTAACTTCCATAAACCTGATTTCAACTCAAACTTAGTTGAATACTGGACGAAGCTCTGTCCAAATTCAAAATCCAGTGTATTTGTTCCTTTATGCGGAAAATCGCTTGATCTCATTTACCTTGCAGAGCATGGTCATAATGTAATTGGTTGTGAGTTAGTAGAACTTGGCATTAAAGCGTTTTTTGAAGAGAATCAGCTTTCGCCACTGATAACACCGGTTAACGAATTGAATCGATGGCAAGATCAACCTTTCACCATTTATCAAGGTGATTACTTTAAGATCCCAACAGCCGGTATTGACGCAGAATACCTGTATGATCGTGCCGCATTGATTGCTCTACCAAAAGACATAAGAGCACAATACGCTAAAAATCTAACTCAAATTGCACCTAACTTAAAAACTGGTTTGCTGATCACGCTCGAATACGATCAATCTCAATATGATGGCCCACCATTCTCAGTACCCGAAGATGAAGTATTGGAACTGTTCGGTGCAGAGTTTGATATTGAGGTGCTTGCTCGTCATAGTACGGCAGATAAACCACCAGCAATGCGAGAAAAAAATCTCGATTTGGTTGAAGTGGTTTACAAGTTAGATAGAAAATAATACTCACACAACTGGTTGGCCAACTTATTTTGGTCAACCTCCTTCAATGCATATAAATTCACAAACTTATACATCATACACCTAAAAAAAACATTTTTTTAATGCCATAAACCTAAGTTTAACAATAGCTACTAAACCTGTTCAATTATCGATTACGACAACACCTTTCAAAATAAAGTTCGCTTATATTCCAAAAAAATATTTATTATTACTTTTGAACCTTTTCGTTTTACCCCTATCTACACACTGGAATTTAAAGCTATAAATTTGCATAAAACCTACTGCGCAATAGGTACCAATTTTAATGGATAATCATTTGATAGGAAAAATAATGAACTTGAACAAAAGTAGTATTTCTTATTTTACTAAAACTAAGTTTTTGCTATTAGCTTCTGTTGTCGGATTGTCAGGTTGTGGCAGTAGTGATGATGATGATAAAACAGGTTACATCAAATTTTACAACGCCTCCAAGAATGCACCTGCGGTTTTTTTGACCGTTGATGAAGATCTGAACTCAAACGACAGTGATGATTTTGAAAATACGTACAGTGCTGTTGAATATGGTTTTGCAACTTCAGACAAATCAGTACCTACGGGAAACCAATTTTACGAATTAGGATGGCAAGATGATGACAGCAAAGACAGAGATGACTTGCAGCTTATCGCAGAAGGTCAAGTAAAGATAAAAGATGAAGCGGTTCAACTCATCGTTTTAACTGGCGATATTGTGCAGCCTGAAACCACTCTTTACGATATCCCTGTTATCGATGAAGAAGACGATGATGATAACGATTTATTTAATTTTAGAGCGTTAAATGTTCACCCTAACGCAAAGAGCATTGAACTGCACTTCTCTAAATCTAATGAAACGTTTAATGAAGCTAAACCGATTGTACAGTTAGAGTCTAAAGAGCTTTCAGACAATATAAAATTTGATCAAGATGACTACACATTTTATCTTACAGAAGCAGGTGAAACCGACGTTTTATTTACCTCTGATGAAATGAGCTTTGATTATCCCTCACAGTATATTTTAGTTATCAGGGGAAATTCGGGTGCAGGGAATTCACCCTATACTTTGGATCGAGTTTCAACGTCATCAACAACTGAACATCAAGATTTAAATGCAAGCGCTATGTTCAAAGTTTATAACGGCGTTACTGAGCATGAGTTGATACCAAGCTACGAATCAAGCTTTGACTTATATGTTGGCGGTGTTGATGACAGCGCAGATGTATCATCATTAAAAGCTGGAGTGTTTAGTGACTACTTAGTCTTATCTAAGGGTGACTACGGAATAGACATTACCGCAACTAATGAACCTGATCCATTACTCAAAAACCACTTGCTGACGATGCCTGAAAATGCAATTCGTACGGTATTTTTCTACCTCAAAGAAGAAGCGGTAGATGAAGATGGTGACGGAGATGTAGATGAAGACGATGATGGGGAAGTTGATGAGTATGAAGTAAAAATTAACTCTATCATTGTTCCTAATAGTCAGCGTGAAAGTATCTACGATCATGGTATCACTATGGTAAACCTTGTAGATCATGATGACTTCGAAAGCGTTGAATTCTTCTTTGTCCGCAGTGACGAAACTATCGAAACAGCGAAATACAGCTCTATTGTAGATTATGAAGAATCTAACTCTATCACTTTGATCAATAATACTTACCAAGTATTTGCTATTGCAACGTTTGATGGTAGTAGCACGATCCTTCACTCGACAGAGTTAACGTTGAATGAAGAGTCCAAAGAATTATTTATGATTATTGAAACCGATACAGAATCTACTTCTGGATATAGTTTGACTGTAACTCAACAATAACGGCCTATCACGCCTCTAGCTTATGAGGCGTTTTTTCATTTTAAAGAAGCACTACCCAATCATGAGTTTTTAAACAAAATTTATACGTGAACTAAAAAGAACATCCAGCAAACCGTACAAACGTCACCCATTTATGGCACTTGTAGCAACAGGCCAAAAGACAGGAGTTGTGCAATTGCCATTTGCCGTTTCAACATGGGGATGTTTGGTAAACCTTAAACAAAAGGATTTGTTTATTAGTAAGACGTTTAAGGAGTTTGGTTAAATTGACTGGTTTTATTTTGCCTGTTAATTAAGTGGTTGGAATCACAGCATTGGTTTTTGGCATAGTTTTGAGCAGCAAGATTATTGCTGCTCTTTATTTTGACATAAATGAGCCGGCACTATAATTGGTGTTAGCAAACTTTTAAGAACACAATTCTTACAGCGTTCTAGTTAGGATAAATAACCCAATCCTTGGGTTTTCTGCGATGAAACCTCTGACCTGATGGTATGTGTTCAAAAGTAAATTCGAAACAAACATCATTATCTACAAAAGGATTTATATTACAATCTTGATATATTAACTTTAAATGTTTTGGTTCAAAAGATTTTTGCATACAACCATTCAGCTCTTCTTTTAATAAGGAAGTAAAAACAGCTTCAAAGTTCATGTTTAGCTTAACGGGTGCAGATGCTATGTAAGCTATCTTAGCTAGAGAATATTGATCAATTAATGAAAATCTGGAAAGAAAAACACATGGATTTAGAAATATATTTGTGTAGTACCTTGTTAAGCTTAAATCATATCCCTCAGCGACAATATTATTTAGTAAATGCGACACTTCTCTGCACTGACTATTAAAGTTATTTATTTCACCAGAGATATATGCCCTATCTTTGTTGATCAAATCTTCAACTGTTTTTTCGTATGAAAACTTAACAGGATCACTTTCGATTGCCCTAATCTCTTCTACTTTATTTACAACTTCTTGATAGTATGCAAGACATTGAAGCGCATTGAGTTCATTTTTAGTTCTAGTTTCTATACCAGTCGACTTTTCTCTAATTACATAAATTTTATCTGATTCTTCTGATATCAACTCTAGATTATCTGGGTACTCTTCTACAATGGTGAGGACAGTCTTGTATGAAGATCGTTCTTTAAGAACTTTATCATTAACTGATTGAACAATTCTATCTAACACATCGGAAATTTTTAGTATGCGGTTTTCTTTTCTCAATTCACTAATTTCTTCATTAAAGTTTTTATTTGCTGATTTAATTTGATTATTTGTAAGCGCAGACATTGCTGCAATTTGCTCTTTCGTTGATTTTATAATGTAAATTACGCTTACAAAGCTAAACAATGGGCCAAGAATTCCACCAAAAAATGAACCAAACGCCCCCCAATCAGCATTAAGTTTAGATAGACCATTTGGGAAGTTAAATATATAAAAACAAAATAAAGCTAAAATTAATATGAAACCAGTAATCAGAATAAACCGTAAGTCTTTACCTTTTTGTATCATGCTTCCCTCATTAAATTAAAAATTTTTACTCACTCCTTTTAATTGAACATATTATCATCAGTTAACACATTTGGGGGTATTAACACTAAAAAGTGCTTCGCACTTTAAAAGTCGTGGGTTTCCACCCACACCGGAGCAAAAAGGGATTCTCCAGCAAATCCCTTCTTGCATCATCCCATGCCGCCCCAACGAAGCTAAGCGTTTCAGAGATTGTTGAATAAATGCCTAACAGCTCTGATGGTACATCCTGTACCCCAGAGCTTGGCTCGACGTCCATGTCTCGCCCACGTCATTTCGTATTCAACAATATCTTCAACAGCTTCGACGGGAGAGTTCAGCCCTTGAACGTTATTGGAATAAATAAAAGAAAACCTGTTTTCTTAAATTTTTTCAAGCTACCTTGCAGGCTACAACATTCCCCGTGGCAAAGTTGTTATTCATCGTTGGTGAAAAATATCGTAAGCGCAGCATGGATGCGGCGCTCGATTCTGGAGTCCATGGATGCACCATCAGAAGCGTTAGATACTCTTTTAAAATAGAAAGTTGTCATAAGAGGAATAACGCTTTACTTTGCGGGGCGGCACTGGGGTTTCCAAAGGGGAATTTGCTGGAGAATTACCGACATACAAAACTGTCGTTACTTCGTTTCCTCTTTGGGCGGTGTGGAGTGCAACTCCACGACTTTAAAACTTCGCAGGAGTTTCGTGAAATTGCCCATGATAAATGGGAATGTTCAGCCCTTGAACGGTTTTTTTGTTAATAACTGTGAAATTTTTGCTCTTAGCTTTATTACCGAAAACCTTGCAGGCTACAACATTTCCCCATGGCAAAGTTGTTATTCATCGTTGATGAAAAATGCCGTAAACGATGCATGGACGCATCGTTAATTTTCGAGGTGCAAGGATGCACCATCGAAAATGTTAGGCATTTTGCGTCATAAGAGGAATAACGTTTAACTTTGCGGGGCGGCACGGAGAGATCCAAGAGAGGGTTTGCTGGTGAACCCTTTCTTGGTCAGGTTTGGACTGAAAGTCCAAGGTTTTTCCGGTGTGGAGTGCAACTCCGCGACTTTAAAAAACTTCGAAGAAGTTTCTGCTTTTATCAGTGTGACAGCAAAAGTCACAACTCATCACCTTTGGGTATGATAAAAATCATACCGCCAACGAACGCTGCTCCCCATGCCCCATTGCAATCAACTTAGGTTCATCCGCTTGAGCATCAACAAAATCTTGTTTTGACTGCCAACCAAACCAATTGTGTTTAATCAACTCTTGAGCCACTGGCCCCGCCAAGGTATTCCCTGGGCCTAAAACAATAATCTTATCTGGTGCAAACTCTTTAATCGCAACTTCAATCGCTTTGCTGAAATCATAAGGCTCGGTAACTTGATGCCCTAAGGTGTAATCACGCAGTGCATCTAAATCACAATAATAAGGGCTCCAAATATTACCTTGACCGTCCACGAGTGGCAGTTCTGGTTTTTCAAACAAATCTTCGCCCAGCAACTCAAACCCTTTATCACTGATGTCCTGTAAGAGTGGAGTATGAAACGCACCGTGATTATAAAGTCGCATTGGGTAACGAGCATCAAGCTGAGGTAACTTTTCTTCTGCCAGTTTTAACCCTGCTTCATTACCTGCGAGAACTCGATAACCACCAAGGTAAATAGAAGTAAAGAGCTCACAACCCTCATGTTGATTGACCTCTTCAACCACTGCATCAAGACGTTCAGTTTTACTGGCGTCCATTTGCCAGTTTTCATCAATCTCTGGGTAAATGATTTGGCCGCCAATTAAGCCATTTTGCATCATCGAGCCCATAGTATTGATCACTTGAATCGCAGCTTCAGGTTGAAGTGCACCTGATAACGCAAGTGCAATGTACCAGCCCATCGAGTTACCTGTTACAGCCACGATATCGTATTTATCACGGTCAATATTTAAGAAGTCACCATAGGCGCAAGCGTAAATAAGTGCAGAGGCATTTTCGCCCGGAGTGTGCAGCTTAAAAGAATACTTGTTTGCAGCATCTAACTCAGCAATGGAACGCTGTTTTTGCTCAGCACGATATTCATCAATTTCTTCTATGAACTCTAGCTTATCCGCATGAAAGCGAGCTAAATAACCTAACTCTTCTTTGTTGTAGCAACCTCTTCCCGGTGCAACGACAATGACCCTTTCCTTTGCATTCGAACTCATGTTTACGTCTCAATTATTGTTGTTAATTAATGCTGTTGCCGCTTCGACAATGGCGTCTTTACTTGGCAATGGCAGTGTTGCGGCATCCGCCAATGGAATAAAACAATCAGCACCTGTTAAACGAGCAACAGGTGGACAATTCTTCCCTAACTGTTCTTGCAAGCAGGTGAATAACGCCTCGCTGACATTACCACTGCGGCGGCATTCATCGACAATCAAAATATGCTCACACTCACCCGCAACTTGAGCGATGGCTTGCTCGTTCAGCGGTGCAAGATAGCGTAAATCAATGATAGTGGTTTCAATGCCTTGTTCGGCTAATTGCTGTTCCGCTTGACGGCTGAGGTAGTAACCATTGGCATAACTGATAATGCAAAGCTTTTTGCCTTTGCCATGAACGCCAATTTCGCCGAACGGTAGATGTTTGGCTTCTGATTGTTTTTGATATTCACTCGCCCATAGGTTATCGCCTGTTTCATGCAAGTCACGTGTCATGTACAAGGCAATTGGCTCGATAAATACCACTAAACGTTTTTCTTCTTGTGCGAGTCGAACGCATTCTCGTAACATGCCCATGGCATCTGCACCATTGGATGGACAGGCGAGAATCAGCCCCGGAATATCACGGAACACCGCTAACGAATTATCATTATGAAAGTGACCACCAAAGCCTTTTTGATAACCTAAACCTGCAATGCGAATCACCATTGGGTTGGCGTATTGACCGTTTGAGAAAAACGGCAGCGTTGCAGCTTCGCCACGAATTTGATCTTCAGCGTTATGCACGTAAGCGAGGAACTGGATTTCAGGGATTGGCAAAATACCGTTGTGTGCCATACCGATGGCTAAGCCTAATATTGAGGTTTCATCGAGCAAGGTATTAATGACTCGGTTTGGACCAAAGCGTTCCACCAACCTTGAAGTTACGTGATAGACCCCCCCTTTTTTACCGACATCTTCACCACACACAACGATGTTTGAGTGATGTGCCATGAGCTCAGTAAGGGTTAAGTTAATCAGCTTACCCATATGCACGGGTTTGCCAATTGAGTTTTTGTCGGCTTTCATCAACTGATTGAATTCAGCTGTTGTTAACTCGTTCTCAGCTCTCGCTTTATCTGGTGCCGTTGCGACTATCGACTTCATCGCATCTGTAATGTTTTGCAATTTTGGACGAGTGGTTGCCACTTGAGCCACGGCAGCGATTTGTTGTTTTAACTGCTGATACCAACTGATAATTTGCTCTGCACTAAGCAAGCCTGCGTCGATGAGCTGCGCTGCACTGTTAATCAGCGGATCGAGCGCTTCATTTTCTAAAATTTGTTCGCGAGTTTTATAAGCGATTTCAGCATCACTGCCTGCATGCCCCATTAAACGCACGGTTCGAACATGTAAAAATGCGGGTTTACGATGCAAACGTACCCAATCAGCGGCTTGTTTGGCTCCTCGATAACAATCAAGAATATCTAGGCCATCGCAATGGAAGTACTTAACGCCACCACGTTGTTTGAAGTTTTCTGCAATCCAACCTGTCGGTGTTGACGTCGAAATACCAATGCCGTTGTCTTCACAAACAAAAAGTAACGGCATCGGCACTTGCTGATAAGACGCCCACCCCGCCGCATTGATTGCGGTTTGTGCTGAAGCATGGTTCGCAGATGCATCACCAAAATTGCACAGTACAATTGCGTCATGAGGAAGTTCTGCGTCTATGTCTAATCGGTCAGTCAGTGGAATACTGAGCGCTGCGCCCACTGCTTTAGGCAAATGTGAAGCAATGGTTGATGTTTGCGGTGGTACAAATAAAGTTTTGCTACCAAGTACTTTATGACGACCACCAGAGATAGGATCGTCACTCGACGCCGCAAACGAAAGTAACATATCCCAAAGCTGAGTTTCGCCCGCTTCATGGCGGCCACGCTCAATCAAAAATGCGGCACTGCGGTAATGCAAAAATGCCATATCAGAAGTACGCAGTGCTTTAGCGTATGTAGCATTACCTTCATGCCCTGAACTGCCAATCGTATAAAAGCCTTGATTACGAGCCCGCATTTGTCGTGATTCTATATCTAACAAGCGGCTTTTTAATTGAGATTCAAACATGCCAACAAAATCAGCATCACTTAATCCTAAACGCTTATGATCCCAACCCTGATGAAAATTATTAAATTCATGATTTAAAATTTTTTCGATAAACTGCCTATCAACGGCAATTGCTCTATCTTCCATTCCTACCCTCTACTTCACATTATTATTTGTGTTTTGAAGGGTAGGAATACTCAGCTCTACCCTTTGTGAGTGAGACTACATAAAGGCTTGTACACCCGTTTGAGCACGACCAAGAATTAAGGCGTGGATGTCATGTGTACCTTCATAGGTATTTACCGCTTCAAGGTTCATCACATGACGAATAACATGGAACTCGTCTGCAATGCCGTTACCACCGTGCATATCACGAGCAACACGTGCGATATCGAGTGCCTTACCACAAGAGTTACGTTTGATAAGAGAAATGGCTTCAACAGGTAATTGACCTTGATCCATTAAACGCCCAGCCTGAATACAAGCCATCAAACCGGTCGAAATGTCAGTTTGCATATCGGCCAGTTTCTTTTGAAATAGTTGAGTTCCCGCAAGTGGTTTATTGAATTGATGACGATCTAAGCCATATTGACGAGCAGCGTGCCAGCAGAATTCGGCAGCGCCTAATGATCCCCACGCAATGCCATAGCGCGCTTTATTTAAACAGCCAAATGGCCCTTTAAGTCCTTTCACATCAGGGAAAATCGCATCTTCGCCCACTTCAACGTTATCCATCACAATCTCACCGGTAATCGATGCTCGTAGTGAGAACTTGCCTTCAATTTTAGGAGCCGATAAACCTTCTAAGCCTTTGTCTAAAACAAAACCACGGATTTCACCGTCTAATTTTGCCCATACGACAAACACGTCAGCAATCGGAGAATTAGTGATCCACATTTTGCTGCCGTTTAATCGGTAACCACCATCAATTTTCTCGGCACGAGTTTTCATGCCTCCCGGATCAGAACCTGCATCTGGTTCGGTTAAACCAAAACACCCTACCCATTCACCCGTTGCGAGTTTTGGTAGATACTTTTGTTTTTGTTCTTCTGTGCCGTATTCGTTAATTGGGTGCATAACCAATGACGATTGCACGCTCATGGCACTGCGATAGCCACTATCCACACGCTCAACTTCACGGGCAATCAAACCATAACTGACATAGTTGGTATTTGAGCAACCGTACTTTTCTGGCAACGTAGAACCTAATAACCCTAGCTCACCAAGCTCGTTCATGATTTCGCGGTCAAAACGCTCTTCACGGTTGGCCGTTAACACACGACTCATTAACTTGTCTTGTGCATAGTCATGAACCATATCTCGGATCATGCGCTCTTCTTCAGTTAATAAGCTATTTAGATTTAATGGATCTTGCCAATCAAAATGTACTCGTGCCATGAAATGTCCCTTTGGTTTTCGTTATCGTGAGGATTTTAATCTGACTACATTACGCTCAATTTCAGAATAGATAAAATATTGTTTATCTTTGCTAGATATAGTTTAATTCTATATCTTACGTAAAGGTAAAGTTGAGGCAGAATGAATTTCAAAGGTCTTAGTTATTTTATTTCGGTGTTTGAAACCGGCAGTTTCAGCGCAGCCTCAAAGCAGAACTACATTGCTCAACCTTCAATATCTACTGCAATCAGTAACCTTGAAACAGAGTTAAATACACAACTGTTTCAACGGCATGGAAAAGGGGTGATGCCAACGGAGGAAGGAAAAAGGCTGTACCCATTAGCGAAACAGCTGATTAATGAAAGCCAAGCAATTAAGTCTTTATTTTCTCAGAGTATGCAACGACAACCGTTTAAGTTAGGTTTGATTCGTTCATTGGGTGTGGGGCGAATGAGTCAATTATTAAAAGACTTTACCCAAGCTTGCCCAAATCTTGAATTAACCTTAGTGGAGCATACTGAAGAATCTGACGCCAGAATCATTACCACTACCGATTTAAAAAGCCATGAGCAATTTCAACCAATATGGACTGACAACTACTTTTTAGCCATTCCCGCTAATTCGAATTTAAGTCTGAAGTCTAAAATACGTATAGTTGATTTGCATGATCAGGCGTTTATTCACCGGCAACCTTGTGAAGGGCTCACCCATTTACAGCAACTTTTAGATTTAGAAGGCATTCATTTACAAATCAGAGCGAGAATTCAAACCGTCGAATATGCGTTGGGTCTAGTGGCTGCAGGGTTGGGCGTTGCTTTACTACCTCAAATTGAAGCAGGAGCAAAGCAAAGAGATGTAATTTTTAAAGAAATTGAAGATATTGAGCTGAAACGCACCGTTGGTTTGGCCGTTGTTTCAAATGCTACGAATAATGAATTTATAGATATCTTGAAAAAGCTTTGCACTAACTACTAACTGTATATTTTTATAAGTTTTATTAAAAAAGATTAAAGAAACTTTAAGGTAAGAACTATTTCAGTTTAGCTATACTCAAACTATGGAAGAAGTTAACTTTTCATTGAAAGCATATAGAGTTTATGGAGTATCGCTATGCCACATATCAGTATTAGCAGGAATGATATAAAGCTTGCCTTAGTTAAGCACGTGGCTAAACACGGCGAAATTAAAAACGGTGATACTATAAAAATAAGTGATAAAGAATATAAACTCTCTAATAACACCAATGCAAAGCTAAAAGTTCAAAGGATTTCTGGCAATGATGAAGGGTGCTGGTCAAAATTTCGAACTATTGTTTCAAATTATATTCTTAGAAATAGCACCCATCAAAGGCTAGAAACTTTAATCAATGCACCTAGCTTTTGTTCTAATGTATCACGTCCTCTAAATACCCATGAACAGACTAAAGTCGCTCAACTTTTGAGTGATTATAGTTTTGATCTGTCAAGACTCGATAAAACGGAAAAAAGCAACCTTGGAAAAATGAACCGCTTGCATAGAGTCTTTTTTAGAAGGAATGCAGAAAGATCTTTTATTGAAGGTAAATTTGTGAAGTTAAAAATTTCTGACCCACAAACACCAAAAGTACCAAGTAAAGGTCATAGACCAAATTCATCTATTTATACTCATTTTGATCGAACATAAACGAGCCTTAAAAATCAAAACTTCCATTCAAATCTAATTCTTGCTGTTCTATAAGCTGCTTTTCTTTTTTCATTTTATAAATCGCATATCGATAACGTTTTCTTCTCTGTTTACATAAACGAATTACATCAATCTTTGCCGCTTGATCGAATCTTTGCCAATTAAAGCGTTCTTCACGACTTCGAAAACAGCCTAAACAATACCCACGAGGATCCACTTGGCAAACATTAATACAAGGGCTTGGAATATCAAAAAACTCTAACTGCTCCATAAGCCCTCCCTTAAATGATTTATTACCTTGAATATAAAACAAAAATAAAAATGAATAAACTTTAATCAAAATCAGGCCATTTTTTAACCTAAACTACTTTATCGCTTATGTATTTAAAATTATAATTAAACAAATTCCGTTAGTCTCATAGTAAGATTATGGCTACTGCACTTAATGCTCAATTTACAACACCTCAGAATTCTCTTGCACCGGATCAGGCGCAAAAAGGTAGGTTTGTAATAACAAAAATTTACTTGCACACTGGTAGCAAAGTCTATGAGTTGAAAACTTCAGGGACAAACTCTAAATTCGAAGAGTTAAAGGGTGACGAAGCAATAAGAGTGAATAAATTTTTTAATGAGCCCCTTGAAAAAGAATCAAAACCTAACGTTCAACAGCAATCTCAAAGTGACAGTACAGTCGAATCTAAAACTTATAAGGTGACACCATTGACTGCTCAAGCGCCAATATCAGTCGATGCTATGAATGAAACACTGCAAAAAAATACAAAAGAATTGAGTGATACAGTTAGCAGACTACAGAGCAAACAGGGATACACAAGCAGTCAAAATCTAGATGCCGACTTTAAATCATTCATGTCCTTTTTTGGTTTAAATGTTGAAATTGAAACAGTAGACAAATCAAAAAAAGCAGCAAGCCCTACCTCACATAGAACAAAACAACCAGAGACTGTTAGCGATGAGCCATCATCAACTCGATATAAAAGTGAAAAAGTAGGGTTCAGACCGAGTTCTCCATCACTGGTAACTAAGCGTCCTCAACCAGCTCAAGCTCAACCGGCCAATTCTAATTCTTCAATACAGGATCCGAACCAAGGATATGACCCAGTTAAAGGCGTAGTACCACGGAAAGTAAGTTAATCACTAAATCATTGACAATTCTAGCTTGGAAAATGGAGCCAATACCAGAATTGTCAAAATAATTAAATTGGGTATGCAACCCACCAACATCAAATGTAATGAGCCGTACTTTCTTTACTCTACCCTTTACAATTAGGCGTTCTTTGAACTTCAGGGCTTTCCTGCCATTCAGCTACTGAATAAGTGTGAATAGATAACGCATGGATGCTATTTTCAAGCTCATCAGCCAATACTTCATTTACCATTCGATGGCGAGCAATCAACCGCTTTCCATCAAAACTGTCACTGACAATTACAACCTTAAAATGGCTTTCAGAACCTGGTGGTACATTGTGACGATTGCTTTCATTTAGAACATCCAAATACATAGGTGAAAAGCTGTGGTTTAACTTTTCTGAAATTAATGTTGCAACAGGTCCACTTGATGAAGAAGCCATGTTAAGAACTCAATTGATAAAAGACAGGCGAAGATTACTTTCCCGTTACAGAAAGATCAATCACAAGATATTCGAATTTTGTTATCGAGCTGTTCAAGCTTGTGAACAAGGTTTTCTTGGGTTACATCAGTAGGCAGCCTTAACGTCATTTTTGCTTCATAAACTGAACACCCTAAACCCGAAACAGGCGCTCTTATCGTATTAATATGCTCTACTTCTACTTCCAGCCCCGTTAATAAATCATTTATTTCTCGTGTCAGCCCAGATCTATCTTCACAGTTCAGAGTGACTTGAATAGGCTCACTGAAAATTGCTGCTTCAACTTTAGGCTCACTGTAACTAAAGTTTAATTGCGGATAATTGGTTCTAAAAGCATCTTCCAAGCAGCCTAACTTTTCTGATTCAATATCAACGAGTATCAATGCTGCAAATTGCTCTCCGATTCTACTCACTTTACTCGTCATCCACTTTGCATTGAGCGCACAAGTTTCTGCAGCAAGTTGATTTACAATCTCAAAGTCACCTTCTCCAGTGACGGTTATGATCACACAAACATTCATGCTGGATTCATTCCATTAAAAACCTTATTTGTAGCGTTAATTTTGATATTTAACTGTGTTGAATAGCACACTTTTAAAAAAGAAACGTTATTGATGAAAATTTGGGATGATAGTTCTGAATGTTAAATTAAGACGTTCAGATTCAATTTGTTGTCGCTTAGGTACTGAATGAAGCCATTGTTGCTGCATCGGGAAATGCATTATGAGTAGGTCACCACTATTCAACAAAAACGATTGCTTTTCGCCTGTTTCTTTATGCTTTATAGCAAAGTCTCGCGGTGCTCCTAAGCTAATGGATATGACATCCGTCCCAACAGATATTTCGGGTTCATCATCACAGTGCCATCCCATACAATCTCTACCATTTCGATATCGATTCACAAGTGCACCATTACAGTTTTGGGAAAACTCAGTATTGAGTTGATGCCTAAGTCGATTCAAATAGTAAGGCCAAGGATTTGCAGGCACCAGTAACTTCGAATAAAGCATGTCGCAACCTTCGTCTGCATACCAAACTTGCTCTCTAGGAATATGATGCCGTTTCCCGTAAACCTGAATTTGCGGTGATGAAAAATCGTAACATTCCGATTCTTTCATCAGTAGGTCAATCTTACGTTTTGAGAGGTAGTTCCGACAAAGAGTGACGGGTAGGTTGCAATGTTCTTGCTCATTACGTTCCATTCCTAATAATCCAAGTTGCATACCCATCCAGCCATATAGCGATACGAATGAAGTAAGTTACTGCAAAATTATCCATTCTCCAAGTTGATACCAAGCTAGCATCATCAAGACAATAAGAAATAGATAAGAAATCCCTTTTGTTACTTTTTGCTTCATCATAATTCCTTATAAAACAACTTAAAACATCTAAAAAAAGTCTCTGACGATAAGTTCTTTGAAAGTCAGAGTCAGATACTTTAAGTACAGCACAAATATAATAATTCGCAGGAATTGAACAAATAAAACCCGCCTATCGCAATTTAGACTGATTTTTTTTATCGAACTTTGAGATAATGGGGATCGATATTTTTCTCACTGGCCTCAAAATGAACTTAGCACTTTCTGATTCTCAACTTTCATTAGTTTTAAACCGTTATCCCATTCAGCAAAAGTCGAACTTACAAGCTTGGGATGCTGCTGATGAACATGTGCTAAAAACACTTCATGAGTCCGAGTTTGATACCGATAAAATTCTGATCATTAATGATGGTTTTGGCGCCTTAACTTGTGGTGTGAAAACATTATTTCCAAACTCTGAAATTTGTTTTGAAGCCGATAATAAAACCAGTCATTTAGGTTTAATGTCTAACTTAACTGAAAATTATCTAAGCAAAGATATTGAGACAATTGATAGTGAAGCAGAACTTCCTTTTACTCCACAATTAGTTTTACTAAAACTGCCTAAAAGCCTCGTTTATTTAAACCATTTACTTACACGCCTTGCAACAGTTCTCCCAAAAGGCACACCGTTACTTATAGGTGGTAAAGCCAAGTCCATCAATAAGTCGATTGTTGAGCAAATCAATAAATTCTTTGGTGACGCTTCTCCTAGCCTGACGTGGAAAAAAACAAGGGTCATTCACTGCGTATTTGATGGCGCAAAACGAGCGCCACTGAAAACAACAAACTGGACATTGCCGAATACTGAGTTAACCATTTCGAATAAAAGCAATGTGTTTGCTGCAAGTAAGCTTGATGTTGGTGCTCGTATCATGTTGGAAAACATGCCCAAAGGAGACTTTAACAGTATTGTCGATTTAGGCTGTGGTAATGGTGTTCTAGGTTTGAGAGCTGCTCAGTTATTCCCAGAAGCAAATGTATATTTTGTCGATGATTCCGCTATGGCAGTATCAAGTGCACAGCAAAACTGGATAGATAATGGTTTTGCAGAGCCGCAAGGACACTTTATATGGGACGATTGCCTAACTCATTTACCGGAAGATACCGAAGTAGATCTCATTCTTTGTAACCCCCCTTTCCACCAAGGTGAAGCTATTACGGATCACATCGCTTGGCAAATGTTCGTTGATGCAAGAAGAAGATTAAACAATGGTGGTGTATTGCATGTCGTTGGCAATAGACACTTAGCGTATCATGCAAAATTAAAGCGATTGTTTGGAAATTGTGAGTTAATAGCATCGAATGGAAAGTTTGTGATTTTACAGGCAAAAAAATAAATTATTAAAAAGTGCCATAATCAGGGGCTTCTGTTGAAAAATAACCGACCGGGGTAATTGCTTCAAAATGCCCTGGTTGTAATGTGACTTGTGGTTTATCAAATGGAATATTGGTTATGTTTTCACCTTTATCTAATTTAGAATATTTAAACTCAGTTATTAAGTTATTATTGATTGAATCTGAAAAAACACTAAAGAAAACCCCATTAAGTTTTTCTATTTTATTGGCTGCGAAATCTTCCCCAAAAGTATTCTTAAGTGCAGCAGAGATTGCCTTTCTACTCTCAACTTCTGTTTTTAGTGAAAGCTGACCGTCGCCAATTGAGTTTTCAAAGATTTCGTCAAAGAATTTTTCAGAATTTTCTTCCTCAGGCGATAACTCTAACCCTAAACCTCTGTGCATCTGCACATAACATGTTTTAATTGCGTTTACGATTTTTTTACGGCAAGGATTTTGTCTGAGTTCTGTTGTAATTTGCTCTTTCGTTTTGTTTTCGAACCAACTAGGATTTTTTTCATGAAAGGCAATAAGAACCCGAAATAAACAAGTACCTCTACCGCTGACTTGATAACGTTCAAGCTTCTTCGGCAAATAACGAACCTCTGCTACTACTTCAAAACCTTGATGATTTCTTAATTGTTCGGAAATAAATTGACAGTCTCGTTTTGTTTGTCCAAAAAAAGATTGAAAGTAACCTAACAGGCCAGCCTTACGAACGCCATACTGCTCACCATTTTGAGTAATTTTGAAATCTTTTATACTATAACTAGAAAATCCATCACTAAGAGGGCTCGGTGTTTTAAATACAACAGAAAACACATGATCACGACGCAAGTATAATTTCTCACTCGTAATACACTTATTTAAATTACCGTTGTGGCTTGCTCTAATCGCTAACATCTGATTTTGTTTTTAATAAAGCTATAGCTAGTTTACCGCTGTTCACCTACAAATAAAAATTCTCGATTAATCTTATTGTTAAACTTTTATTCATTTCGAAGAGAGAGATTTCTTTATCTAGATAGCATTGCGCTGGTTTAAGATGTCTAAAAACTGTATAATCTCCCGCCCGCAAAATAAGCGGTTGAAACTTATTGTTAGCGTTTGAGGTTTACCCAAAATGAGTGAAAAAAAGATCAATTTATTAGATCTCGATAGGAATGCAATGCGAGAGCTATTTACCGAACTCGGTGAAAAGCCATTTCGTGCAGATCAATTAATGAAATGGATCTATCACTTTGGGGTTTCTGATTTTGATGAAATGTCAAACATCAATAAAAAGCTAAAAGCTAAATTAGCTGCACGGTGTGAAATCGTTGCACCTGAAATATCAAGCCTACAAAAATCAGCAGATGGCACCATTAAATTCGCCATTAATGTGGGCGACGGGCAAGAAGTTGAAACCGTGTATATTCCAGAAGACGATCGAGCCACGTTATGCGTAAGCTCTCAAGTTGGTTGTGCACTGGCTTGCACGTTCTGTTCTACTGCTCAACAAGGCTTTAACCGAAATTTAAGCGTAGCTGAAATCATCGGCCAAATCTGGCGTGTTGCTGATTATATCGGTTTTCAAAAAGACACAGGTGAGCGCCCAATCACTAACGTGGTAATGATGGGCATGGGCGAACCATTGCTAAATTTGGCGAACGTGATCCCAGCAATTAAAGTCATGTTAGATGATTTTGGTTTTAGCTTATCAAAACGCCGTGTTACTGTTTCAACATCAGGTGTTGTTCCTGCATTAGATAAAATGGGCGAAGAACTAGATGTCGCTTTGGCAGTGAGTATTCATGCACCAGATGATGAATTACGTGATGTTTTGGTGCCTGTAAACAAAAAATACCCATTGCAAGAATTCTTAGCTGGGATAAGTCGTTATATTGCGAAATCAAATGCTAATAGAGGCAAAGTAACTATTGAATATGTGATGCTAGATCACATTAATGATAGCACTGATCAAGCTCACGCCTTGGCCAAGCTGTTGAAAGACACGCCTTGTAAAATAAACCTGATTCCGTTCAACCCATATCCAGGTTCCCCATATGGTAAATCATCGAACTCTCGTATCGATAGATTCTCCAAAGTATTGATGGGATATGGCTTAACTGTAATTGTTCGTAAAACGCGTGGGGACGATATTGATGCGGCATGTGGTCAGCTTGCTGGTGACATCAGAGACCGAACAAAACGTTTAGCAAAAAAACAAATGCAACAAAAAGAAATTTCCGTCACAATGGGCTGATAAACATAATATTTAGCTCATTAGGATAGGAGTTTCAATGCGACATGGAATCTTAAGAGCGAGCATAGTTAGCTCGTTATTATTGATAACAGCTGGGTGTGTTACTGAAAGAACATACCAAGGCACTGATATCCCTGTCGCAGAGCAAGAAGTTAATAAAGAAGCTGCCGCTCGAGATCGGATGCAACTGGGTTTGACTTACTTGCAAAGAGGCAATAGCGATCAAGCAAAATACAATTTAGAACAAGCCATGGAATATGCTCCGCATCTAGAGGAAGTTCATTTATCCATGGCTTATTATTACCAAAAAGTTGGTGATGTAAAAAGAGCTGAAAAGGCTTACGACCGTGCTATTCATAGCCGAACAGCAACAGGCGATGCCTATAACAATTTTGGTGTTTTTCTGTGTGAACAGAAAGATTATAAACGCTCAGAGAAAATGTTTCTGGCCGCCATAGATCAACCTAAATACACCAGAATTGCTTCAAGTTATGAAAATCTAGGACTATGCAGTGAAGAAGCGAAAGAGCATGATAAAGCCATCAAGTATTATGAAATGGCACTGAATTATGCACCTAGAAGAACAACATCAATTATTGCAATTACCAAAATAAAGCTTAAGTTACATCAGTATAAAGACGCTAATGAATGGCTATCTCGATATCATAAAATTGCCTTTCAATCTCCAGAAAGCTTATTGCTAGGCATCGATATCGCAAAGAACATGAACGACCGTGCGTTAGAAAAACAATATGGTCTAACGCTGTTAGCAAAGTTTCCTAAGTCTTCACAGGCTAAGCAATATAAAGCAAGTATGCACTAATGACTGATTTAAATAATGATTTGCCTGAACAAGAGGCACCAAAGATAGAGTCTAAGCCAGAGCACACTATTGGCTCATTACTTCAAAAAGCACGTAATGAAAAAGGACTGAAAAAAGAAGACGTAGCAAAAGCACTTAACCTACGTATCACTCTAATTGAAGAAATTGAAGCGGATGACTTTAGTAATACCGCTTCAACTACATATGCAAAGGGCTACATAAAGAACTATGCCCGCTTAGTGGCTGTTGATCCATTTTTGATTCAAGAATGTGTAGATGAACAGCTTGGTCTTGAAAAGTCTCCAACCATGCAAAGCTTTTCCAGAAAAACAACACGTGATGCGGCCGATAATCGCCTGACTTGGATTACCTATATCATCGTTATCGTTTTAATTGGTATGTTTGGTTTTTGGTGGGCTCAGAAGTCTTCTTTTTTCAGTGAATTGACTGATTTGTCCAAACCAACGCCTGAAGAGCAACGTTTACCTAAAACAATATCTCAGCCTGCGATTGACACAGCTAATGTAAAAACAAAGCCTGAACAAGAAACCAATCACTCTGAGTTCGCATCTGAGGTGTCACTGTCACAAAAACAACCTCAAGAGCTTCAGTCGCAACCTACACAGGGAAATAACGACAAGCCGGCTCAAGAAACGCAACCGTCTGCAACGCAAAAGATGGATGACACGCCGGCACCGGTATTAACTGAATCAGCAACAAATTCAATTGAAAATTCAAATACTAAAACAGCAGCAACCGCAACATTAACAGAAATTAATTTACAATTAACTGAAAACTGTTGGATAAAATTAGAAGATGCTACAGGTAAGGTACTTATCCTAGGTGAGAAAAAAGCTGGATATAACAAGATAGTTTCAGGTACAGCGCCATTTAATGCTGTGTTTGGTGCACCTCAAGCCGTCCAGTTAACACTCAATAATCAAAAAGTTGACCTGTCGTATTTGCCGAAAAGCAGAGTAGCTCGTTTAACGCTACCCTTAGGGCAATAAAAACTAACACTTCAGTAAGTTGTTGATCAGTGTGTGAGTAGCAACGACGCAGTACGGAGAAATATTTATGTATAGCGAAAATCCCATCAAAAGGCGTAAGTCGACACGTATTTATGTGGGTAAAGTGCCTGTTGGTGATGGAGCGCCGATCAGCGTTCAATCAATGACCAATACAAACACTAATGACGTTGAAGCAACCGTTGCACAAATAAAAGCCCTAGAAAACGTCGGTGCAGATATCGTACGTGTATCCATCCCGACCATGGATGCAGCTGAAGCATTTAAAGAGATCAGAAAGCAAACTGAAGTTCCTTTAGTTGCTGATATTCACTTTGACTATCGTATTGCACTCCGTGTTGCTGAATATGGTGTTGATTGTTTGCGCATTAACCCTGGAAACATTGGTAACGAAGAACGTGTAAGAAGTGTTGTTGATTGTGCCCGTGATAAGAACATTCCAATTCGTATTGGTGTTAATGGCGGTTCATTAGAAAAAGATCTCATGGACAAGTACAAAGAGCCTACACCTGAAGCACTTGTTGAATCAGCAATGCGCCACGTAGATTATCTCGATCGGCTTAACTTTGATCAGTTCAAGATCAGCGTAAAAGCTTCTGATGTTTTTCTTGCCGTTGAATCTTATCGTTTACTCGCTAAGAAGATTGATCAGCCACTACACCTTGGTATCACTGAGGCTGGCGGAATGAGAACGGGCTCAGTTAAATCAGCCATTGGCTTGGGAATGTTACTTGCTGAAGGTATCGGCGATACTTTACGTATTTCTTTAGCTGCTGATCCTGTTGAAGAAATTAAAGTCGGATTCGATATTTTAAAATCATTACGTATTCGTAGCCGTGGTATTAACTTTATCGCTTGCCCTTCATGCTCTCGTCAAGAATTTGATGTCATCAATACAGTTAACGCTCTAGAGCAACGTGTGGAAGATATATTAACGCCAATGGATGTATCAATCATCGGTTGCGTGGTAAATGGTCCAGGTGAAGCTCTGGTTTCAGATTTAGGCCTTGCTGGTAGCAATCGCAAGAGTGGTTACTACGAAGATGGCGTTCGTCAAAAAGAACGTCTCGACAATAATGACTTAGTCGACAAGCTAGAAGCGAAAATCAGAGCGAAAGCAGCAATGCTGGCAAACCGCATTGATGTTCAAGAAAAGGTTGATTAATCACTCTGATTAATTGCACCAACGACAAAGAAACGCCTATAATGCTGGGCGTTTTTTATTTTTAATATATAGAATTGAGTTCAAAAGTGGCAAAACAGATCCAAGCTATTCGAGGCATGAATGATATCGTGCCTGCACAAAGTCCTCTCTGGCAAAAACTTGAAGCAGTATTAAGAGCATCTGTACATGCTTACGGCTACAGTGAGATCAGAACGCCAATCGTTGAAAGCACCGATCTGTTTAAGCGCTCCATTGGCGAAGTAACAGATATTGTTGAAAAGGAAATGTACACCTTTCAAGACAATAACGGTGATAGCCTAACGCTTCGCCCAGAAGGTACGGCTTCTACTGTTCGCGCAGGTAACGAACATGGCTTACTGTATAATCAAGAGCAACGTTTGTGGTACATGGGACCGATGTTCCGTCACGAACGCCCGCAGAAAGGTCGTTACCGTCAATTTCATCAGTTTGGTGTTGAAGTTTACGGTATTGGCAGCGCAGATGCTGATGCTGAAGTACTGATGCTATCAAACCGTCTATGGCATAAGCTGGGTATTCAAGAACATGTAAAGCTTGAAATTAACACCTTAGGTGACAGTGAAGAGCGAGAAGCTTATCGTAAAGCTCTTATTGCATTTTTAGAGCAACATGAAGACGTTTTAGATGAAGATGCTAAACGTCGTATGTACTCTAACCCACTGCGTGTATTAGATACTAAGAACCCAGATATTCAAGCCGTATTAGTTAATGCTCCTGAGCTAATGGATTACTTAGGTGAAGAAAGTAAAACACATTTTTCACATTTATGTGAACTCTTAGACGCTGCTGGCATCCAATACACCGTTAACCCAAGACTAGTTAGAGGTTTAGACTACTATAACCGTACCGTTTTTGAGTGGGTTACTTCAAGTTTAGGTGCTCAAGGTACTGTTTTAGCTGGCGGCCGATATGACGGTTTAGTATCACAACTCGGCGGAAAGCAAAGTCCAGCAGTTGGTTTTGCAATGGGAATGGAACGAATTATCCTGTTGTTGCAAGAGCTCGAGCTCGCTGGCGACGTTGCACCTGCAGTTGATGTTTACGTAACAGCAATGGGAACAGGTACGCAAATTCAAGCAGTTAAAATTGCAGAAGACTTGCGTGAATCATTACCAAGCCTTAGAGTAATGAGCCATTGCGGCGGCGGTAACTTTAAAAAACAAATGAAGCGAGCCGACAAAAGTGGTGCTCAATTTGCGCTAGTCATCGGAGAAACTGAACTTGAAAACAATCAAGTTGCAGTGAAAGATCTTCGTGGTAATACAGAACAACAACTTGTTGCTAAAGATGAATTAGCAGCATTTCTTGAAGAACGGATTTAACAAGGGGCCTTTGCGTGGAAATATATAGCTCAGAAGAACAACAAGTTGAGGCTATCAAACGATTTTGGAGTGAATACGGTACTCCTATCATTATTGGTGCTGTAGTCGGCCTAGGTGGTTTATATGGTTGGAACTTTTATTCTGATCATAAATCAGGTCTAGCAGAAAATGCTTCTGATGCTTATTCAGCAGCAATGGTAAATAAAACTGACCCAGCGACACTGGCCGGTGATATTGCTAAGTTCGACAAAAACCATAACCAGAAAGGTTATCAAGCTATGCTTCAGCTAACTTTAGCTAAAGCAGCCATTGACGCCAATGATCTTGAAAAAGCAGAAACAGCCTTAAAAGCGGTCTTAACTGAAAAGCCTGGTCAAGGGCTTGAAGAAGTCGCAACGATGCGTCTTGCTCGTGTTCAAGCTGAACTAGGCAAAACCAGCGAAGCCCTAACAACACTTTCACAAGTCACAAGCGATTCATTTGCAGCACAGCGTGATGAACTAAAAGGTGACTTATTCGTTCGTCAGGGTGACTTAGCTCAAGCTAAGGACGCTTATGAAGCTGCGATGGGAAGTGGTGAAAATGCGGCTAATCCGGTTTTAAAAATGAAGCTAGATAACTTAACTCAAGCATAAAGGAGTTACCATGAAGTCTTGGTGTAAAAATCTTCTTGCTGCGGGTTTAAGTATTGCATTTTTATCGGCTTGTTCATCAACCGATGATGAAGAAGTCATAAAACCGCTACCAGAAATTACAGAAACAGTTTCTCCATCAATAGATTGGAGTACGAGTGTTGGTAATGGTGTTGGTGATTTTTATTCACGCCTACAACCAACTGTAAATTATGGCAAAATATTTGCAGGTTCCCGTAACGGTGAACTGGTTGCATTTGATGAGAAAAGCCATGATAAGCTGTGGACTCAAGATCTTGAAGCCGTAATTAAAGACGCTGGAATTAATAAAGAGTTCCGTATGGCTTCGGGCATAACTGTCGCTCGAAATAAAGTATTTGTTGGCGGTGAAGCTGGTGTACTTGTTGCTCTTAATGCTGATGACGGCAAAGTAGCTTGGTATGCTGAAACCGATGGTGAATTACTTTCAAAGCCAACTGTTGGCGAAGATGCTGTCGTTGTTAACACGGGTAACGGTTTAGTTGAAGCATACAATGTTGATGATGGTAAAAAACTATGGACACATAGTAATGCCCTACCACCATTGACGCTTCGTGGCAATAGCTCTCCAGCCTTCGAAGGCGGTGGTTTTTTCGTGGGTACTGCTGACGGAAAAGTACAAGTTATTGTACAGCAAAATGGCCAAGTGGCTTGGGAAGTGCCAATCTCTAAACCTCAAGGTGGTAACGAGTTTAGCCGCTTAGCTGATGTAGACATGACACCATTAATTTCTGGTGAAAATATCTACGCTATTAATTACCATGGTAATCTTGTATCTCTAGAACCTCGAAGTGGTCGAGTCATTTGGTCACGTAAATATTCGAGCTTCCATGAGTTAGCCAGCGCAGGATTAAGCTTATTTGTTGTTGATGACTCTAGCCGCATTTATTCAATTGATAAACGCAATGGTCTTGAACAATGGAGCAACTCAGAGCTATCAACTCGCTCACTCACCTCTCCTGCTGTATTTGGTCAATATGTAGTAGTTGGTGACTTTGAAGGTTACTTACACTTTATCAATCGCTCAACAGGTGTGATTGAAGGTCGTGTACAAATTGATAGTTCAGGCTTATACGTTCAACCAGTTGTAGTTGGCGATAAGTTGCTAGTTCAAACTCGTAGTGGCAAACTAGCTGAAGTAGTACTTCCGTAAGAAGTATATTGATTTTTAAGTAAAGCCTTAAGTGTGAATGCACTTGGGCTTTATTTCGTTTCTGAGCACTGTGTTTTAGAAACTTTTAGTTGTAGTAGAGGCAATATTCATGATTCCAGTAGTGGCGCTTGTTGGTCGTCCTAACGTCGGTAAATCGACTTTATTTAACCGCCTAACTCGCACAAGAGATGCTCTTGTTGCAGACTTCCCAGGTTTAACTCGTGACCGTAAATACGGCCGAGCGTTTCTTGCTGGATACGAATTCATTGTTGTTGATACAGGTGGTATCGACGGTACTGAAGAAGGCATTGAAACTAAAATGGCTGAACAATCATTAGCTGCGATTGAAGAAGCTGATGTTGTGTTATTTATGGTTGATGCCCGTTCAGGTCTTACAGCAGCGGACGAAGCATTAGCTAAGCATTTACGCTCTCGAGATAAAACGACATTCTTAGTCGCTAATAAAGTTGATGGTGTTGATGCAGACTCAGCGTGCGCTGAATTTTGGGGTTTAGGCATTGGTAATGTATACCAAATGGCAGCAGCCCAAGGCCGTGGTGTTACCAGTATGATTGACGAAGCTTTAGCACCTTACGCTGAAGCTATGGGTATTGAGCGTGATAAAGAGCTTCAAGATCCTGAAAAAATTCGTGAGTATACGGAAGAGGAAGCTGAAGAAGAGCAAAAACGCCTTCAAGAATTACCGATTAAAATGGCTATTATTGGTAAGCCGAATGTTGGTAAGTCAACACTAACCAACCGAGTACTCGGTGAAGACCGAGTTGTGGTCTATGATGAGCCAGGCACGACCCGTGACAGTATTTATATTCCTATGGAACGTGATGGCCGTGAATACATTATCATTGATACCGCAGGTGTGCGCCGTCGTACTAAAGTAAACCTTGCTGTCGAAAAGTTCTCCGTCATTAAAACCTTAAAAGCGGTTGAAGACGCCAACGTTGTGTTGCTAGTCATCGATGCACGTGAAGGGATCAGTGAACAAGATCTTGGATTACTGGGTTTCGTACTCAACGCAGGTAAAGCATTAGTTATCGCTGTCAACAAATGGGATGGCATGGATAACGATGCCAGAGAATGGATAAAACGTGAATTAGATAGACGCTTAGGCTTTATCGATTTTGCACGTATCCACTTTATCTCTGCACTTCATGGTACAGGCGTTGGTCATATCTTTGAGTCAGTTGAAGAAGCTTATGACAGTGCAACTCGTCGTGTTACGACTTCAAAGTTAACTCGTATTATGCAAATGTCACAAGATGATCATCAACCGCCGATGGTAAATGGTCGTCGCGTCAAGCTTAAGTACGCTCATGCTGGTGGTTACAACCCACCTATCGTTGTAGTTCATGGTAATCAAGTTAATAAGTTACCAGATTCATACAAGCGTTATATGATGAACTACTTCCGCCGTTCGCTTCAGATTGTGGGTACACCAATTCAATTGCGTTTCCATGAAAGTTCTAACCCGTTTGAAGGCAAAAAAGAGAAATTAACTCTAAGCCAAGAACGTAGAAGAAAACGTGCAATGAGCCACATTCAAGGTCGCAAAAAATAACCGCACTTATTACCAAAAGAGGCCAGTCGGCCTCTTTTCTTTTTTAGGCTTCTAAATTTTCAGCTTGTGCTATTTTTAATGTAGAAATGATTTTTGATTTTTCTTTGGGTAAGCCACTAAACATTTAGTCGGCAAAATCATAATAAGTTAAAACAGAGCAATGACTGAACAGCAGGATAGCTACTTCACTAAAGGCAGCGCCATTGTGTTTCTCACCTTTATTGGTGGGTTCATAACAGCCTATATTTTCAATGTAACGTTCTCTCGAGCACTTGGGCCTGTGGGCTATGGTGATTATAAAGTTGCTGAGGCATTTTTAAGTCTCGGTTCAATGGTCGCACTAATGGGAGGAGGTAAAGCTGTTGCTAAATTTCTACCTGATCAAATAGAAGGAAATTGCGAAGGAGTATGGGATTACACTAAGTTCTATACTGTTATCATCGCCGGAGTATCCTTAATCCTAGCCGGACTTGTCGTTTTATTTCATGAACTTCATTTTGCTTTTGAAGCTGACAATGAATACCACCCACTGTTACTGACGACTTTAGCGATCCCAACTTTTGCTTTTGCCTCTTTATTGGGTGGCATTTTACTCGTTGCAAAACGCTTAGAACTCGCCTTCATTCCATGGCGAATCGGTAACCCCGGACTCAGGCTTATTTTTGGCTTAATTTATCTATTCGTTGTAGGGAGCTTAAACAGCTTTGAAGCTGTGGTTATTATGACGTTGTCCAGCGCAATTGTTGCTTTATATTGCTACTACAAAGTCAGAGCATTAGCGTTAATGCCAATCACCCCTGTCGATAATTTTATAGAACCTAAAAAATGGTTATCTGTTTCATTTCCAATGATGATGATCATTGTATTACAAGCGATGACCAAACAGCTTGATATTTACATGCTGGAGTATATGTCGAGTGAAATAAGCGTTGGCCATTTCGCAGCGGCCCAAACAACGGCAAATTCTATCGCAACTATGCAGCTAGCCATCTTCGGGCTTGTATCCCCGTTGATCGTTCCTGCACTTAAGAAAGGTAAACAGCATGTAGCGCAAATTAATCGTAAATCTTTTAAAATCGTTTTATTGATTGTTATTCCGCTTTGCGCAATCTTGATTTACTTTGCCCATCCGATTTTAGAGATATACGGCCACGATACACATCATACTTATTTAGGCTTAATCATTTTGGTACTTGGATATGGAATTAGTTGTATTTTTGGCATGAGCACCATTTTCTTACAATACACAGGTAAGGAACAAACTGTGACATTCATTATGATATTGTCTGTGCTTTTAAATGCTGTATTGAATGCGTTATTAATCCCTATCATTGATGTTGAAGGTGCCGCAATTGCTACAGGTGCCGCCATGATATTCAATGTAGTCGTAACCGGTGCTTATATGTATAAGCATTTAGGAATACTACCTTGGAGTCATAACTGTAAAACAGCCTAGTTTTCACTAGAGGCCGTTCCCGATTAGTCATTTAGATTTGTTACTGCCAATTTTAGGCGTAACCCGAAGGGCTGTGTATACTTTTCGTTTCTTCTGTGTTGCCGAATGCTTATATAGAGTAACTACACCTCACATTCGTCGTCTTGAATAAACAAAAAGTCTACTACAGCAAATCGAAATCGTTAATTGGGAACGGCCTCTAGGCTAGCTATTCACTAACCTTCAATATCTAAAGGTCCAACATCCATTCCGTCATAAGAAACGCCGAACTCTTTAGCTAAGGTATAGAACTCTTTATTGCGCTTATCTAAAGATTCAACAGTGTGAAGCTCTTCCCTATCAACTCTTAAATAAATAAGTTCAGGATTTTCATCGCCTTCTTCAGCTTCAATAAACCCAATAGGTTCATAACCTTCACTTTCTAAGTGACTCCCTAAAGCAGTAAGCTTTTTCTCACTAGTATCAGCGAAAAAGAACGACCAACGGCACTTCTGATCAATGTCAAAATTTGCACTATGTTGACTTGTAAATTCACGAGTTTCTACGAAAAAGGCTTCTAACACATCAATTGAGATTTCTGACACAATATCACTCCAAAATAGAATTGGCGCAATTATATCAGCTAATTGATTTAGCTTATTCTCTTTTTAATAGAGGCATTAAAATCGTTTCTAACCCATTACGTTTAACTTCATACATTAAGGCCAACTGCTCTCCTAGTTTTCCATCGGGAAAGCCTTTCTGTTTAAACCAAACCAAATAAGGTTCAGGTAACTTTAATAAAGGGCTGCCTGCATATTTGCCAAACGGCATCTTCATGTTAATTGCTTCTAGCAATTCTTGATTAGATAAATCCATACCTTCCGAACCTAAAAATGTGTCAATAAACCATCAAATTGATAAAGGTCGTCAAAATACTCTCACAAAGATTAACACCAACATTAATCTTTAAGAGAATTTTTGCGAGGCGCAATTTCAAGGTCTACATTTTACTATCCGAAGTGTCGTGAAGTACAAGGAAGTTAGGATGATTTTATTGGTTGGTGGCGAGAAAGGTGGCAGCGGGAAGAGCTGTTTGGCACAAAACATATCCGTATTCTTTACTAAAGAATGCGAAGCTTCTGTAATTATGGTGGACTGTGATCCCCAACGAACAACGTCTGACTGGATTCAAGCAAGGAATAATAATCAGCTTCCAGCCATTAATTGTGTTCAGCTATACGGAAAAATCCGTAACGATTTACTTAGCTTAGAGCAGCACTATGATGTGATAATCGTTGACTGTGGAGGACAAGATAACCTTGCGATGCGCGCAGCGATGTCTGTTGCAAGTCATGTCTTAATGCCTCTTCGCCCTAAGCGTCGAGATTTAAAAACTGTTAATCATATGGATGATATTGTTGGCACATGCATGATGATAAACCCTGACATGAAAGCGTCATTTGTCATCACTCAATGCCCCAGCCTTCCAAGCCAAGCAAAACGTATTTTAGAAGCTAAAGAAGTGTGTAGTACCTATGACATCAATGTGTTGGACTCTATTACGTTTAGTCGAAACGTATATGATGACAGTGAAGAATCAGGTCTATCCGTCATCGAGCTCGATCCTGAAGGAAAAGCAGCTCAAGAGATCAGAAACATTACTTTTGAACAATTTGAAGTTAATTCTATTGAACAGTTACAAACATTGTTACAAGAGAAAAAAGCGAATCCATTAAGAGGTAACTATGGCATTACAGGATCTCAAAAAACAAGCCTTCGCCAATAGGCGAAAAAAGCCAAGAGTAAATGCTGAAGAGTTTATAGAGCAAGCTTCGCTCTATGCTCAAGGTATACCAACTCAACGAGCATCGAATTATGATAATGTCATCGACTTTGCGACAGGAAAACCAACGTTTGTAATGCTTGGTCGTGTTAATAGCGATGAAAACACTGAAGTATACGCTATTAAAAGCAAAATTCGCTTTAAGAATGCGACGTTTTCGTTAAGTTATCAGGCTATTGAGCAGTTAAATCAGTTAGCCCAAGAGACTCAATTGGCTAAATCACACATATTGAGAATATTGATTGAAGCAAATGCTCAGGGGCCATTAAATTTAGTTCAATATTATGCTCGTAACAAAACAAGTTGATTGAACTTTATTCACACTAAATGGTATAACTCATTAAACTCGTTATTGTTTTATGAACAGGAAGTTTAATGAAAAATAGATGGATTTTAGGGACTGGGTGCGCTGTTGTATTTTTTATTTTCGTTGTTTGGGTTAGTAAAGAACAAACTCACTATAGCCTAGCAAAATCATATCTGAACACGACAAAAACCGTCACCCACCAAACAAAAGACGCCACTACTCAACGCACATCGAGCATTTCTAGACTAGAAGCTTCTAACGAAGCTAAGCTACTTCCCGCCGTTACTCAGCAACAGATACGTACTTGTGATAAAGATTTTTCAAATTATTTTTCAGAAGAAGATGAAACTGCCTATGAATCAATAAGTGACAAATTTGAGCAACACCCAGCGATTGAGAGCCAACTTGCTTATGCACTCACTCGAGAGTCCAAAGATAAGAATATATTACTTAAACGGTTAAGATCCGAATATCCTCACAACCAGCTGGTTAAGTACACATTATTGTCAGCCTGCTTAATTACACCCGATGAGTGCGAATCCGTTTCTGAGGCATTTTCTATTCCCCCTCAAGAGCAAAACGGCGCTATTTGGTTAATGGCTGCAATGAATGCATTACACAAAAAAATGATGAATTAGCACTTACCTATTTGAATGAAGCCTCAAAATCCCCCGTTTATGAAGATTATTGGGGACAGTATTTAGCACTATTTAACATAGCTCTAGAGCAGGCTGGAGTGAAAAACAACTTAAGCCGCAATGTTGCAACCATTGGATTTGGTGCCGCATTAGCCTTTCCACCTTTAAATAGCCTTACGAACCTTTGCAAAAATGTCGATGTTGATGCTCATCTATTAATTACGCAGTGCTTAAACATTGGAAAGCGAATGACAAACGGGAAAGTATCATTACTCAGTACGTATATAGGGCTAGCGCTTCAAAAGATGACTTATGAAAAACTCGGAGAAGATAAATTATTAAGCGAAATATCTCGAATAAGAGATAAAATGTCTATTGAAAACCAACAAGCTGGTTTAGCCTCTATTCAAATGATGATGAGCCGAAAACGAACCCATGACTGGATGCAAAAACTCATTGATATAGGTGAAGTTGAAGCAAATCGCTACTTAATCAATGAAGCGATGATGCACTCACAAGATCCAAACTTCGACCCTTGTGAATTCGATTGGTGATTAAATTCCGATCAGAACAAACCTTGAATAATCGTCATTCGTACCCAAGATATTAATTAACTAAAACAAAAGGACAGTTATGTTAGTTATTATCTTACTTGCAGTTATCGGATTATTCGCTTGTTTGTGGGTTCTTTCAATTGATTGGCGTAAACAGCGTAGACGCCAGAAAATTATGGCACAGCCATTTCCGACTTTATGGCGAAAAATAATTAAACACAGATTACCTTTTTTCCGTGGATTACCAGACCACCTAAAACTTCAACTTAAAAAGCACATCCAAGTTTTTATTGCAGAAAAAGAGTTTATTGGCTGTGATGGGCAACTAATTAATGATGATGTGAAAGTAACTATCGCTGGACAGGCATGCTTGTTATTGCTCAATAAAAACACTGACTATTATCCGAAGCTCAAACAAATTTTAGTTTACCCTTCAGCCTTTTATGTCGATTCAGAACAAAACGATAATGGCATTGTCTCCCATAAACGCAGAGTATTATTAGGAGAATCATGGGAACAAGGAAAAGTAATACTTTCTTGGCCTGATACACTTTCATCTGCAGCAGACCCTGCGGATGGCTCTAACTTAATTTTCCATGAATTTGCACATCAATTAGACCAGCAAACAGGCGTTGCGAATGGTGCCCCGGTATTACCCAAACAAGAAGACTATAAGGAGTGGTCACAGATATTAAATCGTGAATTTAAACAATTGCAATATTGTGCTGAGAATCAATTGCCATGCCTATTTGATTACTATGGAGCAACCAACCCGGCGGAGTTCTTTGCGGTCATAACAGAAGTATTCTTTGAGCAGCCGCAGGAATTTAGTGAACAGCACCCGCAGCTGTATCAACAACTCGTTAAAACCTACGCCCTCGAACCATTAACTTGGGATCAATAAAGTGAACAAAACGCATTTGCTTTTTGTGCTCCTCATCAGCTGCATCAAATGACGATTGGTATTTAATAATTTCATCACCACCATCGTCTTTGGCTACTTGCAAGGCAACATCAGCCTGACGTCTAACTTCAGCATCATTTATCTCAGGAGTTCTTTGCATTAAACAAGCAACACCTATGCTCACCGTCATATTGAAATGTTCTCGAGTCTCAAAAGTATTACAGTTATGTACTTCTTCTTGTAAGCTCTGAGCTAAGTCAATTGCATCATTATTTCTATTCAATTCTAAATAGACATAAAAGCGACCATTACCACTGTAACTCCCTTTGGCTTTCTTAAACCTAGACAGTTTCTTAATCACCTTAGCTATCTGGATGATCACCCAATCAGCATGTTCATGACCAAGTATCCGATTAAAATCTTTTAGCTTATCAATATCAACGGCAAGAACGGCAAACCCGTTCGCTCGGTACATGGCATCGTGGAATAAGTCTTTGGACATTTTAGAGGCAGCATCATGACGAAGTAGCCCTGTCAACGGGTTATATCTATTGCGACGATAGCTGCAAATCCCCATATAAACAGAAGTAAAAACTGTCGTTCCACACAAAATCATAATAATTTTAAGGATTTGGTTATCGTACAGCAGCTCCATTTCTTTATCGATTTGGCGTAACTCGCGCCCAGAGCTGATGTATTCTGTATTCTCATTCTTTTGGATAAAATCTTCTAACTCTTCAAAATCAAATTTCGCCGCTTCATACGCTAAAGTTTTGATTTTTTCATCATCATAGATTTTTTGTTGGTAATCTTGGGCTTTTTTTGAGGCTTCGAAGGCTTCTTTGTACTTACCTTCTTGGTAATGAAGGTCTGCAAGAATTTTGTAAGTTCCTTTTTTAGCATTATGAATTTGACTATCGTCTTCAATACTCGTGACATTCATCGCTAAATCTTTTGCTTTAATGAATTTCTTTTGTGCAAAATATATTTTTGATAACAAATAGTGATTACTTGCAATGATACTAGGGACGTTCAGTGACTTTAGATAATCCAATGAATGTAAAATAGATACTTCTGCTTCGTCGTACGAGCTTTCTTCAATATAGATTTGACCTAATGTTCTGTAGATTAAAGAAGTTCCAAAGTCTTCTTTTGCTTTTTTACATAGAGTAAGTGTTTCTGATGCCAATACTTTAAAGTTTTCATTCGCTTTTATCTCAAAAGCATTAGCAGATTCTAGGGTTTTTAAAAAACAGACTTGCCTAGTCACTGGGTCATCAATTAAATGTAAGGCTTTATGTACATATCTTTGACTTGAAGGGTAAGCACCAAGGTTATAATAGAAGTTTGCCATCCTAATATAAACATCACGCTGGTTACTAGGGTCGACTAAATGATCGATAATTTTTATCTGTTTTTTTGCTGCTTTTAATGCACTCCCGTATTCACTTAATGCTAAGTAATTCGTCATTTGAAAGCGATAAACCAATGACTCAAGTTCAATGGATATAGCTAGCCGTTCTGCGCTATTTAATAATTTAATTGCGAGTTCATGTTCATTTAAATAAGTAAAATATACAGCTTTCCAAATAAACAACTCACCCTGTTGCTCTGTATTCAATTTACTTTTATTAAGCTCTAATTCTTTTATTAACTCATCAGCTTGATTTGAGTCTGTTGTTACAACCTTTCTAAGTAAGTCAAGTTGTTGCTCAAGGCTATTTGAATCTTGCGCAGAAGAAGTGCTGGCTATTAGAAAACTAACAGCCAGAAAGAGGGTCGAAAAGAAATTCAATTTAAAGTTCTTCACCAGTTGCGATATAAAGCATTTTCAAACCAGATGAAGAAATCTTAGAAATCTTTTCTAATTTCTTTTCATCTTTAGTCATAATCGCTTCAATTTCTTCGTCTGCAACGCCATACTTTTTCATTACACCACGAGGATCTTTTTTATAAGCTTCAAGTAGCTCTGTGTCTTGCCCTAATTTTCCCAAAAAATCTGCTAACATTCTTGTTCGCTCCTTTTCTTTTTTATTTCCATTTGAAATCTTTTTATTAAGCTTTTATAAATCTAAAAGCTCACCCTAAATCTTCTGGAGTAATGCCTAATTTCTCCATTACTTCTAAGTTGTATTCCAACTTTTTAGAAGGAGGTATCACTAAAGTACTAATGTGATTTAACTGTGCGTATGGCAAATCTTGTAACTTAATTCTATCAATACGAGGTTCAAACACTGGCAAGTTAGCAGCTTCATAGATAATAATTTCATGCTCTAATGGGTACCACTCAGAGAGCTGTTCCACCAAAATTTGCAGACGATCAGAATCGGTATGAAATTTCTTCAGCGTGTGTTCACCCGCTAAGGAGATTTGCCAGAGTAATAAATGAGTTGTTGGATCTGGGATATGTTTAAAAAACATAAATTGACTGGCTTCATAGCCTTGGTTACCGCTTTTACCAGGGTCTATACCTACGTCAGCCCACAAGCATGCTTCTGCAGAAATTGCTGGCTCCATGTGGGCATCAAAACCCTCTTTTGTTGCCTGAGCTATAGCAATATGAGAGATACAAGCAAAAACACCGGGGTGACCATATAAAGCACAAACGGTTTTCTTTCCATCACGAACGGCTGCCAATATAGCCTCGACCATTTCTTTATAGGTGTCTCGACGACTCTTGATCTCACCTTCTTGAGCATAGAAAGGTTGGAGGTCAATAATGTTCTCATTGAGCCCTTCAACCCAATGCTGGGCATTACTTTCTGGGACAAGTGTAAAAACAACATCAGCCTTTTCGATGTAGTCCTTACTTCTTACGCTAATATGGCCAGCCAGTTGTAATCCGGTTCCAACAAAGACAAGTGAGCCCAAAATTTACCTCAATAAAATTATTGTTATTATTTTAGCGCCTCACGTTAATCAGTAAGGCATTGATAGTCAATGCGTAAATTACATTAGCAATAACATATATACAACACTTATATTTACATAGCATTACATTTGAACAATATAATGAAATCGATTTCACAGTGCTAACTTGGTTGAAAGCTAAGCCATGCCTAGTATTAACGCTCTAGGAAAGAATTCTTGCCATCACTTATTGTTCTTGAGGGTTTAACTGATAATTATCTCTTTTCATCGACAAACAAAATGTTACATTTTGAAATGTGATGTGCTTTTACCATTTAAATATTGAACTTATTTACAGAGTTATATTCAAATAGCTCAATAACAATAACCTTGTCATCATAGTATCAGCTTGGGTATGATGGCGGCAGAATTTTAGAATACAGTGGTTAACATGATCGATAAAAAGCAGGGAGTTACCCTTTTAGGGGCAGTAGCGCTTTCGTTATCTTTAAGTGCATGCAGTGTTTTTGATTGGCTAATCTATAAGCCAGATGTACCGCAAGGTAACTATATGGATCAACAGCAAGTTGAAAAACTGCGCATCGACATGACTAAAGAACAGGCCGAGTATGTCTTAGGCCACCCTGTTTTACGTGACAGCTTTGCAGATAACACTTGGTACTACATATATCACTATAAAAGTGGCCGCGACGCGAGCATCATTCATAAAGAACTCATTCTGAATTTTGACAAAAATAAGCTCGTCAAAGTCAGTGGTGATTATAAATTAAGTGAAAACTTTGATGTGCCTTTAGGTCAAGAGTCACTACCAGAAGTAAAATCATCCCCAAGTGAGCCTATGAACCCGGATTTGCGTCCCGATGCAAAACCGCTTGTAAAAGAAAGCGCCACAGAGCCACAGCTTAAAAAGCCAATTAAGAATATCGATAAAAGAGTTAAAGAGAAAAAGTCTCAGTAATCGCAAATAAAAAGCGCCAATAGGCGCTTTTTATTATTAAATATCATAAAACAACTCAATTACTTAATTTTTCCACCAGTAACTTTGTTGGCTCTACCTTCTTGCACCGCTTTCTCAGCTCGACGACGACGAACATCTTTTGGATCAGCAATTAACGGACGATAAACCTCCAGCCGATCCCCAGGCTCTATAACTCTGTCATGTTTAACTAAATTACTAAAGACGCCTAATTTTACTGATTCAAGCTCTATCTCAGGGAAAAGGGTAAGCAAGTTGCTTAACCTAAGCACTTCAATAGCTGTAGTTCCCATGTTAACTTTTACTTGGAGAATTTTTTGTTGCTTAGGTAATGCATAAACTACATCGACCATAAAAGCATCTTTATCATGATTCATTATTGATTACCGCCGTAGACTACTTTTGCTCGTTGTGTGAACGCTGTCACCATAGAGCCCATTAGCTCTTTAAATAGTTTATTAAAAGCAAAATCAACCAAAGAGCTACTAAACTCAAAATCAAGATCAAATTCTACTTTGCAAGCATCTTCAGCAAGCTCAGTGAACTTCCACTCTCCCTTTAAATGCTTAAAAGGTCCGTTTTCAAGTTGCAACTGAATAGACTTACCTTCAACTAAATCGTTTTTTGTTGTAAACGTTTTATTCATCCCTGCTTTGCGGATATCAACGGATGCCACCATTGTTTCACCATCAAAGCTAAGGACTTTGCCACCAACACAACCAGGAAGAAATTCTTTATAAGACTCTACATCATTGACAAGTTTATACATTTGCAACGCACTATGTCGCACTAACATACTTCGGGAAATCTGTGGCATACATTCATCAGCAATAACAATTTAAGTGCAATTTTACTATTAAGCATTTAAAGAAACAAAAAAATTACAAAGTATTTTTGCTAACTACTAATAACACAACGAATTGTTATAGCCCACCCAAAGCAACATGAGTATAATGTCGATATTATGGCAAAGAAAAAATCAAAAAAAGCGGCGCCTGGCAGTATTGTCCGAAATAAACGCGCCACCTTCGAATATAAAATCGAAGAAAAAATCGAAGCTGGTCTTGAACTACAAGGTTGGGAAGTTAAATCTTTACGTATGGGTAAAGTTACACTTGCTGATACCTACGTATTTATAAAAGACGGTGAGTGCTGGATGCATGGATGTACAGTAACACCGCTAAATACAGCATCAACCCACACTTATTGTGAACCAGCACGGCTCAAAAAACTATTACTCAAGCGTAAAGAAATCGATAAGCTTGAAGGTTTAGTTGAACGACAAGGATACGCTATCGTACCTCTTGCTCTTTATTGGCGTAAAAATGCTTGGGTAAAAGTAGAAATAGGCCTAGGTAAAGGTAAAAAAGAACACGATAAACGTGATGCCAGCAAAGACCGTGACTGGCAACGAGAAAAATCTCGAACGATGAAAGAAAGCTTAAAGCAATAACGTTAACAACCTATGAGTGATATAAATATTCATATTAAGTACTTTGCGGTATGAATTATCGCCACTTAATAAGACTTTATGAAATAAGTGTTGGCTGAGCTCATAGGTAAACGTTATACTGAAAGTCTTGGGGGCGATTAGGATTCGACAGGATTCACGAAACCCTGGGAGCATGTCGAGGGGCGGTTGGCCTCGTAAAAAGCCGCACAGTTATAGTTGCAAACGACGATAACGTACACGCTGTAGCCGCTTAATAACCGGTTTGTCAGCCCATCCTGCTCACGTTTCTCAAATGGGCAGAGTAATTGGATGGTCATCTAACATTTGATAGCGAGGGAACCTTGTTTGGGGGTGAACCGCGAAACAGTACCAAACTCACCTGACGATATCCTGTCTTTCGGAGCTCTACCAGGTTAAATAAAAGAAAGACTAAACATGTAGCGCCTTGGATGTAGGCTTTCTGGACGGGGGTTCAAATCCCCCCGCCTCCACCAAATAAAACAAAGACCTAGCTCATCGAGCTAGGTCTTTTTTCTTTTATAATGACTACAAAACTGTGGCCATTTACCCTCAAAAACACCCTAAATAATAAATCCACACCCACCACTGCCATAGCTAAAAAACTAAATTTATTGCTAAACAACTAGAGCTATTCTTAATTCGTCCAGAAATGTTTCATCCATGGATGAATGATATGTTGCGTGGGTCAGTTAAAAGAGCTTAATAATCAGAATTGGAAAGAAAACTGTATTTGAGGGAGGAAAAACTTAAAGCCTTACAGACTTCAACAAATAATGAATCACATAAAACTTGTAACTCACAATCGCCCCTAAATGAGCTAGTTAGTCGGCACTGAAAAATAGCTAACATTCTGTTTGTTAATACAATATAGCTAAGTGAGCCGTTAGATTTCGACCAGAAATGAGAAAATACCCTTTAGTTTCTGGTCGTTTTCGGAGTTAAGCATGCTCAAAAAAAGTCCTTTAAATTCACCGAACGCTAGCTTGTTTGATATCACTGGCCAACTTCAACAAAATCACCCTTTATTGACTTTAGCTCGCACCTTTTATCGGGATTCACTCGAGCAAGAGTTTAAACAACTTTATAAAAAGTCAGACCGTAAAACCAAGCCTATTAGGCTGAGTTTGGATTTCATCTGACAGACAGATACGAGAGAAAAAGAGACCTTCAATTCTTCTTCATTTCGTTCCCTTTTCACTCCTAGTAATACTTTGCTGCTTCCTGCTCACCTAAGAGCGCTTCGCTTTATTACAGCCAATTTAACTTTTTCCCATATGCGACCATCAATTGCTGATAACCCGAATGCAATTACTCCCATTCCTAGAAAATGTATTACAGTTAAAGACTCATTCAAGAATAGTGAACCAAGCAGTATGGCGGAAATTGGTATAAGCATCGTGACTAACAAGAGGTTTGTTGCTCCGGCTAATTCTAATATTCTAAAATAAAGTACATAGGCTATAGCTGTAGAAAAAATAGCAAGACAAACAATAGCACCCCATGTATTTATGTTTATGTCTTTTATATTGACTGGGCCATCAATAAACAATGTTACAGGGATTAATATAAATGTTGAGGCTGTAACCTGACCTGCTGCAGTAATGATTGGATTTATTTTCATCGATTTGAATCTTCTGCCATATACTCCGGCAAAGGCATAAGATACTGTTGCTATAACAATTGCAACTTGCGCTAACAATTTACCTTCGCCAGCGACTGTAGGTACACCAATCATAACGATCACTCCAGTCAATCCAATTCCTGCACCGATGATTTTTAATATCGAAGGTCGCTCATCAGGTAGCATAATGCCCGCAATAATCACAGTAAATATAGGTGTTGCAGCGTTGAGAATTGATGCGATCCCAGAGGCTACTTGAGTTTGCCCCCATGCAATTAACACAAATGGAATAACATTGTTCAACAACCCAATTGCAAAAAATGAAATCCAAACATTCATTTGTTTTGGCGGTCGGTGCCCTAGAGCAAATGCTATTCCCCATAAAATTATTGCAGCTATGGCAACCCTAAGAGTGACGACTGTAAACGGAGGTAATTCATTAACCGCTACACCCACAAAAAAGAAGGATCCGCCCCATAATACAGAAAGAATAATGAGCATTGTCCATACTTTAAAGCTCATTGTATGGCTGATGGATGTTGTCATAGTTGATTTAATCCTAAGGGATAATAATTGACTTCAATGCTAACTATTACTTCCAATTCAAAACATCCGAATATTGCTATTTATTGCAAATTAAAAACTATAGTAAAAAGCAATTCCTTAGCAAGATTCGGATGTTTTCTATAGGTATTATATGATTAGATTGTATTCAACAGGCTAATTGATGAGAAGGGTTATGCCACATTTATCTGAAAGCAAAATGAGAAAAGCTGTAGCACAAAGAGATAACGCCTTTGATGGGCAATTTTTCTACGGAGTTGTTACTACAGGGGTATTCTGCTTTCCATCATGTTCAACCAAATCACCAAACCCTGAAAATTTGAGGTTTTTCTTCAGTACAGAATCAGCAATGCAGGCAGGATTTCGACCTTGCAAACGTTGTTCACCCTCTAAGCAAGATGACCGAACAGGTGCAATGATTGAAGTTGCTCGATACATTGAAAACCATTTCGAAGATAAAATTACGTTAGCTCAATTAGGTACCGTAGCCAATCTTTCACCTTCTCGACTACAACGAGTATTTAAAGAAATGTTCGGTGTATCGCCAAAGCAATATAAAGATGCCGTGCGTATGAGAAAATTCAAGCGCTCGTTAAAAAGTGGTGAAGGGATTACGGAAGCTATTTATTCATCTGGTTTTGGTTCAATCAGTCGTATCTATGGAGAGGAAACTCGACACATTGGTATGACACCAAAAGCATACAGGGCTGGCGGTGAAGGAGAAGTCATTCATTATGCGTGCAGAAAAAGTGCTATTGGTTACATGATAATGGCAGCAACAGAAAAGGGAGTATGTTCAGTGCAATTTGGAGAAGATGAAGAAGCATTAGTTGCCATACTATCTAAAGAGTTTGCTAAAGCACAATTAGTACATTCTGAAGCACAGAATGCACCAGAGCTAGATGAATGGATGATTGCTTTGGATGCACACATAAATAGAGATGCACCAAAACCAAATATTCCTCTCGATATTCGAGGTACAGCTTTTCAAATCAAAGTATGGCAATTTCTACTTAGTATTAGAGAAGGAGACGTAGCGAGCTATGGTGAAGTTGCATCTCATATTGATAACCCGAAAGCTGTTAGAGCAGTTGGAACTGCATGTGGTAAAAACCCAATAGCTGTACTTATTCCATGTCACCGAGTACTGAGGGGAGATG
Organism: Parashewanella sp. 2304DJ23-3; assembly: GCF_056591695.1. NCBI lineage: Bacteria > Pseudomonadati > Pseudomonadota > Gammaproteobacteria > Alteromonadales > Shewanellaceae > Parashewanella > Parashewanella sp. 2304DJ23-3. The sequence continues at coordinate 318,617 of NZ_JBWQOH010000002.1, forward strand.
GCTCTTTAGGCGGTTATCGTTGGGGGTTAGCACGAAAAAGGACGTTATTGGACATCGAAAGACGAAAGAAAAAGATAGCAAACAAATAGCAAAAACAATAGTGAGTGTTGAAGATACGCCCCTTATCACTGCGTTTCACGCTGTGTTCGAAGGTCGTTTTTATGTGGGGGTGATAAATATAATGGCGTTAACTACGAACATCGCCGTGATGTGGGCTGAATCTCTAATAATTGAATTAGCAAAAGTGTTTGCCGTGGATACTTGTTCTTATCCTGTAATGTCGAACCATTTGCACGTTGTGCCGAGAATTGATATTGAATTGGCCAACACTTGAACTGGTGAAGAAGTTCTCACTCAATGGTATAAGTTATTCAAAGGTTCTTTGTTATCTCAGCGCTTTATCAAAGGTGACAAGCCGAACCAATGGTAGCTAAAGATAAACAAGTTACTGAATACCGTCATCGTCTAAGTGATATCAGCTGGTTTATGCGTGCCTTAAATGAGCCTACCGCTCGCATGGTGAATAAAGAATATGGATGCAAAGGTCGTTTTTGAGAAGAACGGTTCAAATCACAAGCCTTGCTAGACGAAGCGGCTATTTTATCTTGTATTGCTTATGTTGACCTTAATCCAACTCGAGCAAAACTGAGATAAACAGCATGATTAGTTTTATTAAAAACAATGATTTTAAGTGTGTCCACAAAGTGTCCACGCAGCCGCTACTTGACGGTCTCTGATGATACACACATACATTCCAAGTTATTGAAAATACTCCACAAACATTATGACATGGTTATTAAAATAAAATGTAGGCTTTCTGGGCGGGGGGAAAGTTTGTGGTGATTAAAGATCTCGTAAGTGGATTTAAGTGTCAGCTTGAACCACCAACTTATTTTATTCATTCAACAATGAGAAAGCACCACATCTTGGGCATATTTAGTTATCCCTTTTACATGCTTTTTGTGCTGTAAATTAGCTTTAACTCAACGATGCAGTGTTTCAACTTCTGCCTCGAAAATTATGGATAGTTAGGCTAATCCCAATTAGTTTTATGTTTATCAGCAACTGAATTTGCGATAACCAAAATATCAATGCTTTTTAGCGAGTCTATAGTGAACTTATTAATATTACTTTTAATCACATAGTCATCGCTTGTAAGTGTCTTAGCAAATGGAGCATACATACCTGTTAATGTGTAGAAATTATTATAAGCGTCATCGATTTGAACCTGTACCGCTACACTTAGTTTTGAAGTATGGAACTTAATTCTTTAGATCGTAAATTAAGTCGACTTTTTGCTTTGCATTTACCAGTGTAGAAATAAAAAGCAAAATGCAGATCAGCGGCCTCATATTTTTCCGTGTACTTAAAATGTTCTGAAAACAGTTTATCGGTGCAAATATGAGCCTCCGATAATATGAATACCTAATACTACATATAGCCACTTTGTAAGCCATTCATGACTTTCAAATGCGAAGCCATAAATTTCTCTATCTATTTGTGTAAACGGAACTGACATAATGCCTAAAAAGTCTAGTGGCAACTCACCATTGATTAGGGAAAGAAAGCCTGATAGTGCAAGTAATCCAAAAGTCAGATAAAGCGAGTAGTGCAACCCGTAAGTGAGAACCTTATGCTTCACACTTTGAAACACCATCTTCGTATCTCGATTTGGATATATGCGATTCCATAAAATGCGACCACCTAACAGTACAAATAAGGCTATAGCTTCAAAAAGGTGAGTTGTCATTGCATCTTGCTTGTGAATTAAATCACCTTTGATACGATAATCAGTGATATGTATTGAGGTTCCCATACCCCAAAGCATATCAATGATGATAATTGCAGATAGCCAGTGCAGCCCTCTGTCGATGTAGTAAGCTTTTGTGTTTGTCATGCCCAGTTCCTTTTTGACACCACATTTTTATGCCGTACAAGGTACCATCATATTTTACAGGCAGATAGCAATGGTTATTTCGAATACAAAAATCCATGTAACATAAAAATTACAACTTTCCTTAACAGCTCTCATTCGTTTATTCGATTGTTTACAAGCTGTATTAGTGGAAGTAATGCCCTTCGTACAGTTATTGCCAGATCTCCAAGGAGCGCTATTGTCACTGCTTAACGAGTAGACGGCTTTCTCACATTGAGCATCAGCTTTGTGCTCAGCATTTCTGGGGCGTATCGCAATTAAACGGTCCTAATGCTGTAATGCTATATATTAAGGGAAATCTGATTTATTGATAATATGGGTAAATGAAGAGTCAGTTTTAAGATTTAGTTCATAATACTAAATGTAACTCATTCATATACCGCTGTTACTCACTGCCTCTCGTTACTTTAATTTTCCTATATTTATGATGTGATTCTAAGTAAAATCCATATGAGCACTGATACAAAGTCAGTGTTAAGTTCTAACGTTATTCGATTTTTGTTGACCAATATGCACTGGCTTTGCGAGCCAGCTAGCTATGAGGAAGTTATGTCAGGTACATCATCACAACAAACCAGTGAACAGATCACGGTTTGCGCTCTATATAAGTTTGTAAGCCTTCCAAACTATCAAGAAATAAAACCATTGCTGTTAAACACAATGACTGATCTTGAAATCAAAGGCACGCTATTGCTTGCAAGTGAAGGCATTAACGGCACTGTTGCAGGAACCAATAAAGCCGTCCAAACTCTTTTATCATGGATTGATGACCAAGCTGGGCTCGAAAACATCGTAACTAAATTTTCTTACGAACAGCAAAATCCGTTTTATCGAACTAAAGTGAAGCTGAAAAAAGAAATTGTCACTATGGGTGTTGAGGGAATTGACCCTATTGAAGTTGTAGGGACTTATGTTAAGCCTCAAGATTGGAATGCTCTGATTTCAGATCCTGAAGTTACTTTGATTGATACTCGGAATGATTATGAAATTGGCATTGGCACATTCAAAAATGCCATAAACCCAAAAACTGAAACATTCAGAGAATTCCCTAAGTACGCTGAAGAAAACCTTGACCCGAAAAAGCATAAGAAAGTAGCTATGTTCTGTACCGGTGGTATCCGTTGTGAAAAATCAACGGCATACATGAAAGAGCAAGGCTTTGAAGAGGTATATCACCTTGAAGGCGGCATCTTAAAATATCTTGAAGAAGTAAAACAAGACGAAAGCTTGTGGGAAGGCGAATGCTTTGTTTTTGACAATCGTGTAGCAGTAAATCACAGCTTAGAAAAAGGCCAATATCAGCAATGTAATGCATGTCGATTACCGATTACACAGGCTGATATGCAATCTGAAGCCTATGTTAAGGGCGTGAGTTGCCCAAATTGCATCGATAAAATTTCAGACGAACAGCGCCAGCGTTTTATTGAACGCGAAAAACAAGTGCAACTTGCTGAAATGAGAAACGAGCAACACATTGGCAGTGAGGTAAATAAAGTGATTAAAGATCGTCGTCAGCAGAAAGAAAACCTAAAGAAAGCCCAAAGCGAATAATACCCTCATAGCAATAGATGGTTACACTGCTCTGTTATAGCCATCTATAAACTGCATATTCTGAACCACTGAAATGCTGATTAATTTTGAGCTTGCACATTCATGTACAAGCTCTGATTAATCAGCATTAAATGAGCCTACTAACACAAAAAAATCGCCCTTCCTCATCAAATAATTTATTTTAATCAGCATTCTCTGCTTCAAGTTTTATCGCTAATGGCAATTGTCCCGAATGATTAAGAGCTAAAGGTGATGCAGTGTTACCTGCCGTTAGCATCAGTTGCGGCGGCCGACTAGAAATTCGGCTATTATACCTAAATATCCAGTGTGAAAGACGCTTATTCGATAGTCCCGATATTTGAATTAAAGCGTTATCAAATGATGTATCTGAGGTAAAAGTTTGTCTTAATAAACCTTTCCTTGCCAACTCTGCAGGATGAACATCAGAGTTGGTTATCATTGGAGATTTTAGGTTCTGAACATGTTCACTCTTTGGATCTGATGTCGAATTATTTGCTGGATATGCATCCAACATTTTTGTTAATCTTTCTTTTTCATTGGCAGTTTTAGTTGCTTCAATTAATTCTTTCAACATTTCACTAACCTGTAAAAAGTCTTCTAACCCCTCTTTGAATGTATTATTAAATTTAATTGGTACAGTACATTCTTTGGCTATTGGTGAGTGCCATATTTGACCTTGAGCTTTTTGACAGAAACAATCAAAATTATCTAATATTTTTTTATATGGCAATTTTTCATCATTCCTTCCTTTCAACACCGGCTCAGTTAATAACTCTTCCATTATTTCTTTGAATTTATCAGAATCATCACCCACCATGTTCTTTATTAACCACAAAGTTACTTCGTACTGACTAAAAATCTCTTCACGTCTTCCTAGATCTCCTGAGAAAACTTCATACAACGCCGATTGAATGGGCAAGTTCCCTTTCATATCTCTTACATTAAAATTTGCTCCTGCTGCCGCAAGAGTTTTTACTATCGCTAACTTTTCATTTTTGACCGCTAAATGAATTGGCCTTTCACCTTTGTGATTTTCTAGATCCAGTAAACAACGATGCTTACTTCTGCATAAGCGAGTTATAGAAACCCATTCGCTATCATCATAGGGTGATTCGGTAGCTTTATCCTCCTCGGTTGCATCAGCAACATTGCCATCTTTAATTACATCAACAGCTTTATCACCTTCAGTTAAATCAGCAACCTTATCATCGAGTGATGAATTAGATTCTTCAGGAACGCCTTTTGCTCTAATTTGTTTCTGGATAGGTTTCTTTGATGTGGTTAGCAGAGTATCTAACACAAAAGAAACATTGCCACTTATACACGCTAAATGAATTGGCGTGTTGCCATCTTTATCAGCCAAGGCAAGGTCTACACCAGCCGCATGTAACCTTGAGATCATAGATTCATAATTGAATGAACAAGCCGTCTGACTCCAATGTCTTGTACTTTTATATAGGACGGAGTTTTTATTCTCTGCAATAAAATGCAAAAAGGAGCGGCCATCTGAATTTGTAGCATTCAGATTAACGCCTTGCTCAATAAGACACATGATCATCTCAGGGCTTTTTGCTAAATGTAAAGCGGTGTAACTAACGATTTTGTGCCTCTGTATAGAATCCACTACATATTCAGTGTCCGCCTTATGTTTTATAAGAATTTTTACGCACTCAATATTATTTAACGAACATGCTCTCATTAGAGGAGTAACTTGTTTAGATGATCTTCCTAAACTCCAATTTCGACTAGATTCAGGAACGTTAGGTTCCATATGTTCAATACAATATGATAAGCAATTAATAAGAGATAACTCATTTGTTGGTGGCGCTGTACTTCCCATATCCTCTAAAACTCTTAAACTAAGCTTATATTCAACAGGAATGCTTTCACTTTTTTCTAAGAGATTTTCTAATAACTTAGGCTTATCACAGCTGATAGACCAATGAATCAAAAAATGCTCAAAACAGTGAAAATTTTCTTCAGATTTTAAATAAATGCTGTCGAAATATTTTTTCCAAGGGGAAGGGTGATTTTGACCGTACTTTACTGCTTTATTTTGCTTCAGTGCCACGTAAAAACAAAGCCACTGCTCCTTAGATAGAGTCCCTAACTCCTCTTTAGTCATTAACTTATTATTAAGTAACCACCTAGACTCCTTATTTGAGCCAAGAGTAGCGTAAAAACTATCAAAGCCTTCTCGCCATCTTTTTGATACGGGGTCATAACTATACAAATCGGTTGTGTCAGCAGGACAAACTTCTTTCTTTTCATCCTTTTCTTCCTTAACCTCACAAAACTTAGTCGGCAAAAATGCATTTTTGTATACGTCTAGTATTTCTTGGTAAGGCACCTTTTTATGCAGGTATATGCCATTCTCTTCCATAGGGATTGAACAACCTTCACCATTTTTTGAGGTGGCGTGATCGTATAAACTAACAAACTCTTTAAAACAAAACTCAGCCGCAACCTTTTGCTTATTCGTGTACTGTTTATTAATTTCCGGATGAAGTTTTATTTTGGCCAGTCTTAGCACCTTTTGATCAGCTTTATCATTCGATTCTTTAACATCAATATCCGAAAGTGATGAAATATGCTGTTTTGCAATTCGCTTCAATTCAACTAAAAGTGCAACTTTAGGTAACTTAAAGTCTTTAATGACACGTAGTTTAAATTCAATGGTTTCAATATCGCTTAATTCACTTCCCAATAATCCGGCATTTTCGTATGCCTTTTTGACTTTTATCTGTACCAGTTCTAAATTTTCTTCCTCAGTTTCGAGAAAGCCACTCCCTTCGCCATTAACTTTTTGAGTTCCATCATCATTATTAGAATCTGAGTCTTTATAAGTCGATAAAGCTGTCCTTGCTAAAGAATACCGTTCCTCTGAATTGCTGCTCACTTGTTCTGTGAGTTCGGAACTCTCAGTAATACCACCTTGAACTTCATCTTCTACTTTTTGAGTCTTAGGTTCGGTCGTTTTAAGTTTGCATTTAGTAAAATCTTCTAATTCAACTGCTTCGCCACCAACTAAAGCAAAACACCAGTCATCAAAACTAGTTCGTGACTCCACATTCTTTGAGTTCGCACTATGGAAAGCCTGTACTTTCCCATCTAATGTATTTGCACTACTGTACTTATAGTTACTGCTTAACAGCTGACCATGAGGTATTGATACTGAGCTGTAGTCAGTATTGTTTGATACAAAATTTGAAGAAGAAATAACCTTAGACGCTGTAGCCAATAATCATGAACCGATGAAATACTCATAGTTAAATAATAACACTCAAGAAAAAAAACACTTGATCACAAAACCACTGGATGCACATACGACCTTGATTTTAAATGGTAATATAGCAAACCAATGAACAAACTTTAATACTAATACTAAGTTATGTTAATTAATGCGGTTGTTTATACTCAAACTTCCCCAAGTGCAGTTAATTTAAAGCTATGTCCATTGAGTTAATGACATACCATCACTTCCATATGAGCTACTACAATACTAATCATCAGTGTCACCATTGTTTTGCTTATTTTTCTTTTGTTCTACTTTGGCTTTTTCAACATTTTTGAAGGCTGGTGGTGGGATGGGGAATATCGAGATCAGTGGAAAAACAGCCAAAATAAGGAATGCAAATTTAGGCATTCCTTTCGCCCATCTCACTATTTTTAATAAACTCCAAATACCAGTGAGTAAAAATAACGAACCAACAATAAAGTGTATTATTGTAAGCTCCTGTGAAGCAGTAATTAAATGTTCCATACCCACATAAACCAATCCGTTATAGAAATATATATGGGAGTAATTTACTCTAATTCAACATCTTGAATTAAACCCCTTCGTTCCTTGATGGTAAACCATTTGCCATTGCCCATTATTTCGTTGCCAAATAGAGCATCTGAAAGAGTCACTAAATTCACTTTCTCCACGTTTAAAAGCGGCTTGGTAAAGTAACATCACACTGTCATTAGAAAGTATTCTGCCTTCAAAGTTTTTAGCTTCAACAGTAAACCCTTCTTCGTCAGGTAGTCGATTTAATACTTCAATTTTTCCAAATCGGATACCGGTACTTGCAACTTCAATGAAGTCGTCGGCAATGAGTTTATTCAGCATTGGGATTGATTTTCTAACTTCGTCAGTGAATAAAGATTTTTCAAGTCGAATGATAGTTTGAATTACTTCTCGCATTTGATTTCCCGCTTAAGTTTATTTTCGAAGTCAAAATGTGATCTCTCCATTCACCGTTGATTTTCAGATAAGACTTAGCAACGCCCTCTCTTTCAAACCCCAAACGTTCAAGCAACGCTTCACTTCTTTTATTTTCAAGCACGTAGTTCGCCATAACTCTATGAAGACCGATATCATTAAACATGTATTTGATAGTTGCATCTAAAATCTCGAACATCAGACCTTGGCCTTGGTAGTATTGACCAATCGAATAGCCAAGATTACAGGCTTGAAAAACGCCTCTGATGATATTGGTGAAATTACAGACACCGATAATTTCAGTACGCTCTTTATTCATAGCGACCAACTTTAATGAGCTACCCGCTTCAAATGCTTTTTCGTTCTCTCTGAGTTGCTCCTCCCATGTTTTCAAATCATAAAATGACGATTCACGTATTGGCTCCCAACTCGACAAATGAGATTTGTTACCCAAATAGTAGTCTCGAATCAGTCTTGCATCTCTTACCGCTGGTAGAATGATCAAGGTTCGCTGAGTCTCAGTAATGATGTTTCCTGTCATAGTATTTAAGTACTTTCTATTGATGCTTGTAGTTTATCGCCATGGCTTGGTGGCGTTGAGGTAACGGTAAACACTAAATCATCTTGATGATGATTACTGAGTTGATGCGCTACACCTGCTGGAACATGAACACCTTGTTGTTCAGTCAGCTCATGCGTTACACCATTAACTTCGATTGTTGCAATGCCTGCCAACACATAAAAAAATTGCTCAGAATGCTTATGGTAATGACGGACTTCACTGCAACCTGGAGGAACTCGCTCTTGAATGACACTCAGTGCTTTAGTTTGTACTAAATGCCAGCCATCGCAGTTATTTCCCCACTTATAATGAGGTGCGTTATTTATCGAAATCATAGAAATATTTCTTATTATTTAGGGTGAAAAGCTATTGAAGAGTATTGAAGAGTATTGAAGAGTATTGAAGAGTATTGAAGTAAGTACTCATGCAAATGAGAGTGGAATCAATCAATAACCTTGAATGAGTACTTACAAGTAGGACTTTAAGAGCCACTAAATCAATTTATGAATAAGTCTATTTAGTATTCTGGCTATTTCATTAAACAATTTATGCTTTATCTTTCAAGTTCACTGCGGTTCCAAACACCATTATTTCAGCTGAACGTTCCATCACCGAACTTGTAGTAAATCTCATACCGATAATCGCATCCGCACCTTTCTCTTGTGCAGCTGCAGTTATGCGCTCAATAGCAATATTTCTCGACTCATTGAGCATTTCAGTATAACCACGGATCTCACCACCCACTATGGTCTTTAATCCTGCCATCACATCACGGCCAATATGTTTTGACTGCACGATATTCCCAGTTACAACACCCAACACTTCTGATACTTCTTTGTTCGGTATGCTTTCTATTGTTGTAATTATCATCATTAACTTCCTTTCAATTTTTTGTGACTATCATTGCAATCATCGCCGTAAAGCTGCTCAAACTATTTCAGTTTAAACCCGATGCTTCACCGATGCTTCATATCTGAAATACCAGAATAACGAATGCTGAACCCAGTATTGTTTTATTGTTTGCTTAGAGCTTCTTTATTTGAATCACTTGGTGCTAATTATAGAGGATTAAGTTCAAATGATTTCTCATATGGAAGGGGTTGCATTGTAAACACGTTACAACCTTTATCTTTACTTATCAAAAACTAAACGTAAGCAATTATTTATACCCTAAAAACTTTTTGAATATTATTAAAATCGTGATTAGAGGCGTTCCCAATTAGTCATTTCGATTTTAGGCGTAACCCGAAGGGCTGTGTATATTTTTCGTTTCTTCTGTGTTGCCGAATACTTATGTAGAGTAACTACACCTCACATTCGTCGACTTGCATAAACGAAAAATCTACAACAGCAAATCGAAATCGTTAATTGGGAACGGCCTCTAGGGTTCAGTGATAAATATCAATGGTCTACTTTCGATATTTGTATTGCGGTGTTAACGCCACCCATTCCGCAATTCACTGACATTGCGTGTGTGATATTCGACTTTAAAGGTGAATGCATAATATGGCTAAGTTGACAGTTGTGAGCGACATTTTTCAACCCTAAGGTATGTGGTATTTCATTTTTAACCATTGAATATAGCGTCATTGCAACTTCAAATGCCCCACAGGCTCCCAGCATGTGGCCTGTATAGCCTTTCAAACCACTTACTTTAGGTGGTAGCGTAAAGGCACTGCTTATTGCATTTGTCTCAGCTATATCATTGAGCTTGGTGGCTGTTCCGTGAACGTTAATGTATTCGATTCGCTCTTGGCTCATATTTGCATCTTTTAAGCACAGGCTAATTGCATCTGACAAACCCGGGGCCGATGTCGGAATTCGTGTCATATCAAAGCAATCGTTTGAAGTTCCGTAGCCATTAATAACGCCATAAATATCAGCGCCACGCTGTAGTGCATGCTCTAATTCTTCCAGCACTAATATGCACGCTCCCTCACCTAAAACAACTCCGTCCCTATTCTCATCAAAAGGTAAACATTGGTTGGCGCTGGACCCACTTTTGTTCATTTGAAATACGGCGGCTGTTAGTGGGTTGACTCCGGAATCAGCTCCCCCCGCTAACATAACATCAGCTCGATTGAAACGAATTGCATCAGCAGCATTCATAATACTAACAGCGCCAGTCGCTGAAGCTGCATTCGCACATAACATCGGGCCAGCTAAACCATATCGTATTGAGATTAATGATGCGGTTGATGCAGGACGACTTCGGCTAAATAAATTGGCTGGTATTTGTTGAGGGTCCAAGTGAATGCCACTTACACGATTATTTGACTGATTCAATGCATCCAAAACCGCCGAAAAATCAGTGTGCCCCGTGCCCACTGATACACCAAAGCGTAAGTGTCGATGTTTTGCTTCATGAGAAGCATCTTTTATCGGATTGGTTTGTAGAGTGAGTCCCGCATCTTTTATTGCAATATCTGCGGCTGCACAACCCCATAAATTAGTATCACTGAGTCGATGAATATGATCTGGCTCTACACCGTAATGATGTGCATCAAACCCTCTTACTTCACCAGCACATTTTATTTTAAAGCCGTCTGTGGAAAATTTACTGATGCTTGATATTCCCGTTTCGCCGAAGCACATACGAGCGTGTATGTTGTTTATTTTGAAGCCCAGAGGAGTAATCGCTCCCATTCCTGTGATCACGACTTGTCTATTTTTGTGGCTAATATTACTTCTAATATCCATATCAGTACTTCCATGACATCTGTACAGCTAGAAAAAATATTTTATTCCGAATCGGCTTTAGCTGCTGTAATGAGCATTAGTATAGGTGTTGAATAAAGAACATGCCTTAAATGATAAAAAAGGAGAGGCAATAATACCTCTCCTTTTATTGTTAGGTTTAAGCCCAACTCATATCAAAATAATTATTGAAATGTCTCTTCAGTGTTTAATATCTCTATACCACGCACTTGCATTGAATCTAATGCCAACACGTGTGCAATTGGGTCAACAGTACAACAACATTCTGCTATTACTTTTGGATTATACTTTGTAGCAGCTGGTGATAACGCTGTATGTGTGACACAGTTATGCGTCATCATCCCTGTCAAAATAATTTCTTCAACACCCATATTTTGTAGTAATGCTTCAAGGTTTGTTTTCTCAAAACAGTCTGCATGACGTTTGGTGATAACCGGTACATTGGGTGCCATTTTTAAAATATCAGAATGTATTTTTGCCCCCTCTGAACCTTCGTAGAAAAATAGACCTTCGCCCAGCTCTGGTGATACAAGATGCTGAATATGAATAATCGGGATATCTTTTTCATTCGCGATAAACATCGCTTTAAGCGTCTTTTCTAGCGTGACTTCAGGCTGAAAAAGTGGGTATTTTCCTTCATTAAAATAATCATTTTGAATGTCGATTACTATAAGTGCTTGTTTCGTCATTATGGAGTTCTCTGATGTTTCATTTGATGACGTTATTATGTGCGCTTTCAATTGATTCAACGAGAGTCTAAAATGACACCTTGCAGGCCAAATACGACAAAATCATCAAAGTGAAAAACGTCTCTGTTACCGTTATTAATTATCCAACCGCCAGCCAATCTGCTGTTCATGGACTGTTTGAAGCGATGTCAGTTGCTAATGAGATTTGTCAGCAGTCCAATCTTCAGATTACATTTGACGTTGCAATAGAAGCATTAGATACCCTTAACTTCAATAGGGATAATCAAGTGGTTGTATTACCGCCTTGCATCAGTGATGACTTCTACACCTCCCAGAATATCAACTTAAATCAATATCTTTCTGCGATGCACAAACAAGGGGCAATTCTCGCCTCCGCCTGTGTTGGAGCATTTATTTTGGCTCGTGGTGGCTTCCTTGATAACAAATTTTGTACCACGCACTGGCGACTTACAGAATCGTTTAAAAGCGAGTTTCCAAAAGTGAAACTCGATACCAATGAAATGCTCATCAATGAAGGCAGTATTATTACGGCTGGTGGGCGTATGGCTTGGCTTGATTTAACCTTCGAAATCATTTCGCTATTTTCATCGCCTGTTATTGCGCAGCGTCTATCAAAAGAAATGGTTATCGATAATGGTTTTCGTGAGCAGAGGTTTTATCAACAATTTACCCCAAAATTGAATCACGGTAATGAGCTGGTTTTGCAAGTTCAGCATTATTTTGATGAGCATTACGCTCAATCAATAAGTGTTGAAGCTATAGCAGCGACTTATTTTGTGAGTACTCGTACCCTACAAAGGCGATTTTTAAGTGCCACTGGATTAACGATTATTCAATATCTACAGAAGCTGCGGCTTCACAATGCTTGTCATTTAATTGAATTAACTCAAAAGGGCATATCTGAGATTTCTTATCTAGTCGGTTATTCAGACGTCAGTGCGTTTAGAAAAGTATTCCTTAGAGAATACGGCTTAACCCCAACTGAATTTAGAAAACGTTTTGCTATAGAGTCTAAGACTTAAGAGCAGAACTTTAGTAATAACCCAAAAATATGAGCAACTGCACTAAATTAACAAAATGAGTTGCTCAACAGACCAAGTAAGTTTCAATAGCTTTTTCGCAAAAAATTAATCATTAAAACTTAAAACGAATGCCTCCGTTAACCGTAAACCCGTCGTTTCGAGACCAAATATCCGTCGTCCAACGACCGCTTGGAGCTTGAGTTGGCAGCAGTAGTGAATCTTCTTTCGTTTGACGAACATTCAACAGGTTTTCTGCGTTCAAGAATAGGCTAATTCGACCAACGGTAATTTGGCCTAACAGTCCTAAGTGCCAGTATGCGTCGCTTTTTTCTCTATATGGATTATTTTCTAAATGCTGTGTACCCGTGTAATAAGCTTCAAATCCTACTAGATGACTGCCGTGTTCTTCCCACATCACCACAAGGCCAGCAGAGTGCTCTGGTGTAAGTGTTAAAGGAACTCGGTTGCTATTGTTACTGCCTAGTTTTGTTGCATCGGTATACAAATAACTGCCTGTAAACTTAATGTCATTCCAGCGATAGCGAAGTAGCAGTTCTGCTCCACGTATCTCACTATCACCGTCTGTATTTACAAGGCGCCCCGTCTTGTTGGATAGAGTATTCGACACCTGCTCAAGTTCAGTTACGTTTTCAACGTCCGATGCAAAAAATGTCACGCTGGTTTCTAAATCATCCATTACATAGGTAACATCAACCGATGCGGTTGTCGCTTGCTCTGCTTCTAAATCTTCAAGAGGCAATAAACGTGACAATCCTGTTTCATCAATGTCTTCAATAAACGGTGTTGGTGCATAGTACCCTTTTCCGTAAGCACCTCTAATAGTGAAATCATTTGGACTATACAACACCGAAATACGAGGACTAAATTGTGTACCGTATTCACTATGCCAGTCGCTGCGTGCACTCAAAGAGATAGAGACATCATCCATTGCCTCATAATCTAACTGAGAAAATAAGCCCGGTGTTTTGTAAGAATAATCGAACTCAGAAAATGTATCAGAGTCAAACTGTTCTTGCTGGAATGCAGCTCCAATCAGCCAAGACACTTCATCAGAGTAATCCGAGTAGCTCGACTCAATTAAATAACTCTTGTGGCTATCATCTTCAAACACATCACCGTACTGGTGATCATGGTTTTGCACCATAGAAGAACCACGAACGTTCAAACTCGCTGATTCAGTAAGTGAACGGTCATAAACAAAACCCAAATCGCTTCTTAGCGTGTCTTGGTTTTGCTGAAATGAACGACCATTGCTCAGAGTAGCATTATCTAACGTTCCACCACGGCGCTGTTCTTTCATCACTCCCAGCGTAACGTAAAGGTTGTCACCATCTTCACCTTGCCAATATAAACGAGGTCTTATGCTGCTTCTTTCGTATCCAGCTAAGTCAATCCAACCATCATTATCTAAGTCTTCTGTACTCTGATGGTGAATACCTGCCGTAACTGAACCACTTAATTCTTCCGTTAACGGCGTAGCAAAATAAGACGTCACATCTTGACCATCTTTAGACGTCAGATTAACGAGCACCTCACCCTCGAACTCATCAGAAGGTGTTCTTGATATCAAATTTATGACACCGCCTAATGCGGAGCCACCATAAAGCGAAGATGCCGAACCTTTGATGATTTCAACATTAGCTAAATCGGTTGGTGGTATTTGCAACAACCCTATCGATGCTGTTTGACCACCAAACAAAGGTAAACCATCACTCAGAAGTTGTGTATATCGACCATACAAGCCTTGCAGCCTGATATTGGCACTGCCTAAAGCTGGCGAGGTAGTTTGTACTCGAACACCACCCGTTTCGGCAACCAGCATAGAAATATTTCCAGGACGCATTAGCGCTTTTTCTTGGATTTCTTCACCATTGATGATTTCAGTACGCGTTGCTGACTCAGTGACCACTCGCCCTAAACGCGAAGCTCTAACTTGAATAGTTTCAACAGCCGATTCTTCATGCTCATGATGATGCTCATGGTCATCACTGGCGTATGAGAATGATGGAAGCAATAACAACGCTATTGCTTTATTTTTTGATTTTAAAAGCATTTTTATCTCACAACTTATTTACACTCTATATCTAAGAGCGTTAAAAAAAGAAAACTGATTGCGCTCCTAGCGCATGAATATTTATGAAATAACTCTTGGAGGGCGATAGTAAGAATTGGAAATAAACGTCGGGCTTTCCGAATGCTGATCATAGACAGATTCAATGAAGAAAACCACTTGAACTGAACTAACATTCGCAGTGACTGAGGCAAACGGTGAGCAGGCATTTGCGATACAAATACAGTTTGAATCACAGCAATCAACGTCACAGCAATCGTCTTCGTTTTCAACCGTATGTCGCTTGGCTGTTTGACCGCCTTCTTTTGAATGCGTCTGATCATTGGCTTTAATCGAAAACGTTTTTGCACTATCAACGTTCGTCACATCAGTCGCATTTACCGTACTTTTGTTTAAGTACACAGCAAATATTAATGTGATAACCATTAATGCAAAAAATGTAATACGCATAAAGTTCTCAATAAATCAGGGACGGGCATTCTAATCGTTTTTGCTGTGGATGTGAACAATACCAATGAGCAATATTTTTTCATTAATGAACA
The DNA here is from genome assembly GCF_056591695.1 of Parashewanella sp. 2304DJ23-3. Classification (NCBI taxonomy): domain Bacteria; kingdom Pseudomonadati; phylum Pseudomonadota; class Gammaproteobacteria; order Alteromonadales; family Shewanellaceae; genus Parashewanella; species Parashewanella sp. 2304DJ23-3. Next base: position 333,978 of record NZ_JBWQOH010000002.1, read on the forward strand.
TGTCAGAAATAATACAAAGATCACATTTAGCTTGATAGTTCGTGTACGAATCATTACCATACATATTAATTGAACGTTCAATCAATCTTTGAGAAAACAAAATTTCAGTTATGCAGCGATGTGAAATAAAAACAAAAAGAACACAAGATCTCATTGACGCAACACTCATCTCAGTTGATCAACATGGCCTTCATCACACAACCATCAAGACTATCAGCTCGATTGCGGGTATTTCGTCAGGACTGATCAGCCATTACTTTGATGGCAAGCAAGGCTTGATTGAAGCCACGCAAAGATACCTACTAGATAATCTAAAACACGCATTATTGATTAGGGTTCAAAATAAAAAGCTTGAACCACAGCAACGTTTGTTTGCCATTGTTGAAGCTAATTTCACCGATTTGCAATGTTCAAACCCAGCTACAAAGACATGGTTAAGCTTTTGGGCGCAAGCCATGCATGAGCCTCAACTGGCTCGCCTACAAAAAGTTAACAATCAAAGGTTAGTCACTAACCTACAATATTCCTTCGCTCAGGCTTTAGAAAAAAATGATGCCATTGATGCTGCCAAACAAACCGCAGCGATGATTGATGGCTTTTGGCTTAGAAGTGCCCTTCAAGCCAAGCCGGAAGAAGCCTTTAAAGAAGCTGAGCAATTATGTAAGCGCTATATTTCCGAGCGCCTTCGTTAGATTCCCGGAGAGAAGTAATGTCCACCGTTTATCGTAACTATGTCCATGGTAAAGCTGTTTCAAATGAAACAGGTGAAGTTTTTGATGTTATCAACCCAGCCACGGGTGAAGTAAGTTACCAAGTTGAAGTCGCTGACGAGAAAGTTCAGCAAGCCGCGATTGAAAGTGCCAAGGAAGGCTTTGCTGAGTGGTCTGCAATGACAGGCATGGAGCGTAGCCGTATTTTATTAAAAGCCGTTGAGTTGCTTCGCCAACACAATGATGAGCTTGCTCGCATCGAAGTCATTGATACGGGCAAACCTTGGCAAGAAGCATCAGTTGTTGATGTAGTAACGGGTGCCGACTCTATTGAATTTTTTGCAGGTTTAGCCTCAGCGATTGAAGGCTCACAACAAACCGTAGGCGGCGATTTTTATTACACTCGCCGTGAGCCATTAGGCATTTGCGCAGGTATCGGCGCATGGAACTACCCATTACAAATTGCGTGTTGGAAATCAGCACCCGCATTAGCAGCAGGTAACGCAATGATTTTCAAACCATCAGAAGAAACACCACTGGGTGCGGTTAAGCTTGCTGAAATATTCACTCAAGCAGGCGTACCAGATGGTGTATTCAATGTAGTACATGGCGATGGCAAAGTAGGGGCTTGGTTAACTACTAATCCTGATATCGCTAAAGTCTCTTTTACTGGTGAAGTGGGCACAGGCCAAAAAGTCATGGCGGCTGCGGCTAGCACATTAAAAGAGGTTACGATGGAGCTGGGCGGCAAGTCTCCGCTTATCGTATTTGATGACGCTGACATTGATAATGCGGTTTCTGCTGCGATGTTAGGTAACTTCTATACCCAAGGTGAAATTTGTACCAACGGTACTCGTGTATTTGTTCACGAATCAATTTACTCAACCTTTGTTGAGCGCCTACTACAAAGAACTAACGACAACATCGTGTGTGGCGATCCGCTGAATGAAGACACGAACTTTGGTGCGCTTATTTCAAAAGCCCACCAGCAAAAAGTGCTTGATTACATTCGTATTGGCGTTGAAGAAGGTGCTGAACTCCTTTGCGGTGGCAAAGCTTTGTCTCCAGACAATGCGCCAAACGGTGCCTTTGTTGCGCCAACCATCTTTGGTAATTGCCAAGATGAAATGACCATAGTTAAAGAAGAGATCTTTGGCCCTGTGATGTCTCTACTTAAATTCAGCGACGAAGCTGAGGTTATCGCAAGAGCCAATGACACCAAGCTCGGCTTAGCGGCAGGCGTGTTCACTCAAGACATCACTCGTGCTCACCGCATTATTCACCAAATTGATGCGGGTATTTGTTGGATCAATGCTTTCGGCGCATCTCCTGCCGAAATGCCAGTTGGCGGTTACAAAATGTCAGGTATCGGCCGTGAAAACGGAACCGAAACGCTAAAAGCCTATACCCAAATCAAGTCGGTTTATGTGGGTATGGAAAAGCTTGAAAGCCCATTTTAAGGATACCAAGATGACTCAACAACAGCAGTATGATTACATCATTGTTGGTGCAGGCTCAGCGGGTTGCGTACTAGCAAACCGTTTATCTGAAGATCCAAATAATTCCGTGTTGCTATTGGAAACTGGCGGCAGCGATAAGAGCATTTTTATCCAAATGCCAACCGCGCTTTCTATTCCAATGAACACCAAGAAATACGCTTGGCAGTTTGAAACTGAAGCAGAAACAGGCCTTGATAACCGTAAAATGCACTGCCCTCGCGGTAAGGTTTTAGGTGGTTCTTCATCCATTAACGGCATGGTTTACGTTCGTGGTCATGCAATGGATTTTGATGAATGGGCCGACCATGGTGCAACAGGCTGGGATTATCAGCACTGTTTACCTTATTTCAAAAAAGCCGAAACTTGGGCATTTGATGGTGATGACTACCGTGGTAAGCAAGGTGAACTTGCCGTAAATAACGGTAACGAGATGAAAAACCCACTTTACAAAGCATTTATTGATGCAGGTAAAGATGCGGGTTACCTCGAAACTCAAGACTATAACGGCGCTCAACAAGAAGGCTTTGGCCCAATGCACATGACCATTAAAAATGGTGTACGTTGGTCAACCTCTAATGCCTATTTACGCCCTGCGATGAAGCGCACAAACCTGACTGTCATCACTCATGCTTTAGTGAATAAAGTGTTGGTTGAAGACAAGCAAGCCAAAGGCGTTGAGTATCAACGCAAAGGCAAAACGGTATCAGTTTTAGCAAGCAAAGAAGTGATATTGTCTGCGGGTTCAGTAGGTTCTCCACACATTTTGCAACTTTCAGGCATTGGCGATAAAGACGTGCTTGAAAATGCTGGTGTTGAAGTGAAGCATCACTTACCGGGTGTAGGACAAAACCTGCAAGACCATTTAGAGTTCTACTTCCAGTTTAAATGTAAGCAACCTATTTCATTAAATGGCAAGCTAGATCCTTTAAGCAAGTTAGGCATTGGTACTCGCTGGATTTTAAATAAATCTGGTTTAGGTGCGACTAACCACTTTGAATCTTGTGGCTTCATTCGCTCGAAAGCGAATTTAGCATTCCCAGATCTTCAGTATCATTTTTTACCTGCAGCAATGCGTTATGACGGTAAAGAAGCGTTTGCAGGTCATGGTTTCCAAGTCCACATAGGTCATAACAAACCGAAAAGCCGGGGTGCTGTTACTTTAGTATCTGCTGATCCAAAAGTGGCACCCAAAATTCAGTTTAACTACCTGACTGAACAAGAAGACATTGAAGGTTTCAGAGCTTGTGTGCGTTTGACTCGCGAAATCATTAATCAACCTGCAATGGATGAATATCGTGGTGAAGAAATTCAGCCGGGCTTAGCCGTTCAGACTGATGAAGAAATCGATACATTCGTGCGTGAATTTGTTGAGTCAGCTTATCACCCATCATGTTCATGCAAAATGGGCACAGATGATATGGCTGTGGTTAATCCTGAAACCAAAGTAATCGGCATCGAAGGATTACGTGTGGTGGATTCATCCATCTTCCCGACGATTCCAAACGGTAACTTAAATGCGCCGACCATTATGGTTGCTGAAAAAGCCGCTGATTTCATTTTAAATAAAGCGCCTTTGGCAGCTGCCAATGTTGACGTTCGATTAGGAACCGATTGGCAAATCAAGCAGCGTGAGCAAATGCCTAAGCGTATCGTAAATTAATTTTTAATTGCCTTTTCTGTTGTTCCTACAAATTGGGAACAACAGAAAGCATGTCAATCAGGTCACAACTGACCTTTATTTAGTCTGGTACAAGCAGTACTCCACTCTTTATATAAATCGTTGAAACAATCTGAATTTACTTACCTGATTTTACTAAGCATTAGGTAATGACTTTGTCATGCATAATATTTACTAAAGTCCTGTTGTTGTAGGTCTTTTTTATGGCTTTAAAAGTATATTCGATTGTTAAGCAAGCAATTCAACTGCTTATGAATATTAATAAAAAAATAGGTCTAACATGAATATCAATTTAGCTACATTTGGGGGTCAATAATGACGACTTGGCTTTCAATGGGGATTATTTTCACTTTCGCTTGTATCGCAATCATTTTATTCCGTTGGGGTAATGTGCGCTGTATCGGTGTCACTCCTGCTCGCACTTACACCTTTATTGCAATTCTATTTACTTCTGGCCTCGATGTAGGCTTGATCATGTTCCCACTGACTGAGTTTGCTGGATACGCTGATCATGCTACGAGTCCTGAATACTCTTTTACCAACCCACTCGCTATTGAGTTTGGTTTTTGGGCATTCTTAATCTGGGGCTTTTACTTTTTAACTTGCTTCTACTTTTGTGTCATTGAGCCAAGAGTTAAGTTTTTTGAAATCAGTGTCGTAAAGTTTATTAATAACTTAGTTATTATTGGTACCTGTGCATTTACCGCTTACTTACTTCTTATCAATTTACCTTGGTATTTACCTGAAATGGGTGATGGCGAGACTGTTATTGGTAGCTTCTACTTAATTGTACTTGCTGTTATCGGGGTTGCGGTCTATTCAAGCACCAGCATTCAATACGTTCGTTACTTGAGTTTAGGCAGTACTTGGTTGTTCTTAGGTCTTATCGTATTTATGTGGATTACGGCTTTCCTACCTGCTGAAAACAGCCTGTCTGAATTCGCTAATACTTTCGGTCAGCTTGGTGGTTACTTTGGAAACATTCATGAATTCGTTTTACCAATGAATGATTACCACGAGTTCTATCTATTCTGGTGGTTTGCTTGGAGCATCATGATTGGTCAATTTACCTCTCGTTTTGTTGGCGGTATGAAAGCTTACCAAGTATTCATTGCGATGATGATTTACCCATCAATTCCAATTGCGATTTGGTTCACCATTCTTTACTACTTCAGTGCTAATAGCATCGATACTACTGGCATCGTTAACCTTGCGATGGTCGTTGTGGGAATCACATTTGTGATCAACTCGCTGGATTCACTCATTCGTCTTTATACCGACAACTTGAACCTAACGGTTAAGCGTTTCGGTAAGCTTAAATACTTTATCGGTAACTTCGTGTTACTGGCTGCATTGACTGCACTATTCAAGCTGGATTTCCTACAAATTCAGTGGGTAGGTGCACTAGCGATTGGCATTTTATTTGGCTGTTTCTGCTTCATCTTACTTAAGCATTTTAAAACAGTTAAAGAGATTAAGAGTTCCCCTGCGGAAAACACGCTTGATTACTCAAAGCTAACTCACTCGAATTAACCTTAGTTCAATAAAGATAAGTCACTGAGCACCAGCCTTGGCTGGTGCGACAGTACATAAATAATAAAATGGAATATTAAAATGAAAAACACAGTTATCGCACTAGGTACCCTTTTCGCTTTGGGTCTATCAACCTCTGTACTTGCTGGTGCGAGCTCTACCATTACTGCTACTTCAAACTACAGCTATAACGGTTATAGCCAAACTGAAAATAAACCAGCTCTGCAAGGCAGCTTAGATTACGGTTTTGATAATGGTATCTATATTGGTACTTTTGCTTCTAACGTTAGCTTTAATGGCTTCGGTACGGATGTAGAGTGGGATGCTTATGTTGGCAAGTACACTCAACTGAATGATACATTTGGCCTTGACGCTGGTGTCTCTGTATATACTTACTACGGTGAAAGTGCAGCTTCTGACTTAAACTATAACGAAGTTTACTCACAGTTAGACATTACTTCAGGCATGGGGGTATCTAATATTCGTGCTGCCTACGCATGGGATTATTTTGGTTATGATGTAGAGCATATTGTTACGACATTTGCTCATACTTTTGAAATTACTGAAGGCCATAACTTAAAGCTAACTTATAACTACTCTTATTCATTTGATGAAGCAAAGTGGCCTTGGGGTAACAACAACAAATCATACGATCAATTCAAAGTATCATACCTAACTAATTACAAAGGTTTTGACTTTGATATTTCGGCTGAAGATACATCGATTAATCATCAAGACGAAACGAAGGCGCGTGTAATCTTTACTGTTTCTCGTACATTTAGTTTCTAAACCATATAGAAATAAAACCTGGCTCTTAATATAAATTGAGAGCCCTTTTGATTCAGTTTTAATCACAATACTATTTCTAAAACATTTTGCTTTACGACACATTAATTTAACGATATAAATCGACAATATCGTTAGCAGTACTTCCCCACTCGGATTCTATTGATGGAAAAATACGAAGAGCTCTTCACTTCATTGAGAAAGGTGATCAGAGCCATTGATTTGCATTCAAAGCACTTATCAAAAACCGTTGGTTTAACAGGCCCGCAACTGGTCATTATGCAACAAATTGGCAGACAAAAAGGCATTCTTGCTCGTCAGGTTGCTCAAAACGTAAACCTAAGCCCTGCAACTGTTACCAGTATTTTAGATCGCCTTGAAGCGAGAGATTTAGTTCATCGAATTCGAAGCAGTGAAGATAAACGCCGTGTTGGATTATTTCTGACTGAAACAGGTGAAAACTTGCTGATCAAAGCGCCACAACCGCTACAAGATCACTTTATTGAGCAGTTTTCAGCATTGGCCGAATGGGAACAATCTCAGTTACTATCATCAATACAACGCCTAGCGAGTATGATGGATGCGCAAGATTTAGATGCGGCGCCCATTCTTGAAGTGGGTACTCTACAGCCAACGCCACAACAATAGCGCTTCAGTTTATGCGTAGTTAACTCTACGCATAAACATAAACTCCTGATGCTCAGCTTGAATTCAGTGCTTGAAAGAGAACTGAACATATCAAATACGAATTATCATACTAAAACCTTATTCCAAGGTCCTTCAATCGCAAGCGTTTTAGTCGGAGAGTACACATTTACAAACATCACTGTTCCGTCGGGAGAGAAGCAAGCGCCAGCCATTTCTGTTTGAGTACGTAATCGAGCAAAGCTATAAACCTCGCCTTCTGGAGTAACACCTCTTAAGTGATTATCGACAGGATCGACATATTGATCTTCGCAGACAATTAAGTGCCCTTGAGGCGTAACGGTCAAGTTGTCACCAAAGTTGTATAAACTTTTATCATCGCTTTCTAAAAATAATTGAATTTGTGCCGCTTTACTCGCTTTCTTTGGCTGATATCGCATGACTTGTCCTAATTGCTTTTTACCACCATTAGTACAACAAAAATACAATTCATTATCAGCCCAGTGGATTCCTTCTCCTCGAGCGAATAGTGTTGCCCCAGCTTTGTAACCTCGTATCCTCAAGTCATCATTAGGGCTTTCTGGGTCATCTAAATCTATCCAGTCAACCTCTAACCACTTGCCTAGTTTCATTGTCATTTCTGACCAATTACGAGTATCAAACTTTGGTATTCCTTTAATGACCATGGCCTGTAATTGACCACCTTTCTCAAGCTGACCATATACTTTGGGGACGAAGCGATAAAACAAACTGTCACCCGTATCTTCAGTCAAATAAACAATGCCTGTGTTCGGGTCCACGCAAGCTGCTTCATGGTTAAATCGCCCCATAGCCTTAAGTGGCTTTGCTTCAACAAGGCTTGTTGCATTGGCAGGAACTTCAAAAATATACCCGTGATCTTTACTTAGCTCTCCATCTGGTAAATCTACAGTTTCCTCACAGGTCAACCAACTGCCCCAAGGCGTAACCCCGCCAGAGCAGTTACGAATCGTTCCGAGTAAACTGATGAACTCTTTATCAACTTGTTTGGTATTGAGATCGTAGATAAGTGTCGAAGTTCCCCCTGGCAAAGCAACACCATTCGTGTAAGTGTCATAGCTAAGAGACGTCTTTATTTTTTGAAGTGAAGTTGGTTGGTGCTTCAAGTCTTTAGGTTTTAACTCGTGATTCCGAACTAAAGCCACTTTATTTTCGTTAAGTGGTATACAACCCATGCCGTCGGCTTTATCAGCCACATGAAAACCATCTGACATTAATTGACCAAATTCTGATAGAACTCGATAGCTGAATCCTTCAGGTAAATCTAGAAGCCCATTAGGATCTGGAATCAATTGTCCATAACCCTTAGACGTATTTAATATTGGGAGGTAATTTGTTTTCCCTAAAACACTCGATGCTAAACCTGAAAATGCTAATGCACTGCTGCCTACTAAAAATTTTCTTCTTGTTATCATTTTGCTCACTACCTTTCCATTTGAAAATGGCTTTTGAAGTAGAAGCTCAAATACTTCCACTTAAAATACATTTAAGCGTTCAGAATAGCGTTTCGTTATGACACTTTTACTTAATAGCAGCAAGTTTTTTAATCAATCAAATGATGGCTGAGCTGGTTTATAAGCTTTCAAAAGTCATGAGTTCTTCATCCGTTAATGTGTCATTCACTTTTTGCAAGTTGACTGTCAATTTACTCAGTCTCCACCACCACAATCGCCACCGTCGCCACAACCAGAGCCATTATCTCCTCCAAGCCAGCCCGACGACTTGCTACTTTTATGCTGTTGATTAGAAGAGGTGCTTAAACACGAGAGAATGAGAATGGCACCAAATGCAATGGCAATCCAAGATAACATTAAGTTAGGGTATAGGGTGTTTAAATCAATAATGCCAAAAAGCAGCGATATTGAGCCGATGATAATTTTAATCGATGTCATACGTATCCTTACTGTATGTTTCACCTTCTAAACTATTTTGAAAATTTAATCCTTTATGAGATTAGTTTTTTTCTGAGTTGAATAAACTGAAAACACCTTGAAGCAACATGTTTAATACACCGTTTGTGACGTCTTCATTTTGTACACTTCTATCTTCACGATCACGGCTTTTGTCTTTATTTCGGTTTTCAACACTGTCATGCATTCCTTCACCAAAACCTTCAACAGCACGTTGTGTTTGTGAACTTGTGCAACCTAGCATCCCAAGTGTAAGTAAAATTACGCTACAACGTTTTATCAGCACACTAAACATCCTTTTATTCGTTAATCTTCCTAAAGTAAGCCTTATTTAGTCCATTTTATTTAGCTTTAGTTCATCATCATAAAAAAGCTATCGATTATCAAAAACTCTAACTTGGCCGTTACGTGAATTGTAAATAAAACCTAAAGCACTTGTATTGGTATCTTCGTTGAAGTTCGACTTAATGTAATCGTATTGGCATTCTGTATGAGGTTTAGTAGCTCCTAACCTCTCAGCAACAAAGACTGCAGTACTAGGTAAATCTGTAATATCTTTGTCAAAAGTCATATTCTGTTGAGACATAATTCGATCCCAGATATCTACGCATGCTTGATTTCCAGGTCCAATAGAGTTGACTTCAGTTCTATTTTCAGCCTTATCAACACCTATTGGATAACCAGAATCATTAGTATCTAGGTCTCCATAAGCAGAAAGATCGTTCATTGCGCCTGAGCCTTTTGTTTCAAGTAACCAAGCTTTATGTGCAATTGAAACTGCACTTTCAAATGCTCCTGCATAGCCTTCCACTGCAGCTTTATCTGCATCGTCAGATAATGACAAAAATTTCGGTAGCGCAATCACGGCCAAAACAGCAAGAATAACGATTACTACGACCATCTCGATTAAAGTAAAACCTTTATGCTTCATTTTCATTTTTCTTTTTTAGAGTACTTACTCATGAGTAAAATATCGTCCATTCTATTTAGCAAGGCGATTGTAATGACAATTGAACCAAAAGAAAGTACAGCCAGCTCTAGACTCAGCACTCTATTTTATTCACTTATTAACAGATTTAAAAGTAAACTCAAAAACTTATTCAACCTCGATCACTGATAAAATTGTTGAAAGGAGGCAAAATTGCAGATTACAAAAGCTTTAATAACAGGCGTATGGTCATTAGAGGCATTTATGGTTCACCGTGAAAATGGTGAAATATTCAACTGGCCGGGAAAACAAAATGGCACGTTAATCTATACCGACAGTGGTTATGTCAGTGTAGCCCAAAATAGAGAGCCAATTCCGAACCCTACCGTGGAAGATAAAGCCCGTTTTTCGAATTTTTATACCGGAACTTACGAGCTTGATTTAGACAATAGCCGTGTATTTCACACAGGGTTACAGTCGAGCGTTCACGGTGTAATAGGTCAAAGAATGCAAAGAGAGCTAAAGCTTCTAGAAGATGGACGATTACAGATTACTGGTCTAGGTTTAAAGGAACACGTGACTCTGATTTGGTCAAAAGTCAGTAGTTAGTATCCAGCCTAAAAATGAGTTAAAGGAAGTACTCATGCCACAGTTTATTGTCGAATGCTCTGAAGACGTTTTAATGCAACAATCTGAAAAAGTGATGATGGCAAAAGTTCACTCATCAGCGATAGATTCTAAGTTATTTAATGAAAGTGATATAAAAATTAGGTTAAGAAGTTATGATGAATATTCAATCGGCAATGAAGCAAAGCCGTTTATTCATGTATTTTCTTTTATTCTGAAAGGTCGTTCAGAAAGTCAAAAAGAACATTTGTCAAAATTAGTCGTGGGTAAACTGTCAGAAATGTTACCTGACACTTTACATATCTCAATGAATATTCATGAAGTCGAAAAAGAAGATTTTTTTAGTCGAAAAATGCTTTAGCAACTGTGGTTTTGAACATTGGCAGCACTTGTGCGCTGCCAATTAAAACAGATTATGCTTTTACAACAAACTTGCCTTTCATCAAGAAAGAATGTCCAGGGAAAGAACAGAAATATGTATAATCACCACCAGCTTTAAGTGCTTTAGTGTCAAAAGTTACACTTACAGATTCACCACCACCGATAAGCTTTGTAAAAGCTAAAACACGGCTATCGCCAGTTTTAAGATAGTTATTTGCAGCACCAGCTTGAACACCATCAGCAGCCGTAGCAACTTGATCTGCAGTGCTTGTTAACACCCAGTTATGACCCATTGCTGTTTTAGGCATCTTCCCTGTGTGCTTTAAGTTCACGGTAACTTTGTCGCACTTTGCTAACGAAATTTCCATGCTCGCTTTATCATAAGTCATTGCATCCATTACAGATACATCGATTTGACAGTTTTCAGCAAACGCATTTGAAGATAGAGCTAACAAAGATAAACCTAACAATGTTTTAATTTTCATACCCAACCAATAATTAATGATAATCATTATTATTATCTTTTAATTTATTATTTGATACAAGTCTTCAATCATTGAATATGAAAGGTAATTGATGAGAAAAACTAATTCCTAAACACCAGCTTAGTGCTCAATTAATAATTGCTAAACGAAAAAGCCATCAAAGTGTCACTTATAGATTTTACAATTCTAAAAGTTACAGCGGTTCAATCGCTAAAAATCAAAAGATGCAGATAACCTGTTCAGGATGGATGCACTGTGAAAATACGTTTATTAGTTTCGGGGTCATATGCATTAGTTCAGCTTATGACAGTGGCTAAGCGTGAATATAAATTATCGAGTTAACATTAAATGCAATTAGAGCAAAAAGTTAATACTGCGGTACTACACTATGAGGGGCAAACTCGAGATTTTCATTCACTCTCAATAGATGAAATACAAAGTTCTGAGTTGACCATCGATGTCATCTATCTGCAAAAAATACTGGTTTGTTGTCAAAGCTTGGCTAAAAGGAATAATGTCACACTCAATATTCAACAATTCGAAACAGTCGAATTAGTCAGTGAGCCAATTATTGTTTCTGTACTTCTTCAAAACTTATTGAATAATGCGATAAATCTTTCAACAAACGGCAATGTACATTTGCTCATTTTAGAAAAGCAAATAGAAGTGATAAATGACAGTGCTGGACTTAATGATACACCAAGAAGCTATGAAGATTTTGGCGCTGGGTTACAAATAGTTAGAGAAATTTGTGCTCATTATAATTGGATATTTCAATTAAAGAATAATACAAATAATGGTTGCACTGCATCTGTAACATTCAATATTTGTCCTAAGTGATCATTTAGGACAGTTTTCACTTTAACAATCTAACTACTGCCATATCAATCACTCTTTTAACGAAAGCGTTAGATGTGGCAACGGAGCAAGCAGGCTTGCTCCCAAATGCACCTAATTCCAAGGACAAGCTTTATTTTGAGCTATCACCTCTGAAACGATTTGCCCCAAGGCATTCTGAGTATTTTCAGGAATGTCTATTTTGGGAATGTAACCTAACAGATCTGCTGAGTTTCCAGTAATAATTTCATAAAAAACTAATGAAGTTAAATAAGTGCCCAAATATGAAGCATGGTTACCATCTGGGCTATGTAACACAGTGTCAGGATAAAGTGATAAAACTCTATTCCATACAAGTCCTATAGGGGCTAAGCATGACGCTTGTCTTTCCGCTATTCCTTGATGAATGCCATGAACATATTCACCTTCAACTTGATTTCCATACTGTGGGTGCTCAGGAAATAAAATTGGGGTGATATTATACTCTTTGGCTAAAGCTAACCATTTTTCTGTTTCTCGTGTTGAATATATTCTTGATTGAGACTGAGAGTATTTTTGACCTTGAAAAATAGCATGAGTCCAAGCTGAATCAACAAGTTTATTTCGGGAATGAGTCGATGCATAAAAATCATCTAAAAACCCACCCGTATGGCTGCTAACTTCGACTTCAGTTCTCGGAGTACTTTGCTCAATTAAGTGCTTAATCATTGAATCAACGCCAGAAATATGACTATTACCATACAATATTATTTTATAACTCTCTAAGTTTTGATTGTTTGGCACTGATAAGTTTTTGCTGGCATCCCCTTCAATAGCCGCTTTACCTGTCACGTTTTCAGGTGAAGGTGTAGTACCGCTTCCGCACCCTGAACTCATAAATAAAACCAAAGAAAGCAAAGCTAAAGAAAACTTAGAGGCTACTTTTGTATATGCCATACAGCGCTTCTCCTGAGTAGTCTGCTTCATGTGATACATTATTCATGTCCGAAAATCTGACTGACTTAACACACTCTTTCCAAGTCCTAGTTTTCGTCGATGGGCTAGTAGAGGTAACACCACCAACGCTTTCATCATCGAAGGCTTCATCACAACCATTGATATCTCTCCAGTGCGCTAATGTTTCTTCAACTGATTTTATTGCACCTGTGGTTCTACCTATCATTGGAACGTCAGAATCTGCGGGGCTATGAAAATGATGAACAGATATAGGCGTCGAAGTTGAGCAGTTCTCAAAAGAGCCACGAAATTGCCCTGCTAATGAAATAACAGCTGTTAGCTCCTCAGGAATTTGACAAGCAAGTTTATACCCCATAAATCCACCCGCTGAATACCCGAGAATATAAACCTTATCGGATGTCACACTATATCTCGCTTTTAAATCAGCAATTAACTCCTTGAGATACTTAACATCGAGTTCAGATGACTCTCTACCATCATTTAAACTTGTCCACCCCCAGGTTCCACCAGAACCAGAAGCCGCTACTGTAACTAGGGACTCTTTATCAGCCAGAGCTTTTCCATCAAATATTCCCCAAACTTTACTCGGATGACCAGGTGCTCCATGTAACAACAATGCAATGCCTTTGTTTTCACCATCTGGTTCATAAACGATTGCCTCACCATCTTGGAATGTCATACAGCTCGCACCTTCTGGAATTGCTTTTCCAACACAAGTAGGAGAAGCAACAGGCTCAGGGACAGGCTTAGTGCCTTTTTTAGAGGAGCCTCCGCCACATGCTGTTAGACCGAACAGCACGCTTAAAAAACTTACCATCAACAAATTACTCTTTCTCATTTTCATTCCTATATCATTTCGTTTACATTATTCGAAACGGACTGTCTCAAAAGCAAAGTTGAATTTCTTAATTAAGCGATGATTTTTTGATGATGAAATGATGATACCTATATAAATCAAATGGATATTATGATTTACCACTTTGAAAATATTGAGTTAAACACTCAAGAAATGACAATTTTAAAAGACGGCACACCAATATCATTCGAGCCAAAACTCTATGAACTTTTAGTCTTTTTTTGTAAAAATCCCGATAGAGCTATTTCAAGGGATGAGCTCATTCGCACAGTTTGGCAAGATAGGGCTGTTTCTGAAGCTGCAGTTAATCGAGCCGTAGCTCAACTTAGAAAACTTATTGAGCAAGACACTTCGACGCCTAAATTTATTATTACGATTAGCAAAATTGGCTATAAATTTGTTGCTCCTGTTAAAGCAGAAAGCAAAGCACAAGAAAAAAAACCAAATTCTAACGTTTCAGTCATTTCTAAGGTAAAAATAAAGCACCTTTTTTCATTAATCATCATCAGTACGAGTGCCCTATTTATTTTCGGATTATGGAATACTAAAAATAATGACGACCATCAAAATCGAAGTGTAGAACTCATATACAAAAATCAAATCACTGATTCGAGTGGTATGTCATTTAACGCTAGCTTTGATGAACATAAAAAGTCTATCTATTTCTTATTTAGAGCAAACTATAAGAGTAATGCTCAAATAAAAGCTAAAAACTCACAGAAAATAGACTTAGACATTACCAATGATGATTACTACTACACCGATGTCATATCAATCAATAAAACTCAACTGCTGGCTGCACGACTCGATAATGTACAAGACCGAAATTGCGAAATTGTAGTGATTGATAAAAATGATCTATCCGTAAATAAAATCACTGATTGCGGGAAATCAATCATTAACGCTTTAGATTATGACAGTGAAAATAATCGAGTTTTGTATCGTTATAGAGAAATCGCAAGTCAACCTTACGCTGTCTTATCCACCTCTTTAACAAGTTCAAGAACACAAGAGCTCACGCACCCACTTCAAAATGGCAATACTCAAGGACACACTACTTTTATATTGTCCCCTAATGAGCGCACTCTTGTTTACATTGAGTATCAGCTCGATAAATCTGACATACTGTATATTCAAGACCTAAGAACCCAAAAGGTGATATCCAGTTTATTGGTGCCGAAAGGTATCGTTGCGCTCACTTGGATATCAGCAGATTTACTTATCGCTAGCGATGCAAAACAATTATTTAGTATAGATTTAGCTTCTCAAGCAGTAACCATTATTGATTCAGAAGAAAGCTTTGGAAGATTGGCGCCTACTGCAGATACATCTGAAATTTTAACTGAACACAGTTACTTCCACACCAATTTAACCTTAACTCAAATTGAAAATGGTATATCTTCTAATCTAACCCATATTGATGGTATTCAAGGTCCTCACTCTATTTCTTATCACCATTCTAAAATAATTTTTCACTCCAGAGCCAAACAAAATAATAGAGTGTTAATCCGAAATGCGAACAACCAAATCATCGATACTCAATTTCCATCAGAATTTATTTACGTAGCTGATTTCGCTTGGTCTAAAGACGATAAAAAAGTCATCGCTTCAATCGATGATCAAATATTTTTGTTAGATGTCGACGCTTTGACATGGAGCCTTGTGAAAGTACCGTTTATGAAAGTGCATTACGTCGACTTCATTGAAGACAATAAAATTCTTTTGAGTGCAGAACACAAGGGCGATTGGAACTTATGGTCATTAGATCTTTCTTCGGGTAAAAACAGGCAAATAACCAAAAATGAAGGTTACTCAGGCAAGATAATCGATAACACTCTTTATTACACAAAATTCAGCCAAAACGGACTTTTTTATAAATCATTAACGAGTAACCAAGAACACGTATTACTGGATGACTTCCCTCTGACAAATTGGTATAGCTGGCAAATAGTAAATAAACACTTGTTTTACCGTGATGCCAATCAGTATTTTTTAAAAAATTTAGACACTGGTGTCGAAAAAGTCATATTTAATAACTCAAGCCATGAGTATCAGAATTGTAAGCTTAAGCATAACTTGACTGAAATTATTTGTAATAAAAAAAGTCGTGCCATCAGTGATATTTGGTCAATGAAATTTTCAGTCCAACAAGAGAATTAGTTCATGCTTGCCATCCTAATAGCTTCGCTTTAGCAGACGCTTTTTCACTCAGATCTTGAACGATAAAATGATCGTACATGATCATGACCCCCAAAACATGATTTAACAATGCATCATTTTGGACTTTATCTGCATCGCTTGTAGCGGTGCTTTCTTGGCGTTGAATCAGCAACTCCAAGAAACTGGGATCAATTAATTTGGCCTTTTCTAATTTAAGCGGTGATGCATACCGATTTAATAATGATTTAAGTTTCTGCCACTTTTTATCATCAGTGTGGGCAGGTGGTGCCATAAACGCAAACTTTTCACGATTGTATAAGACTTCAGGTATGACACCTTTGACTGCCTCCCTGAGAACATGCTTTTCTCTTGAGCCTTTTATTTTCATTTCTGGCGGAATCAAGGTAGCGAACTCAGCTAACTTATGATCTAAGAATGCGGGTCTCGCTTCCATTGAGTTTGCCATATCGACCCTATCACCACCCCACGTCAAAATTTGACCTTCCAACATTGTCTTAATCCAAACGTATTGCGCTTTATCCAAAGGATGCCTTTCTGACAAAAAAGTTTCATCAAGTTTTTCAGCAATCGCTCTCCCAGGCTCGTAGTGCTCAACTTCTTCTCTCTTTGACGGATAAATAAGTTGTTTTGCGACATCTGCACAACCTAACCAAGGTTGTAGGCAACTAGGAGTAAACCCCACTTTTTCATCAATAGCTTCCGATGTATATTCGTCTTTGGGTAGCATAGCTCCCTGAAACAATTTGTTATTCTCTTCCAGTGCAGTACGCCAATGATCCGTCTGCTCAGTGCTCAAGTCACTCATACCATGCAAGAACATATCTTTTCTAAAGGCGGGATACCCGGCAAATAATTCATCTGAGCCTTCTCCCGTTAACACTACTTTGTAATTTACATTTCGGACTTGCTGCGACATCATCAACTTAGCAACAGCCAAAGTGTTATAGATTGTTCTCTCTGTGTGCCAAATGGTTCTCTCAAAATTGTCGTACAGCATTTCTGCATTTAACTGAAGAATGTCTTGCTCTGCACCAACCGAGTTCGCCATTTTTGTGGCTATCGGTGTTTCATCATAATCCTTGTTATCAAAAGCAATTGTAAATGCCTTGATAGGTGTTTGCGAGACGGCAGAGGCTAACCCAAGAATACAGCAAGAATCAATCCCGCCTGAGAGGTAGCAACCAACTGGTACGTCTGCATTCAACCTTAATTGAACCGCCTCTAATAAGTGCTTTCTAACACCGGTAATATAAAACTCGTCAGAAAAGTGCTCTCTCATTGAAGCCTTAGGGAAATTCATATCCCAATACTTTGTTGTTTGAATATTGAATTCTTTATTTTCACGAGTGATTTTTAAAAAGTGCCCAGGTTCAACCTGATTAATGCCTTTAAATGCTGTAGTACCCGGTACCATGACTTGTATCAGCTGATGGAATACCCCCTTTGTATCAAGCTCAGCATTGACTTCTGGGTGTGTTAAAATAGCTTTGATTTCTGACCCAAAAACAACTTCATTACCTGTATTAGCCCAATACAGTGGCTTGACACCAAATCTATCTCGCACTAAGTAAAGTGCGTCTTCTTCCTTGTCATACAATGAAAATGCAAACTCACCTCTCAAATAGGTTATTGCTTTATCCATCCCTTCTTTTTTATAAAGCCAAGGTACGATTTCAGAGTCACTCTTAGTAAAAAATGATATCCCCTGTGCCGATAAGTCAGCACGAATTCGTTGAAAGTCGTAAAACTCACCGTTATGGGAAAAAATGACTTTATTATTAAGTGAGAAAGGTTGCCGACCTCGATCTTCGTTCAAATCGATGATTGAAAGTCTTGAATGACTCATTCCAATGCCTAACCCTGTAGGGTTAGCATAGCCGTAGTTATCTGGCCCTCGATGGTGTTGAATCGCAGCCATGTTTACAAGAAGTTGGGAATCAATATCTCTGTTAGGAGAAGACGTGAAAATACCCGCAATTCCGCACATAAATAGTCTCCTAGTAAGTTAAATAATATCTAGAACACGATCTGCACGATGAAGCAGACAAGTTAACAGTGCCTGCCTCAAAAATACGGCTCCACGAGCTTGAGCAAAGTACCAGTTATGCGAAGTGTCATCGAGTGATGTGCATAACTCCTCTCCCCGAGCTAAAGGGTGCATAACAATTGCTTGAGGTTTTAAAGGAGAACTGGCGGACAGCTTATAATCAGAGCCATACTCTTTAAATGTGTCTCCCTCCCAAGCAATGGCATTTATGTATACAACATCAGCGAGTTTAATTGCATCAGAAAACCCACCAGTGACCTCAACATTTAAACCCGCATTGAGCAATTGCTCCTTTTGCCCATGATCAAAAATTTTATCTTCTGTTTCATTCGCAACAATTGTTACAGTATCAAAAGCTTCAGGAAAAACAGAAAGGAGCTTCAATAAACTCCTTACGGTACGCATTTTGGAAGGCATACCAATAATGCAAAGTTTAATTGGTTTTTCAGGCTTGGTTTGTATTAAATCTGGCCGCCATTTAAATATGGTGTACAAATCGGCTAGCGCCTGTGTTGGATGCTCATCTAACCCGTTGCCAGCATTAATGATAGGTATACGCAAGGCATCCATCATTTCTTTGACAGAGCTGTCATTTGAATCTCGAAGAACGACACAATCACCGTAACTATTGAACATCTCAGCAACGTCACTAAGGCTTTCACCTTTTGCAATTCCTGTTGTGGAACGATCAGTGATTGACATGATATTCCCACCTAATCGATGCCAAGCACTTTCAAATGATAAACGAGTCCGAGTACTTGGTTCATAAAAGGCTGAAATCAGAATTTTATCTTGCAGTGGTGCAAAGAAACGCTCTGGATTTGCTTCATACTTAGCGGCTAGACGAAGCAATTGCAGTATAGTGTTCTTATCAAATTGATCAGAAGAATACACATGCTGATTTTTTAGATTATCGAGCGCTTTTCCGTCTTCGACAATAGAATGCAATAAGCTTTTAGGGTGCGCATTCTCATAAACCTTTGGCTCTTTTGATTGGAAGTGCACAATCTTATTAAGTTCTGGTCGCAGCATAGAAGTCCCTTTAAATATTTTAGTAACTCACGAAAAACCTTACTTATAATGACTAAAACTTTGGTTTTTTATATTTAAAGAGTAGTGTGGAATGCATTATTTTCCACTAAAAAATAAAATGGGCTATTCGGCTTTAAGTGGAAGGCTTTAAGCGTTAAAAATAGGATTATTGAGGCATAGACTCACCTGACTTCCCATGTTTTTCTGCTCAAATTTTGATAAGAAAGTTCGTATACTTAGACACACAGTACACATCCTAGAGGTCGTATGTGATTTCTAGAGAAATTAATTCATAAGCCTTTGTAAAAAATAGTATTAAAAATAATTAACTCATCAACTTTAGGAAGTTAAGGCACAATATTCGATATAAATAGTTAAACTACGGACGCCTTATGCCTATACCTCCCTCTTCATCTACTCCGACACGACGAAGCGCAAGGATTAAAGAAAGAAATGAACGGAAAAATAAAGTTCAAAAGCAAATAAAACTTTCCCCTACTGCTAAATCTCTAAAAGCAGAACCTAAAGGCATGTTGCTAGAGACAATCGTTTACGATTTACAAAAAGTAAAAAAACCAAATGCATACGCACAAACTACTCCAAAGACACCTACAAATTCGGTCTCTGTTCAATCTGAACACCAAGCATCTGCTCAAGACATCCAAATACGTCTAGAATTTTTTTTTGAAGTGAAAGCTACCCCAACTGAAGTTGATACTAATTTTAAAAGTTACTTACTCAACCATCATCGCTAACTTTTCCTAAGCTCTATCTGAACCGTACTGGTCGAACGCTCCAAAAAAGCACCTTCGCAATAACAAAAATAGTAAGTCCAAAGTCGCTTAAATCTCTCATCATAACCAAGAGGCTTTATGCGCTGCCAAGCAAACAAGAATCGCTGCCTCCAGTGAGTGAGGGTCAAGGCATAATGTAAGCCAATGTCTTCAATATCATGAATGATTAAATTTGTATCTTTTTGGGTGCGATTCGCAATCTCAGTAATCGATGGTAAAAAGCCACCAGGGAAAATGTGCTTTTGAATAAAATCCACGTTTTTTCGATAATAGTCAAAGCGCTGATCAGCGATAGTAATTGATTGCAAGAGCATTTTTCCACCGGGTAGCAAACACTCATTACATTTCTTGAAGAACGAAGTGAGATAGCGATAACCCACAGCCTCAATCATCTCAATCGAAACTAACTTGTCAAACTGTCCACTTAAATTGCGGTAATCTTGTTTTAATAATGTGATTTGAAGTTCAAGCCCTTCCTCTGCAATCAACTGCTTCGCATATTGATATTGCGCATCAGAAATCGTTGTTGTAGTCACTCTACACCCGTAATGTTTAGCAGCGTGAACCGCTAAACCTCCCCATCCAGTGCCAATTTCAAGAAGGTGGTCAGAAGGCGATAATTCTAGTTTTTTACAAATAATATCAAGCTTATTGCATTGTGCATCTTCTAAATTCATCTCACTATTTTCAAAGATTGCCGATGAATATTGCATCCGCTCATCTAAGAAGTTTTTATAAAGTTCATTACCTAAATCGTAATGGGAGACGATGTTATTTTTGGCTTGTTTGATTGAGTTTGAATTAAATAGATGAAACAGCTTATCTTTTAAATGTGAAGCGACCCCTTTTTGAGCTTCAATATTATCAGCAAGTTTTTGTGCCCGTGCAAAAATTCTAATGACTCGAGTCAGATCTGGAGAACTCCACTTACCATCAATAAATGCTTCTGCGGCTCCAATCGCCCCCTTAAAAATGAAATCTCGATAGCAACTCATATCTCTTATTTCTATTTTTGCCGCTAGCGATTCAACTGGACCATCTTTACTTAATGCACAATGCCCAAAACATCGACTCTCACCTGTAGCCTCATGTACATCAAGACGGCCATCTTGTAACTGTTCAAGAAATTTAAGCATTAGCTTCCGACAACGTGCAGTAAGCCAATCCATCTTGGTATTTTTTCTAATTTGATAAATATTTTCCATCTGCTCAGTCATCCTTGATATTTTTGGTAAGGGATAAAACGAACACGTTTAATCAGTAATTTCAAAGCTTGATAATAAATGCCGAACACCACCTTAAAAGTCATTAGAGGCATTGCTAACCAAAGTTTAAATACTATTGTTTTATTTAACGGTTTTTTTCGCATAATCAAACTTGCATCAAACAATTTTTCATTCGTTGTTTTTGCTCTATTTTCAATATGGATCAATAAATTTTTATGTGCTTCTGATGGTGTTTTAAACTTCCAAAAATAATCCATATCTAAATTCATAAATGGTGAAACATGGAATTGTTTCTTACTTTTCAAAGAACCTTCTTCATCTAACTTAATAAGATAATAGTGACGTTCATTCCAAGGTGTATTACTCACCTCAGCCAAAACTTGAAAGCAATGCCCGTCTTCGTTATATCCAAAATAAAAATTAGCCGGACTAAAATACAGACCAAAGCAACGTATTTGCACCAATGCTTTAACTGAGTGAGGGTGCCTCCCTCCGAGCTCAGCGAACTTGTTGTTGATACGCAGCTCAAGGTTTTGAGGTTCACCTTTTACATAATCTTTAGCAACAAAACGCATAGGATGAAACCAAGAACTACCAAAAGGCCATATCGAAAATGGTTGTTTCACGTCACGAATATCGAGTAATAACATATAAAGCTTATATTGAAATTGATGCTTATTTTGGCTATGACGTCTGTGTTTTATTACACCTTGATAGAGATTAGATTGAGATAAGATTTTCATAATTCATCCTCAATCATTCAAATAACAATCAAAACGACTTGCTACATCAATGGCACTTTTCACACCGTCTTCATGAAATCCACTGTACCAATATGCTCCCGCAAAATGAGTATGATTTTGACCGCAAATTTCTGTTCGCCTCTGCTGTGCATCGATGCTTTTAAGCTGGAATTTAGGGTGATGATAAATAAATTCACGTAAGACTTTATCCGGTGAAATAGCCTGTTTTTGATTTAAGGTCACACAGAATGTGTGCTTGCTGGTGAGCTGTTGAAGGATATTCATGCAATAGCTGACAGCGGCGGGACGCTCAGTATTATCATCAAGTCGATAATTCCAACTCGCCCATGCAGAATGCGCTTTAGGCAGAATGGATTCATCAGTGTGTAATATTACACAGTTCTTTGAGTAAGGAATGTTTCCCAAAACTGATTGTTCTGCAACGGTTGGCGTAGCAAGGAGTTCAAGTGCTTGGTCTGAGTGGCAGGCCAGCACAACTTCATCAAATTCGTGTTCGATATCTCCTGCTTCATCAGCAAGCACCAACTGGACTTTATCATTGCTCCTCTTAATCCCAGTTATATTCTGATTAACATAGATTCGCTCTTTAAACCTTTGAGTTAGAGGAGCTAGATAGCTTCTAGAACCATTGGCAATTACGTACCATTGCGGACGATTACTTATCCTTAACAGGCCATGATGGTAAAAGAACTGCACAAAAAACTTAAATGGAAAATCTTCAATTTCTTTTATTGAGCTAGACCAAATAGCAGCCGCCATTGGCAAAATGTAATGATTGGAAAAAAAGTCTTTAAAACGGTTTTGTTTTAAAAATTGCCCGAGTGTTAACCCATCTTCATACAATTCGTTTTCAAAGATATCTATACAACGATAATTAAAGCGCATGATATCGAATATGAGCCCCCAGAATTTTAAACTGAAAATATTTTTACGTTGTGCAAATAAGGTATCTAAATTGTGGCCATTGTATTCAAGATTAGAAGTCAAATTAGACACAGAAAAGCTCATTTCAGTCTTTTGTATTTGCACATTTAATTGCTCAAGGAGCTGAATAAAATTAGGGTAAGTTTTATCATTAAATACAATAAAACCTGTATCAATAGCTTGTTTCTCGCCTGCTACTTCGACATCTACCGTCGCCGTATGACCACCTATAACACTATTTTTTTCAAAAACGGTAACCTTGTGCTTTTGTGATAATAAATAAGCACAAGTTAGACCCGAGATTCCACTTCCTATAATGGCAATATGCTTCATTTAATGGCTTCCTTTTCAAGCTTTTTTAATAATTATTCTTTGCCACCAGCTTTCAGGCAGTAGTGATATTAATTTTAGTAGATATGTAAAACGTCGCGGGAAGTGGACGTAATTTTTTCTCGATTGGACGCCTTGGTAAATTCTTTTTGCTGCGGTTTGTGTATCAACGATAAACGGCATAAAAAAGTTATTCTTATCTGTCAGTGGTGTTTTTACAAAACCTGGATGAACCAGTGTCACATCAATACCCACAGATTTAAGATCCAAACGGAGACTATTGGCCAAGTAATCTAGCCCCGCTTTTGAGGCTCCGTAAGCCTCAGCTCGCGGAAATGGCAATTGAGTCGCAATTGAACTGATGAAAACCAAACGTGATCCTTTATCCATTTTAGGAAGAAACGATCCAAGTAGATCTCCCACTGATAATAAGTTGGTTGAAATATTGTGTTTAAACGAGCCTGCATCAAAATGGTAAGCATCATCGATATAACGGCAGTCACCAGCATTAAGAAGTAGAATGTCTACTTTAGAAACTTCTGCTGCGGCCTGCATTACTTCTTCCGGTTGAGTAACATCAAACTGCAGACATTGAATTGCAGTAAAACGTTTTTTTAACTGCTGCAGTTTGCCTTTGTTGCGTCCGCAAGCAATCACCGAAAATCCAGTTTGGTAATACAACTCAACCAAAGCTTCACCAATACCGGACGTAGCACCTGTAATCATGACTTTTTTCATTGAGCTAACCGATGTTTTAACCAACGAACTAGGCGCCCAAGTACAGGTGCATGTTCATAAACCATCGCCCCCATATCTAAATAGTCACGGTGATAAATCACCCGGTCATGTTCGCCTTTAACTTGCGTGTGCCCTTCAACCGATATCTTATTCCCTTGATTGAGTTTGGGGTGGCGATATTTCATCGTCCAGTAAACCCCTGCTTGAACTCCATCAAATATGACGTCATTAATAAAAAACTGGCAGTGAGATGTATTGGAATACATGAAGTTGCAGTAAGTCATTAAATTATTAAGGCCAGTGATTTGATGGACAGGATCTTGGAAATGAACATCTTGGTGATATAAGGTTTCAAGTAGCTCTAAATTATTCTTGTTTAGTTGCTCATAAACAGAAATAAACTGATTTAGCCATTGTGGGTAATCGAATTGTTGATTATTTATTATTTCCTGCATCATCGTCGCCGCACTTTTCCCATATTTATAATGAGTTACGATTTAAGTTTAGAGTTGGATCACTCTATAAGCAGAATTTATTTGAAGCAAAGATTGTCCCCCGTGCACTTCCTTGTGCGACGGGAGAGTAATAAGCAGCTCAGATCAGTAAATAAATTTTCCGAGAGGATTGAGCAAACGATTGACCCCTTTGGTAAATTGAATCGAATCATTAACCACTGTGAGACACCAACACCCTTCTTTGGATACTGGGTGATGAGTATGCTCAGCATCTAGAATAATAAAGTCACCAGGCACATATCCACCAAGCTCATCCTCAAATGTCCCTTGAAGTAATAGGGTAATCTCGAATCCCTTATGAGTATGGTGAGGCACTTCACCGCCAGCTTTTATGTTTAACAAACTGGTTCTCACAGGTTCCTCATCAAGCTCAATTCTCGCTCTTGATATTTTCCCTACATTTACAAAGTTCGACACACTCAAACGACTCAGGCTTTTAGGCAATTCAAAGCCACCAACTACTTTCGGAGGCATTCGCTTGAAGCTCTCTGTAAAATTAGATTCTGGTTCAGCCATTATGCCAGACAGCATTTCATCAAAATTGGTATCAATACCTATTCCATCAGAGTTCGCAGCAAAGTCGATAACTTCTGATTGTTGATTTAAGCTCTCTTCCGACATTTGTGCGGTATAGCGTTCCACTTGATGACGACAAACTGGGCACATTTCTATATGAGTTGAAATTGCCACTGATAATGACGATGATAATTCACCAGCTGAAAATGCGATGAGCAAGTCATCTGTTGGATGATGCTTTATCATAAGTCATCCCCTATATTGCCTTTGAGTTTAGCCACAGCCAGCCTCAATCTTGATTTAACGGTACCGAGAGGAATATCTAAACATTCAGATATTTGCTCTTGTGATAATTCTAAAAAGTAGAAAGCTTTGATCACACTTAATTGAGCTTCAGATAATTTATTTATATTTTCTAAAATAAACTTCTTCTCTAAGTGATCTTCAAAAACTTTTTCTTCAGTTTCGCCTTCAATGTAGGACCAAATATCTTCACTCAAATTATCTTCACGGCCTGAGCGAATTTTCCTAAGTGCATCAAAAGTAACGTTCCTCATAATGGTGTAAACCCATGTGTGAGCAGCACCTTTATTTGGACAAAACAAATGTGCTTTTCTCCACACATTACTCATTGTGTCTTGAACAATGTCATTGGCTTTGTCAGAGTTTGAAAACTTTTGAACAGCAAAGCGTTTAATTTTGGGCGCAAAATGCTGGAAAACAATCGTAAATGCTTTCTGGTCTCGCTTTAAAGCCACATCGACGAGTAACTGACTGAGATGCTCATTGCTATATTCTTGTTTCATACATATAGCTTTAGCATACGGTTTACTCGTTTTAAAGTTATCTATTCGTTTAAGCATGCGCTTCTGTCCTTGAGAAACTCTAAAGCCAATACGGAAGTGAATGTGAAAAAGATCACATCAACTTGCATTGTGTTACCGGTAACGACTTATCAAAAAATATTGTCACTTCACCAACCCTTACACCAAACTTCTTCATAGTGGTTTTGTTCATAACTCTATTTTTATCCATTCGATACATCCAATCATCCATTGAAATATTGTATTCGCTGCCATCCACGGGGACTTTTAAGATATAGTTCCAGTGAAATGCAAAACCTTGTTCTTGCCCTTTTGCTTCACCAACAACGTCGGAAGCGGTACCAAGGTATTTCCCATTTTCCATCTTCATTAATTGCCAGTTTCGATGGGTGATTTCACCATCATCGAAATAAAAGGTTTCTTTAAGCAAGCCATTATTCGCTTTCCACTGCCCTTTAATATCAACACAAAAACGGCGAGTTACTTTGTCCGAGTAGTTTTGTACCATTCCCCACGCAATTACCCTTCCTGTAAAATAGTTTTTCAAATCAAATGCAGGCTGTTCACCTTGATACTCATGAATAGCAGTTGAGCAGGAAGAAGCTAAAATAATTGCGATTGAAACCAGCAATAGTGAGATCAGTTTTTTCATTAGATCATCCCCAAAAGCTGTTTTCTTAACCGAGGTTGAGTCGTCTTCTTAGACAGCCAAATACTTAAGAATATTGAAGCAAAGTGTTTACCTTCAATCTTACCGATGGGCTTCCCATTAAGATAAAACACGCTTTCAGTGGGTAAAACCTGAAATGCAAGTTGATCTCCTTCTGAGACACTTGGCCAAATTTTTTCTAACTTAGGTACGAATACTTGATAATCATTAAGCGTTAACCCTAGATGCTGCCAGTTTTCTACGGTGCTGTTGATCAGTTCTTCTTTTGAAATATCCATTAAATAACTAATCTCAAAAAGTAAACATTGCTCTTTTCCAGAGTAAGTTCCTGTAGGTGTGTATAAATCGCTGGTGTAGACATTCCAAAACCACACTTTCAACTTTGCTGTTCCTACGAGGCTTAAACTTTTCTTAGCAGAGCTTAATCCTTGACTATGATTTGAACATTGACTTAAAGGAGAAGCACCAGCTTGATAGCTGAGAGCTAAGCCTAAAAATATGAGTGATTTAAGCGTAATTCTCATGAGTACCCTCCATGGATTCAAGAAACATTTTCTTTATTAAGAAGAAACTGGGTAGCAAAATCCCCCAGATCAGGCCGAGAATAATGAACGTTGTTCTTTCAGAGTAACCAAACTGAACAGCACCAAATTCTTTACCAGCAAAGTAAGCCAAAGGCGCAAATATCGCACCAACAATAATTTGTAGAACAATTGATTTAGACAGAGCATTCAGTGCATGGAATAACGTTAAAGAAAAACTTACCCAAATTGCCCATAACCAAAGAGGAACAATTAGCTTGAGTTCTTTATCAAACTGAAACACCTGAAGCTGCATCAATACCGAATCAAGGATTCCCCCCATTAACACTACGAACAAAATTAACCCACGTTCAGATACTGAGCTTCGATAAATCAAATGCCAAAACACCCACATGAGAACAATAGGGACAAATGCGGATTTGTACGTAATGCAACCGAGCCACATCACGTTATATAACAATCCGTTACACACTAGAGAAATGAAATTTTTGTTCATAGTCTTGGTATTCGAAGTGAATGGGGTTACTTACTTACGCTGTAGCAATGAAGAAAGTTCAAAAAAAGACCGCAATGAATATTGCGGTCAAATGCAAGCTACATAATGGATGCTAAACCACTCTATTCTCAATTCTATCGGTCACAATCCAATGTTTGAGTGTGAAAAATATTGGCATCAATATCAACCAGATGACGCCGAAAGTGACTAAGGTAGCTTGGGTAGATGTCTCAAATGTCAAAGCTCCTGCACGCTCACCTATTAGGTAACCAAGTGGTGGAACGATCGCACCAAAAGCTAACTGTAACCATAAAGATGACTCTAAGAATTTTAGAGCGTGGTTAAGTGTTAAACCAAACCCTAACCAAATCATCCAAGACCAAATCGGAATGACCGACGTCTGATGAGCCATATCACTGTGGCTATTGAATTGAATAAAACCGGAGTGCATTAAAATGTTATCTACTGTACCACCAAGGGCAACGACAAATAGCACTAAATTAAGCTCGGCTAAAGAATTGAGTTTTAATAAATGAGCAATAGCCCATACGATTACTGCTGGTGCAAACATACTGCCAAAGACAATACATCCGGCAAACATTACGCAGAAAATAAGCAAGTTCGACAACATAACCCTTTCCTCATACATCCCTGTTGAAACTGTCATTACGAACAAGAAGAGGAAAAGGTTTAATTATTTATTTCACTAAATATTTTACTAAGGAACTGTTGGCGTACCAAATTGCATAAAGTGATTTTTTATATGCTCATTAAAGTCATTTGTGCGACCATCAAAAGTGATAAACAAATGATCATTAAACAGATCATAATCCCACGCATCGTAGATGTTGACTTCAATAAGCTCTGAAGCCTCAATGAGATAATCTCTTGGATCAACATTATCCCGTAAATTATCTGGAATATAAGACTCTAACTGAATAATACGCAAGTGAGGTAAGCCGTTAGGTGCAGGATCAAGCAACACCCATTCATAAGTGCCTAACCCGTCAATGGTAAAACGTTGATTAACTTCATCAGCTGATACGTCTTCTGGGTAGAAGCTTGGATAGAGAGACTCTGCAATATTCGAAGATGACAAGGTTCCAACAGAGCTCGCTACCTGAGTATGAGTAATATAATCTTCATTACGGCAAAGCACCTGACCTTGTTGTGAGGTAAAGTAACGATACACAATATTTGGCCAATTTACCTCACTAAGCTTGTACTGCTCAGGCGCAGATGCAAGCATTGATGCCCATACTTCAGAGTGAGTGTCGACTTTCTCAACGCGTATTTTAGTGGGCACTTCCGTTCCGTCATAGAACGTTGTTATCTCATTCCCGTTGACTTCTATGTCTTTTGGTTGGTAGTTAGAGTCGGCTCTGTCCGAGTTAATCCAGCGATTTAGCTCCGTATTCCAGCATTCCTGAGGAACTTCATCTTCCTCATCGAAATTAACAACCAGTGAAAAAGCTTTAGAGACACCCGCTCCAGTAGGGTCGTTGATAATACCGCCAAACATGTGTTGGCTCTCATCGCCGTAATTTAACGTAAATGATGAGTTCAAGTACGAAGGCTCAAGCGTAAAGGTATCTTCAGGGTTGCGAGACTTAAGTGTATCTTTAAAACCTAAACCATCAAGCACGATATCCCAATCAGTTTGAGACAGTAGCTTGTTAGAAATGGGTTGTTCAATATAACCTTGTGACGTCAATACATCATTGATCACATAGGTAAGATCAAGTGGCTCTGTAGCTAAGTAATCTAAAACTGACAGTTGACTCTGTTCTATCAAAGCTCTTATCTGTTCAATACTTGCTGACATCACCTCATCGACAGTCAGTGGATCTGACACTAACCCAGCAATTAACGCAAAGATATAACGTTGAAATTCAATATCCGTCAAGGCATTGATCGAACTAGCATGCTCCTTAAGAGCAAATAACTGACTCACAGAACCAGTTGATGCAGAGTGAGTGTTAGAGAACCCTTCCCCCACAGAACCTGAAGCAATGTTCACTCGCAGTGATT
The DNA here is from genome assembly GCF_056591695.1 of Parashewanella sp. 2304DJ23-3. NCBI lineage: Bacteria > Pseudomonadati > Pseudomonadota > Gammaproteobacteria > Alteromonadales > Shewanellaceae > Parashewanella > Parashewanella sp. 2304DJ23-3. Next base: position 363,479 of record NZ_JBWQOH010000002.1, read on the forward strand.
GCGGTACGTTAACGGCAGAGGCAGCACTGCTCCAACTCGCGAATAGGTAGTAATCAGGTGACTCTTGCTCAGAAGTCCACTCAATTTGATAGACCCCTTCGCTATTTGATGTCGCTGTAGGTTCTCCGTCATCGCACGCTTTATTCATGTCCAAATCGGCACAAAACTGAGCGCTATTAACATTACCTTGGAATAAAACCGTGCCATTAACCTGATAGTCATAGTTTGTGGCAACGACTGGAGTTGGAGGTACGATGGCAATGGGTTCTTCTTTTTTATCATCGCTCCCACAAGCAGACAATAAACTCATCACTGACAATGACAAAAGTGACTTTGTTAAATACATTTCAGATCCTTTAAAAGTGTACTTACGCCCCCTTTAGAACTTCTGCATACTGTCACTAGCAAAATATTTCACTAATATTACAACCTAAGTTAGAGTAGTTAAGCTGAGCGCTTTCCTGCATCGCCACTCTTCTTATCATAAAGTTCAAATGGGAATACATTCCTAAGTCGTTGTGCCATTTCATCATTAATGGTTGCTGAAACATGCAATCGAACGCCTGATTTCTTCTCAGCACGCACAACGCCTGTCAGTTTATATTTTTTAGCTAACTCTCTGGCTTCACGCATAAATTTTTCTGGCACTTTGCCTTTATGCGAATCCAATCGCCCTTTTTTGAAGTGAAGTTCAAAAATCAACAATCCTTTTTTTGCACCAAAAATAAAGTATGTGAGCCCAATGACAGCAACAATTGCTAATATAACTTGTGCATTTATTTCCATTAATCTCCCCTTGGTAATAAACTATTATTGATATATCGCTGGTTAATTTAGGATACAACTAAATGTTTTTAAAAGACATACTGAATAAGGGCAGCTCTTCTGGCTTTATTAAAAAACGTCAATATCAATTTTATTTCGTTATTTTCAGTGTGTTACTCAGCCTGTCAGGGTTTAGCTATAATGTCTGGCGCTTAGAGTCTACTGAAACAAATAACACCGTTCGTACTGCTAGCTTTGAAATGCTGCTTGAGTTATCACAACTTGAACAACTTATTTATTCTTTGCATTATGATCAAGATCCATCGGAAGGTAGCCCGAGAAAAGGCTGGGTAAAGGTCGGATTAATCAATGATTTAAGCCCACTTGCAGGTAAAAATGTTATGGTAAAAGCTGATGCATTACGAAGTAGTTGGGCAGATAACTGGAATTCGATTGAAAGCAGTAACTTAGCAACTAACGAAGTGGTTAACGCCATTGAGGCAACTCGTAAAGAAATCAATAAAACGATAACCTCATTGAAGTAATAAATATCTTCTGACTGATTTAAACAATTGAATTCAGATAATTATTTCACTTAACTGAAGTTACTTTAAAATCTCATGACACCGTGCGATAAGTGACTCTTCAATTAACCTTACCGCCGGTGTTATCAGTTGCCGAGGGGCCATCGCAAACTTCACCCTTAATGAGATGACACTCTTGGTTTAGATCTAATATTTAATCGATATTTGTGATGCTGCACGTTTTGCTTTTTCTACTGCCGCATCAATATTCTCACCTCTTGCAAGCGCAACGCCTAAGCGTCTATGGCCATTGATTTCTGGTTTTGCGAATAAGCGCAGTTGAGTTTCAGCTTCAAGTAACGCTTTATGTACGCCGTCATACTCTAGATTTACTGAATGTCCATCTCCTAATATCACCGCAGATGCAGAGTCTCCAAGTTGTTTTATATTAGCGATTGGCAAACCCAAAATCGCACGCACGTGCAATGCAAATTCAGATAAATCTTGGCTGATTAAAGTGACTAGTCCAGTATCATGAGGCCGTGGCGAGACTTCTGAGAAATATACATCATCGCCTTTTATGAACATTTCGACGCCAAATAATCCATACCCACCTAATGCTTTTACTACTTTCGTGGCCATATCTTTAGCCGCATTTATACAGTGTTCGCTCATGTTTTGAGGTTGCCACGATTCTTGATAATCACCATTTTCTTGTCTGTGGCCAATAGCTTCACAGAAATGAATACCGTCAATAGCCTGAACGGTGAGTAATGTAATTTCGTAATCAAAGTCGATAAAGCTTTCAACAATCACTCGACCTTGACCGCTTCGTCCCTCTTCCTGAGAGTGCTCCCATGCAGCATCAATCTGCTCTTCACTTTTTATGACACTCTGACCGTGACCAGAAGAACTCATGACGGGTTTAATCACACATGGCAAACCCATTTTTTCAATGGCGGACTTTAACTCTTTTTTATTATCACAAAAGAAAAATCGAGAAGTCAGTACGCCAAGTGAATTAGCAGCTAGTCGTCTTATCCCTTCTCTATCCATCGTTAGACGTGCTGCTTTTGCATTAGGAACGACTCTTAATCCATCTTGCTCTAACTCTTCGAGTAGCTGAGTATTGATCGCTTCAATTTCAGGAATGACAATATCTGGGTTTTCTTGAGCAATAACAGATCTTAGTGCAGAAGCACTGAGCATATCGATGACATGAGAACGATGAGCAACGTGCATTGCTGGAGCATTGGAATAGCGGTCAACAGCAATAACCTCGACGCCTAACTGCTGCAATTCGATTGCAATTTCTTTTCCCAACTCACCACTACCTAACAACAAAGCTTTTAATGCATTTTTACAAAGTGCAGTTCCTAGCATCTGATATTCTCTTAAATAGATTTGAATGAATTTTATGCTGTTTTTACAAAAAAGAGCAACTATCTAAGTACTATGATGGATTTAGCTTAATAAAGGCTGAAGTTTTCGTGTCTTTATTCGACTCTAGAAATTTAATTCGACGATAATAAGCTTTACTTCAATTATTTTTTGCTCATGTCCTCAAATCATAGTTTTGCAATATCTCATGTCTCACCAGCTTTTAGGGTGATAGAACAATCACAACTTTTAATTCCTCAACCAGCTGTACATACAGATATGAGCAACCCTGAAAAAGTATCTCAAAGTTATGAGTATGGTTACTTATTAGAAATACCTAATCAGGAAAAAACTAAGCTCTGGGTTGTCCATGCCGTATCACCTAGCCTCGAGATTGATATACGAATTGATCAGCTTAATAACGAAGGCGAAGTTGTTTCAAGGCTTGACTTTCATGATCCATCTGCTGAATGTGGCCCGTCAACGACTCCACACTACTTACTCCATCAACACAACATTCTCACTGTGAATGATTTACTTTCATATTTAGTGAGTAATGTATTACCTTCAGAGCAAACAGGTGACTCTATGTATAAAATAACTAAAGATAGTAGTTCCACTCTACTTATCGTTGCTTTTTTCAACAAAAAGATAAAGTAGTAGAATAAATAATACTCTAGAGGTTAATATCAAATATTCTCTACCTTATATGCACATCTTCTTGCACCATCTACAATATGTTCTGTTCGAGTAACCGTTGCAAGCTCCAAAAATAACGCTTGGAAAACCTCTAACTCAGAGCGACAAAAGTTTTGGCACTTCGTTGCTGCAGCGCATATTGGGCAATGATTTTCCAGTAACCAAAAGTGAGTACCTTCTTCACTCCAGGTTGCCATATAACCTTCTTGTGTTCTTAATTCCGCTAAAGCGATCACTTTTTCTTTTATCGTCTTTTTGGCATCAAGCACTTTTTTATAAAGCAACAGGCTATCTGTTTCTCTCTGTTTAATTAAGCGCTCTAAGCCTTCATCACCAAATATCACCTTAACAGAATCAATCAACTGTAAAGTAAGCTCTTCGTGTCGGTCTTCAAAACCACCAGCGTTATTTTCAACTAATCGCCAATGACGGCTTGGTCGCCCTCTCCCTTTGGCGATATCTTCTGTCACCACATCATTAGAATCTTCCAAAGCTTGAAGGTGTTGCCTTACGCCCATCGTCGTTAGCTGTAGCTTTTCAGCCAAAAACTTAGCCGTTAACGGTCCATTAAGTTTTAAGAGGTTCAGAATTTTTTCAGTGGTTTTCATACTTACTCCAATTGATTCTGAACTAATGATATTACTCAAAACACTATTAAGTAAACTTTTTTGTTTATTTTTACTTTACAAGATTAAGTAAACAACTTACTTTATATATTAATTTATAAATAAAAAGGCTTATTTAATATGAATCTTGTTATCGTCAGTGCGAGCCACAGAGCTGAATCTCAAAGTTTTAACGTTGGAGAATATTTAAAGCTCCATGCAGAGCAATTTGAATCAATAAATCACATTGAGCTGGCTAAGCTTAATTTGCCATTTTGGGATGGTACATCGGATAGAGGTGAGTCTTGGGAGCAAGTAAAGTCATCACTAGAAGAGGCTGACGCCATTATTGCCATTACTCCTGAATGGAATGGCATGGCCTCTCCTCTTTTGAAGAACTTTCTTATGATGTGCGATCTCGACATGACAGATAACAAGCCAATCATGTATGTAGCAGTTTCCAGTGGCATTGGAGGTACCTATCCAATAGCTGAACTTAAAATGGATGGTGGTAAAAATAATGGCCTCATACCAATCTCTGAGCACTTAATCATAAGAAGTGTAGAAGACTTTCTTAATTTAGAAATTGAAAACTCTCGCACTAAACAACTCAAGCTCAGAATCGATTACAGCCTCGAAATGCTAGCCAGATTCAGCGAAGCACTTTCGAATTTACGCTTAAACCTTAAAAGCAATCCAATCGAAAACAGACAGTTATTCTCATATGGAATGTAGTTTTCAAGTTATCTCAATAACCAAAGAGGAATAAATTATGATCTCACTCGAACATGTAAACGTTGTCGTCAAGGATATACCTGAAACTCTTGCTTTTTATCAAGCCGCTTTTCCACATTGGAAAATCCGTGGCGGCGGATCTGGCGAATGGTACGGTAAACCAAGAAAATGGGTTCATTTTGGCGATGATTATCACTATTTGGCTTTCAGTGATCATGGAAAAACAGCAGCAAGAGATTTAAAAGGAGAGCAAGTTGGACTAGCACATTACGCCTTTACTGTGAGCAATCTTGATGCATTGATTGAACGACTTCAAAATGCTGGTTACCAAGTCGCAATTTGGGGAGGTAACGATGATACCCAAAAAAGTGTTTATTTTATTGACCCCAACGGTATTGAAGTTGAGTTCGTTCAATATTTAGTTGATTTACCTGAACTTAGAAATCAGTATGCCAACTAAACTGGTAATACCAGTAGAGTGGGTAGGTCACAAATTTTCGATATAGTGAAGTATGTGAAGTTTGTATAGTAATCATAGATTCTCAGTTTTTTATTGGGTGACTTATGAGTAATACAATTGATTCTTCGAATGCTTCACATGAGGTAATGTCAGATAAAGCTCTGAAAGCTTCAGATGTGCAACCACAAGATTTTCAATTTTTAAAATCAACGGAATCATTCGGCTCAAAAATGGGCGATGAATTTAAAAAAGTCGAAAGTAATTTCAAGTTCTTGGAGCAAAAAGTCGACAAGTTTATGCATGAACATAAAACACTTCCCGATTTACTCCAAGAGTTGCACGATTTAAATGGAAAGAATGCCAAAGACATTACTCCCGAACAAAAAAAAGATATGGAGCTATTAAAAAAGTGCTTTGACCTTTTGCAAGACTCAAGTAAGTTGCTCGCCGCAGCAAAAATTTATATCAATAAACTTAAAAACTTAATGGATCAAGTTGCCAATAGTCATGATGGGCTTTTACAAATAAAGTTTCCTAAATTTGATTTAAAGAATGTCCCTAAAAAGGACTACCTGCTTGTACTGCCTAAACTCCCAAGTTTTGTTTCAGATGCTCCTCAACAGACTGGTTCGACCACTAAAACGCAAACACCTCAGAAATTCAGAAGTTAGCAGGTAAACCGTTTTATATACTGTTTACTATTAGTAAAATATATTCATTGCGCTTTGATTCATCGAAATGGACTTCAACGCTTGTTAAGCAGAGGTCTAAAATGTCAGAGGTATCATCAATTAATCGCAGCTCAAGACCTGTAATAGGATTACAAGCCGCAGAAACATCACACAGAGACAATGCTAAGTGTGATCCTGAGCTATTTAAAGCTTATTTAACTCATAAAATGACGAATGCTGTTAAGAATTTAACCCCAAAAGAAAAAAAGCTGAGTCAGTTAATTGAAAAATTACTTGAAGATGATTTAGAAAAAGCGAAAGAAGAGCGTGGCAAACTAGGTAATGATGAAAACAGCTCAATGATGGGGTCAGTTAAGCTTGCTTGTTTATCAGAGCTCAATGAATTAATTTCACTTGGCTATTTACCCGATGATGACGTCAAAACAGAAGCGGATGATGAACAAAAGCTCGTCAATCCTTCAAAAGAGGATTTAAATGCTGAAGATCGAAGGTTTGATCCAGTACAGTTAAAACAAAAATTATATGAGCATCATTCAGCGTATACTGAACTAAACTCAATACTAGATGAATTAAATCAAAAACTATCAAGCGCTTTATATATGTCCCATGAAATTAATGGCTGACAAATGTGGACTCAGTTGGAGTGTGAACAATGACAAAATCGAAATCTGCAAACGCTACTAATGAGTCAAGCAACGAAATGTCGACTAAACCACCTGAATTAGAACTTGATGCAATTGCGAATCAAATATCACAACACGTGTCCGCCCTCGAAAAGTATAACGACTTCCTAGAAGGTAATAATAATGAGCCTAAAGACATGCTTGGCGCTCGTTTTATTAACTTTCACGCAACATTCAGCCAGTTAATGGTTAGCCAACAAGCGTTAGAAAAAATCTACCCTGGTATTAGCGCCCCTGAAAACAATCAACTGTCAGCTGAAGCTAAAGAGATCCATGCTCAATTACAGTCAGCTGTTAATTTAGGGCTAAAGATCTTACAAAAAATAGATGTTTCAACTTACAGCTTAAAAAACCAGATGGACGCAATTAAAGACGTAATTAATGAATAAAACATTAATTTGACCTATAACCTCAATCGATAAGCTAGCTTTAGATTGAAAAGTCATCATAAAAGACTCTTTACCGAGTTTTGTCATTAGAAGTGAGAATGAGATGGGCTCTATCAGTAACGTAACAACTCAGTCAGTAAATCAAGAACCATCGGAACTAAAAGAGCTTCCCGATGGGTCAATGAATACACCGAATGGAATTACTGATGAAAAAATTACTCAGCAATGGAGTAAGCTCTCTTCCGAAGAAACATTAAATAAGCTATTAGAGGAATTAGAAAAACACACTCCTCCGCAGCAAAAGCATAATGTTGATCCTAATACACCATTTAAAGCACAAATAACCATACTTCAAGACAAACTTGATAAAGGAAAACAGTACATATCCGAACTTAAAAAAGCGGGAAGAGACACTGGGGATATAGAGAGCAAACAAAAAGAGCTAGAAACTGGCCTTACAAAACTAAAAGATATTGAAACTGAATTAGAAAAAAATATAGCCCAAGTACAATTGGATGAATCACAATTACAAAAGACCAGTGATACACTCAAAAAAGCAACATTAGAATCACAGGTTCAGTTTTTGAAAGACGTCGACCAAGCATCTTTAAGTGCAGGAGATAGCATTTGTTCACATTTGAAAACATTTAATCATAAGGGTGAAATGCCTCAGCCCCCTTTTTCTGCTGCATTACATAAAGGTGTTAATGGAAAATTAGCCGACACAGCAAAAAACACGCACTTATCCATGACAGATTTAGAAGGCGAGCTCCGTGATATCAATGAAAAAGTAAAAACCGCCTTAAGTCACTAACAATCCATCGCTGTAGGAGTAAAATTATGACTTCAATCGGAAGTACTAGTGGAGTTCAAACTGCTCAAATAAGCCACAAAGAAGAGGTGCGGGAAGAAACTCAAAAAGATCTTGATAAATCAATACAAGATATTTTGAACAGTGTTGTTGCTGGTGACACTAAAAAAGCCATGAGTGGTAATGAAATTGAAAAAGCAATAAAGAGCTTATCAACTTCAAACTTGCCTAAAATTAACATGAAACCATTCACTGATATTGCAAAAGAAACACAGGACTCCATGAATGGCATTTCCAGTGAACTATCAATGATGAATGGTACAATCCAAGACGTACTTCATGATGGAAAAGTTTAGAAATAGAAATGTAATTTGAGTAGTCACATAATGACGTGACTACTCAAACTTTTAGAGTTAATAGCTATAGCTCACTTCAAACGTAAACTCAGTACCAGGATCTTTAGAGTACACTTTAACACCTTGTTGCTTATACTCTGTCTCTGAACCAAGTAAATTTTTCGCTTTTAACTTAAATGACCAGAACTCATCAGGTAAATACGTATAAGTGAAATCTAAACTGTTGAATGGCTGCTCATAAACATCATCTAAACCGCCACGTCCACCATAAGCAATTCGCTCACCGAACACGTTATATACCAGAGTTGAACTGTGCATTTCATCAGGTGAATCAAAACTCAACTGCAAATTGGCTACCCACTCACTGTGCCCCGTCATACGGCGTTTCAAGTTAGTAGGGTCGATTTCACCATTTGGTTGAATTTCGATTTCTGAATCACTCAGCGTTAAGTTACCCGCAACAAAGAAGCTGTCTCCAATATCACCTAAGAAGCTTAAGTCATGTAAGAACTCAGTTTCGATACCATAAATTACACCGGATTCCGCATTGTAGAACTTAAGCTGACGCCCAGCTTCCGAAATACGTTGTACAGGCTCAATGGGTGCTTCAACATCCTTATAAAATCCACCAACACTGAAGTTATTACCATCATCAGAATACCATTCCCAACGCAAGTCGAAGTTAATGATATCTGAACTTGTGAGCTCTGGATTACCAAAGAAATCAAAACCGGTAATTGGATCTTGGAATCTAACCGGTGAGACTTCACGCAAATCAGGGCGAACGATTGTTTTACTCGCACCTAAACGCCATTGTGTCGTATCACTGTCCTTCCAAGTCAAAGATAACGATGGAAACCAACCGTCTTCAACAATAACGTAATCAGTAATTTGATAACGTCCGCCTTCATCTGAGATCTCACCTTCTGGAGTTAAAGGTAATGTTGTACGACGGAAGTCTTCATAGCGAACACCAGCATAAATACGCCATACATCATCAATATCGATATCGATACTAGCAAAACCTGCGTCATTCTTTTCTGCGGCTACATAGTCTTCTGTATCTGTTGAAGCATCTCTCAATTCAACATCAAGTACATTGGTTTCAATATTGTCATCAGAGAAAATTTGATCAAAATCGCGACCTAAAATATCTCCATTAGGCCCTGTTGGCGCTAAACCAACTTCAAGCCCAAGACGAGTAGCAAAACTATTACGGATGCGCTCATTATATTGATAGCCAGCACGTAGCTTAATGATGGTATCACCCATATCGATTGGATAAGTTAAGCTCCAACCATAATTTTCTACATCATCTTCAAGGATGCTATATACGTATTTAGGTGCATCTTGAGTATTCAATGTACGCTCTGAATATTCACCATTCTCACCTACAATCACGTTATAAGTGTAAGATAATTCACTCGGTGCATATCGACGTGAACGAGAATCAGAATACATCCAGTCTAATTCGATGTCCCAAAGATCTTCTAGGTAATGTTTACCGCTAATTTGATTACTGATTAACGTACGTTCTTGATATTCAATATCGTTCACGAGTAATGCATTAGGTTCACTGATTGTATCAATGGTTTCTTCAAGTGAAATAGACACATCGTCTGAAGTATCACGCAAATAAGTGGTATAAGTTTCAATCTTATGGTTTTCGTTTAACTCGAATCCCATATTGAACATGCCAGAAATTTGAACGATTGAATCTGTACCCATTACGTCTTTTGAGTTTTCAACTTGAACTTGCTCTTTGTCACCATCAAGTTCAACTTCTGTTTTTGTATAATTCTCTGATTGAGCTTTATATGAAGTTGCAGCAACAAAACCGAACATTGACTCTTCGCCAATATCCCAGCTGTTTCCAACTGCAGCATTTGCACGGAGTCCTAAATCTGTATCTTCACCTTTGATCGTCATATCGCGATACATATCGCCAATTAACGAACGATTAATTTTTTGAGCGGTTGGGAAGTCGATATTCCCATTTGAACCCGTTAAAATATCAATCGGTGAAATACCACCATATTGAGCGATAGTATCATTGATTGAACGAGGCATAGCACGAGTTCCATCGTCTTTACCTTGCCAATCATCCCCACCACCATTATAGGTATAAGTGTCTTTTGAATCGTTCGTATTGTAACGAGTACCGATTTTAGCTTTAAAGAAAAAATCTGACGGAATTGATTTTGTTCTAATATCAACATGACCGCCACCAAAGGCCGCAGGCATATCCGCTGACGCAGCTTTTTGCACCGATAATGAATCAATGATTGATGCAGGGAACATGTCTAAAGGCACTACATTACGCGTTGGATCAGGTGATGGTACAACCGCACCATTTAATGATGTCGATGAGTAGCGTTCACCCAAACCACGAACGTATATGAATTTACCATCTTTGAGCGTCAAGCCCGTAACACGGCGCAGTGCGGCAGCGGCATCACTATCACCTGTTCGGCTAATTTCTTCTGCTCCCATTAAGTCTGCAACCGTTGGTGCTTCTCGACGTTCTTCAATTGCCGCAGAAGCTGCAGTTCTTAGACGACCTTGAACTTCAATAACCTCAATCGGCTCAATTGGGAAGTCCTCTTTAGGATCGGTGTTTTCGTCTGCCGAATAGCCTGGAAAAGTGGTGAGCATTGCAGCGGCAGACATCGCTAAAGCGACAGCACGGCTCAACTTGTTAACTGAAAAGTTCGGCTTGGTTTTCATAATTATGACTTTCCTGTGAGATTGAAGGAAGCCGCAAATTGCGGCTTTAATCTGGAGGTGGCCAACTCAGCTGAATTGGCCTCTCATTGATTACTGCTGTGGCTTAAACGTCCAGCCTGCAGTCCAGTCTTCAGTTCCAAATGCACCGATGTAATCAGTTGCTTCGAAGAAGCTATCAACTGTGCTCATATCTTTACCTGCGCCAAGCAGCTTAGACTCGCCTTCAGCTGGTACACCAGAAGCCATCAGAGAAACCTCTGTAGCGGCATTATTCTTACCGTCTTCTAGGAACCAAGCTTCAACATCAATTGCATCTGCAGTTGCGTCATTTTCAGAGCTGTACTTAAATGGCTCATTACAATCGATGATTGAGTGAGTCATTTCCAATTCACCATCATCAACATTGTTAACCAGTGTTGGATATGTACCGTCTAGCTCAAGACATTCACCTGTTTCAGTCTCTCCGGTGCTACCCTTGCGACCTTGCACCAGTACATTGTGAAGCTCACCAGCCGTTGCTACGCGAAGTAAGATACCCTCGCCTTTATCACCACTTGCATTTTCAACGTCTACACCAGGCAGAATGGTAACGTTTGAAATCATAGGCTTAGATACTGGCGTTGCATCATCAGTTTTGTGACTGTCAGCTTCAATACCACGGTTAGCTTGACCATCTTCATGAGTGATGAATAGATGCTGAACTTTACCAGTCCAACCATTTGTCCAATCTAAAGAGTCATCAAAGTTGTTTGTTAGGTAAACATACTTAAGATTTACCGCACCACCCCAGAACTCAACGCCATCATCGCCGTTTGCATGTACTTGGATGTGGTCAACTTGTGTGCCACTACCCACTGCTGCAAATGAGATACCGTTCATTTCTTGTGTGTCGTTTACTTTGAAACCAGCGTACTTAACAACGACGTAGCTTAATTGACCACTACTATCAGCGTTGTTGTCACCGCCGTAGTTGTGCTGACCAACTTCGAATGAAACATCACAATCGGTTTTATCACTACACTTATTCGTTTCACCATTACCAAGGAGTACTAAGCCACCCCATTGACCACGGTCAGGTGTAGCACCTGCAATCACATCTTCTTCTGAAGTCATGATGATTGGATTGCTTTCATTACCTTCAGCCATAATCTTAGAACCACGGCTTACGGCAATATAACTTCCAGACTCACCAAATAGCTTTGTACCAGCTTGAATACCTAGAGTCGTTGCGTTTTCGTTATCACCACCGATAACTACAGCACCGTCTTTAAGCTTATAAAGTACGTTTGAACCCGCTAATAATGTTACTGGCGATGTTACGTTGCCTGAAAGAGAACACACTAACGAAACGCTATCATCAGAATACAGTCCTGCAGGAACGCCTTCAGACATTGTACCTGCTGGGCAAGACGTTAATTCAGGAAGTTCTTGAACTGGCGCTGGTGAAGCGTTGTCGTGAATATCGATTGTCCAATCCGTAGTCCAATCGTTTTCGCCGTCAAATGCACCAATATATTCTGCGTTATCTAAACGAGAATCAGCTGTAGACAGGTCAGCTTTACCACCAGTCAATGCTGGAGATGAAGGGTTTGGCATATAACCATTCAAGTCAGAAGCAACAGTTAAATTACCTTCTTGCTCTGTAAACCATGCTTCAACGTCATAAACTAACGTTGTACCTTTATCTGCATCTGCTTTAGCATTTTTAAATGGTTCAGTACAATCAACCAAGCTGTGAGTAAAAACTAGGCCATTAGCCTGCGCATGTTCAACAGTTGTATCACCATTAATTTCTAAACACTCACCAGAAGCAGGCTTACCTTTCACAAGGATGTTATGAGCCATAACGCCAGTGCTTTTACGCAGTAAAATACCTTCAGCGTCATCGCCGCCTGAGTTTTTACCTTCAGCAACTTGAATCGTTACATTTGAAATACGAGGATTTGATCTTGGGTCAACATTGGTATCTGAATTAGAGTCCGCTTCAATACCGCGGTTTGAACCATTATCTTTTTGACGAATATAGATATGTTGAGCAGAACCTGTCCAACCGTTGGTCCAATCTAATGAGTCATCAAAGTTATCTGTTAACACTACGTTTTTAACTGAAACGCTACCGCCCCAAAATTCGATACCATCATCGTTATTATCGTGAACTTGTAAGTGACTCACTACAGTTCCACTACCTACAGCACCAAAACTTACACCGTTCATTTCTTGAGTATCGTTGATTTTGAAACCACCATGCTCAACACGAACGTATTTAAGAACACCAGAATTGTCTTCTGAATCATTACCACCATAATTGTGGTTACCTACTTCGAACGAAGCAGAACAGTTCGATAGATCTGGACAAGTATTTACTGGAGCATTACCAAGTAAAACTAGACCTCCCCACTGACCAGGAGCACCAGCTTGACCAATGCCTTTTTCAACAGAAGTAAATACGATAGGGGCTGCTTCAGTACCTTCAGCCTTGATCATAGAACCACGGCTAATCACTACATAAGATTCTCTTGCACCAAGTACTTTGGTACCAGCCATGACTTCAAGTTCAACAGAGTTTACGTTGTCGCCACCAGCAACAACTGCACCTTCAAGTTGCCATACAACATCGTTTCCTAAAACAATACGATTACCATCTTGACCACCAAAGCTTCCTATTGAAGAAGCTGAAGAAGAAGGAGCTAATGTTCCTTTTAATACCCAAACTTGTTTACCGTCTACAGAAGCCAATGTAGTACTTTTTGTTGCAAAGCCACTGTAAGCTTTCTCTTCAGGAGTTTGTTGATTTGCTGGTGGAGGAGTAACAGGAGGAGCAACAGGAGGAGCAACAGTTTCGCTTCCAGTTTTAATATTTACATCGCCACCACAGCCAGCTAGTGCCAAAGCAGTTGTAAGCGCTCCAAGTTTAAATATATTCTTCAGTTCCATTGTCTTCTCCGAGGACGGATTTTTATCAGGTTAGTTTTTGGACACGACAAAATTACCTGCATAAAATGACAAAAGGACTGCACTTTTATTTCTAAATTGTTTATTTATTGTGTCATTTATATTTCAATCGATAGGAGCAAAGTACTAGATAAGATATTGTTGGTAGGTGTTTTTATACTGCTCTAGTAAGAGAATCAGTCGAATATTATCGCACTAGAACAGCCATCATTTATAGCAATTTAAGAAATCATATGCGACATCAAATATGCATCAACGTACGTGCCATCTCTATACGCATAGTGCTTCATTTGCCCTTCAATCACGAAGCCGCAATTTTCATATAAATTAATGCCTGCATGATTATCAGTATAAACTTCAAGTTCAACTCGAGTAACGGCTAGCCAATTATGTGCGAGCTCTAATGCGGCCTTCAGCAATGCTTTTCCGACACCTTTTCGCCTTGTAGATTCGCACACACCCATCCCCAAGTTTGCAACATGTTTACGTCTTGGCCTTGTACACACTTCCATTCCCAACTGACCAACAACTTTGCCATCGATTTCCGCAACTAAGCTATAGTTCCCCTCAGGAAGGTTGGTCAATCGACGTGTCCAATAAGTTAAATTGGGGTATGGATGCTGCAGCGTATTGGCATAAACACTTTTCTGTTTATATAAATCAACAATTGCTGGGATATCGGCTTCAGTCGAATGGCGAATTTGCACGTTACTCATAACTTCCTTTGTTAATATCTTGCAGCTCTTATTGAGCAACTAAAACAATATAATCACACTACCAAAATTGACTTAAATTAACAGCCTTTAATATCTATTTAAAGTGTGTAGATATTAAAAGTACTTTATTTTTATTAACTGAACATTATTTATATTTCATCTAGATATTACATTAACAAACAAACATATAATATATCCAAATGGCAACTCTTTATGGCTAAAAGTATTGGCAACTTCACCCCTTCAAGTACACGGAACATTTGATCCGAGGACTTTCGACTGTTCATTTTCATCTAGTGACTTAACTCGAGTTAACGCAACTGAAAATACATGTCTTGTGGAAGTTACGCTCAATCCTAAAGAGGTATATAAAAAAGAAAAAACTTACTCTATAACTCTCCAGCAAGATACTTTACCGTCAGGAAAGTCGTGGCAACTTTGGCATGACGGAGAAAAGGCACAACCGCGAACAGCATTACAGCATTCTAGAGTCATTACAAAATTTAAAATATGCTTTAATGGTAGGGAAAAGGAGTTTTGCGAAGCTTGCAAAAATGGCGACTTTCCAAAAATACTTGAATTGCTCACCAAAGGGGTTCCTTTAAACTCTGTAATCACTGATCAGAACAAAACAGTATCAGTTTTAGAACTTTTGGCTTTAAACGAGCACTATACAATTCTTCAGTATTTACTCGAAGAATATGGCGAAAGTTTAGACACCAAATCGCTAAGTCTTTGTTTGACTACCTGTTGTGAGGAAAATGATTGGCCAATATTAGTTGGCAAGCTTATTAAGTTAGGTGCAACAACAGACATAAAAACAAAGAGAAATAATTTTTCTCCATTAAAGGCGGCAACTAATTCACCTGCAAAATATGGTTTAACTTGCTCATTATTACTGTCTACAAACCCTGAATTATCAGTACAAGGATGGCCGTTACTATTTACAGCGGCAAATAGTGGACATTACCAAGTTGTTGAAAAGCTCATTTCTATGGGCGAAAGTGTAGATAGTATAAGTAACTTTGGGCTTTCTTCCTTATGTCAAAGTGTGTTAGTTGGTGAGGATGCGATTAGTTTATTGCTGATAAAGAAAGGTGCTGACGTAAGCCAAAAGTTTACCGTTTCAAAAAAAATTAACTCTAACGTTATAAATAATTATTTTGAAAAGACCATGAGTCCATTTGAGTTCGCCATTTCACAAAAAAGGTACGTCCTATTAAAACCAATGATGGACTCAGATACTTTTAATGAAGATGACATCAACGACTATCTCGAATTAGCAACTAAAGCTAACGACATGATAGCCTTACGTATCATATTAGCGCACATAAATAATCCGGAAAACATTCCTGAAAATACTACAAAGCTTTTATTGTCAGAAAATCAGGGGGAGCTGCTTTTAAACCTTTTAAGTAAAACAACTCTTCCTAAATTACCAAAAAACAGCGTACTTTCTATTTTAAAAAACTCTATCAATGAAAAAAACACTTACTTAATGATTGCTGTATTATCGAGGTTGGAGAATGGGGATGATTTATCTAAAATTGATATTCTTACTATAATAGACTTAAATCTAACATTTTTTTTAATCGAACTAGTTTCTCAATCTGAGTCTCAATTTTTCATAAACCTTTTTGCTTGCCTTATAGAAAAAAACACCTTCTCTTATTTAAAAATTTTGCAAGCCTACCAGCCTGATTTACCTCCGGAATGTGTTAAAGCATTGCTTAGTAAAGTTGCAAGAAATTCCTCCCCCACAAAAGTCAACCGCACACTAATGGCTGTATTAATCTCTTATATTAATCATGAATCTTTTGTGCCATCTTCAGACATTGCAAAAACAATACTTAACAATGCGCTTCAATACTGCCCCGTTGAAGCCGTCAATTTATTGTTTGATAAAAAAGTCCCTCTGACTATGGATAGTTCAGAATCTATAATGGCAGCATTAAATAGCGAAGAATCTGAAAAAATTGTGCCTTTATTATTAAGACATGCGTTTTCGGTAGGTCAACTATTACAATTAATAAGCATAACAAGTGGAGAAAAGTCGGTCTTTCAATTAATTCAAGAATGCCCTTCTCCTAATATAAAAGAATTTTTAGAGATACTTTTAATGAAAGGAAATTGTCTCGAGCAACTAGAGCTGGAGCCAGAAGATAGTGGGGACTTTGTGATAATCGAATCCAGCAGAAGTAAGACCTCGAGCTTTTAGTAAAAGCTTAATCTAATGCAAGCAGCTGTTGCTCCTGCCGTTCTTGTTTTTCTTGATGCCTTACATATCGCTTTATGATTTCTTCGTTAATTCCAATTGAGTTAACAAAGTACCCTCTTTGCCAAAAATGATTACCCCAAAGTTTATTCTTTCTCAAATATTGAAACTTGCTGAATAACTTTACAGCTATTTGTTCCTTTCATGATCTACTTGAACACTTAGCTCGACAACTTCACAACCTAGCTGACTGCAGTAGACGTGTATGCGCCTATAAACCTCTTTTCCTACATTATTTTTCAAAAACCTCAACCTGTATTTTGGCGTCCATACTATATGATATTGACAGTGCCAAAATACATGCGATGCTTGTTTGTACCTACTCATGTTTAGTCTCCTTATGACTTCGCAAAAAATCAAAGGAGGCTTTAATATGAGAGATTCTTCAGGCAAAGCCCTTTGGATGATGACCACCTACTGAAGTAGGTGGTTTAGGGCTGTAAATTAAAAATAAACCCGTAATGAATATTGCGGGTTTATTACAATCACTGTGAAAATGTTAATTCAGTATCTTTTTTAATAACGTTAATCGCCTTACCCGGAATCAGTTTACCTTGTAAGATTTGCTGGGCTAACGGATTCTCAATCTCTGTTTGAATTGTGCGTTTTAATGGTCTTGCACCGTATACAGGGTCAAACCCTGCTTCTGCAATTAAATCTAACGCTTCTTCACTCAATTCAAGTTCGTAATCTCGATCAGCTAAACGTTTGCGTAAGTTATCAATTTGAATGCTTGCAATGTGCTTAATGTGTTCTTGAGCTAATGAATGGAACACCACAGTTTCATCAATTCGATTCAAAAATTCCGGTCGGAAATTCTGACTCACAACGCCCATTACCGCTTCTTTCATCTCATCATAATTTAATGCTGCAGCATGTTCTTGAATGATGTCTGAGCCTAAGTTTGAGGTCATTATCACAACTGTGTTTCTAAAGTCGACCGTACGGCCTTGCCCATCCGTTAAACGACCATCATCTAATACTTGAAGTAAGATATTAAACACATCAGGGTGTGCCTTTTCCACTTCATCTAACAAGATCACAGAGTATGGCTTACGCCTTACGGCTTCGGTTAAATAACCACCCTCTTCATAGCCGACATACCCAGGAGGAGCACCAACTAAACGGGCAACAGAATGCTTTTCCATAAATTCAGACATATCGATACGAACCAATGCAGATTCAGTATCAAATAAAAACGTGGCTAACGATTTACACAGCTCTGTTTTACCTACACCTGTAGGGCCTAAAAATAAGAATGAACCAATTGGACGGTTAGGATCAGACAACCCCGCTCGGCTTCGACGAATAGAGTTAGCCACAGCTTCAACCGCTTCATTTTGACCAATGACACGCTCATGTAACGCATCTTCCATCTGCAGCAGCTTTTCTTTTTCACCTTCGAGCATCTTGGCTACTGGGATACCCGTCGCTTTTGAAAGTACTTCTGCAATTTCAACATCTGTCACTTTGTTTCGAAGCAAAGTCATGTCTTGCATTTCAGCTTGCGATGCTAGATCAAGTTGCTTTTCTAGTTCAGGAATTTTGCCGTATTGCAGTTCAGACATTCGAGCCAAATCACTGGCACGTCGTGCGACTTCTAAATCATGTCTTGCTTGCTCTAAATCGGCTTTTATATGCTGTGTACCTGCCAATGCCGCTTTTTCTGAATGCCATACTTCATTCAGCTCAGCGACTTCACGCTCAACTTCATTCAAGATTGATCTCAGATCTTCTAAACGTTTGGCACTCGCATCATCTTTTTCTTTGATAAGTGCTTGCTCTTCAAGCTTAAGTTGAATTGCTCGTCGCTCCAGTCGGTCTAAAGGCTCTGGCTTAGAGTCCATCTGCATTCGGATAGAAGATGCAGCTTCATCAATCAAATCAATCGCTTTATCTGGTAATTTCCTGTCTGAAATATAGCGATGTGACATAGTTGCAGCTGCCACGATAGCGGGATCCGTAATCTCTACATGATGATGCAGTTCGTAACGTTCTTTTAGGCCACGAAGAATGGCAATGGTTGATTCAACATTTGGCTCTTCGACTAACACTTTTTGGAATCGACGCTCCAAAGCAGCATCTTTTTCGATGTATTGACGGTACTCATCCAGAGTTGTTGCACCAACGCAATGAAGCTCACCACGAGCTAATGCTGGTTTAAGCATATTGCCCGCATCCATCGCACCGTCAGTCTTACCCGCACCAACCATGGTATGCAATTCATCAATGAATAAGATGATTTGCCCCTCTTGCTGAGACAACTCGTTCAACACAGCTTTCAACCGTTCTTCGAATTCACCACGGTATTTAGCTCCAGCAATCAAAGCCCCCATATCAAGCGATAATACCCGTTTATTTTTAATCCCTTCTGGTACTTCACCATTTACGATACGTTGCGCTAAACCTTCAACTATGGCAGTTTTACCCACACCAGGTTCACCAATTAACACCGGGTTATTCTTTGTACGTCGTTGCAATACTTGAACCGTACGTCGAATCTCTTCATCTCGACCAATAACGGGGTCGAGCTTACCTTGCTCTGCTCGTTCTGTTAGATCTACCGTATATTTTTTTAGCGCTTGACGTTGATCCTCTGCATTAGCATCGTCCACGTTTTTACCACCTCTAAACTGCTCAATGGTTTTTTCTAATTTATCTTTCGTTGCACCGTTATCTTTTAATAACTTCGTTAAAACATCATTGGCTTCTAACGCAGCTAATACAAACAATTCGCTGGAAATAAACTTATCTTGTCTTTTTTGCGCCATCTTATCGCACAAATTTAGAACTCGTCCCGACGCTTGAGACAGCTGAACATCACCGCCTGCACCTTCAACCACAGGAAAACGTTCTAATTCTTTCGATAACCCGGAACGCAAATTTTTAACGTTGATACCTGCTTCTGTGAGCAGCGGTGCGATAGTCGTGCCATCTTGATTTAACAGAGATGACATTAAATGAATAGGTTCGATATATTGGTGATCTTTACCCAGCGCCATTGACTGAGCGTCTGAAAGCGCCTGTTGGAATTTAGTGGTCATCCTATCGAGTCGCATATAGCCTCCTTTGATAACACATCACAATGAAGTCTAGCTCAAACTTTGAGCCTTATATGCTTAATAGATGGGGGAAGAATGTGGAATTTCAATTGCCTGATAAAAAATGTTTCTTTTATCATTACAGGATTACTAGTTTGAGGCTTCTTATCCAATGCAAAATAATATTCTAACTACAGTCGACACCTCGAAAAGAAGGTGCCAGCACATAATAAAAAACTATTAATTTCCTATGAGCAACTGACGATAAGTTTTTTGAAAATTATCGTGTCCAGATTTATTGCAATACATGGCTCTGAGACGAGTCATCCCCGTATCTATGCCATGAAGTTGCAACGTCGTAAAATGATATTAAAGCTAGCGATAATTCACATTTTACTTTGATTGGAAGCTTCTCTTTATATTCCCTGCTAGTTCTTTACGGCCATGTTTAGTTAAGCCAATACAAATATCAGCTAAAGAACAATGATTTGATTCCTCAGTCAATATCGAAAGTAGTTCACTCCTTTGGAAGCATTTTTGCTGCTGACGCCACGATTGAACAAGACTTTCATTAAAGGGAACAAATAACAAAGTTGAAGGTATTTTGTAATAATCTCTCTTTTTCTTTTGATGTGCTTTTGAAAGTGATAACACTAAACTTTCAAGATCTGTATCACTAACCTCACAGAGTAATGTTTCTAGCTCTTGTATATTTTCAGCTTTGAGGTTTGCTTTCAAAATTATCCTTGGTGCAATGATAGATTCAGGGGTAGGCTTTACTACTAGATCTGCTGGTAATTCAGAATCACTTATACCCAAACCTGAAAAGAAAGCTTTTTGCGGTTTAGGGGAAGCCTCTAGATTAATTACCTTTATCGCTGTAAACCTAGATGTATTTCTAGAAGCTTGAACTCTATGCTCGCTTTTAAATTGAGGGATATCATGTTCAAATGCTGATGTTGCGACTGATTTACTGTGTGGGCGAAGCATGGTATGTACCGTTGTAGGCGTTGGTCCAGGGGGTAACTGTCCTGTTGGCATTGCTAAAGATGCTTTTTCGCCTTCTTCATCTTGAGTAAAAGATGTTGAAAGTAAGCTAAGACCGTTATTATCGTACCGTTCTTGGGAGTGTAATGATTGCCCCTCCCCTCCTTGATTATCTAACAATGCATCCATATCGCATTGACTAGAAGTAAGGTATTCTCCAGTTTCTGTAGTTAAATTTGTAGGAGTTAAAGATCCTTCAACCTGAAGTCTACTTAAATTACTTCCTTCAGCTTGTGGAGTTAATTCTTCACTATCAAACAATAACTCTTTTTGTGGAGAAAAGGGGTTTGAAGCCTGAGGTACAATTTTGGTCGAATATTTTTTAGTAACAGGGAGCGTTTCATCATCTAAAACCCATTTCTGTTGAGATGCAAAACTTTTGTTTTCTTTTAGATTTAAAAGCCCTCTTCGATCTTTTAATTTTTCATTTACTGCTAATCGCATCTTAGGTGAATATTCTTGTTCATCGATTAACCCTACTTTATGAGTCGCTTCAAGCATTTGCTGCCAAGAAATGTTTTGCTCTTCTCTCTCTTCAGAGTAGGAAATGATGAGTTCTGAAAGTTGTTGCGCAGTTTGAACGCCTCTCAATCTTACTAAAGGAATTCCCAAATAGCCTGCAAGAATCCTAAACCTCTCGCCTTCTAAGATTGAAACTCCATCTGCAAGACCTTTAACATCTTGAAAGTCAGATGATTTTATTACACCACTCTTTGCACACTCTATTAATGATGTTGGCTCATTTGCAGGGAATAAACGAATTATTCGCTCAGTTTGCCCCCTTTCGCCTAGTTCAGCTAAATCTTTTGCAAGGGTTCTCATGCTAGGGGTAGTTCCTGACTCTTTAATTGCATTTATATAATGGTACGCAAACTCCTCATCATTGAATGCACCGAGTGAATTCATTGTGCTTAATTGTTTAGAATGTAAATTAATAAGCTCTGCAATATCACCTTTCGTTAGTTGACTAAAAACCATCGCAACATCAGGCCAATCATTAAGTGTTAGAGGTGAGTCAGAAATTTCCTTTTCAATTTGACTTGGCAGCTGATACTTTTGAAGGTGAGAAACATCATAAAAACAACCTACACCACTTTGCACATTTGGTACATTAGAAGCCATATAAACGATCCTTACCTTTAAAAAAATAAATACATTAATTTTTTAGATTTTGCCCATAAAAAGTCATCATTCTTTTTACGAAAATAGGCTCATTGATTTTAACTAACGCATCAGTCAATTGCTGAGGAGTAACTGAATTTCCTTTCAATATGATAAGAGAACAAAAAAAGGAATGCGCCTTGATACCTTGTTGTTGTTTTTGCTCTATGGTTTCTTCAAGGCTTAACATTGATAATTGTTTCCCCAGTTCAATAAATTTTCGGCCTGAAGATAGCTCTAACTGTTCGGTTAACTTAAGAACACTTTGATAGGAAAGTTCTTCAAGCAACTGATCTATCGTATCCTTTTCAAAATAATCAATTCGTTTATTCCATTTTACTTTACTCTCTTGGAACGCTCTCCACTCTTTTTGTACTCTTACAGAATCCATTCGATGAAAATTATCGCCTTTCACTGGAGTTCTCGATGCCCAAAACATTCTTTTTCCACCTGAGCTAATTGGTTTTAACTTCATCCAATAGACCTTATTTTCTTCAGCTAAAGAGTCCTGCAATTTTGGTGCTTCTTGAGTTTCACTAAAGACTTGCATTAGAGGTTCTGTTGGACTTAATTGGGGTGCTGAGGTTTTACGTACCGAACCTTGATTGACCAAAGTACCATTAGCTATGCTTTCAGGTTCCTCAGTAATGGAGTCAACCCAATGAACACATAATCCTCTGACTATTGGCACTAATTTATGTTCTTTTATAGTTCCTTGAGACCAACTGTGCCTTCTATTATGAAATCGACTATGTGTACCATTCATCTCATCTGAATCCAACTTGGAAACTACTCGTTCGTAATTTAATCTTTTCCCTGTTTTAGGTTGCTTCAGTTCAACCGTTGAAGAAATTGCTGGATATTCTTTTTGCAGTTCAACTGCTAAGTGGCTAAGACCTCCTTCTAACAAGGCTCGAGATAAATCTCGTAGAGTTTTAGTTTCTGAAGAACTCTCATCAGTTAACCACACTCTTGCAGCACACAATTCAGGTGAATCTAAATATAAACCAATATCTAGCTTTGGATATAGGACAGCTTTTTCTTTATTAGATAGCTTGTTAAACAGATCTTCCACCATACTAATACCTAATTCTCCTACTAAAGGAGAAGCATCAGTCTCAGAAGTAATACTATCTTTACGAGCTTGGGAGAGAGTTAAATCAAAATGTGCAAAAGCTGGATTCACTTCACTCAGCATAGAATTCACCTCAATAATCTAACTCATTGAATAAGCATTGATTGAAGTATCCTAATGCGGATTTAGAACATTGTTCAGTTAATTATTGTTAATTTTAGATTTAACCAAAGTTAATAATTTAAAATCATTCTATAAGCCAAATCAATGATGCCTGACGTCCAGTTTTATTATTCCGTCGATAAGAGAAGTAGTTTGAATTAGAAACAGTACATTCATTTGCTGAACATACCTCTAAAATGCCAAGTTGATTGAGCCTTTGAATGGCTAAGCCATAAATATCTGCTAAGTATTTTTCGCCTGATGATTTGAAATATGCATTAGCTTGTGGGTTTTGTTCAAGAAAGGCTTCTCGAACTTCTACTCCAACCTCAAAAGCATTTGGACCAATGGCGGGCCCAAGATAAGCCATGAGTTCACAGCCCTTAGATTGAAACTTTTCAACACCCGCCTCAATCACACCGTTACATAGCCCACGCCAGCCAGCATGTAAAGCAGCAACTTCAGTTCCGGCTTTATTGCATAACAATACAGGAAGACAATCAGCGGTCATCACTGCACAAACTGCACTGACTTGATTACTGTAACTGCCATCAGCTTTGTTATCTTGAGCATTGGATAAATCGATAACATCAACGCCATGCACTTGTTCTAACCAGAATGGTTCTGCAGGTAAATCAAGTTGTTGTTTTAGAGAGGCACGATTAGCCAATACGTCAGCGTCAAGATCACCAACATGCAAGCCAAGGTTCAGGCTGTCATAAGGCGCTTTGCTTATTCCACCGTGACGGTCGGTAAAAGCAATATTGACATTTTTAGGTACAGGCCAATCGTGTTTAAACATAATATTCTCTATGCGTTAATAGTCAGCTGGATTTTGCTCAGTGTCCTTTCTTAACGCTTTAGTTAGTTTCTGCATATCTTCAGGTACGGGCGCAGTCCATGACATCAACATTCCCGTAATTGGATGATACAACTCAAGCCTTACTGCATGCAGAGCTTGGCGTTTAAATGCTTTCAAGGTTTCAATAAACTCTGCTGATGCGGCTTTTGGTAAACGTGGACGTCCTCCATACACAGGATCACCAACAAGAATATGACCGATATAAGCCATATGAACACGGATTTGATGAGTACGACCCGTTTCCAAACGCAAACGTAAGCGAGTATGTGCACGAAATTTTTCAGCAACTCGATAATGAGTAACTGCAGGCTTTCCGTTTGGAACAACAGCCATATGGGTACGTTTAGTTTGGTGACGACCAATCGGTTGATCGACATTACCACCAGCTGTCATAGTACCAATGGCTACAGCCTCATACTCACGAGTAATTTCACGAGCCTGAAGTGAAGTAACCAAGTGCGTTTGTGCTTCAACCGTTTTTGCCACAATCATTAAACCTGTTGTGTCTTTATCTAAACGGTGCACGATACCTGCTCTTGGCACATGTTCAATGTTCGGACAGTGATGCAAAAGAGCATTCATCAGCGTGCCATCAGCATTACCTGCGCCAGGATGAACCACTAGGCCAGCTTGTTTATTTATCACTAAAATATCATCATCCTCATAGATGATATCTAAATCAATTTGTTGAGCTTCTGCAGTAACTTCTTCCTGAATTTCTGTGACAACAGCGACTTTCTGAGTTTCAAGCACTTTCACTCTTGGTTTATCAATCACTTCGCCATCGATCGTTACTGCGCCAGATAAAATCCATTCTTTTATGCGAGTACGTGAGTAATCAGGGAACAATTCTGCTAACGCTTGATCTAATCTCAAACCAGATTGAGTTGCGTTGATCTCACTTTTTAGATTAATCTCTTGAGCCATAGGAACCTTAACCCGCTTTTCGGGTCAATAAGTTGGGATACCTGTACATCATTGGCAAGATAATGATTATCTGGACACTTTGAAGTAAATCCGGTATCTCTGTTACAATCGGATAACCTCCATTTTATCGTGAAATGGAAAAATTCTTAACTACAACTTAAAAAGAATTGAATTCAAGTATGAATAGAGTTTCAAAAGGTATTGCCCTAGCCCTGTTATCATTAGCCATTAGTGCGTGTAGTAGCAGCCCTGACAAACGACTTGATGTACCTAAATCGTCACCTGAATCCTTGTACTCTCAAGCAAGAACATCAATGGAATTAGGTAACTACGGTAAAGCCACTCGATTACTTGAAGCATTAGACTCTCGTTATCCATTCGGTGCATATAAAACTCAAGTGCAACTCGATTTGATTTTTGCTTATTACAAGCAAGACGATACGGCTAACGCATTGGCCAATATTGACCGTTTTATTCGCTTAAATCCAACACATAAAAACGTAGATTATGTTTATTTTATGCGTGGACTCGTTAATATGCAGGCCGATGAGTACCTGTTTCATGACTTGTTAAGCATTGACAGAACAGACAGAGATCCCACTCACTCTGAAGATGCTTTCCAGGATTTCTCTAAATTAATTAAGCAATTTCCAAACAGCAAATATGCTTCAGATGCGAAGCAACGTATGCAATCAATTAAAGATCGCCTTGCTCGTTACTCTATTCACGTTGCTGAGTATTATATAAAAATGAATGCTTGGAGCGCAGCGGCTAGTCGTGCTCAGTATGTACTAGAGTCATTTTCAGGTACGCCATCAACTGAGAAAGCGTTAGAGATTATGGCTGAAGCCTATGGAGAACTAGGCCAGAAGAAGCTAAAAGATCATGTTTTGATGGTTATGAGAGCTAACTATCCAAAAAATGATTTGGTTAATTAGAGTAGTGAAGCGGAGTGTTATCTCCGCTTTCTTTTTAAAACTCAAGATGAATGAAGTTTAACCACTCTTTCTTATCCCATCATTTAAACTAAAGTCACATTCAATTTTATTGTAACTTAACTCATGTCAGAGAAGCTTGCTTCAGCTCCTTCAGTCACTCCTAATCATCTAGGCACTAAAGAACTTTTAGCAAAACAGCTATGGGATGACCCGACAAATCCAACTCTTACTTTCGATAATAAAACTTTTCGCTTTCAACAAGTCCGAACTCGACTTCCTGTTTCTGAATATTGGCGCATCGAACAACATGTTGATTTAAAAGAAATTAATAGGCAAGTACCCAATTTACTAAAACTACCTAAAAAAGACGACTTTAAGTCAGAGAAAGAATATGAGAATAGGCTTGAATCGACGATTAAAAAGAGAACAAATCAAATTAAGCTTTACACCAAAAAGAATTGTGAGCTCGTAAAAGAGGTTCTCGAGGAAGAATGCCTCACGATAATTCAGTCAAAAAAAACAAGTAGTTCATCTGAGTCACAAGCTGTAACCGTCCCAGATAAAGGAGTTGAATTTATTAATCCTCTTTTTGGTGATTCAGCTTTCGATGATACTCAGCCTAAAATCGATATTGCCAATGGATTAGTTAATAGAGAACAAGGAAAGACAACTGGCGAGGCTGAAAGCACAGAGCGACAAGAAACGGTTGTTACGCCCAAAACTAAAGTCGAAACTGACTTAAATAGTAGTGCTAAACTACCTGTTCAGCATTTTGATTCCCTCCCTTCTGCAACAAATTTTAAAGAAGGTTGTACTGCCAACAGTTCCACTAATAGTAACGACGAAATCACTGATGAATTCGTTTTTTTAACACTAAATAATGAAACGACTGAAGCACCAGCAACAGCCTTTGGTAAAATTAAGACAAACATAGGTAAGTTATTGGCCTCTGAAGGTTCTGATAGAAGAGTAAAAGCACTCGTCGACTATATGTACAATAAAATTCCATGCGCTGACTCGAATATGAATTTTGTCTCAGCTGATATCACAGAAGGCTTCCATCATAAATGTCCTTTTACAGGAATTTCTCTGACACACGAAAATGCAATATTAATCTATTTAAAACCTTGTGCGAAAATACCTAGAGACACTTTTGGCTGGGTTCCAGCTTCGAGACCTGGAGTTAGAAAATATCTGAGGTTAGGTGCAAACTACTTCCCTAAGTTAGAGTTACAATATAATTCGCACGATATAACACCAGAGCATTTAAAACAGGTAACAAAGGAAAACTTTAAGGCGTGTCGAAAACCTAATTTGATGAAGCCTTATATCGAGCCATTGATCTCTCCTTAACAGAATAACTTGATGAGAGCCTTTTTTTTCACCAAACACACTAAGTTTTCTAGATAAATAAAAAAAACTATTGACTCTAATGCTGAAAACCCGTTTAATTGCCGCCGTTGCCCGAATAGCTCAGTCGGTAGAGCAGAGGATTGAAAATCCTCGTGTCCCTGGTTCGATTCCGGGTTCGGGCACCACTTCTTAATTCTTTTCCTTATTTTTATATTCCATAAGCTCAACTGGTGCACCGTTAACTTCAATGAAAGCAACCATGAGATCTTCACTTGGCGAATTAGGTTTTATGATCACTTTCTGATCTTTTATTGCTACAGACAAATCATTAACAACAAATGCCACATGTGGGACAGTTTTTACCAATTCTGGATAAGGTGCATCTTGCCAATATCGTTGCCACTGGATCCCAAAAGGATTATTTTGATGGTCTGAAACCGTCATCTTTAAATGCGCTAAATCAATCTCGCCTTCAAAGTTATCCGTTGTTGGAATACCGATATGATTGAACTTCATATTTAGTCCTCTCATTAAATCTTTATCAAATTAGCTAAGGTCTTTTCAGAATAACATAGCCTTTTTAAGTTATTCGTTAACGAATAACTGCGACACTGAAAGTATGATAGATTAAAGTGCTAATAATGATAAAAGATAATGACAAGGACATCTAATGAGCGAGAATATTGAACAACAAAAAGCTCACCTACAAAAGGCTTTTACCACTCTTTGTACCCACTTTGATCGCAATCCTTATCCTGAACAGCAATCACGCAGTGACAGTCTAACAAGATTAAAACAAGCCATCTTGAAGCACCAAGACAAACTTATCTCTGCAGTTGATGCCGACTATAATGGACGTTCAAGAGACGACACCATTATTGGTGATATTCTCCCAAGCATTAACCACATCAATTACACATTAAAACGCCTAAAGAAGTGGATGAAACCACAACGACGTCATGTGGGTATGGCATTAGCACCTGCAAGTTTGAAAGTTTACTATCAACCCAAAGGCGTTATTGGTGTCATCGTGCCTTGGAACTTCCCTATTATGCTTGCGCTTGCTCCCCTTGCGACTGCTGTCGCTGCTGGCAATAAAGTGATGTTAAAGCTGTCAGAGTTTACGCCAAATACGAACGCAGCAATAAAATTGATGCTCAATGATGTTTTTTCTGAAGACGAAGTCGTTATTATTGAAGGTGAAGCTGAAGTGGCCGCAACGTTTTCTTCTCTTCCATTCCATCACTTAATGTTCACTGGTTCTACAGGCGTTGGCAAGCACGTTATGAAAGCGGCTTCCGAAAACTTAACCCCTGTTACGCTTGAGCTTGGCGGAAAATCTCCCGTGGTGATAGCTGGCGATATTGATATCGCAACAGCTGTCGAACGTTTAATTTATGGCAAATGTTTAAATGCTGGGCAAATTTGCGTTTCTCCAGATTATGTACTTTGTCCTAATAACAAAATCGACGACTTCGTTGCTGCGTATAAAGCTAAATTTCAGAGTATGTATCAGAAAGTCGAGGGTAATAACGATTATGGCGCTATCATCAATCAACGCCAATTTGACCGTTTAAAAAGCTTGCTTGATGATGCTAAATCTAAAAGTGCCAAAATCATTTCTGCTTCAGGCGAAGACATTGGTGAGCAGAAAAAGTTTGCCACTCAGCTTATCCTCAATACCACCGATGATATGAAAGTAATGCAAGAAGAAATCTTTGGACCTATTTTACCAATCGTAGGTTATGACCAACTGGACGAGGCGATCAGTTATATCAACGACCACCCAAGACCACTTGCGCTTTATATCATGAGTTTTGAGAATTCAACCCAACAAAATATACTGTCAAACACACATTCTGGTGGTGTTTGCATCAATGATACTGTAATGCATGTTGCAGCCGATGATGCACCTTTTGGTGGAATTGGGCCATCAGGTATGGGTCACTATCATGGTTTTGAAGGCTTTCAAACATTCAGTCATGCTAAAACGGTTCTAAAAAAAGGCTGGTTTGATGCAGGCAAATTTATCCACCCGCCTTACGGTACCAAAATCCAACAGTTTCTTTTCAAGTTCTTTTTAAGATAACTCCACATTGAGCTAACCTGAGTCTTTACGTGAACATCATCAGTAATCAATGGCTTTGTTCGTCCACGCAAAGACTCAGGTTAAATCAGCATTATCTTGGCAGCCAAACTTGTACCGTAAGCCCGGCAGGCTGCCGATGATGCAAGCTAATCTGGCCATCGTGGGCTTCAATGATCTCACGACAAAGTGGCAAACCAAGCCCTGTTCCTGTCTGTTTCGTTGAGTAGAAAGGGAGTAATGCTTGTTGCATCACTTCAGCAGACATCCCCATACCTTTATCACTGACTTCAATTAAACAACCAAGCTTACCTTTTAGCGTGATTGAAGCGACTTTCATAGAGATGTTTTCAACTTCAGAGCCTGACTCGTGAGCATTTTTCAATAAGTTCAACAGTACTTGCTCTAATTGGATATGATCAAAAAAGCCCGGTTGTGAGGGTAACTCTCCATCTAATGAAAATGGATAATGTTGTGCCAGTTGCTGCGTTATTATTTCCCAACTGACGGAAGACTTTTGCGGTAATGGTAATTTCGCAAATCGTGCATAGTTAAAAATAAATTGATTCAAATGATCACAACGACTTTCAATCGTATTAAAAATTAACTCCAACTGTGGAGAAGACGTGTCTTTTGTTAATTTTCTTCCTGAATTCACCATTGATGAAATTGGCGCTAATGAATTATTTAACTCGTGGCTGATCAACCGAATTACTTTTTTCCAGACCGCAACTTCTTGTCGATTCAGTTCTTTGGTCATTTGCTTAATAAGCAGTAAATCATGTTTCTGATTATTGAGTGCAAAAGTACCGCAACTGATATGCCAGCTTTCTGATTGTCCACCAGCTGAAGTAAACAAGCCTTCACGCTTGTTTTTTATGTTATCCGCTAACTCTTCATCAATATTGTTGAGTAATTCTGGTAAAAAGCGCCCGGCAATATGTTTGCCGTCATTAAACAAGTGTCGTGCAGCATCGTTAGCGTAAATGATCTGTTGTTTTGGGTTAAACAGCAGCATAACATTCGGTGAGCTTTGAATTACTTTATCGAGCAGTAATTCACGCTGATATATGTATTGCTTCTCTTCTCGCAGGATCTCAGACACATCATTGAAAAGCTCAACCAGATGGCTGATTTCTGATTGTTTGGTTTTCGGTAAACTCACGCTAAAGTCATTATCTTTGAAGTTAAGCAATCCAACTTCAATGGCTTGTAAACTGTCCGTAAGACCTTTATTTAACCAACTAACAATATTGACAGAACCCATCGTAATGAGTGCGATACACAACCAAACTACGTCAAATCCGAGCCACTCTTTGGCAGTTTGCCACCATGTTTCGGGTTGTTGACTCCAGTTTAGTATGAAGTAGATAGCTACAGCACTCAGGCCAACACAAAGGCCGGTGTTGAGAGAAAGTTTTTGTTTGAAAGACAACATTAGCGAGCGATCCCAAACTTATCCAGACGGCGATATAGTGCTTGACGACTTAAACCAACAGATTTTGCGACTCTGGCAATGACACCATCATGCGCTTTCATCGCAGCAACTATCTCATCTTTACTGATATCGTCATTATTTGGCGCTGAGACTCTGATCTCGTCAACGGCATCTGATAACCCAAAGTCTACTGCGGTTAATTTATTCTCCCTTGCTAACAACACTGCACGTTTACATGCATTTTGTAATTCACGAACATTACCTGGCCATAAATATGAAGTTAGTGCTTTTTGAGTCGTTTTTGACAGACTGAACTCAGGGCCAATAAAGTGCTGAGTTAATGGCACAATATCATCTACTCTGTCGCAAAGCGCAGGCACTTTGAGCTCAATAACATTGAGTCGATAATATAAATCTTCCCTGAACGTCCCTTCAGTAATATCTGCTTTTAAATCAGCATTGGTAGCACTGATCACTCTCACGTTGCATTTATGAGTTTGGCTACTGCCTAAACGCTCATATTCACCTGTTTGCAGTACTCGCAATAATTTTACTTGGCCTGATAGCGGCAAATTACCGATTTCATCAAGAAACAGCGTCCCACCATTGGCGGCTTCAAAACGACCAACTCGGGCTTTTGTTGCCCCAGTAAACGCCCCCGCTTCTGCACCAAATAACTCGGCCTCCATTAGCTCACTGGGTAGTGCACCAATATTCACTTTTATAAGCGGCTTACCTTTGAGTGGAGAGTTCGCATGGAGGATATCGGCAATTTTATCTTTACCTGCACCATTGGGGCCTGTCACTAAAACGGATACATCTGAATTGGCTAGTTGCAATGTAAGATCTACTGTCCGTTGCATGGTGCCACTGGCATAAACCAAACCGCATAAATCAGCATCAGCAATAGCAACATTGCGTTCAGTTTCTGCTTTCACTAACTTCTTATTTGATTGAGTCAACTTATGCAAAGAAATCAAATTACCAATACTAGTCAGTAGCTTATCATCATCCCAAGGCTTAGACATATAATCTGCACGGCCTTGTTTCACTAACTCGACCGCCATTTCTAGTTGAGTCCATGCGGTGATCAAAATGATAGGTAAATCTGGCTGGGTTTCTCGAAGAGCAAAGAACAAACGCTTGCCTTCAGTACCTGATGTGGTGTCAGCGCTGAAGTTCATATCTTGAATCACAAGAGAAATATCTTGCTGTGCAACAATGTCTTTTGCATCTGATTCTGTATGACAATAAAGGGCATGATAACCATTGAGTTCAAGCATTAACGCTAATGCTTGGCAAATTGCAACGTTATCGTCGACAACCAGTACATTATCCATGTGTTTATGATTTTTCCTTTGCGATTTGGCGCTGGCGGACGCCAGCACCGAATATAAAACTTATACGCTTCGAGTTGCAGTTGCAGGTGAAATACTTGCCGCTTTTCTCGCAGGCAGAAGTACTGCAATCGTGGTTACGATAAATAATCCAAACACTGTAGCAAATGCATAACTAATATCCAACATTGGTAGATCATAATGCTTCATCAATTGGCGCCCAAGTTGAACCGCTAACAAACCACCTAATATCCCTGCCGACAAACAAATTAGATAGTTTTCAATAAGGAACTGGTTGATGATATCAATTTTTCTCGCTCCTAACGCTCGGCGTGTACCTATTTGCTTAGTACGACGTTGAACATTAAACATCACCATACCTGACAAACCTAAGGCACTTACCAGTAATAACAATGCAATTACGATTGTTAGAATACTGACCATTAAGGCATCATTTTGATAAGACCTCTCCCTATACTCTTTAATCGTCGTAAAGTTTGGAAATACACGCTCAGGGTTTTCTGCTAGCAATACATCTTTAATTTGCTGTTTAAGTTCAGGAATGTCTGCTGAATTTGCACGTACCATATACATACCATTGCTATTCATACTGGCATAATCCTGATTAAACAAAATGCTGTTATTTAGCTGATCAGAATGCACCCAAGCACCTTGTAACTTATCAACGACACCAATTACCTCAATTGGGTTTTCGTTCCCGTGGTATAAAATCTTGCCTACCGCTGATTCTCCGTCCCAAAATGCATCGGCAATCGTTTTGGTAACGAGCACTTTTAAGCTGGTTGAGTAACGATCATTCAAAACTTCTTCAGGGTAAAAATCACGACCTTCAATTACTTTTAATCCAAGAGTTTTTACAAAATCAGGACCAGCCATATACTGTGCAGATTGCGGTGTACGCCTTACTCCTTCGGCATCAGGATCAGGCTTGTCAAGCAGTCCAGTAGACCAACCTCCGCCACTGAGTGGAAACATATTGGTTGAGGTGACACTGATGACGTTTGGTAAATCACGCATTAACTGCATGTCACGTTTGTTTTGCACAATAGGGTCCATTGCATCATCGAAATTATTCACTCGAAAAGCTAAAACCTGAGCTTCATCGATGCCAGATTCACGGCTCATCAATTTCAATCTTTCATTGATGATAAAACTCGCATTAGCAATGATCGCTACTGAAAGCACCATCTGAATGAACAATAAAACAGGACCACTCTTACTGCGTAATAAACTGCTTATAATCGGTTTAATATGTAACATATCGGCGCCCTCCTTATTGGCTCTTCAGATATACACTAGGTTTTGTTCGACACACTACCCAAGCAGGATAAATGCCCGCTAATAATGCCGTACCAACCGCAATAACAGGGGTAATTATCCACATACTGTTATCTAATTGAGTTAACGCTGCGTCGGTGCCAAACTTATCGCCAAGCACTATAAGTGAACCCCATGCCAACAGCAGACCTATTGCACCACCAAAGAGCCCAATGACACCAACTTCAACCATATATTGACTGAATATTTGTCTGCGACCAGCACCAATAGCTCTACGGACGCCTACTTCAGGTGCTCGCTTTAAGAATTTGGTCAGTAACAAACCTAGAATGTTAACCAGACATACCGAAAGGAATAGAAAACCAAGACCGACTAAGATTTTATTATCCTCTTCAACTACTTGCCTTAACTCTAACCACTCTTCAACGTTTGAAAGTCTCACTGATTCCTCTGGCGTTTTATCATCAGTGAATCGGCCTAATGCTTTTTGTTGTTCTACATAACCAACAAGCTGCCTTTTGTATTCTTCAACTTGCTCAGGCGTATTGAGTTCCGCCCAAAACATAGTCCATGTTTTTTCTGAGTTGATTCTGTCTTGAAACGTATCTAGCTTTTCGTATTTCCAGCCATTGGTGTTGCCCCAGGTATCTTGCTCTTCAACCGGCAATAATGAGAACGGCATAAACATGAGCTCCGCATCATTAAATGCACCATTGCTGACATCATAGTACTTAGGCTGCGGATTCCAATCACCAATGATTCCGACGATTTGATAAGGTTTTTTATTCACATAGACCGTCTTACCGACATTATCGCCACCGCCAAATAATTTTTGATTTAATTCATCTGCGATAACAACGTGATAAGCCGCATTAACATCTACATCAGCATTCCATGTAGTACCATAGAGGAATGGCACCTCAAACATTTCAAAAAAATCACGATCTACTGAGCGAATACTTTGCATAAATGCATCTTGCTTAGGATCATCGGTTTGCACCACGCCACCAGTACCATGCATGGCGGTTTGCCTCACTTGAGGCTTAATGTTCCTTAAGTTCTGAATATCTTGATAAGCCAAAAGCGGCGGTATCTTTTCCCAAGAGTTAGGCCCTTGGCTCCAAAGTTGAACTCTCAGTAATTGAGTGCTTTTTTCTCCTGCAGGGTTATGCGCCATCATTTTGTAAACGTTTAATGTGGTAATAGTGATACCAATACCAATGGCAATAGCGAAGATCATCAATAGAGATAACCCTGGGGTTTTGCGTATGCTTCGCCATGCTAAGTCTAAATAATGTAAAAACATGCTCTGCTCCTTAAGCCGTTGCTTCTTCTAATGCATCATTTTTTTCTTCTGCAACCGCTTCAGCATGTGGCTGATACATGGTGAAATCACACACTTGTCCATCCACAATTTGAATATTGCGCTGAGCACGGCGAGCTAACTCAGGATCGTGCGTTACCATTATGATGGTAGTTCCTTGCTGGTTAATTTCTTCCAAGAGCTCCATCACTTGACGAGCCATTAAACTGTCTAAATTACCTGTTGGTTCATCAGCCAGAAGGAAACGAGGATTCCCCGCTAGCGCCCTTGCAATAGCGACACGTTGTTGTTGTCCACCAGAAAGTTGTGATGGAAGATGTTTCTGGCGGGAGGCTAAGCCGACTTTTTCGAGTGCATCATTCACTCGTTGTTTACGCTCTGCACTACTCACACCGCGATACCTCAATGGCACTTCTACATTTTCAGCTAGATTAAGATCAGGGATGAGATTAAACCCTTGGAAAATAAAACCAATTTTCTCGTTACGAATTTTTGCCAGTTTATTATCGTTCAGTTTGGCAACATCAATGCCGTCCAGCAAAAACTCGCCATCAGTAAACGACTCTAGTAAACCTGCAATATTTAGAAAGGTGGTTTTACCTGAACCGGACGGCCCTGTGACCGACACAAATTCGCCCTCTTTAACATGTAGGTCAAACTCTCTCAATGCATGAGTTTCTACTAAATCCGTTTTAAATACTTTGTTGATTTTCTTCATTGACAACATAGGGGTATCCTTTCTTTAAAATATAAATTCGATAATTGAGTAAACAAAAACATTCAAACTTGTGGTTTCACTGACTAGCTCAGTAAGTTCTACGGCATTCGCCCCAAAGGCAAACCAGTTGTTAAAGTCTGGAAGTGCTGAATCAAGAGCTAAAGCAAGTACTCCGAGTGCAATAAGACTAATAAGCTTCTCTTTCATAACAATATCCTTTGGGTATGCTTTACTGTCTGACACGAAGTGTTTCAGCGTTTTTGAAACTTTCTAAATCGGACACTATCCATACATCACCTTCTTTAGCGCCTGACATCACTTCGATGTGGCTCATGCTACGAGCACCTAATTTGATTGGAATTTGTTTCGCTAACTCGTCTTCAACTTTGTAGGTGTAACGCCCACCCGTTGAATTGATAAATGCGCCTTTCTTGACCATCAATACATTTGGACGGTTCTCTAATAACACTCGAGCTGACAGACGCTGATTTTGACGAAGTTTAATGGCTTGATTGTGGTCGAATCGGACACGGGTTGTAACTTCACGATTACGCACTTCAGGAGAAATGGACGACAACTTACCCATCATTTTGCTGCCCGCAATATTAAGCTCAACATCCATGCCTAAACCAAGCTCATCGGCATAAGATTCAGAAACCGAAAGCTCAGCTTCGAAAGCACTTAGGTCAACAACCGTCAATACTGGCTGGCTAGCTGCAATACGTGCCTTTTGTTCTACTAACCAGTTACCAATAATGCCGTCAACAGGCGCTTTTATTTCAAGATCTGCAAGCTGACGTTCGAGTTCTGAAACGACTAGCGCCTGTCTATCCACTTCTAAAGTTTTATTTTTAACCTCAAAAGCCAAACGGTCTTCCATCAGTTCAGCTTCTTTTTCCGCATGAGCATGAGACAGTTTTGCTTTTTCTAAGTCGTCCTTACTTTTCTCAAAATCAATTTTAGAAATAAGATTGTCTTCAATCAGTAAATCACTGCGGCGACTCTCTCTGTCCGCTGCGGACAGTTCAACTTTTGCCATATCTAGACTGCGATTTGCAGTGAGTTGATCACGCCTTGCATCCAGTTTTGCACGCTCTAATTCGCTTTGCATACCTGCAAGCAATGCTTGCTGTTGTTGTAAACGACTTTGCAGGTTAGGGCTTTTTATAATGGCAAGAATCTCACCCTTGGACACTGAGTCACCTGGGCTCTTCTCAAGGGTAACGATACCCTCTTCGGTTGAGTACAAAACTGGAGCGTTAGCAGCAACAATTTTACCTGTCGCTGCAATATCTCTGATTAATGTGCCACGGGTTACGGTAGATAAACGTAAATCGGATTGTTGAACTGACTTAGATGCTGATTCACCACTAAAGATAAACCAAGCGATCAAGCTGATAATAAAGAAAATACTGGTAACTATTAATGGCTTTTTATATTGAGTCGTAGTCTTCGGCTGAATTGTTACATCCTGCCCGCTTGTGTCCTTTATCATTTTTGCTATCCAATTTATCGTATATACATCTAGAAAAGCAGAAGACATGCCAACATTAAATGTGTAATAAAAACAACATATTACATGTGAAGTGAATTTATAATTGAATTCGGTCAGTGTCCGTGGACACTGAAAAGTGTCCGAACGATTAAAGTGTCCACACAAGATAAATTAATTAAAGTTAAGCAAGAAAAACTAAAGTATCCACTCAGTCATTAACTTCATGATCAACTCATGCCATGATATTTTTAGTGCCAGATATATTTTAGTGACAAAGATATTACCGATCGTTTTTTGAGCACACCTTCTTGATTGCAAAAACTCAAAGGTTGAATTTGAACCTGAAAGAAACCGTCGAGAAGCTTATTACCATAGTAATGAGAGCATCGTTAATATAAGTAACTCATTCAAGCTAGGGTCTGTTGACCTTTCAGGATTAAATTTTGTGCTATTTTAGCGTTTACCTGTTCAAGGCGTGAGCAGTGAAGCTTAGTCATCTAAGTGAGCTGGTCACAACACAGAACAGTGAACGCTAAAAAGCATCGAAAAAAGAGAAAGCAAAAATTGGTCGCCCTTTCAAAATAAAAAGTACTGCGTTATCGCTTGTTTATTTGGAAACGAAGTAACGACAGTTTTATATGTCGGTAATAACCAAACCGCACAAGCGCCGCCTTGCATAAAATAACCAATTTATTGCTGCAAAAACAATCACGAAAGATCAACAGACCCTAATGTTAAATCAATTATTGTTCTTTAAATCTACCCCACATGTTTAATCAATATTATATCTTATTACATAAAGTACTTTCTGCTCTGTGCATGATTGTATTAAAAATGACGAATCAGGCTGTCACTTAATACCACTTTGGTTAGGTAAGTAATGGATTGTAATATTGAGGGTAGGAGTAATTTTAAGGTATAGAAGTAACAGTCTCCCTTCAATCTCTAAGGAGATAAATGATGTTGAAACGCATAGTCACCGCAGCTGTAACAATCGCTTTAGCAACTACAGCCATCGCAGCTCAAGCTGAAAACTCCCAACCTGAGTCAAATTTTGGTTCAAATACAATACCAGCACATAAACTACAACCAGCGAAACCAATACCAGCAGTTCCAGCTGCACCAATTTTGCCACCAAAAGCTGGACACCAAATACCTATACTTCCAGCTCATAAACTCACCGCCTTTAAAGGACTTGAGATGGGATACCATGGAAGTCTCAACGCTGACTTAGGTCACTGCAGGTTGTTTGGCGATGAAAGTCCTTATAATGTTAGCTTCCGAAGCGCTTTCTTTTCTACATCTGATGGTTCAAAAATGCGACTAGATACTAATGGTATTCCTAGAGATGTCTATCACTTTAGTAATGACAGCCTTGTTTACACTTCTGATGCAAAAGAGTTAAACGTAATTAGATTCCTGGAAGTCGGAGCGACTCACTCAAAAGTAATCATTAAAACAGCAGTAATTAGTGACGACGACATGCAACCGATTTGGAGCACATATAATTTTAGATGTAAAAACAAGTATGTGACATTTAATATGAAATAGCTTTGAGCATTATAAGGGAGAGTTTATCTCCCTTTTTCGACTATAGCGTCTGCAAAAAAATTCCAACTGCTGAACCAATCGCAATAAACCATGATAGTGATCTTAACGATGCATAATCAAGTAAATAAAGAAGGTGATATACAATGCGAGCACCAACGTGAACCATTGCTAAAGTAACCACCGTATCGTTAACATTGTCGGTCGAAATAGCCGTTAATGCTGCAACTGAAAAAACGATTAATGACTCAAATGCATTTTGATGTGCAGCTAATGCTCGGGCACCAAAACCTTTTAATTCTGCCTGCTGAGCTCTTGGGTGATGATTGTCATACTTCCCCAGCTTCGCCATAGCAAAGGCTACGGGGGCTTTTGCAAGATATGGCAGTATTAAACTGATAAATAAACATATTAGTAGGGTAGTCATTTTGAATCCTTGTTATTTTTAATGAATGTATTCTTTCTCACCTTATCTAATACACTGCAGACCAATTTAACGCCTTCAATTGCTCTTGTAGTTGGACGATGTAATAAATCTGCATTCAATTGATAAATTTTCTTGTTTTTAACTGCCGTAATGTTTGGCCATTTGCTCCAATCTATTCCTTGAATATTGCCTTTATCTTTACTTTGCAGAATAACTTGTGGATCAGCCAAAAGCACGTTTTCGATACTGACCTGCGGATAATCACTGCTTGCAGAATAAAATACATTGTCACCATTACAAACAGAGATCAACTGCTGAATCCAACTGTTTTTCGCTACAGTCATTAATGGGTTTGACCATAATTGATAAAAAACTTTTACTTTGGGTTTGCCGGCATTTTCATTTCTAATTTGAGCAAGTTGAGCCTGATACTCCATAGCCACGGCTTGAGCTTGCTGTACATGGCCAGTCAACTTACCCAGCTCTAATAGATCATTTGCAACATCATTAAGTGAAGATGGACTACTGTCATAGAGAGTAAAACCCAACTTTTTCAAGCGATTGATGTCATCAGGTTTATTACCTTTTCCCCAAACTACGATGAGATCAGGGTTTAACTCAAGCACTCGTTCAATTTGAATACCATGGTAACCC
Source organism: Parashewanella sp. 2304DJ23-3 (assembly GCF_056591695.1). Lineage (NCBI taxonomy): Bacteria > Pseudomonadati > Pseudomonadota > Gammaproteobacteria > Alteromonadales > Shewanellaceae > Parashewanella > Parashewanella sp. 2304DJ23-3. The sequence goes on from NZ_JBWQOH010000002.1 coordinate 403,140, forward strand.
CCAATCGATGGAATTTTTTTGGCTTGCTCTGGAAAGTCTGCATGATCGACTGCTGCAATGATTGAGTTACCTGCACCAATAGCAAATAATTGTTCAACGGCATGGGGAGATAGCGCAATAATTCGCTTTGCAGGCTCAGCCCAAGCTATAGAGTTTGTCGTGAAAAAAGCAAAAATAAAACAGAAGATAAGTCCCTTTAATCTTTTCATCAGTAATCAAATCCTACTTGTGCTTTTATGCCTGCTTCGAACGCATGTTTAATCGGCTTAACTTCACTTACGGTGTCCGCCAAATCAATTAATTTACGGTGACAAGCTCGCCCCGTAATAATGACATGTTGCATTTCAGGGCGATTATTAAGCGCTTTAACCACTCGCTCAACATCCAAGTAGTGATAACTCACCATGTAAGTCAATTCATCAAGCATCACACAATCAATGGAGTCATCAGCCAGCAGTTTTTCTGCCGATTCCCATGCTTCAGTTGCTGCGGCAATGTCTTTTTCTTTATCTTGAGTTTCCCACGTGAATCCGGTTCCCATGACATAAAAATCAACGCCAACTTTTTCGAGTAAATTACGTTCGCCGCATTCCCAAGTGCCTTTGATAAATTGAACTACAGCTGCTTTTTTTCCATGACCAACGGCTCTGGCTACCGTGCCAAACCCAGAAGTAGACTTGCCTTTACCGTTACCCGTTAATACCAAAAGAATGCCTTTCTCTTCTTGGGCAGCTTCGATTCTTGCATCTACAGACTCTTTGAGCTTTTGTTGACGTTGCTTATGTTTATTATCTTGTTCAGACATGATTCCCCTTTTCTATTTTTGCAACGATTTTTACTACCGCTCTTCCACAAAAATGTGAACTTTTCGTTGCTTCAATTTTTAATGCTTCTGCTAAGCGTTGATATTTTTCGTTAGAAAGCCAACCCTGTTCAACGGCAAGCTTTGGAAATTCAGCTTCGGCCCATAAAGTAGCGACAAATTTACCAAATGTTTTTCTGTGTTCTGGAGAACCAATCTTGCATACAGCCGCGGCTTCTTGAATCACGAAACCATCTTGTGAATATATTTCTGGTAAGCGTTTACCCACATCCGGATCTCCACCATTAAATTCCAGTGCACGATTGAGGCTTTGATAGAAAAATTCATACGCTGAATTTTTTGGATAATATAAATTAGCTTCAGAATGTTGCTCTAGTAAACCTAGAATGCCGTTAGGTTTTAAAATACGTTTGAACTCGTTTCTGATTTGAGTTTGCTCTTTAAAGTTGAGCAATACGTTTGCACACCAAATTGCATCAAAACTGTTATCCTCAAATGGTAAGCTAAAGATACTAGCCACTTGAAAATCACAATTGTTAATGTTCCCCATTTTGGCTTTTTCATTAGCAAGCTTTATTTGTGTTTCGGAGATATCAACGCCTGATACTTTACCCTGATGTAACCTTTCTGCAAATTCTAAGGTAAGATTTCCTGGCCCACAGCCTACATCCAATAATGTCATTGAAGGAGTAAGGTGGCTAAGAAAAATATCAGCTTCATTTTTAACACTACGATGTTCAAGTAAAGTAATGGCCGCTGGACTGTAACCGAAAGTATAAACCTGAGTCATATCATCTCCACTATTATACTGATTCGCTAAAATTCACACACCTTTGCGATATCAATATATTGTTCGCAAGCATCTGCTAACCGTTCAATTTGCTGCTCTCGGATTTCATCTATATCGACAGTTTTATCCGACGTTAATCCAGCCCATTCTAAAATGGCTTTTAGGCAATCTGGCGCATCAAATAAGCCGTGCAAATAGGTCGCTAAAATTTGTTTATCATCAGAAATCACACCATCAAATACATTACCACTTGGGTGCTCTAACTCGATGGAATGCTGACAAAATTCTGTATATGTCGATTCTCCGCAATGGATTTCATACCCTTGAACAGCAATCTTTTGTTGTCCTATTACCAAGTTTCCTGTGACATTCTTAAGGTGCTTCTCAGAATTCAGCGTTGTAGTAACAGGTAAATATCCCAAGCCAACTTCGTTAGTTATACTTCCCTCTACACCATATGGATCAGCAATAACTTGTCCGAGCATTTGATATCCACCGCAAATTCCAATCAGTTTGCCACCGTAACGCAAATGTCTTTGAATTGCCTCATGCCACTCAGAACGCTTCAAAGCCCTTAAATCTTCAATCACATTTTTACTTCCAGGAAGAATAATCACATCTGCATTTATTACTTCAGAGCTATCGGATAATCGAACATAACTGAATTCAACTTCTGGATGTAACCGTAATGGCTCGAAATCAGTGTGATTGCTGATCCTTGGTAAAACGATCACTACGATTTTAAGCTTGGTTTGCTGTTTCTGAATTTGATGTTGTGGAATGGCGTCTTCTGCATCTAAATGTAACCCTTCAAGATAAGGCAAAACACCCAAAACTGGTTTACCCGTATATTCTTCAAGCCAATCTAAACCGGATTTCAATAAGCTAATGTCGCCACGAAAACGGTTAATCACAAAACCTTTTATTCTTGCTTGTTCTGATTCAGATAGTAGTGCGAGCGTTCCCACTAAATGTGCAAACACCCCGCCTTTATCGATATCAGCAATCAGAATGACAGGGCAGTCTACTTCTTCAGCAAATCCCATGTTCGCAATATCACCTTCCCTCAGGTTAATTTCTGCTGGGCTGCCTGCGCCTTCAACAACAACATAATCAAATTCAGATGTTAATCTTTGATAAGACTCAAGCACGGCTTTCATTGCTCTGGCTTTATAGCTAAGCCCTTGTTTGCCCCAAAAGTCAGTCGCTTCAAGTGAAGTGAGAGCTTTGCCATGAACAATTACTTGCGCTCGTTGATCTGAACTTGGCTTCAATAGAATCGGGTTGAAATCAGTTCTTAATGCCTGATTAGCCGCAACAGCTTGCAGTGCTTGAGCACGACCAATTTCTCCACCATCTTCAGTCACCGCACTGTTCAGCGCCATATTTTGGGGTTTAAACGGTGCAACATTACGGCCTTGCCTCGTAAAGAGTCTGCAAAGGCCTGCGACTAAAGTGCTCTTTCCTGCATCAGACGTTGTCCCTTGTACCATCAGCGTTTTAGCGACCACCTTTTAACTCCATTGGCAACCCAGCAATAACTAAAGTGACCTTATCAGCCATGGCAGCAACAGCTTGATTCAACCAACCAGCTTCATCTACAAATTTTCTGGATAGCTCCCCTAGGGGCACAATACCGCTACCAACTTCGTTTGAAACCAATACAATGGTTTGCTCTGTTTGTGATAAAAAGCTCAACAGCTCAGTTTTTCTTTGCTGCCAAAGAGTTTCATTATTGATGAGCTCATTGGTTAACAATAGGGTTAAACAATCAATGAGAATCACTGCACGTTCAGGTAGGCGATTAAGTGATAATGAGAGTTCAAGCGGGCACTCAATAACCTGCCAATCCAGTTGAGAGTCATTGCGCTGAGATTGATGGTGTTCAATTCGTAGCAACATTTCATCGTCTTTTGCTTGTGCAGTAGCAATGTAAATTGGCTTATCAACGTTGCAATAACCAGCCGTTAATGTCTCTGCATAACGACTTTTCCCGCTTCTTGCACCTCCAATGACCAAATGAATCATCCATGCGCTCCTAGCAATAATAATGCGGTATAAATGACGATCTCACTGATTTGTTGTGCTGCACCTAATGTGTCACCGGTATAACCACCAATCTGTTTACGGAACCATAACACGGTAAGAAAGCGAGTAATCGATAATAACACCAATAAACAAATGGCCGTAAAACCATCGAGAGTGAAGAGAATCACTAACCCTGTAGTCATTAAAATAAGCAGTTCATTTAAACTTTGCTCATTTGCCAAAGGCTTTGATTTAGAGTCATCAGACTCACGAACATAGTCTTCGGTAAAAATAATACTGGCTGCAAGTACACGACTTAAACCGTGGCTGGCGATAATAGCGATAACAGCATAGTTCGGATCATAAAGTGCGAGTTCGACCAGCAACTGCCACTTTAAGCCAACAACTAAAATGAGCGCTAATGCGCCGTAACTCCCAAGGCGAGAGTCTTTCATGATTTTCAGTTTATCGTCGGGCTTCCAACCACCGCCAAAGCCATCGGCGGTATCCGCTAATCCATCTTCATGAAAAGCGCCGGTAATGATCACACTGGTAACCATCGATAGAATAACCGCAATACTCGGCGGTAAATAAAGTTGCGCACACCAAAACACACAAGATGTCAGGGTACCAATCACTAACCCCACCAAACCGAAATAACGGCTTGCTTGATTTAATTTTGTTGCATCAACTTCGACCCAAGATGGCATCGGGATCCGAGAAAAAAAGCCCAAAGCAATAAAGAATAAATCCAACTGTAGATGCCAATTCTTTTTCATTGGTGGTTTACTCGATGACATTATCGACTTGTGCCTCTTCAAAGCTCGCCATTTGATGATAAAACGCCTGTGCCGACTCTATTAGCGGTAATGCTAATACGGCACCAGTGCCCTCGCCCAAACGTAATCCTATATCTAACAAAGGAATAGCGGAAAGTTCATTCAGTAATACATCATGAGCTTGCTCTTGTGACTTGTGAGCAAAAATCATGTATTCACGACTGTTTGGTGCAATTCGATAAGCGAACAAGGCTGCAACTGTAACAATAAAACCATCAACTACGATCAGCTTACCTTGTTCGGCAACGGCCAGGATGGCACCCACCAACTGCACAATTTCATAGCCACCTAAACAAGCAAGTTGAGATAGGGGGCCATCAAGCTGCCCTTTATGTAATACTATGGCTTGCTCAATAAGCTCCACTTTTTTAGTTAAAGCTTTGGCATCGATGCCTGTACCTGAACCGACCGTTTCTTTCACCGGAAGATTAAGTAGTGCAGCCATTAAAGCCGAAGCGCTACTGGTGTTACCTATTCCCATTTCACCAAAAGCGAAGATGTTCTTACCTTGTTGAATATAAGAATGAATAAGGGCTTTAGCCTCTCTAAAACCTTGGTTAACTTGTTCAAGAGACATGGCAGAGTGCTGGTGAAACGGATATGTACCATTTCCTAGCCTTTGATTTTTTAAATTAGGAACATCATTAAGCTCGATTCTTAATCCACAATCTACGACCTGAAGTGGGTACTGATGCTGCTTACAAAATACATTAATCGCTGCGCCACCAGCTGCAAAATTCATCACCATTTGTTGAGTGACCGCACTCGGTGCGATAGAAACACCAAAGTCGGCGATACCATGTTCAGCAGCAAAAATAATAACTTGAGGGTTTAGCTTTTTAGCTTGCTTCCCTAATACTCTGACCAATTGAAAAGCTGTGTTTTCAAGCTGCCCGAGCGCTCCGAGTGGCTTCGTTTTATGATCTATTTGATGCTGAATAAGCGAATCGTTATCCGCAGATGGCTTAGAAATATTGTACAATTTAAGACCTTTTTTGCCTTGAAAGCAGAAAAATAAAAAACACACTACCAATAGCGGCAGTAATTATTCCCACGGGTAATTCTTGGTTAGCGAGTAAAGTTCGAGCCAAAACATCCACCCAAACCATAAAGCACGCCCCTAAAAGAGCGGTTAAAAACAGTGGCGATTGATTTGGGAAAAGCATTCTTACTGTGTGCGGGATCATTAACCCAACAAAACCAATACCACCACAAGCCGCAACTAACGTGGCGGTGAGTAAACTGCATACAAGTAAAATGCCTAGCCTGACTTTAGCGACATTGATTCCAAGCGTATGTGCAGTCTCATCCCCTAACTGCAGAGCCGCCGTTAAACGTCTGAATAGCCATAGGCAAATAAAACACAACGCAACGATAATAAATGGCATTGTCAGGTTATCCCAAGAGGCTTTTGTAAAGCTCCCTAAGCTCCAAAATAGCACAGCTGCCGCAGCACGAGGATCTGCAAAATACAACATCAAACTGCTTAGTGCACCAAACATGAATGATACCGCCACACCAGCCAACAACATTCTTTCAGCTTGCTGCGCTATCCCTCTACCAGAGAGCGCAATCACAATCATCACTGATAAACTAGCACCAATAAAGGCTGCCATTGAAAGCCCCATGTGACCAAAACTACTTAATACAGCAACTTGACTGCTAAATAAGGTCAAATATGAAATGGCGCCAAGTGAAGCGCCTGAGCTGATACCAAATAAAAATGGATCAGCTAGTGGGTTCCTTAATACAGTTTGTAATGCATGTCCTGCAATCGCTAATCCGCTACCTGCCAATACTGCTAATAAGACTCTGGGCAATCGTAATTCGATGATGATCCGATCAATGATGCTAACTTGATGACTGCTATTAAAGGCATTTACTAAAGCATTAAGCGCTTGAGAAAACGAGACATCAGCCGCACCAAACCCCAAAGAGAAAACAATACTCACCAATAACAAAATAGAACTAATGAACAAAGGGGTGCGGGCCGTTGACACCTTAGTCACTGAGGAAGTGGTTGTTGAAGTCATGACACTCCCTCGACATAAACTTGAACACTTTCCTTTGGTGTGTACCCATAAAAGTATTGGATCAGTGGGCGTCCATTTTGAGGGTGTTCAGTCACTTCACTACACACACCAAACACGTCTGCAATTCTTTTTTCAGTTAACACCTGTTTAGGAGTTCCAAATGCAGAGACTTGTCCGCTTTCTAACATCAACAAATTATCACACAAGCTGCTAGCGAGATTAAGATCATGAATCGAAGCCATTACTGTGATATTTAGGCTTTTTACTAGCTCTAAGAGCTGGATTTGATAACGGATATCGAGGTGATTAGTTGGTTCATCTAAAATCAATAATTTGGGTTGTTGTACGATCGCTCGGGCAATTAAAGCTCTCTGCTTTTCACCGCCAGATAATGATTTAAAATTCTGCTTTGCTTTATGGCTTAACTCAACTTTGGCTAGCGCAGAACTCACTTTTTGATGGTCCTCTGCGGTAGTCATTGATAATAAAGACTTATGCGGAGTGAGCCCTAGCATCACCAATTGTTCAGTTGTGATATCCAAAAAACTCGGGGTATCTTGTTGCACCACTGCGACATACTTAGCAATTTCATTAGCAGAATACTCAGCGAATGGTTTTCCAAAAAGTTGAATTAAGCCGTTATCAGCTTTGATAAATCCGTAAAGACAGCGCAATAAACTCGATTTACCAGAGCCATTTGGCCCAATTAAGCCAAGCATCTGTTTTTCAGCAAGCTCAAAGCCGACATCAGACAATATCTGATTACCATCAATCGACCAATTAAGATTACTGACGCTAAGTGCGGTGTTATTCAATGTGGCTATCTAACTAGAATTAATGTGATTTTGGCCATTGTAACCTTAAATGGCGTCGACCGTGATCATCTTCAATCACATTGATTTCAACAACGGCGGCATAAGGTAAATCAAACTCTCGAAATAGGCTGTGCCCTTTACCTAAACTAAGCGCTAATGCGATGGCCTGACGAATAACACCTGCGTGAGTGATCACCAATGCAGTAGGATGCTTTTCTTCATCAACAGCTTCGGTATTGGCAAGTAAATCATCAATGATTTGGGTGATTGCACCTGTTACTCTCATTTCGAAGACTTCCATCGGCTCACCATTTGGTGGTGGTGTTTTCCAAGGATCATCCCAGAATGCAGAAAAGGCTTCAGGCTCTTGCTCAAAAATGTTTTTGAACTCTTTACCGTCCCAATCACCAAAATCGAATTCAGCCAGTGATGGCATCACAATGCCATTGTTATCGTATTTCTCAGCAAAGTAAAAACAGCGCTTTAAGGGAGAGGTATATACTGAAAGCGTATTTACATCAAAGCGAGAAACGGCATCCCACATTTGTTGTTCACCTTCCTTAGATAAAAGAACATTGGTCAATCCCCGAAGGATTTGGCCACCTTCACATTCACCGTGACGTAAGAAAATCAACTTTGCGTTTTTCATCAACCTACCAAAAATAGTATTCAAAGGTATTTCAAATTATAGGCATCTAAACATTTATAGTATCAACAATCCAAATTAATTTTATTATCTACCTAAAACGAAATTACCGACTATTATCTAGAAATTAACTTTGTGAATTAACCAAACGAAAACTTGAAAAGAAAGTGTTGAGCCAAAATAAACCACTGACGAATCTGCTCCTCAAAAATATAGGCAGTATTCAATCTAGTGAAAAATCTAATACTAATTTTGAATTTACAGGTATTCAGCTTTCACTGTGAATTTTTTGCTCTACCATATTTATCAATGTTAAAACTGATTGATCCATTTCAGATCGCATTCTTTGAAAATTATTGAGTGACTCGGATTCGTGCACACCATGTGCCAAGTCAACAAATTTGACATGTAAGATGGCTTCTCCTTGCTCATTTTTAGCTGGAATTAATAGTAAACTCGAATCAACGCCAGCGATAGACTGGTTTAATAATACACTTTTTAATTCTTCCAGCTCATTTTTAAAACTTTTTAGCTGGTCAACACTTAACTTTTTTAATTCTCTTTCTATTATTCTCTGAGTGTTACGGAAATTTGAAAGTCGAGATAAACTTTTTTGAGAATTATTTGAATAAACGAATGGGACACTAGAAAGGTTATAAGCCATATCTTTTACTTTGAGAACCACTTTATTTACTTTAGGGTGACCATGTAGTTTCTTTTCTTCCTTATTATACCTTAAACTTTTACTTGCAAATTTTAGGTCAATAATTTGGCCTCTAGAACTTTCATTTGCATATTGTTTACGAACATCTCTCATTATTATTTTTATGCCCCTAGATTTACTTAAAAATTGAGACATACTCTTTACACTCTCTAACGACTTTAGTTCTGGTAATAAATCATTACCATTTTCGTCTAATATGGCGAGAAGCTCAGGCATAAAGTGATATAGTGAAGGTTGCTTACCTTCGCTATCAAGAAGAGCTCGAACATACATCACAGCTTCGTTGTTATTTTGAATAGATTTAGCAATGCAATCTATAACATTTCCAAAAGAATCTATGTGACATGCGTTAAGTTGGTAACTTTGCCCAGCATGTTGATGATTACACGCCTGTCCAACTTGTATTCTGCCAGTCGCACACTGATGAGGAGCAATGACAGCCATACTTAATCGCTGTTGAATATAACTTTTTAAAACCTCAGCACTCCCGCCACTATGAGTAAAAGTTAAGCACCCCATAAATCTCGAGAATGCTGACGACCGGTTACAATATGCTACTTTCCCATCAATAACTTTAACTTTGTAACTTCTTACCCAACCATGCCTACCAACTACTGAAAAATTAAAATCTCCAGTAGTTACTCTCTCGTTGACGAGTATATCTATTTGAGCTCTGGTTTCTGCCGAAATTACTGCCATACATAACTTAAAAGGTTTCAATACTAATTTTTATTTTAGTAAAAAACATCCACTTACAACATGACTATTAATTTAATTTTCTATTATTTTTTATTAATCTGTTTTTGATTTAATGATCAAGCAAGCATGGACATCTAGATGTCCGTAGTGTAATTTAAAAACAATTCAATGTTTAAGTTTGGTATTGCAACACATGGTTTCAAATTCACAACAGGCTGCTCAATTACATCAACAACTCAAAGATGATCTACAGGATAGAATTCTGCTGCTTGATGGTGCAATGGGAACCATGATCCAACAATATCAACTTGAAGAAGAAGACTATCGAGGTGCTCGCTTCAGTAATTGGTCTTGCCCTGTTAAAGGCAACAATGACTTATTGGTGCTTACACAGCCTGAAATTATTAAACAAATCCATATCGATTATTTGAATGCTGGCGCAGATATTATTGAAACCAACACCTTTAATGCTACCAGCATTGCCATGGCTGACTATAAAATGGAGTCATTGGTTTATGAAATTAACCAAGTTGCCGCCCAATTAGCAAAACAAGCCTGTGAGCAAGTTGAACAGCAAACAGCGATAAAGCGTTACGTTGCTGGTGTGTTAGGACCGACTAACCGTACTTGTTCAATCAGTCCAGATGTTAATGACCCAAGTTACCGTAATGTTCATTTTGATGAACTTGTTGAGTCTTACATTGAAGCCACCAACGGTTTGATTGATGGTGGCTGTGATATTTTATTAGTTGAAACCATCTTCGACACTCTTAATGCTAAAGCCGCCTTATTTGCCATTGATAAAGTGTTGACGGAACGATATTCAAGCCACCCAGAGCAACGTTTGCCAGTGATGATTTCAGGAACGATCACCGATGCGTCAGGCAGAACCTTAACCGGGCAGACTACAGAAGCATTTTATAATTCTCTTAGGCATATCAAGCCGATATCAATTGGCCTTAACTGTGCACTTGGGCCAAAAGAACTTGAGCCTTACCTTCAAGAATTAGCCCGAATTTGCGAATGTTATGTTTCGGTTCACCCTAATGCAGGCTTACCGAATGAATTTGGTGGCTATGATGAAACACCTGAGCAAATGGCTGAGATTATCGAGCAATGGGCACAAAGTGGTTATCTCAATATTGTCGGTGGTTGTTGTGGTACAACGCCTGATCATATCGCTGCATTTCAGACGGCTATAAGCTCGTATTCGCCAAGAATACGACCTAACTTAGCACCTGATTGCCGATTATCAGGACTCGAAGCAGTCACGATTAAGCCCGAATCGCTGTTCGTCAATGTCGGTGAGCGTACCAACGTAACAGGTTCAGCTCGCTTTTTACGTCTGATAAAAGAAGAAGAATACGAAACTGCGCTGGATGTAGCCCGAGATCAAGTTGAAAACGGGGCTCAGATCATTGACATCAACATGGATGAAGGGATGCTGGATGGCGTTTTTGCCATGCAAAAATTCCTAAACTTAATTGCTTCTGAGCCTGATATCAGCAAAGTTCCAATCATGGTTGATTCCTCAAAATGGGAAGTACTGGAAGCCGGACTTAAATGTATTCAAGGTAAAGGTGTCGTCAATTCGATTTCGTTAAAAGAAGGTGAAGCCGCCTTCATTGAGCACGCTCAGTTGGTCAAACGTTACGGTGCGGCTGTAATCGTAATGGCATTTGACGAACAAGGACAGGCTGATACTAAAGCTAGAAAAGTAGAAATCTGCCAGCGGGCTTATGATGTGTTAGTCAATAAAGTCGGTTTCGCTGCTGAAGATATTATTTTTGACCCTAACATTTTCGCTATCGCAACTGGTATCGAAGAACACGATAACTATGCGGTTGATTTTATTGAGGCGACTAGAGAAATTAAACAAACTTGCCCATATGCGATGATCTCAGGTGGTGTTTCCAATGTTTCATTTTCTTTCCGAGGTAATAACCCTGTTCGTGAAGCAATTCATGCCGTATTTCTTTACCACGCCATTAATGCTGGCATGGATATGGGAATCGTTAATGCTGGTCAATTAGCGATTTACGATGATATCGACTCTGCACTAAAAGAGCATGTTGAGCGAATCGTTTTAAATCAGCCTTGCCCGAATCCAGAAAGCACCAATACCGAACTGTTACTCGAAGTCGCAGAAAAATATCGTGGCACAAAAAGTTCAGATGCGGATCACGCAAAAGCTGAGTGGAGAAGCTTACCCGTCAACGAACGTTTGGCACACTCATTAGTGAAAGGCATTACTGAATACATTGACGAAGATACCGAAGAGGCACGCATAAATGCCGACATACCACTAGAGGTGATAGAGGGTCCTCTTATGGATGGAATGAACATCGTCGGTGATTTATTCGGTAGCGGTAAAATGTTCCTGCCCCAAGTCGTAAAATCCGCAAGAGTTATGAAAAAAGCGGTCGCATACCTTAACCCTTATATTGAAGCGGGGAAAGTAGAAGGAAAGTCCAATGGTAAAATATTGATGCTCACCGTTAAAGGTGACGTGCATGATATTGGTAAAAATATCGTAGGTGTCGTATTAGCCTGTAATGGCTATGAAGTTATCGATTTAGGGGTAATGGTACCCGTTGAAAAAATTATCAACGTTGCGATAGAAGAAAACGTCGACATCATTGGTATGTCAGGCTTAATCACTCCAAGCCTTGATGAGATGGTTCATAACGTTAAAGCATTTGAAAAAGCGGGTTTGACCATTCCAGCCATCATTGGTGGTGCGACAACATCAAAAATTCATACAGCAGTTAAAATTGCTCCAAACTACCCTTTTGGTGCCATTTACATCACCGATGCATCTCGCGCTGTGCCTATGGTCAGTAAATTGATTAAAGATGCTTCTCGCCAAAACGAAATAGATACGATTTATCAAGAATACGACCAATTAAGAATAAAACGTTTATCGCAAGGCAAACGCAAATCCATTGTGTCCATCAAGCAAGCCAGAGCCAACAAAACTGAAATCGACTGGGAAAGCTATCAACCCACTAAGCCGAAAAAACTCGGTATCACCGTATTCGATGATTACCCATTAAACGACCTTATTGAGCGTATCGACTGGACACCTTTTTTTAGAAGTTGGGAGCTACATGGGCATTACCCTCGTATTTTGGATGATAAAGTGGTCGGTGAAGAGGCCAGAAAACTCTACGCCGATGCTCAAACAATGCTAAAACAAATCATCGATGAAAAATGGCTAACAGCAAAAGCGGTGATCGGATTATTTCCAGCCAACACTGTAAATCACGATGATATCGAGTTATATCATGATGACACTCGAAATCAGGTGTTGAAAACCTGCCATCACCTACGGATGCAAATTGAAAGATTAGGGAATCACAACTTCTGTTTGGCCGATTTTATTGCCCCTAAAGAAAGCCGAGTTGAAGACTATATGGGTGGATTTGCCGTAACAGCAGGTCATGGTATTGATGAATATGTTGACCGCTTTGAAGCTGATCACGACGATTATAGCGCTATTATGCTCAAGTGCTTAGCCGATCGCTTAGCGGAAGCGTTCGCAGAGAGAATGCATGAACGTGTACGCAAAGAGTTTTGGGGTTATGTCAGTAACGAAACCTTAAATAATGAAGCATTGATAAAAGAAAAGTATCAAGGTATTCGCCCAGCTCCAGGTTACCCCGCTTGTCCCGACCACACTGAAAAAGCCACACTATGGGAATTACTCAAACCAGATGAAACCATTGGACTAAATATAACTGAGAACTTCGCCATGTATCCTACTGCTGCCGTAAGTGGCTGGTATTTTTCACACCCTAAATCTCGATATTTTGGGGTGACAAATATCGGAAAGGATCAAGTTGAAAGTTATGCTACTCGCAAAGGAATGAGCATTGAAGAAGTTGAAAAGTGGTTAGCGCCTGTTTTGGATTATGATGTTGATTGAAAAACCAAACTTCGAATCTTGTAACTACGAACTTTGATGAAGGGTTTTCAGTAAAAAAGAAAGTGAAGCTATCAAACAGATAGTAATTTTGACCAAACAGCTTTATCCAAACAAATTCTTAACTCACTGTTATAACCAATGAGCACTTTATATTTCAAATATCTCTTAAACCAGTAGCCAAATCCACGTTAAATTCGAGAGCTGGCTATTCCGTGTCTATACTCATTTGTACCAAGCAAATTTATTCTTCATTGGCCTAAGTTTCCTAAAGTCCTATTGAGCCGAAATTGAAGCCATTTCTTCTGTTAACACCGACGGAGTGATGATTATGCTATATCCAAGAGAAGTTAAATCTATTTCTGATGCTAAAAAAATTGTTGATGCTCGGGGCTTATCCCACGTAAAAGTCGGCTTTTTTGATATGGACGGAAACATGCTCGGCAAGTACATGAGCAAAAAGAAATTCTTCTCATCACTCGATAAAGGCTTTGATTTTTGTGATGTTGCGTTAGGTTGGGACTGTAAGAATCAATTATACGATAACACTCATTTTACTGGCTGGCATACAGGGTACCCTGATGCAAAAATGCGTATCATTCCAGAATCTTGCAGAGAACTCCCCGATGAGAACGGCACGTTACTTTTTGTATGTGAGTTTACTAAAAAAGCTCAAAGTATTTGCCCTAGATCAGTTTTGCAACGGGTTATTCATTTTGCCACTGAACAAGGTTTTCATGTCAACGCAGGCTTTGAATATGAATTCTTTATGTTTCAAGAAACACCCGAATCCATCCGAGAAAAAGGCTTCAAGAATTTAAAAACACTCTCACCTGATTGGTGTGGTTACTCTGTGCTCAGGAACTCCACTCATTCGGATTTATATCATCAAATCTTATCGCTCGCTGAAGATATGGACTTTCCAATAGAAAGTCTTCATGAAGAGGCTGGGCCTGGTGTGATTGAAGCTGCGATTTCAGTTGATAATGCAGAAAATGCCGCTGATAAGGCTGCACTCTTCAAAACATTCATGAAAGTGCTGGCACAGAAGAATGAGTTAATGGCGACCTTTATGGCTCGTTGGTCAGAAGATTATCCAGGGCAAAGCGGGCACATTCATATTTCGTTGAACGCGATAAAAAATGGACATTCCGAGTTTTTTGCGCCGAGTCACGAACACAACATGAGTAATATTCAGAGGCATTTTATTGCAGGTCAGCAAAGGTTAATGCCTGAATTTTTAGTATTGCTTGCTCCGAATATCAACAGTTACCATCGTCTCACACCAGGATATTGGGCACCCACACATGCAACTTGGGGAGTCGATAACCGAACTACGGCAATACGTGTGATTCCTGGTGATGAAAACTCCCAACGTATCGAATACCGATTAGCTGCAGCAGACTCCAACCCATATTTAGCACTCGCAGCAGCTTTAGCGTCAGGCTTATACGGCATCATGCACAAGTGGCAAGCAACAAAGCCTGTAAAAGGAAATGCCTACGATGAAAAATATCAGCATGAACATCCACTCCCACAAACTTTAGGACAAGCAACGCAAATGTTTAAACAGTCTGCAGCCGCAAGAGAGATGTTTGGCGATGAGTTTGTAGAGCATTTCACTGCAACGAGGGAGTGGGAAGAAAGAGAATTTAGAAAACACATTTCCGACTGGGAACTCGAACGTTACTTCGAGTTAATTTGAGTGGATTGAATTATGTCTGAGATTCAAAAAACCATATCGCCAATTGATGGCTCGATTTTCGTTGAACGCAAGTTAGCAACTCGTGAAGATATTGAACATTCTGTTAATGCAGCGAATAACGCCTTATCAGATTGGCAGCAACTGTCTATAAATCAGAGGAAGCAGTTGTGTGCGCAAGCCGTTGAAATATTTGTTAGCCTCAGCGATGAAGTAGCTAAGGAAATAACGTGGCAAATGGGACGGCCGATATCTCAGTCTGCAGATGAAATTAAAGGGTTCGCTTTTCGAGCTAACTACATGTTAGATATTGCCGAGTCATCATTGTCACCCGTTTATCCTGAAGAGAAGCTGGGAGTTGATAGGTATATTGAGAAAGTACCCGTCGGCGTAATTGCCATCATAGCACCATGGAATTACCCTCTGCTCACAGCAGTAAATACCCTCATACCCGCATTGGTAGCGGGTAATGCTGTAATCTTAAAACACTCCCCTCAAACGCCTCTTTGTGCAGAAAGAATTGTAGAAGCATGTCACTTAGCGGGTATCCCCAAGAATATTATTCAATACCTTCACTTAACTGATGCTGGAGTTGAATATCTTGTGAAAGAAACAGAAATCCATCACATCGCTTTTACAGGCTCAGTTAAGGGGGGGAGTGCAATTGAAAAAGCCGCTGCGGGGCGTTTTCTTGGTACGGGGCTCGAGCTTGGCGGTAAAGATGCTGCCTACATTTGTGATGATGCCGATATTGAATTAGCAGTAGAATCGATTGTCAGCGGCGCCTATTACAATTCAGGACAGTCTTGTTGCAGTATTGAGCGATTATATGTTCCAGAAAGCATATATAACAAAGTGTTAGAACAAGCGATAGACCGAACACAACACTATCAGTTAGGCCGCCCAGATGACCCTGATACGAATTTAGGCCCTCTGGTTTGCACTCGTTCTGCAGATTTTGTTAGAGCCCAGATAAATCAAGCGATTGCTAAGGGTGCAACTCCTCATATTGATGTTTCTAAATTTGAAGGCAACAAAAATGGAACGCCATATTTAGCGCCACAATTGCTGTCTCAAGTTGATCATTCGATGGATATCATGACAGAAGAAACGTTTGGTCCAGTGTTAGGAATTCAAAAAGTCTCCGATGATGCAGATGCTATCAAGCTCATCAACGACAGTCGATATGGCCTTACCGCTTCCGTTTTCACGAATGATTTTCACAGAGCAAAAGGAATAGGGCAACAAATCATAACTGGCTCTATATACGTGAATAAATGTGATTACCTTGACCCGGCTCTGGCCTGGACGGGTGTTAAAAACTCTGGCCGTGGATGTAGCCTTTCAGTACTTGGATACAACGCAGTAACCAGACCTAAGTCATTTTATATCAATCAAAGGAAATAATGTTATGGCTCTCAACTGGCACTTTCCAACAGAAATTGTCTTTGGTCGTGGACAAGTCCAACAAATCAATTTTCTTTGTGCTGCACTCAACATTACTCGGCCATTGATTGTGACCGATCAAGGACTTGCGTCGACTCCAATTATCAAGCAACTCGAAATTTTCTTAAAACTGAAAGCTCAAATCTTTAGCTCTGTCACAGGTAACCCTACCGATATTCAAGTAAGTGAAGGTGTAAAGACATGTAAGGAAAATAATATTGATGGTGTAGTAGCTATTGGTGGAGGTTCTGCACTCGATGCGGGTAAAGCAATTGCATTTATGTCAGCTCAATCGCTGCCGCTTTTCGATTTTGAAGATAATAATGATAACTTTAAAAAAGCCAACTCAGACGGAACCCTGCCTATTATCGCTATCCCCACAACAGCGGGAACAGGTTCAGAAGTCGGACGTTGCTCCGTAATAACGGATTCACAAGCACAAAGAAAACGAATTATTTTTCACCCCAAACTTTTACCTACCTATGTCATATTAGATCCTGAACTAACCACAGGTTTACCTTCAAATTTAACTGCGGCAACAGGAATGGATGCCCTTTCTCATAACTTAGAAGCGTACTGTTCATCCAGTTTCCATCCTATGGCTGAAGGTATTGCTGTTGAGGGTATCAAGCTCATAAAAAACTATTTAGTCAGAGCAGTTCAAAACGGAGATGACATAGAAGCAAGAGAACACATGTTAATAGCCTCAACAATGGGCGCAACGGCATTCCAAAAAGGGCTAGGGGCAATGCACGCATTGGCTCATACTTTAGGGGCTATGTACAACGCCCATCACGGCCTATTGAATGCGATTTTGATGCCGTATGTTTTGAAAGCAAACCAAGCGGCTATTGCTTCAAAAATCGTCCCAATCACCAATCACATTGAATTACCAAAAAAGAATTTCGACGGCTTCCTTGACTGGGTCATTTGGCTGAGAAATGAAATAGATATCCCACATAGCCTTGCAGATATTGGCATTTCAGATAAAGATGCAACAAAAATTGCAGCGTTATCTCATAGTGACCCTGCGGCATCAGGAAACCCTATTTCATTTTCAATCGAGCAGTATCAACAAATATTTTTGAATGCGGTGAATGGAAGATTATGAAGATTGGTTTGCTTCTTTGTGATCATGTAAGGGATGAACTTCAACCCGATCACGGTGATTACCCAGAGATGTTCGAGCAGCTTTTTAATACGGTTGAAAACAATATCAACTGGGATACTTACGCAATCATCGACCATGAATTTCCTAGTTCATTAACCGGTTACGATGCTTGGCTTATTTCTGGAAGTCGGCACTGTATATCAGATAATTTGGACTGGATGCAGAAACTGTCGGATCTGCTCCTCTTGCTGATTGAGCAAAACCAAAAGTTGATCGGCGTTTGTTTTGGCCATCAAATTATCGCAAAAGCATTGGGGGGTCTAGTTGAGACCTCTGAAAAAGGTTGGGGAATAGGCGTCGCTACAAACTCAGTATTGATCACCCAAGCTTGGCAGCGCCCCAAAATGAACACATTTAATTTAGTGGTGAGTCATAAAGATCAAATTATTGAAAAGCCCAAAAAAGCAGAAATTATTGCAGGAAGTCTCTTTTGTGAAAATTACCTACTGCAATACGGCAATCAGATCTTGACGATTCAGGGGCATCCAGAGTTTTCAAAGAGTTACATCGAAGCACTTATGTTCATCAGAAAAGCGCAGTACCCTGAGAACACTTATTTGAATGCTCAACAATCCCTCAAACTACCTTGTGACCACATTCAAATCGCTAAATGGATCATTAATTTTATTTCAATGGGATAATGGGCCTTACAACCTCGCTGCCAAAAACACTTGCATGAAAGCGGCGTGATAAATTGAACGTTTCTATAATGTCTTGCCACATTGCATCCAACTCTTTGGTTGAACTGCGTTTACTCATCAGAGATTTAATCTCTTCTATTTCATCTGCCACAATCACTTTGGCGTATTGCTCTGCATAGCTTTCCAATAAGGCTTTATCGTTTTCTGGTACACCATATAAGTCACCATAATGCATATAAGCTGTTTTTCTCAATTCAACATCGTCAATGTCTTTAAGAAGTGTTGGCAACAATGGGGCTTCGCACATTAACTTAACTCGTTCAATAAATACTTTCACGTCTTCTGGCTTACATTTATCTATATATTGTGTGTGAGCCTCCCAAACAACTTCAACGTGTTCTTTTACTTCATTACCAAACTTCAGGTTAATATTGAGTGTTTCAAGCGTAAACGTGCCGAAAAACACCACAGCTAGTCTGTCTTGATACTTTAAAAAGTGCCGCCAATTTAAGTACCAGAGTCGCATCTCCCAAAAATTTTCAATTTTTAGTTCTGTCCATAAATCAAAAAGATACTCAAGAGGTATACTCTCTCTAACTTCACTGATGGTCTTTTCATCATCAAAAACTTGAGTAGCTCTATTAACAAAGCTTTCTCTTCGCTTAGCAAGTGCTTCTGGGTCATCTTTGTCGATCGGGAACAGATCAACATGAGATTGATATAGCTTTCCTGATGTCATTATTTACTTACCTGTACAACAAGTGGATGTCCAACACTGAGTATAGATGCTTTTTTGTGGTACTTAATCTCAGGTTAAAACTGTATTTTCAATACTCTTCACTGAGCTTTTAATGTCACAATGTGTTTATTTAAGTCATTTTGTATTGTGCACCTTGCACCATTCAACTCTATTGTCCTATATCTGGGCATCGCAGGGCCCTCTGCACTCATATAAAACAAACAGGTTTTAGTAGGGTCAATATGTTTTGATTTAGATCGAGGAATATAGACCATGGATAAAATAGCTGAGGTATCAAAATCTTCATTCTCCCCAAGTACATGACCAATGGTTAAAGAGTTTTTAGGTGTAACAAAATTATCAGCAAACACTTTTCTTATATGAGATACCCCATCATCCCCAAGCTCAGAAATTGAAACTGGAGTACAACCATCATCGACTTTAACAAACGCTCCAAATTCGTTGAGTTGAACAGCTTGGACTCGCCAATTTCCCCAATTACTGACAAATTTCATTTCTGTATGAGTATTGCAATTCCCCACAAGACTTGAATCTTGGATAGATACACTTGCGAATGCACTTTGACAGATAGGTGATAAAATTATTAATGCAACTATTCTTCCTAATTTATTCATAGCCTTAACTTCAGTATGGTTGATTTCGACCTCAAAAATAGTAGTAGGTTTCATCTGAATAAATGCTTACAAGGATATAGATATCTCCCATATTTTGAGGAAGTTTTGATAGTTTACTTTCGAAAGCAACCAACCTCCTCATGAATCAATAAGATGACAACACAACAGGAAAAAGTAAGAGTGTTAACAACACTAAGCTCATGTATTGAGTTTTACGACTTTGCACTCATTATTTTTCTAGCCCCTACGTTGAGTAAAGTTTTTTATCCTTCTGATTTTCAGCACCAAGGACTCATGTCGGTTCTTGGGATTTTTGCCTTTGGGTACTTAAGTAGAATCATAGGAGGTGTAATCATCGGAGAGAGAGGCGATAGAAAAGGACGAAAATCAGCATTTGTCTACAGCATCTCCTTAATGGCTTTTGCGACACTCGCTATATCACTATTACCCAGTTACCAACAAATGGGATACATAGGTGCCTTTTTACTCGCAACTTTGAGAGTCATTCAAGGTTTAGCATTAGGCGGAGAGGTTCCAGGAGCGGTTGTTTTCTGCTCTGAGCATAATAATGCTCGAAAACGTGGCTACAGCACAAGTTTAATTATATTTGGCGTAACATTTGGGAATATTTTGGCTAGCGGGTTACTGTCAGTTTTGTCTTCGCTGCTGACTCAACAACAGTTCTTAGCTTGGGGCTGGAGAGTCATGTTTATTGTTGGCGCTATTTTAAGCTTAATCAGTTTACTTTTAAGGTTTAGCGTTAGAGAAACCCCCTATTTTAAAGAGATAGAAAAACACCAATCGCAAGAATCCTCACCTATTTATCTGTTACTAAAAGTCTATCCTAAATCTGTCTTTAAAGGCTTTTTAGTAACGTCTCTTGCGGCAATCTCTATTTCTTCTTTTTATCAATTGATAAGTTTGCAACCTTCTTTAAGAGTAATGAAAAGCACAATCCACTTCTTTGTTTTTTGCAGTTTTGTCATTATAAGTACCTGTGCTGTACTAGTTGGAAAACTGTCAGATAAAATTGGTCGCTTGCCCTTAGTACAAATGAGCTGCGCCGTATACAGCCTATTTCCTTTAAGCTATTTTTATTTCCACAGAACCAATATTATTTTTACCTTTTTACCTCTGTTGATAGGTTCAGCCCTCATTCTAGGTGTTTATACCGCAATTCTTACTGAGCTTTTCCCTACCTCTGTAAGGTACTCTGGTGTTGCTTGTTGTTACAATTTAGGCTTTGCTATCTGCGGAGGATTAACACCATTAATACTGGAGAAACTCAACTTAAATGGTATGTTTATGTCTGTCAGTATTCTTCCATGTATCATTGCTGCTCCACTTCTCATATACAGTTTCATGTGGAAAGATAACTTTCGCTCTCCCCTTACAAACCAATCTCCTTAAACTTTAAAAGTTTCTAATATTTATTAAGCTTGATTTCAGTCAAACACATTTACCAAAAATGCTCATATAGTTATGCGAACTTCTTAAGTATTTCGCAATAGAACCTATTGCAAAGGACTAAACTATGAATAAAACTTTATCCTGCTTTAAAAAATCCGCTGTTGTGTTAGCAGTATTAAGTGGTATGTCTGCTGCATCAGCCGTTGCAGCAGATTCTGGATTTATTTCTGACAGTAAAACAACACTAAACTTTCGCTATCGTTTTGAAAATGTAGACCAAGACGGCGCAGCTAAAGACGCTAACGCTTCGACATTGAGAAGCCGACTCAGTTTCAAAAGTGGTACTATAAATAACCTTTCAGTCAATGCTGAAGTAGACAATGTTAGTACAATCGGTGCTGATGACTATAACGATGCATCGGCTTATCATAATAAGACAGGCTACCCTGTTGTGGCAGATCCAACCGGAACCAGCCTAAACCAATTAAATGTACAGTATAAAGATGGTGCTACCGTTGCTACGTTAGGTCGTCAGCGTATCAATTTAGGCAATCAACGTTTTGTTGGTGGTGTCGCATGGCGTCAAAACGAGCAAACTTTTGACGGTGTTCGTGGTCAATATGCCTTCAATGACGCATTTTCTGCCGATTACAGTTACATCTATTACGTGAGCCGTATTTTTGGTCCAGATGGCCCTAAGCGTGGTCTAGACGGCAAATTTAACCTCTTAAACCTAAACTATAAGCTGAATAAAGATCATAAGTTTACTGGTTTTGCTTATTTGCTTGATGCTGATGATTGGGCTGATTCCAACAATACTTACGGCATCGATTATAACGGTAAGTTTGGCTCTCTAAAAACTCACGCTAGCATTGCCACTCAATCCTTTAATGGTTATGACGCGAACTATTATGCGATTGATGGAACATTAAAGATTTCTATGTTCAACATCACGCTAGGCCTTGAGCAACTCGGTAGTGATAAAGGTGAGTATGGTTTCAGTACACCATTGGCAACCGCTCATAAATTCCAAGGTTTTGCTGATAAATTCTTAAAAACTCCTGATGCTGGTGTAACCGATTACTACGGTAAAATTGCAACAAAATTAGGTCCTGTAAATGTTGCAGGTTTCTATCATCAATTCGAAGCTGTAGAAGGTAACGCTGATTACGGTACTGAGTTTGATTTAGTTGCTAGCTATAAAGTCCATAAGACAACAACTCTATTAGCGAAGTACGCAAACTATGATGCTGACGAATTGGCAACAGATACTCAAAAATTCTGGTTAATGGCGAATGTGAACTTTAATCTGTAAAGGTTCATTGTCATAAAAAAATAGCAGCCAATTGGCTGCTATTTTTTTATCTACCTGAAGGTAAAACTACACTGAAAACGGGTAATTGATGGCTTCATGATGCTCATACCCTGTCACTTCAAAATCGTCTAACGTTACCCAAGTTTCAAGATCTTCAAAGCTCTTAATCTTTGGGTTAATGTGTAATTCAGGAGAGGAGAGAGGTTCACGTTTTAGCTGAACATCACGCATTAACTCAAGCTGGTCTTCATAGATATGGGCGTTCACAATCTTGTGATAAGCCTTACCCGCTTTCAAGCCGGTAATTTGCGCCATTATTTTGAGCAAGGCAAATACTTGAATAGCGTTAAAGTTTCCACCAAGAGGAACATCTTGACTGCGTTGGTAACTATTTAGATAAAGCGTGCCATCCAAAATCGAAAATTGATGCTGAAACATACAAGGTCTCAAACAGCCTAGGTGGAATGAACCAGGATTCCAAAAAGTAATAATCTCACCCCGATTATCGATACCTTTTGACAAGTCATCGACGACTTGGCGAATTAAATCAACACTTCCGCCATCTGGTTTAGGGTAATTACGAGCAACAGCTCCGTACACAAACCCCATATCATCTTCGCCCTTGCGACTTGGGTTACTCAGCCAAGCTTCATTATCGTTAGCGTTGGCGTTCCATGTATTGCATCCAATTGCTCTAAATTGTGCTGCATTATCATAACCGCGAAGGTAGCCAAGTAACTCAGCAATCGCTGCCTTCCAAAAGCTTTTACGTGTTGTAACCAAAGGCATTTCATTATTGGCAACATCATAAGTCAAATCAGCATTAATGACCGTTAAACAGCGCTTACCGGTACGCTCATTCTCTACCCACACTCCGTCATCAATAATGCGCTGGCATAAATCAAGGTACTGCCTCATTTAGCTTTGTCCTTTGTTTCTCATAATTAAATACAGGCCAATTAAAATCATAGGTACTGATAATATTTGCCCCATTGTGATAAAGCCAAGGTAATAACCGAGTTGAGCATCTGGTTGGCGAACAGTTTCTACTACACAACGGAAAACGCCATAGCCAACAAGGAACATTCCCGAAACGGCACCTTCTTTTTTAGTTCGCTTACTGAACCAATATAACAACAAGTAAAGGGCCACCCCTTCTAGAGCAAACTGATATAACTGGGAAGGATGCCTTGGAAGCGGGCCACCACCCGGAAATACCATCGCCCATGGTACATCAGTAACTCTTCCCCATAGCTCACCGTTGATGAAGTTACCTATACGTCCCGCTCCTAAGCCAATAGGCACAACAGGCGCAACCATATCCCCTACGGCAAAAAAGTGACGATTCTGTTTCCATGCAATATACAACATGCCTGTAATCACACCGATTAGGCCGCCATGGAACGACATACCACCTTCAGTAATTCGGAACAGATACATTGGATCACTAATGAAATAATCAAATTGATAAAACAGAACATAGCCAATTCGGCCACCCAAAATGACACCTAAAAAGCAATAAAACAGTAGATCTGAAACCTGATCTCGCGTCCACAGACCATTTGACTTATCCGCTTTTCGGTTAAGTAAAATCATCGCCGCAATAAAACCAAGAAGATACATAAAACCATACCATCTAAGCGCAGGCTCAAATGTATGGCCAAATATTTCATACGTGCCCAAATGCAGCATGATTGGATCAATATGTGGGAATTCGAGTGCCATAAAGCTTCCAAAAAATTCAATGAGTTAAAATCATGTTCAGATTCTATATCTGAGCAGAGTAAATATCCAATAGTTCCCGTTTAACTTATAACGAGCTCTAATCCAACAAGTGCTAAGAAAATAGCAAAAAACAGTTTTAATTTCTTAGTCGGCCATGCCATTGCAGCTTTAACCCCCAAAGGAGCGACTATTGTTGAAGTTACCGCTATACCTAATAAAGCAGGAATATAGATGTAACCAATGGTGCCCGAAGGTAAGCCTGTAACATCCCAGCCCGCTATGATGTAACCCACACTACCAGCAAGAGCGACACACAGACTAACTAAGCTAGATAAACCTACCGCTTTTTGCATCTGCAAACCAAAATAACAAAGCATAGGAATAACCATGACACCACCACCAATCCCTAGAACACCAGATACGATTGCAATCACAATCATTAATCCCAACAACACGGCTTTACTCGGTAAGGCTCCTTCTACAGATTCAGCTTTTATAGGTCTAGCCATGTTTATTGCCATCAAAATGACAAACACAGCGAAGATCTTTTTCATATGTTCAGCAGGGATATACGATGCAATGGTGCCAGAAAATAGTGCCCCAATTAAAATGCCTGGAACCAAAACCTTTGCAACATCTAGTGAAACATTTTGCCTACGATAATGGGCTGTTGCGGCAGAGAATGTGGTTAGCACCATATTTGCAAGCGAAGTAGCAATGGCTATTATTGGTACAAATTGAGGTTGAATGCCTGCTTTAGGAAGCAAGTACATCAATGCTGGAACAACAATTAAACCGCCACCAATGCCCAGCAATCCAGCCATAAACCCGACAAAGGCTCCGAGCATCATACATATTCCGATGATGACGAATAAATTTTCCAAAGGTGTACTCCAAAAGGAATAATGCTAAACGTCTGTGTCAGCTTCGAGTGTTATACCTTGTGCAGATAAATACTTAGTGAGTAAATCTCGAACTTCTTGACCACTGTCCAGTAACAGCGCTCTTCTCAATATACATTGTAACTCTGTAAAACTGACACGTCGCATTAAGTAATTAATTTTAGCTATATTACCATGATTCATGCTCAACTTATCACACCCCATTGCAAGTAATAGCATTGCTCCCATGGGTTCTCCGGCAAGTTCTCCGCACACGCTCACTTCAAGTTGATGTTGTTGACAGTCCAACATGATTCTTTGTAATGCTCTCAACACACCTGGATGTAGGCTGTCGTACAGACTGGTTACTCTAGGGTTATTACGATCAACCGCCAGCAAGTACTGAGTTAAATCATTGCTGCCTACAGAAACAAAATCGACCCGCTGTGCCACTTGATCTAACTGATAAATCAAGCTCGGTACTTCTATCATAATTCCTATTTTAGGCTTCTGAAGCTGACTACCAAGCTCTTCTTGGATTTCATGATGCGCTTTATCAAAGTATTCCAATGTCTCATCAATTTCTTTGAGATGACTGACCATAGGCAATAAGATTTGTAACTGTTGCCTTCCCGCATCCGCTAATAACATGGCTCTGAGTTGAATTTGAAGAAGTTCAGGATGGTCCAGAGACATTCGTATCCCTCGCCAGCCTAAAAATGGATTATCTTCATTAATAGGGAAGTAAGGTAATGGCTTATCTCCACCTATGTCCAACGTTCTCATAATGACTGGCCGGCCAGGTACAGCTTCTAATACTTCAGAATAAATTTTGTGTTGCTCAGCCTCACTCGGAAAGCGAGGTTGCATCATAAATGCAATTTCAGTTCGGTACAGACCTATACCATCTGCCTCTTTTACCGTCTCATTGTGTATTCCACTTAACAAGCCAGCATTTACATGCAGTTCCGCTTTTTTACCATCAACCGTGATCGTAGGTTTCTTTAAATCTCGACGATACTTTCTCTCTAATGCTTGTTCTGCACTGATTAACTCTCGATACTCTTTCAGCATCGATCGAGTTGGTGAAATGAGTAATTGTCCACGATTTGCATTGAGGATTAATTGCTTGCCATCAAGCTCTGCCAGCAAGAGCTTGTCTACACCAACGATGGCAGGAATCCCTAATGCTCTAGCCATAATGCAGGCATGAGAGTTAATACCGCCAAACTCAGAGACGACACCAGCCAATTTTTGTCGAGGAAATTCAGCTAAACTGGTTGCATCAGCTTCTCTAGTAATTAAGATGACTTTTTCATCAGGTTCAAGCTTGATGCGATTAGGTTCAATTAATTGCCTTAAAACTCTTTGACCTAAATCTCTAATATCCGTAGCACGCTCTTTCAAATAAGCATCATCCATGACCGAAAACTGCGCTATATAACGCAGAGATACTCGACTAACAGCAGATTCAGCACTCCACCCCAACATCACTTCTTTTTCGTATTCACCACCTAAACTACTTTCATCTAACAATAAATGTAAGGCACTAAAAATCGAAGCAAGTTCTTCGTGTTGTTCACTATTAAATTTTTGGGTGATTTCATCAAGACTGGCTCGAGTTCGAGTAATGGCTGAACATAATTTTTGATATTCCACATCGACATCAGTACATGGAATGTTTGGCTGTTCAAGCGTGATTTGCCCACCAATAACTAACGCATTTGCAATAGCAACACCTTGAGAAGCTGACTCTCCTTTCAGTAGAACTTGCCTACGAGCTATTTGTACTTTTTTCTTTTGCTTTAAGCCATTAATTGCGACAGCAACTTGAGCGGACAGCGTCACTAAAAACGCTTCTTCTTCCTCGTTATATTGTCGAGCTTCTGATTGCTGTATTGCTAATACACCTAGGACTTGCTTTCTGTGAATGATAGGCACGGATAAAATGGCTCTGTACTCATCTTCCATTAAGACCCGTGATGTATAAAATTGTGGATGTTCTCTTGCATCGGCGAGATTTATCAGCTCTTCTTTTTGGACTGTCCAGCCAATCACCCCTTTAGTAATAGGAACTTTAAACTTGCCAACTGCGGCCTTTTTCAAGCCATCTGTAGCAGATAAAACGAGTTTACTTCCTTCCAAAATAAAGACAGAGCAACATTGAGTATTCATGGCTTCTTTTGTACTGGAAACTAGAATATTCAGCGCCTGTTCGTATTGCTGGGCAGCAGCCATTTCTTGACTGATCTTTTTTAGCAGTGTTAACAACTATCGCCTCCCATCAATAATGAACAATATTCTTTTTATCTCAAACGCACCTTTTTATGTCAAATCTAAACTTAGCATTACTATTCGGAATATACATAAAAAAAGCGACTCGTTGAGCCGCTTCTTAACTTATCTTTTAAACCTTCTTCGACCTGTATCCCTGTTTTGCATCGCAAGCACAACAGGCGCAAATTCCTTCATCGCTTTTCGATAAACATCTCGTTTAAAAGAAACTACCTGTCTTACAGGATACCAATAACTTACCCAGCGCCAGTCATCAAACTCAGGATGACCAGAAGCGTTCAGATTAATTGCCTTTTCATTACTGTTCAGTTGCAGTAAAAACCATTTTTGTTTCTGACCGATACAAACAGGTTTACTGTCTTGTCTCACTAATCGTTTAGGTAAACGATACCTCAACCATGAGCGACTTACTGATAGAATATTTACATGCTCTGGCAATAAGCCAACTTCTTCATAGAGTTCACGGTACATCGCCTGCTCTGCAGTTTCACCGTCATCCACACCACCCTGTGGAAACTGCCATGAATGTTGTCCAAATCTTCTGGCCCACATGACTTGACCGAATTTGTTACAGATAATGATGCCTACATTTTCACGGAAGCCGTCACTATCAATCACATGGACTCCAAATTTCTTTCCCATTTATAAACTGATTGTTTCACAAACTATGAACTTCGGCAAATCTATGTTTACACAGCATTTTGGGATAACCTTCGTAAAAAGCTAAACTTATCAACATTACAATTCAGATACTTATCAGTTTATCCACAATTTCTGTGGATATCTCTGTTCGAAACTTTGAAAAAGTGAATAATGACTGCCATTTACAATTATAAAGTAAAGACTCAGCCTCACACCTTAAAATATAAAAAACTTATGTTTCAACACTTTAGAATCAAATACACTTTCAATTAGTCCACATTACCTGCATAGAACAGTTTTTAACCCATTCACATTTTCTATTTTACAATCTCAATTCTAGAATATTTTTATACACAAATGATGGTCATTTTTTTTCATTCAAGCCTAAAAAAACCACAAAATTTAGGTTGACCATAGGTATATTTTTGGTTTAGGCACTTTAATGCAAAAAGTTATCCCAATATTCTGTGGATAACTGTGTGAGGAAATATAGGGATAAGCGGTTAAATGCCATTTTCAAGAAAAAAAGTGTGCTAACACAGCAAAACAATGATAACTTTTTCATACAGTTATATTCTTTCAAGTGAAGTTTCACTCGATCAAAATTGATCGCACACATTTTAACCACCTCAATAATTTATTTATTGGTACACTAATCGTTGACCACAACCGCTGAAGTTATTGTATGAAATCTGCCCCAAAATCTATTGATGAATTATTAACTCGTGCTTCTGATATGGCAGGGCTCACCTTAGCTAATGTTGCAGAAATGAACCATATTCCAGTTCCTAAAGATCTGAAACGGGACAAAGGCTGGGTAGGACAACTTATTGAGACTGAACTAGGGGCAACAGCAGGGTCTAAAGCTGAACAAGATTTCCAAGAGATCGGCGTCGAGCTAAAAACCATTCCGATCAACCAAAATGGTAAACCTCTCGAAACGACATTTGTTACTTTTTGCCCACTCATGCCACCTTTTACAGCCTGCTTTGAAAACAGTGTTGTTTTCAATAAGATTCAACGAGTGTTATGGGTGCCAATTGAAGGCGATCGAAATATCCCCATTGGAAGCCGAAGAATCGGTACTCCATTTTTATGGCAACCTGATCAAAATGAATTCCTGCTGCTTAAACAAGACTGGGAAGAGATTATTGAACTTATCTCTGTAGGTCGAGTTGAAACAATTACCGCACGCTATGGTGAGGTAATGCAATTAAGGCCAAAAGGTGCCAACAGTAAAGCACTTACTGAGACAATCGATGAATTTGGAAAAATAAAACAAGTGAATCCTAGAGGTTTTTATCTTAAAACAGCATTTACTTCACGAATTCTCGCCAAAGCTTTCAGTTGACCATCGACTGAGACAAAGTTTGAGCTTTTGTTGATCTAAATCACACAAACTACTGGCATTTGGCTGCTATAAACGTCTAGACTTCGCATCCCTAATTTTAAGTAGTAATTAGTACATTGAGAATTTGTCGTCAATCTAAAAAATTGGGCTTTGCAATTGTTGCTTGGACCCTTGCTATGTCTGTCTTTGTGTTTTTTAGATATTCGCAAACTACAGCGCTTCCTCATTGGGCTTCAACTGAAGCCGACATTAAAGTTTTTGCCATTTACATTGGCATTATTTTAGGCTGTCTCCATTGGTTATCCAACCTCATTGTAGACTTTAGCTTTGTCTCTAAACTCACCTATTTAGCCACTCTTTTTGTTAAAGGCATTCTGCTTCTTGGCGGAGCTGTCGGTATCGCCGGTTTCATGCAGTTTATTGAGTTATGGGAAGTCCATAACCGAATGACCACTCTATGGCATATTGAGGCGACGAACATCATACAATCTAGCGCTTTTCATTTACTTCTGATCTATATGATCGTCGTCAGATTGTCATTGGCTTTTATTGAACAAATGGGTTTACTTGTTGGCCCAAAAGAATTGATCAATATCGCTTTGGGTAAATATCATCGTCCAAGATACGAACAGCGTTTATTTATGTATTTGGATATGACTAACTCTACCGCTCATGCAGAACAACTTGGAGATTACCGTTTCAGCTGTTTAATTCAAGATTGCTTTAGATTGTTATCTGATCCAGTTACAGATAATAATGCCGACATTTATCGATACATGGGAGATGCGGTTTTAATTCATTGGTCACTTAAAGACGGCGTCGAAGAAGATCGTTGTATCAACTTATACACCGAATTTAATCAAATTCTAAAATGGCAAGGTAACTTCTTCAAACAAAAATATGGCCTAGTTCCACAGTTCAAAGCTGCAGTTCATTGTGGTCAAGTCGTTACAGCTGTTGTTGGTGTGCAAAAACAAGAAATTAGCTTTTTCAGTGACGTATTGAATACCCTAGCACGCTTGCAAGATAAGTGTGGTCCACTTAAACAGAAGTTGCTGATCTCAGCAGCCGTAGCCATTCGCTTACAACAAGTTTCTGATATTAAATTAATTGATCTAGGTATGGTAAAACTGAAAGGTAAGCAACATTCAATGCAAGTATTCGCAGTAGAAGACAAAGAAATCAAACAGTAAAGAATAAGATAAAATGAGAAAATACCTTATTAAATAATACTGTTTGAATCAATTTGCTATTCGATGGATAGGGATAGCTTATTTCAGTAACCCTTTAATCTCTTCCCCTAATGTCCGAAAAGTACGAATTCGACTCGACGTCTGGCGCCAAGTAATTCCGATATCACGATATGGTGCCTCCCCCGGAGGCATGAGTACTTGTAAATCCGTATTGTGTAAAATGCCAGAGTCGATAGCCATTTGCGGTAAAAAGGTTGCGCCAAGCTTACTGTTCACCATTTGCACGAGTGTATGTAAACTTGTTGCGGAAAACGGATGGACTTTCTTACTATCTTGTAACTGACATGCACTGACCGCATGTCCCGTAATGCAGTGCTCTTTCTGCAGTAGAAAAATACTATTATCTGGCATCGCTTTGTAATCTAACGGTTCAACAAGACCACCAGCAAACTGCTCATGAACAATCATTTTAAATGGGTCTTTGCCTAGCGCCATGCTATGAAAGCTGCCTGTATCTACAGGTAAAGCCAAAATAAGAAGATCTAAGGTTCCTTCGCCCAATGCTAATAACAACTGCTCTGTAGTATCTTCTTTAATTTGTAATTCTAGATTGGGATACTTCTCTTGGCAGACAGTTAATAAGCGGCTCACTAAAAAAGGCGCAATGGTCGGGATACAGCCAACTTTCAACTCTCCAGCCATTGGCTCTGATTGTAATTGTACGTACTCCATCAAATCTGTGACGTCAGCTAGGAGCTCTTTTGCTCGACCAACCACTTCTTCGCCTGTTGGAGTAAACATAAACGACTTATGATCACGCTCAATAAGTTGCTGCCCTAGTAGTTCTTCTAAGTTTTGGATGCCAGTCGATAATGTTGATTGGCTGACAAAACAAGCTTTAGCGGCTCGATTAAAGTTCTGTTCATGATGCAAGTGCACCAAATAGTATAAATTCTTTAAACTGGGTAAATTTTTCATAAACAACTCTAATCTACATTGTTAAGTTTTTGAGACAATATTGCTTCATTTTACACTTAAACTCATGTATTTCTTTGCAGCAGGATCAATACTGAGTATCATGCGGAAATAGATTTTAAGTTTTAGCGTAACTTTACGAGGTAAAAAATGGCGAATACTGATTTGGACGTAATTTTAGATCTAAATACATTGGAGCAATACTGTAACGCCATTGGTGCCGCAACTCTACTTAAAAGCGTCGTTTTATTCGAACAACTTCTGCCTGAATACTTAGATAACTTAGAAAAAGCGAATGAGTCGAGTGATAAAGATACCTTATGTTCTGAAGCTCATAAGTTTAAAGGCGCAGCAGGTTCTGTCGGCCTAAAGCGTATTCAGCAGTTCGCTCAAAAGTTACAACATGGTGAAGAAGCATCATGGCAGCTAGAAAAAGATTACTGGCTGGGCACTATTCTTGAAAATGCTGCTCATGATTTACAGCAGTTAAAGCAATACCTTGAATCAAAATCATAGATTTATTCATAGCCCTGCATACACGCAGGGCTAACCCGAATAACAATTCACAAATTTAATTTAATCTATATATTTACTTCTTCTAATTTTATTTCACAAAAACACCTTAATATCGATAAGTAACATCATAAATCATCCAATTCCTGCAACAAAACTACAAAAAAAGTACATTAAAACTACATTATCGTTCTCATGATAAGTTGACCTACGTCACATTAGGCTATATTTTGGTCGAGCCTATCGCATAAATAGTGCATTCAGGAGCATATAAATGGAGTAATTGATGAGTTTATATCACCCAAGTTTTGAAAAAGAGAACTGCGGATTTGGACTAATCGCCCAAATGGACGGTGAAGCCTGCCATAAAATTGTAGAGCTTGCAGTTCAAAGTTTAGATAAATTAAAACACAGAGGTGGTATTGCAGCAGATGGAAAAACAGGAGATGGTTGCGGAATTTTAATGCAAACCCCTACTGATTTTTTCACTGAAATCGCCGAAAAAAATAACTGGCACCTTAGCCGAAAATTTGCTGTTGGCGTCATATTTTTAAGTAAAGACCCACTAAAAGCTGACCTCGCAAAACAAAAACTCGAAGATGAACTGACAAAAGAAACATTAAGCATCGCAGGTTGGAGACAGGTACCTGTAGATCGTGATGTCTTAGGAGAAATTGCCGCAGAATCAGAACCACAGATTGTCCAAGTTTTAATTAACTCTCCTATTGGTTGGCGAGTAAAGGATCTCGAACGTAGATTGTATATGGCAAGACGCCGTATAGAGCAATCTATAACCGATGATCCAGACTTTTATATTGCCAGCTTATCTGGACAAGTTATCGTTTATAAAGGTCTAATGATGCCTGCAGATCTTGATAAATATTATCCTGATCTTAAAGATTCAAAGCTTAAAAGCTCAATTTGTTTATTTCATCAACGCTTTTCAACAAACACTAATCCCAAGTGGCCGTTAGCTCAGCCATTTAGATACCTTGCACACAATGGTGAGATTAATACCATCACAGGTAATCGACAATGGATAAAGGCCCGTTCATATAAATTCCACTCCCCATTATTGCCCGATTTACAACAAGCTCGTCCTTTTGTGAATCAATCAGGATCTGACTCATCATCCCTTGATAATATGCTCGATATGCTCCTGTGTGGTGGGATGGATCTTTATCGAGCTATGCGCCTATTAATTCCGCCAGCTTGGCAATCTAATCCTGAAATGGATGAAGAGCTGAAAGCTTTTTATGATTTTAATTCCATGCATATGGAGCCTTGGGACGGTCCTGCGGGTGTTGTGATGACAAACGGTCGTTACGCTGCCTGTTCGGTTGATAGAAATGGCTTACGTCCTTCGAGATATATCATCACTTCAGATCGCATTCTCACTGTATCTTCAGAAGTTGGAATTTGGGATTACAAAGACAGTGACGTAGTAGCTAAAGGAAGAATTGGCCCTGGTGAACTTTTGGTCATTGACACCATGAGCGGTAAGCTATTTCAATCTTTTGAAATCGATAATGATTTAAAACGCCGCCACCCATATAAAGAGTGGATAAAGGAACACAACACTGTTTTAATACCCGCAGAAGACATTCCTGAAGAAGCTCAAGGCCATAGTGAAATGGCGTCAGGAACATTGCTTCAATATCAAAAGCTCTTTGGTTACACCAAAGAAGAGCTCGAGCAAGTCATCTGGCCAATTGCAGCTAATGCGCAAGAAGCTACAGGTTCTATGGGCGATGATACACCGATCGCAGTGCTGTCACTCAAGCCACGATCGATTTATGATTATTTCAGGCAAAAATTTGCTCAAGTCACGAATCCCCCTATCGACCCATTGCGTGAAAAGCATGTAATGTCTTTGGCAACCTGCGCAGGTCGTGAGCAAAACTTATTTAATGAAACAACCGGTCACGCTTATCGAGTAATGTTCAACTCCCCTATCCTTCTTTATAGCGACTTTAGTCAGCTTAAAGAATTGAATCCGAGTTATTACCGCCACGATACAGTTAGTCTCTCTTATTCAGAAGAAGAGGGGTTGAAATCGGCGTTGAACAGGATTGCTGAAAGAGCACAAAAGCTGGCATTTGGTGGTACAACACTCCTCATTCTGTCAGACAGAGTAACCGAGCAAGACAAGCTTATTATCCCAGCGGTCTTGGCTGTTGGTTTAATCCATAAGACGCTTGTTGATAACAACTTGCGTTGCGATACAAACATTATTGTCGAAACTGGTAGCACCAAAGATCCTCACCACTTTGCTGTACTACTCGGATTTGGTGCAACTGCTATTTACCCTTATCTCGTATATGAATCACTTGCTGCTATGGCACAAGTCAGGCAAAAGCCAATCACTCAGTTAAACCTTGATTACCGAACAGGTATCGAAAAAGGTTTGCGAAAGATCATGTCGAAAATGGGAATTAGTTCGGTTAGCTCGTACCGTTGTAGCCAACAATTTGAAGTCATCGGCCTTAACCAAGAAGTCGTCGACTTATGCCTTAACGGTGCTTGTAGCCGAGTTGAAGGTATAGGCTTTGATGACGTTTCCAAGTCCCAACAAGCGCTTTATCGCTTATCTAAAAAAGATTTCTTACCACTGCCTCAAGGCGGGCAGCTCAAATATGTTAATGATGGTGAATATCACTGCTTTAATCCTGATGTAGTGATGACACTACATTCTGCATTGCGTAATCAAAGTTATGTCGAATACCAAAAATTCAGTGCACTTGTCGATAAACGACCAACAGCAACGCTTAGAGATCTTTTAAAGATCAATTGGACTGATTCGCCAACCGATATCAACCAAGTAGAAGAGGCAAGTAATTTATACTCTCGTTTTGACACCGCTGCAATGAGTATTGGTGCCTTAAGTCCTGAAGCACACGAAGCGTTAGCCGTTGCGATGAATCGCTTGGGCGGACGATCTAATTCCGGTGAAGGTGGTGAGGATTCTGCAAGGTTTAACACCAAGCGTAATTCAGCGATAAAGCAAATTGCCTCAGGCCGATTTGGCGTAACAGCAGAATACCTTATTAATGCAGAAGTGCTGCAAATTAAAATGGCGCAAGGTGCTAAACCAGGGGAAGGTGGTCAACTCCCAGGTCATAAAGTCAGCGTTGAAATAGCAAAGCTGAGGCATGCAAAGCCAGGTGTTACTTTAATCTCACCGCCACCACATCATGATATTTATTCGATAGAAGATCTCGCTCAGCTGATTTTCGATTTAAAACAGATCAATCCTAAGGCATTGGTATCAGTTAAACTGGTCGCTACACCAGGAATTGGCACGATTGCAGTAGGTGTAGCAAAAGCTTATGCCGATATGATCACTGTTTCTGGGTACGATGGTGGTACAGGGGCAAGCCCACTTACCTCTGTAAAATATGCAGGAAGCCCTTGGGAACTTGGTCTTGCAGAAGTCCATCAGACTTTAGTAAAAAATGGAGTCAGGCATAAAATTCGTCTCCAAGTGGATGGTGGTTTAAAAACAGCAAAAGATATCATCAAAGCAACGCTTTTAGGTGCTGAAAGCTTTGGTTTTGGCACTGTTCCAATGCTCGCACTGGGTTGTAAGTACTTACGTATTTGTCACTTAAATAATTGTGCGACAGGGATTGCAACTCAAGATAAAACACTGAGAGAAAAGCATTATCATGGAGAACCTGAAAGGGTAATGCAATATTTTGAATTTCTTGCTCAAGATCTGCGTGAGCAAATTTCAAAGTTGGGGGAAACATCACTCGAAAGCTTAGTTGGTCGAAGTGAGCTGCTAAGCCAACATGAAGCAGAGCATACGAATCATCAACAACTTGAACTCAATCAAATCTTAGGCAAAGAGGCTCCAGTACAAAATAAACCGATCACTTGGAGCGAGACCAATCCACCAAAAGATATCGGTGAAATGAATCAAATGCTTTTGAAAGCATGCAAACAAGTCATTGAAAAAAACTCCAGCTTCATCGGCCATTTTAGTATCAAAAACACCGACCGTTCTGTAGGTGCAAGCTTGGCTGGTTATATTGCTCAGCAAAAGCATCCGAATCAAAATCAACTCCATCTCAAACTCTGTTTTAAAGGCAGTGCAGGACAAAGCTTTGGTGTATGGAACACTAATGGGATGAGCCTCTACCTTTGTGGAGACAGTAACGATTATGTTGGTAAGGGAATGTCCGGTGGGAAAATAGCAATTCAACCACCCGTCGATAGTCGGTTTGCCAGTGAAGAAGCCACCATCATTGGCAACACATGCTTATATGGTGCTACAGGGGGCGAACTTTACGCTGCAGGACAAGCGGGTGAACGCTTTGCGGTAAGAAACTCAGGCGCCATTGCCGTAGTTGAGGGCGTAGGCGATAACGCTTGCGAATATATGACTGGTGGCACTGTTGTTGTGCTCGGACAAACGGGTGTGAATTTTGGTGCAGGTATGACTGGCGGTTTCGCTTATGTGTTCGATCAATTTGGGCAATTTAATCAAAGAGTCAACAACGAATTAGTTGAGTATGTGCCACTCACCCATAAAGGCCATCAAGAATTTCTCAAGCAACTCATTAAGTTGCATGCCATAGAAACTAATAGCGAACACGCCAAACATATCATTGAAGAATTTGAGCATTGGAAAAATTGTTTTGTATTAGTCAAACCCAAACAAGCTGACATCAATGATCTTTTAGTTTTTGATCCTAAAGATTCACTGCTCATCATGAGACAAGGATAAGGTGACAACTATGAATAATGATTTCCAATTTATAGAAATAAATCGTCACCTTGCTGATAAAAGAGACATTCAACAAAGGCAAACAGAATTTGTTGAAATTTATCGCCCGAATCAAAAGCAACAAATTGAGTCTCAGGCATCCCGCTGCTTAGATTGTGGTAATCCATATTGTGAGTGGAAATGCCCACTGCATAATTACATCCCAAACTGGCTTCAGCTGATTTCAGAAAACCGCTTGATGGAAGCCGCAGACTTAGTTCATCAAACGAATAGCCTTCCGGAAGTGTGCGGGCGTGTATGCCCACAAGATAGGCTATGCGAAGGCGCCTGTACGCTTAACGACGATTTTGGGGCAGTGACGATTGGTAATATTGAACGCTACATTACTGATACCGCCATAAAACAAGGTTGGAAGCCTGACTTATCTCACGTTCAAAGTCGGCCAGAAAATGTTGCGATTATTGGTGCTGGCCCTGCTGGACTTGCCTGTGCTGATGTACTTGCTCGAAATGGTATTACTGCAACAGTATACGATAAGTATCCTGAGATCGGAGGATTACTCACCTACGGAATTCCGGCATTCAAGCTAGAAAAGTCGATTATCCAGCACAGACGTAAAATCCTCGAAGGGATGGGGGTTAAGTTTCAGCTTAACACTCAAATTGGTTTAGATATCAGCTTTGATGATATCGCGGACTCTCATGACGCTGTGTTTCTGGGACTTGGAACCTACAAGGCTATCATTGCCAATATTCCTAATGAAAATGCGCAAGGCGTCTATCAAGCCTTACCTTATTTAATTGCTAACACTAAGAAAATTCTTAATCAATCATCTGAAGAATACCCATTTATTGATTTAAAAGATCGAAATGTCGTCGTGCTGGGTGGCGGCGATACTTCAATGGATTGTGTCCGAACAGCGGTTAGGCAAGGTGCCAGAAAAATAACCTTACTCTACCGTCGTGACGAATCCAGCATGCCTGGGTCAGCAAATGAAGTTGCTAATGCCAAAGAAGAAGGTGTTAATTTCATCTTTAACCATCAGCCAATAGAAATAAAAGTGAACAATGGTAAAGTTTCAGGGGTTGAATGTTTACAAACTCATTTAGAGTTTGAAGAAGGAAATCCACGCCCTAGTTTCAAAATGATCGAAGATTCAAACCAATTGATAGAAGCTGATGCTGTTATTGTGGCTTTTGGCTTTCAACCTAATCCGACAGATTGGATGAAACAACACGGTATTGAATTAGACATCAAAGATAGAGTTGTGGTTAATCGTCACCAATATGCTTATCAGACTTCAAACCCCAAAGTGTTCTCTGGTGGTGACATGGTTCGAGGTGCAGATCTTGTTGTTACTGCAATTGATGAAGGAAGAAAGGCGGCGATTGGCATTTTAGAATTCTTAAACTAAATAAAGTTAACTCGCATCTCTACACATTTTAAAATTTATTAATGGCAATGAGATGCGAGATGTAAGTGTATATTTATCTAAAGAGCTTCCGTCCCTTCTTTGTCTTTCTACAGGTATTGTTCGTATGAGCTCTAAAGAGCACCTCATTTCGTCGCCCTCTATGTCATCTTTAGTATTGAATGAAAAGCTCACACCTTCGATACATTGAACCTCTTCATTTAAATTTTTCATCAAGGATATTATTTGAGACGTCCAAACTTGCTCTTCGAAATATGATAAACATAACCCAAGTCCTGTTGAGTAGACCTTTGAAAATTGATCGTCTCCTACAGCTTCTTTGATGCTTACCAACATTTCATTAACTGCTTTACTATACTCAATATCTTCTTGAGTCGTTTCATTTGCATATTGCAAACTAAAATCAACAGTTTGCTTTGAGTCCGAACCAACTTTCTTTTCCAATATTAAAGCCTTTTCAATACTTAAATATCTAAAGTATAGATAACAAGAGATTCAAATGTTAATCCAGACTTTTAGCTCTCATCATTTACCTGTAAAATTAAACTAATAATTTCACCTCAAGGCCATAAAATGAAAATCGGTGTAATCGGCGCTATGGAGCCGGAAGTTGTTCACTTAATTGAAGCATTAGAAAACACACAAACTCAAACTATTGCAGGCATTGAATTTGTCACTGGTCAGTACTCAAATCATGAGATCATTATTACTCGTTCAGGCATTGGTAAAGTTGCAGCAAGTATGGCTACAACTTTACTCATCCAAATGTTTAATCCCGAAAAAATCGTAAATACGGGATCCGCAGGCGGTTTTGTTGATGATCTTGATATTGGCGATATTGTTGTTTCATCTGAAGTTCGCCATCATGATGCTGATCTTACTGCTTTTGGCTATGAAATCGGTCAGCTACCGCAAAATCCAGCAGCATTTAAAGCTGATGAGCATTTATTACACCTAACTCAAGGCGCAATTGAAAAAGTTGGACAAGTAAAATCTAAGCTTGGCTTAATCTGTTCAGGCGATACCTTTGTATGCGATCCAGAGCGTACAAAAACAATGTTAGCCAACTTCCCAACTATGGCTGCTTGTGAAATGGAAGGCGCAGCGATTGCTCAGGTTTGTCATAAATTCAATATTCCTTTCGTTGTTATCCGTTCTTTGTCTGACAACGCCAATAGTGACTCAGCTGTTGATTTTGATTCCTACATTGTGAAAGCTGGCCATCATTCTGCATTGGTTGTACTAGCATTAATGGAGTTACTTTAAGTCTAAGTAAAGGAATAATAGTGAGCCAATGTTTGATACTTTTTTAAGAACAATACAAACGGATTTAGCCTTTTATCAAAACATTGGCTTGTTACTTTTGATGGTGATTTTATCTGCATTAATAAGAATCCCTCGAAAATATCAGCCTTTATATTTTTACATCGAAATGGCGAAAAGGTTTTCGTCAAAAGTGAATAGACCTCAACGTTCAACTCAACAAAAAGCCATTGCAGGTAGCCTTTCATCCATTTTCCTTGTATTTCCAATTTGGTTTATTATTTCTTTTTTTATCGAATTAGCCGCATTTCCATTCTTTTTTGAAGCCTTGATACTCTTTATCTGTCTTGCCGATAACGGGGTTATAAGAGAGTCTAGACGCATTGCAGTACTCATTCACGATGGTAATACCGATTCAGCTAAACACAGCCTTTCTCTTTGGTGTCAACGAGAAACAACCAATTTATCTCCAGTTGGTTTGAGTAAAGCCTGTATTGAAAAGATGGCACAAGTTTCAAGCACATCGAGCAGTCTGGTTATATTTAGCTTTTTAGTCGGTGGTATTGATGCCGTTATGCTTACAACGCTGTTAAAGCAACTTGATTATGCTTGGCCAAGAGCTAACTCAGCATTTAAATCGTTCTCAGCACTACCATTCTTAATTAACCAGATCATTTTTGTTATTCCATACTCTGTTTATCTCCTACTTTTTTCTGTAACTAATATTAAAGCTCTCGAACAACTGTTGCGCTCAGTTGCACATAAAACAAAATATGGCGTGTATTCAAAAGTGATTGAGTTAACTGCGATTAAACTTGACGTTGAACTCGGCGGACCACGAATATATCAGCAGCAGAAGCATTTAACGCCTAAATTTAAATATGGGGCTCATCCAACCCCTCAAAATATCATTCAAGCACAGCAAAAATTTAGTTCAATGAATGTATTGATGATTGGTGGAATCATGATTTATTTATTCAGTCATTTCGTTCTCTCATTAAAGTCTTTTTAATGATATAACGTTTGTCATAAAAACATGATAAAACTGAATAGACAAATGGAGATTGTGAAGCCAATTTAGATTAACTATGCTATAGACTCACCAGAATAAAGAGGAGAAAAAGTGGGACAAGAAACCATCAACAATCTCTTTTTCATTGGCGCTACACTTATTGCTATCAGTGTCATGCTCAGCCCTGTTTCTTCCCGACTCGGTGTTCCTATCTTATTAGTGTTTCTGGTTGTTGGTATGATGGCTGGAGTGGACGGTGTCGGCGGCATTCATTTTGATGACTTCTCGCTTGCATACATCATAAGTAATTTAGCACTTGCAATAATTTTACTCGATGGTGGTATGCGGACACGTGTTGCCAGTTTTAAAGTTGCTCTCTGGCCAGCCCTATCATTAGCAACAATAGGTGTTGCCCTTACAACATTACTTACGGGCTTACTCGCAAAGTGGCTCTTTGATCTAACTCTCTTACAAGGCTTATTGATTGGTGCAATTGTAGGCTCTACTGATGCTGCTGTGGTGTTTTCACTTTTAAAAGGAAGAAGCATAAACGAAAGAGTTGGTGCCACGTTAGAAATTGAATCTGGTAGTAATGATCCAATGGCGGTGTTTTTAACTGTAACTCTCATCAGCTTACTTTCTACACTTGGGCAAGAGCACACAGCTTGGATGCTGGTCTGGAATTTCTTTAAACACTTTTCAGTAGGGATTGGTCTTGGTTTTGGTGGCGGATGGTTACTATGGCAACTGATTAATCATACTCAATTAGATGAAGGTTTATATTCGATTTTAGCAATAAGTGGTGGCTTGATTATCTATGCTATTAGCACGGATTTAGGTGGAAGTGGCATCTTATCGATTTACCTTACAGGCCTTATTCTAGGTAACAACCCAACGAGAGGCAAACATGCCATTTTAAATGTATTAGATGGTATGACATGGATGAGTCAGATTGGTATGTTCCTAATACTTGGTTTGCTTCTAACTCCTTCATCATTAAATGACATCATCATTCCAGGCCTAGTATTAGCCTTTGGAATGATCTTCTTCGCACGCCCAATTTCAGTATGGATCAGTCTTGCTCCGTTCAAACACTTTAGTAAACGTCAAAGATGGTTCATCTCATGGGTAGGACTTCGAGGCGCTGTACCTATTATCCTGGCCGTATTCCCGATGATGGCAGGACTTCCTAATGCACAACTATATTTCAATATTGCCTTCTTCGTTGTATTAGTTTCATTAATCGTACAAGGCACTTCACTGAACTTCGCTTCTAAACTAGCAAAGGTAGAGTTACCACCAAAACCCGAACCGATATCACGGGCCGGTGTAGAAATATACCCTAAATCTGAGTGGGAAATTTTTGTTTACAAACTGGGCCCACAAAAGTGGTGCATCGGAGAACCATTAAAAAAGCTTGAAATGCCTGATGAAACAAGGGTTATTGCTTTGTTCCGAGATAATAGTTTATTGCACCCGAAAGGGAGTACGGAATTAGAAGTCGATGACACACTTTGTGTATTAGGTATGCCAAAGCACTTAAATCTTCTCAGTGAGCTATTCAGCCAGCCTCCAGAGTCTAAATCATCACAAGATCCAACTCGCTTCTTAGGTGATTTCTTTATAGACCCCGAAATCAAGCTTGCTGATCTTGCTCCACTTTATGCATTCGAACTTGATGAAGAAAGTAGAGACTGGAGAGTACATGAGCTTATCACTTCAATCGTTGGCGATTCTCCAGTAAAAGGTGACCAATTTAGATGGAAATCATTGCGCTGGATTGTGGCAGAGGCCGAAGAACACCAAATAAAGAGTGTTGGTATCCAACTTCCTAAATAAAGTACAGTTTATTCTTATTAAGGCGCTTAAACCTTTATTAAATATTCTGATGAGGTTTTAATCGACTTGATGTCTGTGGTATACAGGTAAAACATTTAAAGCTATCAGTCTGTTCTTAAGAGTAAAAAGTAACATCGTATAAAAGGTAATTCACTTAAGAACCTCCGTCTATATAGAACCAAATCACAACTTACTCCCCCTCTAAAAATAATGCACTCTCTGAATATTTAGATTAAATAATTGCAGAGAAGCATTCATACAAGAGCGAAGTTTCTGTGTTTAGTCAGATAAGCTCTCTGCATTATTAAAAGCGAAAGTAGCTATACTTCAGGCCTAGAGGATCGCATTGCGATGCCTTATGTAAGAGGTGTTCTAATTTTATTAATCGGC
>NZ_JBWQOH010000003.1:0-415359 GCF_056591695.1 Parashewanella sp. 2304DJ23-3
GCTATTAACTGGACAAATACTGGTTGGCCTTTGCCGCTGTGCTTCGGATTATAGCCAATCAGCATTTGCCTGTTAAGCAGGCGTTATATTTTTAGGTGTATACGGATATGTCATTTATCAGATTATTTTTTTTATTATTAATTATTGGATTAAGTGGTTGTAGTTCCAAGCCTGACAACAAGTTACCTAGTTGTGATCCTAATGGTCCAGGGGCGATCTTATGTCTAGCTTCAGTCATAGCTACAGGTGTTGATACCAACTCTTCTCAAAAATGTTCCGATATGACAGGAAAGAAAAGAAAATCCTGTGAAGCGCAGGTAGAATCTTTAAAAAAACATATAAATGATGCAAGTCAAAAATAAATATAACAAGAGACTATGGCGTCAAGGGTGAATAATAATTTTATTTTCATCCCATTTTATTCCGCCTCTCGACATTGAATTTAGTATCACCACCATCTTTCTCAGACATGCCAATGAAATTGCTCATATCGTCACTATTGTTATTACCTTTTACTTTCGATGCTTATGCATTATGTGATGACACGATAGATCAGGTTGGATATAGAATTTGCCAGTCCCCAAAAGCGGAAAGTTCACAAAAAAAAGTAGAGGCAAAACGAGCTGAGCTTCTAATGAAAATTAAGTCTTGGGATCAGGAGCCAGAATTCAGAGATGAAACTATCAAGTTGTTTGAAAATGCAGCTAAATCATTTGAATCATACAAGCAACATCAATGTAATTACGAATGGTCTGCCGCAGCAGGTGGAAATGGGTCAAGCTCTATGGCTTTTCACTGCATAATTAAGCTTAATAGCGAGTATATTAATTCATTAG
Organism: Parashewanella sp. 2304DJ23-3; assembly: GCF_056591695.1. Taxonomy (NCBI): domain Bacteria; kingdom Pseudomonadati; phylum Pseudomonadota; class Gammaproteobacteria; order Alteromonadales; family Shewanellaceae; genus Parashewanella; species Parashewanella sp. 2304DJ23-3. The sequence continues at coordinate 837 of NZ_JBWQOH010000003.1, forward strand.
AGACTCAGCTGAATTGGTATGAACCTTACTAATAGTTAAAGGTATACTTAGTATATGAATCGGCTTATGGAGATAATTATTTGTATGACAATCGATAACCCCTTTAAGCTCAAAGGTGTAAAGTAGAAACATGAAACAAGCAATAGTGGGGTACCACCAAGATGAAGAACAACACTGGGTCGCTGAGCTAGCATGCGGTCATTTTCAACACGTTCGGCACAAACCACCTTTTATCAATCGACCTTGGGTGACATCCATTGAAGGGCGTGACGATTATCTGGGGTTCGAGCTAAAGTGCAAGAAATGTGATTTTGGCGCTCCTAAAGATCATGTGCATATTTGTTCTAAATAAAGTTTATTGTTACGACATTAACTATGAGATAGCAAATACAAAACCTGTTAACTAAAGCGTTACAAACTGATATTTGGATATGTGCGAAAGTTAAAAACGATGACGGATTTCAAAATAAGAAAAATTGAAAACTCGGATTGGCAAACCTATAAAAATCTCCGCTTGCGATCACTTGAAGAGTCTCCTAATGCATTCGGTGCAACTTATTCGACAGAAATTACTCTGTCCGATGATGATTGGAAAATACGTTGCCAATTACAACATCTTCATGCTCTAAGTTACCCGTTAATAGCCGAGTTTAATGGCCAGCCGTGTGGATTAGCTTGGTCAGTATTACATTGCACTACAGACGAAGCTGCATGCATATATCAAATGTGGGTTGCACCTGAAAAGCGTGGTTATGGCATTGCTCGTAAGATGATAGAAGCAATTCTCTATTGGGCAAAGGAGAACAAAATATACCAATTACACCTCTCTGTATCAACAAGCAATACTGCGGCAATAGCTCTCTATCAGTCTCTTGGTTTTTTCATCTATGGAGAACCTGTACCACTTCGTTCGGGATCCAATTTAACCATGCAGCCAATGCGTAGAATAGTAAACTGAACTAAGTCAACACCATTCCTTCTGCTAAATAACAACTTTTTAGGCTGTTAAAGTATTTATAAAATAGAACTGAATCGACCTTAAAGATATCGATGATTATGATAGGGTTTATGACAGTAAGTACTCAAATCCAAGATTAATAAGTTCATGTATGATTGAGTACTCAATATGCAAACTACATTGAATGATTAATGAAAGATTTCGTTTGTTTTAAGGGTCTTTATTACTCAGCGAATTTTTACGAGCTCACAATGAATTTAAAATATGCGAATAACTTAGTAATCTTTTTATTAACGCTAAGCTTATTAACACTAGGGTTGTCGTTTGTTTTAGGTGCGAATCCTAATACATTAACTGCTACATATAGTTTTTATGGTCTTGATACCGCTCTAAGTCTTAGCACATTAGGAGTGCTGACTGGATCAGTAATGATTGCTTTAGTGCTTGCAACATTAGCCACTTACCTAAAATTGATGAAACCAACAGTTGCACTATTCCTTGCTGTATTAGTAAGCATAGTACCTTTGTTAACTCTATTTGCTAGCAATCGATGGGTTGAACAGCTTGGTGGCTTCCCTATTATTGGTAGCGGACAGGGCATTATTAAGTACTTTGCTATTGTTCCTCTTTATCTGTTTTTATTCTATAAAAGTAAGTTTACCGATAAACAACATGTAATTTTCAACTTTATCCCTGTTGCAATGGTTTTATTGTGGATTGGCGGCATGAAGTTTTATGAATTCGAAGCTAAAGCTATTGTAGGACTTGTTGAGACATCTCCTTTCATGTCTTGGTTATATGCGTTATTCAGTGTACAGGGTGCATCAAATGTAATTGGTGGATTCGACGTATTATTTGCAGTGTTGTTAGGTGCAGGCATTTTGATGAATAACAAGAAGTTGATCATTGTCAGTGGGTTAGCTTGTCTTAGCGTTTTTCTAATGACTCAGACATTCTTATTTACAACACAAATTGCTTTCAGTTCAACGACCTTGTTTCAACGCTTAGGTCAGTTTGTCATTAAAGATTTGTGGTACGTCGCTAATTTAGTGGTAATTGCAACGTTAATGGTTGTTCAGCCTGCAAAGTCGAAATAAATAGCGAATTCAAATTACTATTTCAATGAACTAGATATATAAAACAAAACTACTTCTCATACGGAAGGCTAGTTTTGTTTTAATATCTCTAATCTTGTTAAATAACAATTAATTAGCATGGGTATCAATCAACCAATTCAATTCCTAAACTCTCTAGTAAATTTATGGCCTCTGCACGTGAGAATTTAGCTCCTTTGATATTATTTTCAAGCACATCAATAATATAATCTTCTGATTCACTAAAGTTGACACCTTGCAGATTGGTTCTCATAAATAGTGCATTTCTAAATTCACAGAAGAGCATTGAAGAATTCGTAAAATCACCTTCACGAAAGTCAGCATCATGTAATTTACATTCATTAAAGGTTAATTCATGAAGAGTGAGCCCAAAAAACGAGGAGTCGTTCAAAATGCAGCGAGTAAAACAAAGATCAAAATCTAGGTGATAAACAGGCCACTCAGCTTTGGTCCAATCGACTCCTGTAATTTTGCAATCTTCAAAGTTAAGTTCAAGTAACTTTGAACCTGAAAAGTTTACTAAACTCAGGTTGCAGTTTTCAAATATGCAATTGATAAATTTACAATTTTTAAAGATAACTTCTGAAAAGTCACAGTCCCTAAACTGGCAATCTTCAAACTCAGTGTTGCTGCATTGCTCGTGAGAAAAAGAAAGTTTTGTAAAGGAGGTATCAAAGTATTGTTCATTATTTTTCAATGTGTTCATTAGTGTTTTATCGATTCTTTATTAGTTTCTTACTCAGCGTTCAGAGATGTTGAGAGTTGGTGATAGGGCTCAAGTAATGTTTCAGTACCTTATTCTCACATCAGCGGTGATAACCTTTTGAACATAAAAAGTCTTACCTAGCGTTTATAGCATCTCATAAATAAACTCATTTTGTATCAAATTTAAACCTTTGGTCAAAAAAGGGAGTAGTGATTCTATGTTTGTACCTCTCATAGGCCATATATTGTTGATATACGTGTTGTAGCCTGATTACCTCAATTATCCATGTCATTAAGGTTTAAAAAGTTTCTATGGTCATGGCCCTTTTTAAGTATGCATTAACTTAATGCAGTAACTTCCTTCTAATTATGAGCCAAAGTCACATTTAGCAATGCAGACACTGTTCGATACGCCTAGAAACTGCGAGGATCCATAAAATGCGTTTAACAACATACTGAATATCGGTAGATAGTAATGAAAAATAAAAGGTTGTGGTGGTTATTGTATGTGTTTACAGCATTTGTGCTGTATTGTTTAGGTTTTGATGTAGATGAATCTCTATCTGGAAGCATAAGAGAAGCTATCAGCATCGGAATAACAATGATGGTATATGTTCTGTGTCTGATGTATATATTCAAATTAGAAAAATTTCTGAATTTTCGTTTTTGTTTATTATTCCTGTTTGTTGCTTTATTTGATGAGTTCTACGAATATTTCGAGTCATTTCATTTTGATATTTCCGACTTAATCACTGCTTTACTGGTTATCCCAAGTTTTATCATCCTTGGACTCTTATGCGCTGCAATAAAAACGCAGAAACCGAAGAGGTTGTTCTATTAGACGTTATTTATTTCAAAATTAACTAATTTCGCCTTGCTTTATTAACGGTAGGAAGTTTAAAAGACGTATTTAAATCCCTAATTTAGCCATTCTGTTCTTACTGTTGTGCTTGTACAATGCGTTGTAAACATTGAAACGTGGCCATGTTTTGCTGCAAAAGCACCATCAAGACTATTTGGCACCTTTCTGGAATATTATTTAATACTTTTAGCGACAACAGTGATTCCTAATGATGAAATATCGTGAAATGTATCGCCGGTTAATGGCCACACATAGTGAACATTTTAATACATGCTTTTATTGCGGCTGCATTGCGACAGAATATGATCTTGTCCCGCCAGTAAAACTTGCAGAGTTTTACTTAACAACAGGTGAAGAAGCAGATTTCTATGAAGTTCCATCCTGTAAAGAATGCTTTGATTTTTTAAAGGCAGACAAGTCCTCATTATTAGGTCAGCGAGTTGATGTTGCTAAAGCAAAATTGTCAAAAAAATACGCTAAAGCGATTAGAGTATTCCAGTTGTGGGATCCCGACGAGTTTACCGAGTTTGATTACAACCTTCGAACAAGTTTGAACGCAGGAATTCAACTAGGTGAAGAATCCTATACTCGCGTTAAATATAAAAACTTCACGTTCGAAGTTGATGGACAAAAACGTCATGCCAATTACGTGAAGGCAGAAAAACTCAGTGTATTTGGTGAAGAGTTTGAACACTTCCCAGAAGCATTGGCCCACGCAAGTAAAGCGTATCGAATTCCTAAGGCAAAAATGAGAGACTTGTTTGCTGAGCACGGGAATGATTTCGATAACGCCATTAAAGCATTTCATGCCGAGGTAGAAGAAAAAGCGATTGAAAAGCAATGCCGTGACTTCTCGAAGCAACATAAGCTGAATTTGGGTTTCATAATTCGGATTGCAAAATTGTATATGAAGCAAGATGATGAGCTCACGCTCGAAGCTGCATTGGGTAAGCTGTATGAGAATTATATCAAAAAATCATGATGTTTCTTTTGACATTAAAACTGTCAGCACCACGCCAAATGTTTGATTAAATGCGTATTAATGTAATCTGAATTTTGTATGTAGGAGAGGTTTATTATGGTTAATAAACTGAAGGAAAGACATGCCAATACGGTTGTTGTGTTGGATTTTGAAACCACTGGTTTATCTCCAAATATGGGTGAACGTGGTATCGAAATCGGAGCCGTGTTAATTGAAAATGGCAAGATAACAGACAGTTTTCAAAAACTAATGAATCCGAACCGAAGAATAGATTCATTTATTGAAAGCTACACAGGTATTACTAATAACATGATAAGAACTGCCGAGCCATGTGCTGTAGTCATGCGAGAGTTCGCTGAATTTATTAACGGGCACAATCTGGTGGCTCATAATGCATCGTTTGATAAGAAATTTCTTGATGCTGAGTTTAAATACGCTAATGCAGAGTATAAAGGCGCTTTTGCATGTTCAATGCTACTGGCAAGAAGATTATATCCACTTTCTCACAATCATAAATTGGGGACGCTAGTCAAATATAAGCAATTACCCACGGACGGAGTGTTTCACCGAGCGCTAGCGGATGCACTAATGACAGCGCATTTGTGGCTAGCAATGTTGGAAGACTTGAAGGATGACTATGCTTTAGAAAATGTGCCATTTTCGTTTATGAAAACGCTTTCTCGCATGAAAACGAGTGAAGTACCTAATTACTTAATAAAGCAAAACAAGTAATTATCTTCCGAACAATTATTAGAAATAAAACATCAAACCACTAACCTTGAGAGAATTAAGCTGACTTTCTATTGATTTCTTTGAATGAGTGGAATTATCAAATTACAGAAGCTACTTGCACAAGATGAAGAGTGAATAGTCATACTTAAAAATAGAAAATTACTAAGCTGAACATGTTTGGCTTTTGCTTTTAAAGCACTGTTCAGCCAAACAGTGCATGTGTATTTGCTGAAGAGTTAATCTTTACCGCAACACTTCTTAAATTTTTTTCCGCTTTTGCAGGCACATAGTTCATTTCTGTTTTGCTTTGCTACAACCTTTACCGATGTCGGTTTATTTAATATCTCATTGAGTTCCAGTAGGTACTCAGACTCAGCGATTGTAATATTAATAGCAATATCATGCTCAGCAGCAATAGCCTGAATTTCTGAGCGTCGCGCTTCAGATTTAACTGTGACATTGATAGGTAATGAGGCAGTACCTGGCTTGATCACGCGCTTGGTATTATAACCGCTCATACCATATGCAGGTTTTGGCGTTTTGCGGCCTTTAAAAAAAAATTTGTCAGACATAAGACTACTACTGATTGAATTGAGATTGTGGGTGCAGCTTATACAGCAAAAGACACGATGAGGGTATAGCTTAACAACAAAATATCTATTCTTTGTAAATTAGATGTGTAATGAAGAGTTATGAACGTAGCGGTGGAAATGAATCGACTTACACAAATGACTTTTTTGATTGAAACTTAACTTAGACAAGGGTCAAGAAGGAAACATAAGTAAATCTAGAGAATATGAAATTGTTTCTTGTTCGCTAAAATTAAAAATATAACTAGGGATGATATTGAAATCGAACAAAAATTGGTACAACCGAGTGGATTCGAACCACCGACCCCTACCATGTCAATACGTTACTACTATCATATCACAAATAGATAACAATTGCTAATAAATCTCTGAAAGCCTTTAATAGCAAGGGATGTGGAGACGCATCCCTTGCTATTATTTTGTGTAATTGCGTTTATTTGGCGATAACGTCTAAATTTATGGTCACTAAATGGGCACAAGTTCAAAATTCCAAATTTGACCACTTTTTAATATAAAATTATATGCTTATCTCTGCGGTAAACTAACTAAATTCGATTAAAACGTGAGGTAAAGTTCTATCGTTTTAGTATGAGAGTAGGGAAGAACGGTTAGGCTAGTTCAGTTCATTGTTAGCTAACCTTTATCGTGGTTATTCTGAGTACAGACAAATCAGTTAAAGGATCAACACTAGTCAATCCGGCTGCATAGAAACTGGTAGCTGTACATCAAATTGACGAAGGCAATAAAGCATATAGAAGCATCTTAGTAGTGCAAAATCATCTTCTTGTTTGAGTTGGTGAGCTAATTGATATAAGCCGTATTGTTCTAGTCGGTTTTTCCACTGTATTAGTTTACTTGGTTCAATGTGAGGGTAAGAGCTAAGCCAGATACTCAATTCAGAAAGTAAGTGTTGAAGATGAGTCACTTCTTTAGTCGAGAGCGCTTTTTCTGTTGAGATAAGCTTAGACAGCCATTGCTTAAATTTTGATGACTCAGGCTGCTTCATTCTTTCAAAATATAGAGAGTGCCACTTATTTTCTTCATCTTGAAATGTAAATGGCCTCAGTTGAATTTGATTTTGCTCTCGCACTATTTGACAAGATATCATGCTTATTTTCAAATGTTCTAAGACAGCTAGATTCTCCATCAGAATTGGTTGTAACTCATCATATGGGATGGAAAAAAGTACTCGATTATTAGCTTTATCATTGTACTCAATAAAAAATGTTTGCAGTGCCTGATTAAACGAGAAACGATGGAACGACTTAGGCTTGAGAATGACGTAGTCATTATCGAACCAATTGATCTCATCAAAATTATCATAAACTCGATAAGGCGCAGCAGAAGCAATGTTTGTAATTGAAATAGATTGCTTACGGCTGATACGCTGATATTCATTTAGCTCTAACTCATTGAACGACAAATTTTTCCCGATCATATCCATGGCCGGAAGAGCATTGTTCCAAAAGCATTCATGCCATGCCGTTCGAGACACGGAGAGTTCTTGCTTTGAAGATGATCTGGCTTCTGAAGCTGTGAGGTATGATCCATTCGACGTTTGGAAAATAATCGATAAGCCATATGCGCCGCCTATAGAACGCCATGGTAGAGGACCTAAACAGAATAATGTCGAATTTGACTGAGTGGAGTCCTGCACGGCTTTGTTTGAAGTACCTTCAAGTAGGGCGAGTAATTTGGCGAGTTCTAGCAACACAATTTGCTCATCTCGAATACCTACGCCACTTATGTAACGCTGATAACAGTCAATTATTCGTTTAGCCGATAAACTATGAGTTTTCAGTCCAGCTTTTGCCAAAGGCACGACGAGTAGTTGAAGATCAAGAAGATGCAGATGTCTCACTTGAGGAATACCAGTCCACCATAATGCAGATAAAGCAGAGCGTAACTCAGATAACAAATGCTGAGTGTTTTCTTCACTATTTTGCTTTTGCTCTGAGTGTTCGTCGAGTAACCACTGAGGCCATGACCATATGTCTTGTTGGTGACAGTATTTGTAGAAGCCCCAAAGTTTATTCAGTGTCGTCATATCGGAATTAATAAAGTCATCGATATGCTGTGCCTGCATAAAGCTATACGTTTGCCCGTTGACTTCTATATGCTGTACTTGCCCATCACAGTGATGATTAAAGTCAACGTCAAGTGAATGCAACTGATACAGTTGGCGGACAGTTTTACGCCCGGCACTCATTAGAACTGCAGCAAGGTTTATTTGTAATTCATCCTGTGATGGAAGATCGTTAGTATCAAGTAAGAATAGAGCGGCTGCGATTATATGTTTACAAAGTGAAGTTGAGCTGCAATCACAAACGCTCGCTTGTGGATTTTTAGGATTCAGCAGACCTTGTTGTTGCTCAAAAGAAAACGTCCACCCATTTTGATGTTGCTCCAACATAGGCACTGATTTACTGAGTGATTTTCGCACTCGTCGAAGTAATCCTGTACTGGTTAATTGCTCTAATAGCGCTTCGTTCATTTCATCAGCCCCATTGTTTTTGCTAACCATTCAGAGAATTGATCTGGACTAAGTGCCGCTATATCCATCCCGAGGCTAGCAAGACGCTTGGTTGCGAAACTATCATAAAATGGACATCCAGACTCATCCATTGCCGTCATGCCGATCATTCTTATGCCACTGGATATCATTGAGTTCGCTTGAGCAAAAAGTTGTTGATTAGAGCCGCCTTCACAAAAGTCTGATACTGTAGCAATGACAGTGCGGTGAGGCTCAGAGACCATTTGTTCTGCGACTTGCCAAGCTTTTGTTATCATGGTGCCGCCGCCGAGCTGTGTAGACAATAATACTTGAACGGGATCATTGGCTTCATGAGTCAAGTTGACAACTTGAGTATCAAACACCAGTAAGGTTAAAGATATTGATGGCAGGCCATGTAATATACCCGCGATCACGGCTGAATAAATTATGGACTCAGCCATTGAGCCAGACTGATCAATACAAATCACAACATGCCAAGGTAAGCTTCGTTGATGACGACTATTAAAATAAATTTTCTGAAAATAGAGCTGTTGTTGCTCTACACTGTAATGTTTTAAATTCGCCTTAATGGTTTTTTGCCAATCTAAATTGGCAAGTTGGCGGCGCCCATTCTGAGAAAACCGATTTAATCTTCCGTTAAGTTTCTGCTCAAAGATTGGGCGTAGTTTCTTCAGCATTTCCGATACGACAGATTCGATAATTCGTTGAACTTGTGCTCTGATCTTTGGGTTTTTATGATGCCCTAAGCTAAGGAGGTGTTTGAGTAGATTTTTACTCGGCTCCATTTTTTCCAGTATTTGAGGTTGCTGTAATAATTGATTAAGCCCAAAATCTTCAATTGCCTGTTGCTGCATCTGTTGGTAAACCGATTTGGGAAACAGTTTTTCAATATCATTTAACCATTCAAGAGCTTGAGGGTTACTTTTGTCTAACCCCGCATCAAGTTTATGACCACGCCGCTCAAGCCCATGTTGATAGAGTTGGGTCAAACGTAGATCTTGTTGTTGTTGACGGTCCGAAAGATCAGAAGTCAACGAATCTTCAGCATAACGTCCCAAGGCTAATCGCCAACGTTGTTTTAATTGGTTAGCCATTGAGATAATCCTTGTTTCTTGATGTGCTGCATCATTGCTTTCTGTAAAACGCACGCTTGCTCAACACTAACTTTAGAAATACCGGTAGGTTGCCAATTCACACCTTCTTGCCACTGGTTTATTTCTTTAATGCGTTGCGAAATCACATCAATTTCTTTGCTATCAAGCATACAAAAGAGTTTGCGCAAAGCAGCGATATGCTGCTCGAATTGTTCATCGCTTAGCTCATTTAGCCAATGATTCAATAACTCCAATATTACGGGTTGTTGATTCAACCAATGAGGCATCAGTTTAGATATCACTTCAATTGCCTCAAACGTTGCGTGTGGATCTCGCACATATTGAAGTTTTAATTCATTGAGTAATATTTCTGGTGTATTTTCAAAGTCAGCAACAATAGCGCTGAGTGCAAAATATAACCATGTCTTGTGTGGATTTTGATTGATAAGAGAGTGTACTCTTTCATGCCATGACTGCGAAAGCTGAGTGTTATAGCGTTGAGCTAACGCTTGTAACGAGAGTAGTAATTCAATTGCAGGATCAGATTCGATGCTATTGAGCTGAGGTAATTGAACTCCGATCTGATACCAGATCTTTTCCCCAATTTTTTTAAGTAACAAAGCATCACTTTTAAATAACGGATGCCCAGCTAAAGATAAAATGTGAGTAAGCGCTGAAATCAATTCAGTTAGCGACGTTTGTTGCTGCAATATTACATGATATTGACTAAAGTGCTGTTTAATCCAAGCACCTTGACCGCTTTGTACTGCATCAGCAATCGCGCTAATGACTAGTGAAAAGTCATCTGACAATAACTGTTGTTCTAAATGAAGTTGCACCAATGCGACTAACTCATCGCCTTTTGTAGCGAGCTCAATCAATGCCACTTCCATTTGAGGAGACCAGTGATACTGCCAATATTCATGTTGACGATCTAAATCTTGACCGTGAGAAAAATTTGGTCCGGCGATGCATTGAGAAAAAGGTAAGCTTAATAAACGGCAACTGAATAAAAATTGGCGGCGCCGTTGAGCCGTTTTAGTTGGATTAAAAATATCAATACGTGCTTGTTTACTATCGGTGAAATCTAAACTTAGGCGGTGTTGCTGAGCTTGTTTACGGACATGATCTATTAAAGGTAATAGCGGCAAACCTGTCGGTACTTGTCCTATGACATTCCCGCACCACTGCTCCTGTATTTGTTGTAAATTAAACGCGGCTTGCCCGCCTTCTAACCAACAACTGCTGATACTGTCACTGAGATCGTAACAACTCGGCTGCTCAAGGCTCCGTAAACTCAATAATTGCAATAAATGTGTAGTCGCTTTAATTTTATCCGCTACAGATAAACCGGGTGGACTACTGAATTGCAGGAACTTACGGGTAATTTCATCACTGTGACTCAATTGTTTTTGCTTCAAGTTGAACCAGTATTGAGTCAATGAAGGGTAAGGCATTCCAGAATGGTAACCCAATAGTGCGTCTAATTGAGGTTCACTGTATCTGATTAAATAACTTTGCTCTGAAGTCAGTGGGGGAGACTGGTTATCTTCATTGAAACTGAATAATGCAGGCATATGAAATCCGCCAGTGATGACCACCATATTCGTGCTTTGTTGAGAGATTTCACTGATACAGTGTCGCATATAGCGCTCACGCTTAAGATCTCTTTGTTGCTCTAGTTTATCCTCGGTATAGCAACGACGACTGGCGGCGCAAAATGAAAGAATATCGAGGAAAAACTGATGGTGAGTATCGAACCCTCGCTGCTCAAAAAGGCGCATCCATAATTCGTCAGCATCACGGCAATGATAATGACGTTGCAGTTCCATACTGTATTCTGAACTCTTCAGCCAAGAGTCATCCCAGCTTAATTGAGTTTGCTCAGCATCATCATAAGGTAAATCAATACAATGCAGCTTTTTACCATTTCGCTTAGCCCAACAAATGGCTTGATATTCGGGACTATTTTCAGCTAATGGAAAATAACTACCTGTTTGATAAATTGCGATAGGAGGAACAGTCTGGCTCGATGCGATGTGCTCAAGGTGCTCATGGTAATTCGCGGGAGCTTCAATTAATACGTCATCAGGCTGAAATTCATCGAGCAGTTTTAATAAATGATAACTACAAGCGGGGCTGTGATGCCGGATAGGCACCCAACGAATTCGATCATTAGCTAAAAACTGTTTACTGACGTCCTTTAAATGCTGCTCTAACTCATCCACAAGGTTTTTCCAGCATTAAAGAAATCTTGCCAATGAGCGTGCTTTTTAGCACGTTCTCTTACAATCATATCCAGATAACTGGCCAACTTTTTCATGTCATCCTGATTATCTTTAATCAAACTACCATGCATTTGTTGCGCAAGTTGGGCTGTTGTCATTGGTTCTTGCATATAGTGACTATGTAATGCGCAGGAATGAACAATATTAACGGCTTCAGCTGTAGATAAAACTGCGTCCATCTGCTGGAGTTGGCTCTGACCGTTTTTACGTAGGTCATGAAATACTTGAACTAAAACGTTTACCAACTCAGGTTCAATCTTAATTGATAAAGTTTGTTGCTCAAGTTGTTGTTCAACTTGCGACTTAATTAATGATTGTTCTAGTTGCAGATCTTGTATTACTGGTACTGTTTCAAAATTAAACCGGCGTTTTAAGGCACTAGACATGTCATTCACACCGCGATCGGATAAGTTTGCAGTACCAATAAGGTTAAATCCTGGTTTAGCTTGAATACTAATCCCTAATTCAGGCACCGTAAGTTGTTTTTCTGACATTATAGAAATTAATGCATCCTGAATTTCTTGAGGACAGCGTGTAATTTCTTCAATCCGTGCAATTTTACCTTGCTCCATCGCCAAATAAATTGGGCTTTTTATTAACGCTTCTAAGCTGGGGCCTTGAGATAATAATTGTGCAAAGTTCCAGCTATATTTTAACTGTTCTTCACTTGTACCAGCAGTTCCTTGTATTAATAGTTCACTTGTACCACTAACAGCACAAGCTAAGAGTTCAGAAAGCATAGACTTTGCCGTCCCGGGTGGGCCAACTAGCATTAAGCCCTGATTTCCCATGAGACTGACGATTGCACGCTCAACCAGTGCTGTTTCACCAAAATATTTTTGACTTATATCTAGTGACTTATCACCGATAATAAACTGCCTAACAGCGGGCGCAGAGAGAGACCACCCTAATGGTTTTGGTGCGGAATCATGCTCGCTAAGACGCTGAATTTCATCTTGGAATTTTTGTTCAGCACGCTGACGTAAAGGAGTTACCATGGCAATTTGCTCTCCCATTGTTCATCATAGGAGCATTTTGCTGCTATCTGTTCATAATCTAAGGTCATTGCATTGAATAAACTTGGAGTGAGTTTTTTTAATGGAATATAATCTTTATCAGACCACCACTTCTTATTTAATGAAACTACACCAACATGATAAATTGCTGCTGTAAGGTTCTCTTCTGGTAGATAACTTCCTGAGAATTCAAAAACAAGCCTGTATCCTAGAGATTGAAATTCTTTATGGTAATAAAAGAAGCTTCCACCATCTTCTGCTTCGCCACGTTTATAACCTCTTTTAGTTAACAAACCTCTTAAGGTAAAAGTATCAGTAATGTGCCCTCGATAGTGATCTATCACCAAAGCTTTTGGCTCAATTTTATTAATTGCAAACTCAGCGGTTGCTAACTGTTCAAATAACGGTTTAACCTTGTAATCTTTAAAATGTTGGCGCCACGCAGTTGTCTCTTCGATTGACAAATAGCACCCATTGGCTAAACGTACTTGTGAGATATCTTCCGGCGTTAGTTCGTCATCGTCTAAGTCAAGTAGGGCACCATCATCACTTGGACGGGCAGTAAGCCATTGTTCATCAATTTTAAACTGCCACAACAAACGTTGTAATAGGTAGTTCATCAAAGGGTGCTGCCATAAATATTGTTGCCAATCATCCATGCTCCAAATACGATCGCAACACATAGCTTCAAACAAACGATTGGCTTGCTGTTCTTCTACTTGTTTGAGTTCTTTTTTATTGGCGGTAAATTGTTTTTTAGCTGCACTTACAAGCTCTCTATCATCATTCTGTCTTGCTTGAGGCAGTGATTTGAGTGTTTTACCTTGCTCGTTCAAAATTGAAATTTTTAGTTCGGAGCTTAACCGAAGAGTTAAGTTACGGCCACCATACAAAAGAGTTTGAGGTTGACCAACTTCTTCAAATCCAGCGGATGGTATAGTTCGGTCAGCAAGTTCATCAGGACTCCAACCATTTCGGTCTGCTATCAAAGTAACTAATTCTTTAGCACACTCTTGAACCGAGCGAGTTCGATGTCTGCGTGCGGTGCTTAATAAAAGTTGAATGATGGCCATATCGTCACTGTTAGCCAAACTCAGCATTATTGCTTCGATTTGATGTCGTCGCATATAGTGGTCTTTCATGTAGCGACTTAATATTGCGACGGCCTCTGAGCCGATCATTCCACTGATCAGACAAAGCATGCCTTTTTCTTTGATAGCTGTACTTAAATAAATAGATTTATGCTCAGCGAACAAAGCGTTGTAGGCATCGTTAATATTCTTATTTTTGTATGATTCGCCCCAATCATATTGTTGCCATTGTTTCCAATTGTTTAATGTATTGTTCTTATGAGCTTCGGCATATTCATGCGCCTGTTTATCAGTAGGGTTGCTGGTATCGTGTGCAATAAAACAGGATAAAATAAACTTCCCTAGCTCTTGTTGGCTTTTTATGTCGAGTAGTTGCAAGTATTGACTCAACAATGGGTTGGAAGAGGGGGACTTTAGTTTAACGGCTAAGATTACCCACCACTCAATAATCTCAGTAGCAACAGGTTTACCATTATTGAACTTGAGTTTGGGTAATAAGGTTAGAGGAACCCAGGCCATCGATTTAGGTGGTGATTTTTTTAACCCCTGCTTCGCTTCTAGAAGAAGCTTTTCTGGCGTGAGGTATTCTGAAATATCTTTGCCAAGAGATGCTAATGCCGCTAAACCTTCTGCCTTAACTGCTTCACGCTTTTCTTTGATAACCATCTTTTCTAAAGGTTGAATGCTATTTTTCGCATCAATACTTGCTAGCCAACGTGCAGCTTGTAGGCGTTGCTCTTGCTTACTTGATTCTAGAGCTTGTTCAAGTCGTTTTTCATTAACACCAAAGTGGCTTAATGTGGCTTGTGCAATCGGTCGATAGGTCTTAGATTCACTGAATGCAGTGTCGTATAGTTGAACCTGATACTTTTGTGGAAGTTGAGGTAAAAACCTCAGTAAATACATATTACGGCAATAGATACCACCTGATTGGTAATCTCCATTTTGACCTTCACTGAACAAGTATTTTTCTAGAAGTGGTTGCTGTTCAATCAAAAACGGCCACAGTTCAATTTTAGTGAAGGCTTCTGGAAGTTCATCATATTCATCTATCCAAGACGGACAGAAAATGAACTGAGCTAGCTTTTCACTATCAAAAGATTTCCGGTGGTAATATTCTGATATTTGACGAAAATCAGAAAAAACAGGCTTGCTTTGCTCGGCAAGACGAGTAAATGCTTCATGGCTGAATAAATAATGAGTATTTCTGCGATGAACACACTCGATGAAGTTAATTAAATGGATTAAATGAACATTCTCATTGTTGAAAATGCCAGCCTGTACAAAAACGTCAAGTAATTTTGAATGAGGTTTACCTTTACCTTCTTCGATCGCTAAAAGACCTTGTTTGATTTCTTTTACTGATATTGATTTTAATGTTTTAAGCTTAGTCTGAGACCAATGGTATTCTGTTTTATTGAGTTTGTTTTGCTTTATCTCTCGAGCTGCACTTTGTTCTTGGCGTTCGATCATTAACTCCAATGTCGCAATACAATCGTCAAAACATTTCGTCGGAAGAGAGAGTGAATCCGGGAATGGAGTGAAGCTAGGAAGGGAAATGTTTAACTCCGAAGCAGACTCTTCAGTTTCAGTGGCTAAGAAGTTTTGCAGTGACTTTTCTATTTCATTTGCTACGGCTTTTGCTGACTCTGAAGACTGCCAATCAAGAAGAATTAATTTTGCGTCGGAAAAATACTTGGCTACTAGAGCTGGCAAGTATTTCCGCTCTGCAGCTTTAAAATCAGAATAATGTTTAACTATATGATCACGTAGTAAGGAATTAT
The DNA here is from genome assembly GCF_056591695.1 of Parashewanella sp. 2304DJ23-3. Classification (NCBI taxonomy): domain Bacteria; kingdom Pseudomonadati; phylum Pseudomonadota; class Gammaproteobacteria; order Alteromonadales; family Shewanellaceae; genus Parashewanella; species Parashewanella sp. 2304DJ23-3. Next base: position 16,569 of record NZ_JBWQOH010000003.1, read on the forward strand.
CTACTTTGCTTAGCAGTAAATTGGTCTCACCCCGTAGGCTTTTCGCAGAATGTACGCTGAACCGTACAATCATTGGAAGGAGTTCATTAAGCTCATTACTCTCGCTCAATCCCTTTACTAGTTCAACTTTTGCGTCAGAATTAAGTTCGTGAACAATTGAAGCGAATTCTGGATACAAGCATAAAGCTTTGTAGTCCATCTCATATAAACATTTTATGACGAAAGGGTTATATCTAGAGCCCCAACCAGCTTTTGATTCAAGTAAATAAGCCCATACATGTTTGGAAGTTAAATCATTTTCTTGGGCTAATTGCATTAACCACTCAATTGAGATGTATAAGTATGAATTGTTTAGATCACTGTTTTTGTCAGAGCGTCTATGAATTTGGTCTATCTGATATAAGATTGATTTAAACCAATCAGGAAAAGAGGTTTTACAAGTAAATGAGTAGCCATCACCTAAAAGGCCAAAAGTGGCTAGAACATTCGCAAAACGTCTTGCTATATCAGTGTCTGATAATGAGTTACCGGTAACAAATTCAACAAAATTTTTCCAACGTTTTTCAGCAAGCTTGATGTCGCTACTATTTTGATAGTAACTAATGCGATTGCCAACAGCTAAAGCTGAACGTTGGTGTTGTGGTAATTGTTGTAATGTGGAAAGCGCAGTTAATGGCTCTGCTGTAAGCACGTAACTAGCAAGCTGTTCTGCTAGTCCAGCTTGGTGTTGGTTTACATCATCAAATGCTAGAGTGAGTTGAGTGTGAGCATTATTTATAAACTTAGGTAGCACTTTATCCATTAACTTGGACAGCATGACGATAGTCCTTTATTCGTTATTATATTTAAGCTTGTTTTTTTAGTGATTCGATGAAAATTTTTAGGGTATCGAATTTAACCCAAATGTTATCAAGAAAATGGGGCAATTTTGAAAGAATATTTAAAAAGCAATAAAATGAGTGTAGATTTTATATTTCTCATTGCATGTGTGCAAATCTTGCAAACAAGTTAGGTCACATAAATGAGTAAAAGTTAACTCAAGGATTGCTCATATCAGTAAGTACTATATAAAGAATTTGGCTAGATATCTTTCAATCGTGTTGAGTTATTTACTTGTTCTTTTTGTTTTTGATTAACCTGAACCATAAATACGTTTTGAAATCATAGCCCTCATAATCAAAGTATTAAACGGTACCATAATGCTAGAAATATCTATACGAAGTGAAGAGTTGAAAGATATAGAGGCTATTGAAATGGTGATCTCTAATGCCTTTAAAGATCATCCTCATAGTAATCATCAAGAGGCAAATATTGTTGAGAAGCTGAGACATGACTCAGCTTTATCGATCTCCTTAGTTGCAGAATTTCAAAATGAAATTGTTGGGCATATTGCATTTTCAGAAGTGAGCTTCAGCGATGGAACTTCAAATTGGTATGGTTTAGGGCCTGTATCTGTTAAACCCGAATATCAAGGGTTAGGAGTGGGATCTGGTTTGATTGAAACCGGATTAAAGCTTTTAAAGGAAAGGGACGTTGCAGGTTGTGTTGTACTAGGAGAGCCAGAGTATTATCAACGATTCGGTTTTCAGCATATAGAAGACGTTCGCTTGCTTGATGTTCCTCCTGAATACTTTCTTTGTTTTAGCTTTAATGATACTTACCCTAATGGGAATGTCAGTTATCATAAAGTTTTCAGCTAGTCAGTTGTAGATTATCAAGGATAGGGAATGGAAAATTCAGATAAGATATTTCAGCACCTTAGAAGTATTCTACTTAAATATTCAAATCATTTGATTGTCGATAGTGATATTGGAGGCAACTATTACCTTAATACTCACCATGTGATGAAGAATAAAAAGCCTTTATTCTTTGCTGCGACAAAAGTTTGTAAGCGATACGTGAGTTTTCACTTGATGCCGGTGTATGTTTCCCCGGAATTGCTAAGTAATATTTCTCCCGAGTTAAGAAAGAAGATGCAGGGTAAATCTTGCTTTAATTTTAAAAGCGTCGATGAAGCATTATTTGATGAGTTAGCCGAACTGACTCAAGCTGGGTTTAATTTTTACAAGGAAGAAGGGTATATTTGAGTCTCAAAATGAATGGGAAACTTAAATTAGAGTAAGGATGAGTTGTAACTTAGCCAGTTACTTTTAAGGGAATAAATGAAAGCGTTAAGAATACTACTGTTACTTCCATGCTTCTTATGTATTGCAAGTGACAATGATTATTACGATTCTATTGAAAAAATCGTAGTAAATTCGGGGTTCAACGGCTCAATTGTAGTCAGTAAACAGAACTCAATAATAATTGATAAACACATAGGCTTTGCTGATTTAGAGAAGAAAGTGTCGCTTACCTCTAAGCATACTTATAATCCTGGCTCGGTGGCAAAAGAGTTCACTACGGTTTCCTTAATGCAATTAGTTGCGCAAGGAAAGTTAAACTATCAAGATAAGATTATTAATTTTGTTAATGATCTACCCGCTGGCTCTGAAGCCGTAACCATTGAACATATTCTTAGCCATACTTCTGGCTTTCCAAAAATAAAATGGAAAAGGCACATAGAGACTACCGATGCCCTCAATCAGCTAAGGGAAAGTGAGCTAGCTTTTACACCTGGTGCAGGCTACTTATATTCAAATCAAAATGATTATTAAGAGCATTAATTGTAGAAAAGATTACAGGTAAGCCTTATGAGAGCTTTCTTCAAAAAAATATATTTGATGTTGCATCTATGGAGAATTCTTATGTTCAAGTTTCTGCAAATGAAAACAGAGCTGATAAGGTAGTAGGGGATTTCCCAGGATATTTGTCAGGCGTCTTTATGTACGTAACACCTATGGATTTAATGAAATTCGAAATAGCATTATCGAGTGGTAAATTAGTAGACATGAATAAAGTTAAACAGGTTTTATCAGGAGATAAATTCTCAGGACAACATCATAGAGCCTATTTCGATTTTGGATTCTTTCACTTTGATAGCACCGGTGAACTCATGCATTGGGAGCATGATGGATCTAACCCTAGTCATCATACGCTTAAGTATCATGATTTTGTAAATAATAACATTATCATTTTGATGTCTAGTGATGGCAATAAATCGACACTTTATCGGCTAAGGGATGATATTAGGCAAAAGCTATAATTTAAGATAAGCATTCATTACTTAAATGTATCTCTTTTAGATTTGATCGGTATAAGGCTGAAGGAGGCACAAACTTATACCGATTTAGGTAAGCTCCAATTGTTTTGAGTTTTAATTGTACCAATCATCAGCCAATGACAGTAAGGTGAGCATTACTGCTCATTACTTCTAATTCAGCAGATACATTAAAAATTAAGCTGCCAGCATTTATTTTATTTCCACCTATCAAGACATTACCTGTTGCAATATAAATCAGTTCGTCATGGCTTACTGAGAGCTTTGTATTCTGTTCGAATAATCCTATTTTAATCAAAGTAGGGCTATCAAAAGTTTCATCTTGGTTAGGTTCTCCACCGTAAATAGTTTTGAGTTGATTGATAGCAAGATCGTATACCTTATAGGCTGCATTACCATGATTGTGAGGAGGGACAGCCCAAATTTGCAATATATGGGTTCTCGAAGCGTTTGGATTAATTTCGTTATGAGAAAATTCTTCGCTCCCAGAGCGTTGAACTTGGATTTGTCGATTATGCAGTGATTTACCATGATGCAAGGAGCCCTCGTGATGTAGCTCTCCATCCAATAAAACGGTAATGACGTCTATATTTCGATGTGAGTGCATTTTTGACTCACCAAAAGGCAAATATAAGGCGTCGGCTAAATACACAAAGTTGTTTAAACCATCTAAAGTTTGGTTGTTACCGCCAATCCTTTTGTCATAAACAAACCGTGTTTCTTCAATACCGTTAAATCCACTTCGCTTTAAATCGTCAATCTTGGTTATCTGCATTTTATATCTCGCTTTGAAAATTAAAATGCTAGTTTAGAAAAGGTGTGTAGAGTAGCTGTAAAATTTTACAGGTTAAGATAATTGACTCAGAGAAGACTCAGTGAAAGTGCCTTAACAACCGCAGAAACTCTATTATTTGTATCCAACTTTTTTATAGCATTATCTAAATGAAAATTTACAGTGCGCTCGGAGATATTGAGTATGATCGAAGTTTCATAAGACGTTTTGCCGTCTCCACACCAGCGTAAAACTTCTTTTTCTCGTTCAGTAAGTTCTGGTATATGTGCATTCTTATTGTTTGATAATAGTTGTTGCTCAATCGTAGTATTGAACAAGTTGGTAAATGAAATTAATTGAAAATAATGTCGACCAGGTTGAGCAGAGCCTGATTTAGAGTTCACGAACGACAACATTGAGATACCATTAATACTTCGTGTTGATTGACTCCAACCTGTTCTTAAACCCAAATCCATTAATGGCTCTTTAAATACTGGATTTTGGCTAAAAGTCTGTTCTGCCGTCCAAGATATTGGGGAAGTCGAATTAATCACGTGTTCAACTGTTAGATCTTGTTTATAAAGCTGAAGGTTTTGATAAGTGTCATGCCATTCAGAAGGATAATTGTTGAACATAATGGGTTTGTTATTCAGTGGCGTGTTAGAGCTGTATCCATAAGCCCAGAATGGATAACCCAAAGCTTGACCAAATTCATTAGCAACCTTCATTAACTCACTGACAGAACTTGCTTCATTGATCTTATCAAAATGAGTTTCTAGAAGTGTACGTTCCATGAAACTTTCCAAAATCATTGCCTTAAATAAACAAATAGTTATGTTATTGTATTCAATTGATTAAATCTAATGATTTAACTATTTACATTGAACATGCATTAAATACTAAGAACAAGGAAATAAGATGAATAAGGGATTTTTGCTACTCCTTATACTTTTCGCACCAATTTGTGCTGCCGAGCAGAGCACACCAAAAGAAGCTGAGAAAGAGATACGCCAAGTAGTCGAAAGCTTCAGAGTTAGTATCATCAATAAAGATAGAGCTACCTTTAAGAGTCTATTTTACAGTGACAACATTCCTTTTATAGCCGTGTTTAGCCCTAAGATGCTATTTGAAGCTAGAAAGCGTAAGCCAAACTATCCTAGCTCTGTAGATTTTGGGAAATTTGGTTCTCCCGTTGAGCGTATGATTTCTGATAAAGAAGATTTGGAAGAAAAAATCTGGAATGTGCGTGTAGAAATCAACGGGCAACTTGGAAGTGTTCATTTTGATTACAGTGATCATGTAAATGGAAAGCAACGAGCTTTTGGCGAAGAATCTTGGAGTCTTATAAAAGTCGATAGAGCTTGGAAGATTACCTCTGTACAATTTACCGTTACAGAGCCTGATAGATTTAAATAGTGCTGTGACAATGCCAACTGTCAAAATAAAAAGAATTCAAAGTTCCGATTGGAGGACTTATAGAAATATTCGATTACAGTCACTAAAGGGCTCATTCAGTAGAAAGTAAATGGCTTGATGATGTTTGGCAGTTGCGCTGCGATACAGAGAAACGATTTAATTTAGCGTATCCGTTCTATTCTATATATGAGGGGACACCTTGTGGTCTGGCTTGGTCAATTGTGCATGAGGCAAAGTCGAACACTGCTCACATTTATCAAATGTGGGTTTCGCCTGAAGTTCGTGGTAATGGAATAGCAAGTCAGATGATTGATAAAATCATTCAATGGTCAAAGAACAATAACCTTGAAAATTTAGAGCTTGAAGTAACAACTATTGAAAAAAGAAGGCTTTTAGCAGCCTCTTTTGCATGCTGGTAACGATCGAAGAATGCTTTTATATCTCGTTTAAATGAATCTGGCTGTTTAATGTATGGTTTACGCTTTTCAAATAAGGCCATACAGAGATACAGGAGTAAATCCTCAATTCTATTAGACACTGCCAGTTGATATTTCTCGTACTCTTCAAAAGGGTAGGTTTCTCGTAATAGCTCAAAGACCTTTTTGTTTGAGCCTATCAACCCTTTAATTTCATAGGAGCCATCAAACTCATCATTAGCAGGCACACGCCCTAACTCCAAACACTTATTCCAGAAATTTTGAAATAGAGTCTCATTTTGGGCAATCACTAGTTGAAGTTTCTCTTTAGAATCTAGTTTTATTGGAGATGTGCGTTGCTCCCATTTATGATGACGCTTATATTTGTTTTGCAGGTATTGTTGTTCTTCGATTTTATCTTTGAAAATATAAAAAATACCAGGAGCAATTGCGATAGGTTCTTCTTGCAATGTTCGCTCTAGATAGCCTTTGATTTCTGCTTGCGCATAGTATTTTTGAAAGGTATTGATTGATGTAATTATGCCGTCTTTATATGGCTTAAATTGTCCAATATATTCGTCGTTCGCAATCATGACTGATACGACAAGCAGCTTTTGGGTCAAATCCCAAGCACCTATAAGTGCCTCAAGTCTTTCCTCTTGATCTTCTATTACATTGAGCACAAAACCAAGGTTAACAATGTCAGATTCACATTTATCGCTATCTGGTGCAAAGTTTGGATCCCAGCCAGTTGCATCAAGACCATGAGCATCTAACTCTGTTAAGTCATCTTGTCGTCCACAACCGTAGTCAAAGATAGAGTGTTCACCATTTAAGTAACCATGTTTTGACAACAACTTCATAGGAGCAGAAAGTCCATAACGCACTATGGCTGTTTTATGTCTATCGATGCTATCGCTTTCTTGTGGTTTGATTACTGCTGAGTTTCTAAAAAGTCTGCCGTCAACAAGGGTAAAACCTTTGTTTTTAATTAACGTTTCCCAGTTTCTTTTAAATCCAATGGTGCGTGTATTTTCATACAGACCTGCATTTTCGCCTTCTTGGGTGATATCAACAAACTCTTGGTAATGTGGGTCATCTGACAACACCATTGTTTCTTTTCGATGCAATATCGGTGGATTGTCTGTTTGTTCGTATGATGTAACTTTGTGCTTTAGCTTGCTGAGATCAACATTCGTACTTTGATGAAGCGCAGGATAAGAGTCTTGATAGAATGTAGGGTAAGACAATAATGATATGCGAAAGTCTTTTTTGAACAGTTTAACTAAATCCCAGTTTTCATCATCTAAAGATACAGCCTTTGCTACTGCAGGAATAAATGAACGTAACTGTTCAGGTAAAGCAGAAAAAGCGTCTTTATGTAGATAGATAGCTTCAGGTAAATGTTTGCCATTTTTAATTTTTGAAACGAGTTCTGCAAAGAGTAGAGCATTCATTGATTCAGCTCATAGCTTAAGTATGGGTCTGGAAATTGTTCTTCTACTTTCTTTATGTCTTTAACAAGTTGCTCCATTTTTGCGTAGGAGTTTATGCCATTAGCACTGCCGAAAAATGGCACTACGTATACTCTGGTTTTACCATTATTTGTAGTGGAAAATTTGATATTACCTTTTTCGATTATCTCAGTTTCACAGCTAAACATGCTGAAAAACTCTTCCCACGAAGTTTTACCAGTGCAAACAATTACCTTCGGATTATGCTTTTTGATCTCTTGCTGAAAGAATGAACCACGATGATTAATACACCAGACACGATAATCAAAAAAGCTGATAAGCCCTGTTTTATCAACTAAATCTTTGTTCCAACTGGTTGAGTTACGATCTTTGAATGAAATAGGAAAAGCGTTGAGTTTTAAACCAATACCATCTTTGAAAAATAATTTGTTTTCGATGGCTTGTTCTTGATATTTATTGATATCCCAACCTAAATAGTAAGCGTAAAACCATGCAAGCTTTTGGTTGAAGCCCATTCCTTGACCATACATAATCAATCTAACTTCGGTTTCGTTCCATGAAAGTAATTTTTCGTTTTCAGGTGAAAATGTATCTTCAGGAATAATGTTGCCTTCAAAGCCGCCACCCCATTCAAGACCGCACATCCAAAGTTTTGAGGCTGGATTGCCTCCATCACAACCATAATAGGAACAAGCTAATTTTTTAAATTTTTTGGTTACCATTTATTATTTTTACTCTTTGCGAGAAATGAGATAGAAGTAAGCCCTGCCGACTTTCTTGAACTGCAATTTGCCAGATTCTCGAAGGTGCATCAACTGGCAACCTGATATTTTCAATGCTCTTTGTGTTTCTTTACTGCTTAACCACTGCTTTTCATTATCCGATTGACTCATTTTCACTATCTCGTAATTGCTTTTTATTTGCTCAGTTGTTTGTTGGCTATCTAGTAAACATACTGAGGTTTGATAATATAAATTTCAATGTGTTATGGATAGCACCAAGTACAAATGGAGTGTATTTTGAAGTTTATTTTTGTTGATGCTGAGAATGTTGGCCTAAACGCTGTTGCAGAGGTTAAAGCTTCTCTTTCGGACAAGACTTTTGTGTTTTCAAAGAATACACAAATTATTGAGCTTTGTGAACGTAAGCTATTTCAAGTGTTTTCTAGTTATCCAACAGGGGCTAATCAAGCCGATTTTTATATTATTGGAAATCTTGTCGGCGTACTGGCATCGTTAAATGATGAGCAAAAGAAACAATGTCAGTTTGTTTTATTCAGCCAAGATAATTCATTAATTATGGCGTTTAAGTATCAATGCCACCTGCATCGTGTTGCTTGTGCCATACCTTTACAATCAAAAAGCCAAGCGCTCGTTCAGACTAAGTCAGGCTTATCTACACATCAGCTAATTATGCAGCAACTTCAACACCCGAAATCTACTGAAGACGTTAGAAAAAACTTGAGCATACCAAAATCAGACTTTACCCGTACGTTGAATGAACTTATTAAAGAAAAAAGGATCAAGCGGGTGCCTGAGAGTCAGAAAAAATGGATGAGAGTAGGGTAATCCATTTTTAGCGTCTTGGTTAACATTGCCATTTTATTTTCATAGAATCTAGTTTTTGAAGAAGTTCACGATAGGTAAGAAGATGTCAAAAAATCGTGATTTGTACCGTCGTATTATGGCGATGGAAAGTCGACATTTTAATATGTGCTTCTATTGCGGCTGTTTCGCAACCGAGTATGATTTCGTTGACTGCTTTTTACAAAGCTCATGAGCGATTCTTGCAACTTCTGGTGCAGCAGCAGTTCCGGGCCGCCACCCATGCCTAAAAGCAGAAATATTAGATCAGCATGTTCAATAGCAGCTTTAATCTCAGTCTCTGACTCAATGGCTGATTGCTTACCAACTTCAGGAATAGAACCAGCGCCTTTTCCTTTGGTGAACTCTTAGCCTATTTGAACTGAGCTTACTGAACGCTTCAATGCACGGGTGTCGGTGTTTATAGCAAGGTATTCGCAACAACTATCTTCATTGGTGAGCTAGAGTTTTCTTAAAGCTGCACCGCCACAACCACCAACACCGACGATCAAAATTTTAGGTGAAGCTTCTAAAAATTGCTCTTTACTTGAAATGACTTCTAGCATTTTTAACCCCTTAATTAAGTCTATGGAAATAGCTTAAAGGGTGGTTCGACAAATCGTGTCGCATGATTTGCATTGATATAAATTTTCTTTAAGGCATAATCCGCACCTTGATTTTCAGTCGCAATGACTGAGTTGTAACTATATGGATGTAAAATGAAAAAACGTATTCTTTTCTTATCGGTATTGGCCTCTATCACTTCTTTTGTTTCTCAGGCTCAGGATTCAAGCTCAGCATTTAGCTACGATAACGTTAGCTTAGGATATAAGACTTTGAGCATTGATGGTATGGATGGCAACTTTAAAGGCTTATCGCTTAAAGCCAACAAGTCATTTGGCAATTCTGGTGTGTTTGCTTTAGGTGAATATTTTGCTGTTGAGAATTCGGACTCAGTAACTCTAGATGATGGAAAGGCTGAATTCGAAAGCGATGTTAAACAGTATGAACTTGGTTTAGGCTATAAATACTCAATTTCTGATAAATCAGATTTATTCGCTGAGTTGGCTTTTGGTAACTCTGAAATAAAAGGGGAAGAAAGATTCACTGATAATTCAGATCATAATTTTGATTTTGTATCTGAGTTGAAAGCTGATGATGATTTTTATCGTTTGGGCGTTGGCGGTCGTTCTCAAATTTATGATCAGTTTGAGGTGTTTGCTAGAGTCGATGCAATTAAATATTCAGAAGGTAACTCTACTGAAATCGGCTGGACGGTTGGCGGTCGTTACAACATTACTAAGAAATTTGATGCCGAAGTATCAGTGTTTAACTATGAAGATCTAACAAGCTGGTTTGTCGGTGGAAATTATCGATTCTAAGATATTTTTGTGACCATTAATTTTTGCAATAGTGGTCAAACTATTTGATTCGAGTTTTTATACTGTGCCTGAAGTTTGGGCACAGTTGGTCACAAAGTTACCAAGTAGTTAAATTTAGAATATCTGAGTTGGGTTTAATCACATTTAGATAAAAGGTATTTTTAACTCTTTATACATATAGATATACATATTGCTGTAATGAGTACGATTTATAAATTCAAAAAAATCATATTGTTATAGCTAAATCTAATAAAACTGTTTTTATGATTTTAAATTTTTGAAAAAATTTAAAGCTTAAAGAAATGGTACAACCGAGTGGATTCGAACCACCGACCCCTACCATGTCAAGGTAGTGCTCTAACCAACTGAGCTACGGTTGTATATTTTGAAGTGTTCGTTTGAACGATTTGAATATTATGTTGTCATTTGTTGTGATGCAAGTAAAAATGACGTAAATCGTTTTAGTTGCTGTTTTCATAACCTAAAAGGCACTTTTAGTTTGTTTTTTGTTCGTTTGATTCAATTGGCTTGAATCTTTATTAGATTGCGGATTTACTTGTGATCCAGATCAAAAGAAGGCTGTCGATTTAACTGTTAAAATTGTTTTATTGACTGTTTTCTCATTCGACCTTAATTTGGAGTAAAGGAGTATCCGTGGAAGCTTTAGGTAAGCTTTTCAAATCTATGTTGGGTAGTGTACGAGATCTCGTGCCTATCATCTTAGTCATTATATTCTTTGAAGCTTTTGTGCTTCATCAAACCCCTGATGATTTAATTGGCATTTGTGTCGGCTTACTTTTCATCATTCTAGGTTTAACCTTCTTTATTTTCGGTTTAGAGATGGGCTTATTTCCGATAGGGGAATCGTTAGCTCAAGCTTTAGCGAGAAAGGGGAGTGTATTTTGGCTAGTAATCTTTTCGTTTGCACTCGGTTTTGGGACCACGATTGCTGAACCAGCGTTAACCGCAGTGGCAGGTGAGGCTGCACAGGTTGCCGCTCAAGCAAATGCGATTGCACAAACAGAGGCTGCTAAAGCATCTTATGCGATGGGGTTAAGAATTACAGTTGCGATATCTGTAGGGATTGCCATTTTAGTTGGTGTAATCCGAATTCTGAAAGGTTGGCCAATGCACTATATGATCATTGGTGGGTACGTCATTGTGATGATTTTGACGAGCTTTGCTCCTGAAAGCATTATTGGTGTCGCTTACGATAGCGGTGGTGTAACAACATCTACTATTACAGTGCCTTTGGTTACTGCTTTGGGGGTGGGGTTATCAAGCGTGATTAAAGGCAGAAACCCTATGATTGATGGTTTTGGTTTAATCGCTTTTGCAAGTCTAACTCCAATGATATTTGTGCTTTGTTATGGAATGGTGGTGTTGTAATGAATGTTTTAATGTCATTTTTAGAAACGTTTTTATTAACAGTACGAGACGTTGTACCTATTGCTATCATTTTGTTCGGATTTCAAATCGGTGTGCTTAAACGTCCAGTTGCAAATCCAAAAAGCGTCGCACTCGGTTTTCTGTACGTTATCCTTGGTTTGAGTCTATTTTTAGTCGGATTAGAGAAAGCATTATTTCCTCTCGGGGAAACAATGGCTGAGCAGTTAACGTCACCTGAATTTCTTGGAATAGTGCCAGGCGCAATAGTAAAACCTAGCGATTACTTTTGGGTTTATGTATTCGCTTTTGCTATTGGATTCAGTACCACAATTGCAGAACCTTCTTTAATTGCTGTTGCCATCAAAGCCAACCAAGTTTCAGGTGGGACAATTGGCGTTCAAGGTTTACGCTTTGCTGTTGCGCTTGGTGTAGCTATTGGGATCAGTTTAGGTTGCTACCGAATTGTTAAAGGTGATCCAATTCATTACTACATTATGGCGGGTTATATTTTAGTTGTTATTCAAACATTCTTTGCACCTAAAATGATTATCCCATTGGCCTATGACTCTGGTGGCGTTACAACCTCAACAGTTACGGTTCCGTTGGTTGCAGCATTAGGTTTAGGGTTAGCGACCAATGTACCAGGTCGCAATCCATTAATTGACGGTTTTGGTTTAATTGCATTTGCCAGTTTGTTTCCAATGATTACGGTCATGGCGTATGCAAAGTTAGTTGAATTTATGAGTTCTAAAAATACAGATAAGGAGTCGTCTGATGCGATTTAAGCTAATTGTGGCATTCGTAGATGATGCTTGCACAAATAATATTCTCGATGCTGCACGTAATGCTGGAGCAACAGGTGCTACAGTAATTAACCACGCTCGTGGCGAAGGTATTGAGCAGAAAAAAACGTTTATGGGCTTAACACTGAATGTTCAGCGAGATGTGATTCTATTATTAGTAGAAGAGCATTTAAGTCGTAAAATTCTTGAAACAATCAGTGCTGCTGGTGAATTTGAAGAAAAGCCTGGGCAAGGAATTGCAATTCAAATTGATGTCGAAGATGCGGTTGGCGTAGCTCACCAAGTGGAAGAATTAACGAAAGAACTCGGAGATAAACTCGTATGAGTGATTCAATAGTAAAAAATGAAGATGTAATGACCCAAGATTTTGCGATTGTTGATGGGCTGTTGACCGTTGCTGAAGCCATTGAAGTTGCTTTAGAAAAAAACGTTGAAGTTCTTTTCGTGAATAAGCGAAATGAAAATGATGAGTACGGTCTTGTTTTAATGAGCGATATCGCTAAGAAAGTACTTGCTAAAGATCGTGCTCCTGAGCGGGTAAATGTATACGAGATTATGACCAAACCTGCGGTTTCAGTGCATGACTATATGGATGTACGTTATACCGCTCGTTTATTTGATAACTTAGGCATTACACGAGCGCCTGTTATTGCAGATAAAGAGATTTTAGGATTAGTTAGCTATAACGATATTGTAATGAAAGGAATGCTGAAGCGCTAAGAACAACCTTTTGCTGATTATTCCATCACTTGAACTTGAAAAGTGAAATAAGGGTTTACAGCATCAGTCAATATTAGTACATTACGCACCGCACGGAGGGGTGGCAGAGTGGTCGAATGCACCGGTCTTGAAAACCGGCAACGGTTTATCCCGTTCCAGGGTTCAAATCCCTGCTCCTCCGCCATCATTTAAAAAAGTCGCTCATTAGAGCGGCTTTTTGCTTTCTAGACTTTCTATATTTATCGTTCTATAAACAAAGTAACACTTGGTTATTCACTTCGAGTTTTCAATGAAATTTCTGGTACCAGAAACGCTAGAAACTGAAAGATTAATTCTGCGACGATTTACTGAAAATGATTTAGTCGATATTCATCAGTATTTTTCGGACTCGATGGCAACAAAGTTTACGGTTGGAAAGAGTTTTAGTCTCCTTGAATCTTGGAAAGCGATCTGTGTGATGATAGCTCATTGGGAAATGAAAGGTTATGGCCCGTATGCAATGGTTGAGAAGACAACAAACAAAGTTATTGGAATATCTGGGTATTGGTTTCCATACGATTGGCCAGAAGCTGAAATAAAATGGGCATTGATACGAAGCTATTGGAAAAAAGGCTATGCGACTGAAGCTTCAAAAGTGGTTCAACAAGTTGGACTTGAGTATTTACCAGAAATTAATCTAATGAGCTTCATTCATCCTGATAATAAAATGTCGATCGATTTAGCAATAAGAATAGGGTGTAAATTAGAAAGTAAGACACCTTTTAGAGACAATATTTGGCATATTTATCGACACCCTAAATAGTCACATATGAAAAAACAAAAATGCCAGCATAAAGCTGGCATTTACTGAAACTGATTTTGATTCTTAGAAAGAAGATGTATCTTGGAAAATACCAACTTTCAAATCTGTAGCTGAGTAGATTTCACGTCCGTCAACTTCTAATGTTGCGTCAGCCATACCCATAACGAGTTTTCGATTAATCTTACGTTTTATGTCTAATTTATATGTGACTTTCTTGGCTTCTGGTAATACTTGGCCAGTAAATTTAACTTCACCTACACCAAGAGCACGACCTTTACCTTTAGCGCCTTCCCAACCAAGGAAGAAACCAACAAGTTGCCACATAGCATCTAGTCCCAAGCAACCAGGCATTACAGGGTCTGTTACAAAGTGGCAATCAAAGAACCAAAGATCGGGTGTGATATCGAGTTCGGCAATAATTTCACCTTTACCATATTTACCGCCATCATCGCTAATCTTAACGACGCGATCAATCATCAACATATTTTTCACTGGTAAACGTGGAGAGTCTGCACCAAATAAATCACCATGACCACAGGCGATAAGCTCATCCTTTGTAAAACTACTAACTTTTGACATGTTATCTTTCTATTATTGCCGAATGTGGTGCAAGATTAGCGAACACGTGTACGCTAAACAACTCCGATCAGCTAAGAATGTTCTGATAACTTGATTTTAATCACTTCTTAAACCAATTTTTGCTAATGTTCTCTGAATGAACGTAGGCTCAGGCTCGTATTCACCTGCTAATTCGTTCAAACGCTGTTGGACTTTCCAGTAAAGTGAATCTTTAGGGAACGTATTGTTTTCATTCGGGCTGCCGGCTGGTGTACCCAATAACAGTTCGATTACTTGGTCAATATGATCTACCTGAAAAATACTGAACTTACCTTGTTCAACTGCTGTGATTATTTCTTGAGGCAAATTGAGCTGTAATGCGTTTGATGCAGGAATGATGACACCCTGAGTACCTGTTAGCTTGCGCTTTTGGCATAGGTTAAAAAAGCCAGTGATTTTTTCATTTACACCGCCAATAGCTTGTACATTACCAAATTGATCTAATGCACCTGTAACAGCAATGCTTTGCTCTATAGGGGTTTCGCTGATTGCAGATAGCAAACAACAATACTCAGCAACAGATGCACTATCTCCGTCGATTTCTTGATAAGACTGTTCGAAAACAATATTTGCATCTAAATGAAGTGGGGCATCACGTCCAAAAATACGATACAAGCACGAAGATAAAATCATCATGCCTTTTGCGTGGATGTTGCCAGCCAATTCAGACTTTCGCTCAATATCAGCAACTTCGCCATCACCGTAATGTGCAGTACATGTAATGCGAGCTGGCTCGCCATAGCTGTAATCGCCAGTGTCTATAACAGTTAATCCATTAATTTGACCGACCATTTGACCTTCTGTTTGCAGGGAGATAAATTTGTCTTCAAAATTCTGTAATGAATACTCCTCAGAAGTATTATGCCTTTGTTGTTTAAGGTTTATTGCTTCTAGTACATAATCCGCAGAAATCCGTTTTGCTTTTGAAAGTGCAGCTGCTTGAGCTAACAGGTGTACCATGTCAACAAAATCTAATGCGAGTCTGTGCTGATGTTCGACAAGTGAAGATGAATAGCTCAATAATATTGGATATGCATCCAGTTCAACAATTGACCCCGTTGGTTTTAATTGCTCAAGCCATGATAGGTACTCTAATTCTGAGTACTTATATATATCCAGTTCAGAAACCATTTCTGCGAGTAGTGGAAAGTACTGGTTGAACGTCTCATCATGATACTTTAATTGAGTGAATAGGCTTGCACTGCCAACTAATACGATTTTACAGTTTAATGGTACATGCGAAAGGCTTGAGTTAACTCTATAAGAACCAGAGTTAATCGTATCCAACAGCATTGACCATAAAGTAGGTTTATTTAATAATGCATCTGTACTGATAAAAACGATGTTTGAACGTGCTAGGGCGCCAGCTATGTATTCAGCGATACCATCTTTATTGTGCGTTCTGCCAAATAAATCAATCTTAGAAATGTTGCCTGTTAAATACTCATATGTGTTTTGTTTGGTTGTGATGATGCCAGTGTTACTTGGAGCAGGCGAATCGAACCACTCTAATACAATACTATTTGCAGTTTTTGAAGCTGATAGATATTGTTCTGAAAATGAAGAATAAGTTGAAACTAGTGCATCAATGAATTTTGCCCGATCAACACCGGGGTAATCTGCTAAATATAAGTGTTGCTGATCGAGTTTTGAAAAAAGCTTATAAGCAGAAGTCACTCTGTCTTGGCCTAAAAGAAGTGAAAACGGGCTAGATTTGCTTTCGAGTGAAGGTGGGAAGTTAAATTGTGGTGTTAATTTTGATGCTGCAATTAGTTTTGGCTTCATAGTTCGTTATGTTTTATTTCAATAAAAGAATTCTATCACAGTCTTTATAACCAGTAGTCGGCAAATTTCTGATAAAAAAGATCATAATTTCAACGTTGTGGTTGTTCGTTGAGCGTTCAACATATTTTATTAAAATAATTATTTACAGCCACAATGGTTTTGACTATTATCAGCGGCGTTCGGAGGGGTGGCAGAGTGGTCGAATGCACCGGTCTTGAAAACCGGCAACGGTTTATCCCGTTCCAGGGTTCAAATCCCTGCTCCTCCGCCATCATTCAGAAAAGCCGCTCATTAGAGCGGCTTTTTGCTTTCTATCATTTTGAAATGAATGTAATTGGTCGCTTTACTATCTAAGTTCAAAGGTAAAGTCTTTTCACAAATTTACCAATCCAGCAATATCATTTCTATCTTCATTCATCGATAATACACTGTTTACTTCGGCTGTTTTTAATTGAAGTTTCAGCCTACATTTTTGTTCTTAAAAAATTTACTCGCCTTTACTGGGTATTTAGTTTTCTATGAATGCATTTGCATGCAGCCTTCTTATTTGACTGATAAATCAACTGATACAGCATTGTTGGTGGTAAAGTATTCACTTGATCAAATATTTCATTTTTTTTGTTTACAACGCAAAGCTAAATCAGTATCTTTGTCGGCGTTCGGAGGGGTGGCAGAGTGGTCGAATGCACCGGTCTTGAAAACCGGCAACGGTTTATCCCGTTCCAGGGTTCAAATCCCTGCTCCTCCGCCATCATTTAGAAAAGCCGCTCAATAGAGCGGCTTTTTGCTCTCTGATGTTCATCCAATACCTCTCTTTCTTCTTTCGTTTCCCTTGTGCTGCTGTTTTTTATCAGATCAAACCTTTGAGTTAAAACCTGTGTTAATTAATGTTAATTCAACCTTAATTTTTATGGTTGTTAGTAACTATTATCTATTATAACAATGAGTTATTAATGCTTTTTGAGTATTTCTTAATTAAGGTGAACACCTGAGTGACTTTCATTTATGGATAAAGCTCATTTGCTTGCTACCTTTAAATAAACGGATAAATTAAATAGACAGGCAGGTCGCAAACTTATGATGATGATTTTAAATATAGAGGTAGCAACATGCCAGAAATCCAAATGCGAGCCGCATCTAATACTGATTGGCCTTTCGTAAACCTTCTTTGCTCTAAAGACTTAAAAAATTACCTTAATGCTACCTGGCCTTATCAACCTGAAAAGTCACAATTCTTCAAACTCAAGCGCAGCAAATTCTTGCAAGGCAGAACAACCGTTATTAATTACGACGGGGTAGATATTGGAGTAGTGAGCATCAAACAAGGTGTTAATGAAGTTATTATTGAAGATATTTCTTTATGGTTTGATACGGATGAAAATGAAATTGCACAGATCATCATTAACGATATTATCGACAACAAATTAGATAAGGGCTCTTTGGCGAAATGCTCATTGCAACATAACAGCTCTCTTATTGAAGTTTATAAAAATTCAGGGTTTAGCTACGACTTCGAGACTGATCATAGAATCTACCTACGATATATAAAATAGAAAAACGAGAGTCAACTTCTGTGATCACCTATAGAGTCCTTGCTTAGCGTTAGGACTTTATCTTATTAAATAATTTAAATTCATTAGTTAAATATTCTTGATTTTCAGAGTATCAGTTTTGTGTAATTTCATCAGTCAAAATGTCTCCAAATGATGTGATCCAAATAATCAAAAGCTTCTCAGTTAGACAGTTTTTCAAATTATATCCAGAAGTAAAGAGAAGATATTTCTGGTGAGGAAAGCTTTGGACTCAGAGCTATTTTGTTGAAACTATAGGGAGCGCAACTGAAGAAATAATCAAAAAATATGTTCAAGATCAATTGGCAGAATTAGACAAAAAAGAGAAAAGTGCAGCTCAGCTTGGATTGTTCAAATAAAACTCGGTTGTTTCGGCCGAGTTTCTTTGTAAAGCCTTGTTCATTAGTTATTCAGTTACTTGTGATTATATATGCACTGAGTTACCTGTTTAAAAGTATTTTAAACTAACAAGCTGAGGTCATTATGAACAACGCAGACCATTATCCTTATTTTGAACTTAAAAAATTTAATATCAATCAGCTCGACGAAAAGAGCAATCACAATTCTATAGCAGAAGCTTTTATTTCAGATGGCATTATTTCAATAAAAATGGAGCGTACAAAATTCTTGGCAAATCGTAAGGATTTGCTGCATTCATTGGATCTGATAGATACTAATTACCTCATTGATGTTTGTCAGAAGAAGTTGAAAAAGGGTGGATGTGTTGGAACTGCAAAGTCATTTAATGGGGCTTCAGATCGTTTATTTGTTTCAACAAAAAACATTTTTGAAACGTATAGAACTTCGCCAAAATTTCTAAAAAAAAGATATAACCTATCTCACTCTCCAAACTCAAAATGTATACAATATGATAGTTCAGTATATACATCCTCTGAAGATGATTTAAAATCGCTGTTAAGGTCAAATACGGAAGGTTTCGATAATTCGGGCAAAGTTAAGAATACAGTAGGGTATTCAGCTTTTGAGAATGCTGTAGAAATGAGTATATATGATGTACTTTCCCCAATTGACAGTTTTAATAACAATGTAGCTAGTGCAGATAGTGGTTGGAGAGCATCTTATCTCGAAAATGCCACGATTCAGCAGGAGCAAAATGAACTGATTCAGTTGTCTTCTAGAATCTCAGTCGAGTTATTAAGAATATCTCATAAGTTACTTAAAATTATTGATACCTGCTTACTAACTGATAAGTATAAAACTCTTCCCCAAGCTCTCGAGCGGTATGTCGGTGGAAAGGGAAACAAAGTAACTCTTGCCATTTACCCCATAAGCAAAGCTGATTCTATCTTGTCATTAAAACACACCGATCCCACAATGATTTCGTTTCTTACAAAACCTATTTTCGTTGATGAAAATACAGGAAAGACTGTTACTACTATTGAGGATTCAGGGCTAAATATTATTAATGAAAGGAATGAGGCTATGCCATGTGCTTATGAAGATAACGAGATCTTATGTTTCGCTGGTGAGTTATGTCAAATGGCCACAAATAATATGATACCTGCGGTAGAGCATTTTGTTGTGTCGCCATCTCAAGAAACCTTGTTAACATTGAAAAAACAAAATATCAAATTGAAAAGGCTTCAATATGTCTTTTCTGTTATTCCAGATGAAGGCATGTTGACAAATGACTTAAAAAATTGCGAAGAACAGTTTGCATATACATGTAAAAATTACCATGTCGTTAATGCTGGAGGAAACAGAGTTTTATCAGCGACATTAAGTAATGATTGAAAATGTGAAAATCATTATTTACTTATAAAAATTTGAAAAAAACTTATGTTAATGCTTTATTCGGTGCTTCTAAGTTATTGCAGAATATGAAGTTGCAACCCAAATGATTTTGGTGTATCAATTTGTAGGAATTCTGAATCATAGATTCAAATAAAAAATTCTCACATTTGTACTTTTAAAAAAGGAGCCTAAGCTCCTTTTTTAAATTTAACTTCTATTAACCAGCAAAGTTTTGGTTAACGAAGTCCCAGTTTACTAGCTGCCAGAAACCATTCATGTACTCAGGACGAACGTTTCTATAATCGATATAGTAAGCATGCTCCCATAAGTCTACTGTTAGTAGAACAGTAACAGAATCATCTGTTAATGGAGTTGCTGCATTACTTGTATTAACGATGGCTAGGCTACCGTCAGCTTTCTTAACTAACCAAGTCCAGCTGCTACCAAAGTTATTTACTGCTGAATTAGTAAATTCAGTCTTGAATTCTTCAAACGAGCCAAAGCTAGCACTGATTGCATCAGCGATCGCACCAGTTGGAGCACCGCCAGCATTTGGTGCTAAACAGTTCCAGTAAAATGTGTGGTTCCAAATTTGTGCTGCGTTATTGAAAACACCACCAGTTGAAGTTTTAACCACTTCTTCAAGTGACTTACCTTCAAATTCAGTACCTTCAACTAAACCGTTTAACTTAACAACGTAAGTGTTATGATGCTTACCATAATGATACTCAATCGTTTCTTGAGAGATATGTGGCTCAAGTGCGTTTTTTGCGTATGGTAAAGGAGGTAATTCAAAAGCCATTAGTTTTGTCTCCATAGACTTGTTTATATTGCTCACAGCTGTGTATTGTACTGAATAATTCTGTGATGTGAATCATTGATTGTCTAATTAATTTAGTTGACATCAAAAATATTTCAACTTGCTAAACCCGTACAAATAATAGGATTTTGTTCTTTATCATTGTGGCGTACAATAGATGTAAATGATGTTGTGTGAACAGGATATAAAATGGAAACTGTTGAAAAAATTAAACAGCAAATTAGTGAAAACCCAATCATTGTTTATATGAAAGGTTCTCCAAAGTTGCCAAGTTGTGGCTTTTCTTCTCAAGTTGCTCAAATAATGATTAATTGTGGTGAGCAATTTGCTTTCGTCGATATCTTACAACACCCAGATATTCGTTCGGAACTGCCTAAGTTTGCGAATTGGCCAACATTTCCACAGCTGTGGGTTGAAGGCGAATTGATTGGTGGCTGTGATATCGTTGTTGAAATGTTCCAAAAAGGTGAGCTTCAACCAATTATCAAAGAAACCGCTGATAAATATCGCTCTGAAGCCGAAGACTAGTCTTTCTAGTATCTCTATTTAAAGCCGCTTTTGCGGCTTTTTTGTTTTCTAATACTTCCCTTATGATAAACTCTGCTTTTATTTTGAAAATGAATAGGATTTTATTTTGAAATCAGCCGTTCGGATACTCATTGCATCGCTTTTAGTACTATTTCCACAAGTTAGTTTTTCGGTAACGGTTGAGCACCTTTCTGATGTTAATGTGCCAGTAAAAAGTCAATCTTATGCTCAAAGACAAGGTGCGATTAAAGCCGGATTGAGACAAGTCATTTTCAAGCATGTTGGTGACGTTGCGGTTTTCAAAAATGATCTTGTAAATGCTGCTTTAAAAAGTCCGTCAAATCTGATGAATCAATACTCTTACTTCGAGAAAGAGGACGAGCTTTACTTAAAAGTTCAGTTTTCTGAACAAAAAGTTATTGAATTGCTTCGTAATGCACAAGTACCAATTTGGGGTAAGAACCGTCCTTTGACTATTGCTTGGGTTGCGTACGATGATGGTGTTTCAAACTCAATTATCAGCGATTCTTCACATAATGAGTTCATCAAGAATTTAAAAATTGAATCAGAAGATATTGGGTTACCAACAGTTTTGCCTATTCTTGATTTTGATGAAGTAACAAATATTTCAGTTTCAGATATTAAAGGCTCTTTCGTTAATCAGCTTCATGGTTTTAACGATAGATATGGTGTTGAGTATTACACGCTCATAACCTTAAATAAAACACCCCAAGGTTTTACTTACCAGGTAAAATTATACCCTCAACAACAAGAGGGGATTTTGAGGGCGGTTTATGATTTTTCTGGTAAGGCGGAGAATAATGTCGATGCGGCTCAACAAATATTGAAACCGTTAGCGAGCTTTTTTTCGAAGGAATATTCAGTAACAGCGACCAATGACAATTCATCTACAATATTAGAGTTTGTGAACGTTGACAGCTTGCACAAAGCAATCCAAATTGAACGATATTTAAATGCTTTTTCTACTGTGAAATCGGCACACATCAAATCAATCAAAAATAGTTTGCTTGGCATTGAAGTTAATTTGTACGGCAATGAGTCAGATATGTTTAAAACTTTGAGACTTGACCCTAAAATCACCCAGGTTAAACAAGATTCGACAGAAGAAAGTGTAATAAACCATCGATATATCTGGAAGTAGGACGATCTGGATAGATTTTCCAAATTGCCATGTTACAATGCAATTAATTCTAAAGAATTGAGATTTTTTGAGTGACACAAAACTCACCATTACAACTTTCATTACCCGTATATTTGCCTGATGATGAGACTTTCAATAGTTATTATCCAGCAGCAGGCAATGATGAGTTAATTCGTGAGCTTCATGCTTTTGCAACAGGTGCAAAAAAATCTTCTATTTATTTATGGGGACCTGAAAAATCAGGTCGTACACATCTTTTACATGCGGCCTGTGCTCACGCAAATGAAAATGACCGAACCAGTTTTTATATACCGCTCGGTATTCACGCCAGTATTTCTCCTGCATTACTTGAAAGTCTAGAAACAGTTAACTTGATTTGTATCGATGATATAGATGCGATTGCAGGAAACCCAATTTGGGAAGAGGCCGTGTTCGATTTATTTAATCGTATTGCAGACTCATCAAACTCTAGCCTAATTGTAAGTTCGTGTCAGAATGCTAAAGATGTGAAGTTTATGCTTCCAGATTTAACGTCACGTATGCAGTGGGGCCTAAGCTATCAACTCCAGCCTATGGCAGATGAAGATAAACTTGCAGCATTGCAAAGGCGTGCTTCAATGAGAGGGTTACAGCTTCCTGAAGATGTTGGACGATTCTTATTAAATCGACTACAACGAGATTTAAGAACTCTATTTGATGTTTTGGATAAGTTAGATAAAGCCTCAATGGTTCATCAGAGAAAGCTGACTATTCCTTTTATCAAAGAAATGCTTCATTTATGATAATACGGTTAACCGACCAGTTAACCTCCTACTAAAACCGTAGGCCACCCTAAAATTATTGTCCCACCATGTGCTGTCATATCCCCCATACGCACGGATGGCATATTGCTTATCAACACGGTTGCACTTCCTTTGATTACGCTATCTGGCGGCCCCACACAAATACAGGGCTGACCCATTACCGCTGCAGGTAAATTGCCAATTAACACCGTACTTGGTAATGGAAGCAAAGGACCACCAACATGTGGGATCGGAACGATCGCAGGTGTTTGCATCGGACATACATGCATATCTGTGGCTCTTGCAGCTGGTAGCATAGCTATTCTCCTTCTATATCGCCATTACCACCTTGAGCAAGGTCGAGTCCAATTTTTAAAAAAAGCTCATACCTTTCTTCTGCTTTAGCACCATCGGGCAATACTGCGGTTAAATTTATGCAACCAGCAACGGCCTGAGCGTATAGGTAGGGTGGTGGAGGAACTATTGGTGCACTTGGTTCAGTCATACTGCCACCACTCCAAAAAGCAGCCTGTGCAGCCCAACCAGCTCCAGTACTTAACGTTGATAACTTCGCCATCTCTTCAGCGTGTCGACGAGTGGTTTCATCCGGGGAGTGAACCCATGACTTGGCTGCCGTTACAGCATCTCTTTCATATTCATTCCAGTCATCACGTTTATCTGCACACACTGAAGCCCACCATATAGATTCTCGTATAGGTAATCCGTGTGCTAGGAATGTCACAGCATCAGCATAGAAATGATGTGCAATTGCTTTTTGGATCAGTTCAAAAGGGGAGCCAACACCATCGGATAATTCGATGATATCGGGTGTTGGTTCGTAAAAAGCAAAAACCTCTTTTGGGTTGTCATGTGGAACTTTTAGTAACTTCATCTAATTTAACTTTGCTATTGCGCCCTGAATTTGTACCATTGCCCCTGCTTTTATTTCTGTCATTGCACTACCTTGAACAGATACAAGCGCACCTTTTACATCCGTTTTTCCTTGCCCTTCAATGGCGACCATTGCTGCCTTTACATCTACTTTTGCTTGGCCACTAACTTCCACTTGTGGCGCATCAATTTTTATACCACTAGGACCAATTTCAATTTTACTGCCACCAACTTTAAGTTCGATTTTTGTCTTACCTGAGATCTCTATCGATTGGCCATCAATTTTAATCGACGATTTTGCGGTTAAACTTGCTGATGAACCAGCCTCTAAAGAGACTTCTTTATCAGAGGTTCCTGATAAATTTCCTTTACTGGTCATTGAAAGATCTTTGTCAGAGTTAGCTGAAAAATTTTCAGCACTTTTGACTGAGTATTCTTTTTCAGTTGAATATGACATATTTTCTTTGCTTGTCACTTCAAGTGTTTTTTCAACTAATGTTGACTTCAAGCCTCTGATTTCTGTTTTAGAATCGTTATTAATATCAGCTAAGAAATCCTTCTCTGCATGAAGAAAAATTTCTTCTTTATCTTCTTGGTCTTCAAATCTCAGTTCATTACCTTGGCTTGAACTGCCGTTCGGTGTGGTACGAGTTTTAAGACCAGTTTGTGTTGCGGTTTCATAAGGTGGAGGATTAGCCCCATTATAAATCGACCCAACGACAACAGGTTGATCAGGATCACCATTTATATACTGTACAAGTACTTCATCGCCGATTCTTGGCAAAGCATGTAAACCAAAGCTTTGACTTGCCAGCCCTTGTGATACTGGTAACCAACATGAAGTGTTTTCATCATTCTTACCTTCAGTATCCCAGTGAAACTGTACTTTAATCCGACCTTTTTTATCAGTGTATACTTCATCACCGCTTGGCCCAGTAACTGTAGCGCAATGTAAACCTTTCACTGATGGCTTATCGATTGAATGCGGGCGAAATTGAACAGATTTCGGAATGGCGTGAAACTTATTTTGATATTGTACGTTTCTTCCTGATTCAGATTGTTCAATATTGTGAACCACATGAGTGAGAATGTATTCCTGATTGATTTCTGAAACAGGGTGTTTTGAAAGTGAAAATCTAGTACCGGACGCTAATACACATATTTGAGAATGCCCGCTTGATATTTGTCGTTCACAGTCTAATGCTTCCATTTGTAATTTAGCACTTTGCCTAAGCTCATTCTTATCAATAGCGCCTGTACCAAAAAAATATGAAGATAAAGATTGTAGGTTTGAATCATTTGTACTCTTTCGCTCGTCGCTCTGAAAAACTTCTGCAAGATCTTGAGTATGATCAGCGATTAATAATTTCGCTGTGCCTAATTGTGCTTTTGCTTGAAATCGCGTAATTATTCTATCACTATCGACTGAGCCATCTTTATAATAAACAGTCGATTGTTCGATATCATTAAACGATTGATTAGTGTCAGAAATAATTACCTTTGGCTTTGAATTTGAGTGTTCAACATAGTAAAACCACCCCTCATTAGACATTATTCTTTTTGCAAAATCTAAATCTGTTTCATTTAATTGAATACAGTATTCATGATCTTTTCCGCTGTTCGAAAGCGAAAAAGAAATATAATTATTAATCCCAGCATCTTCGAATATTTGCTCTAAAATTCTTTGTGACGATTGATTTTGAAATATTTTTTGATTCTGTTTGTATTTTAGTAAAGCAATAGGATCTAAGCATTCAACTTGATATAAAAAAATTCCTTTTTCAGAACTGTATTCTATTAATTCAATGCTTGTTGTTATAGCTGAAAAATATTTCTCTTCATCACCTTTCTTGAACTCAGCAATGGCAGTTTTACCTAAAAGAGAATTTGGGAGCACTTCGCTCGATATTACTGATAATAATAATTTACAACCAGAGAATAACTTTTCATTACAGGTCAGCTTAGTGCCAATCAATGGTGAACCACCATCGAAAGAAACGGTTAGCGGTCTTGGTGTAGATGAATACTGACTATTTGCCATGTTTGTTAACTTAATATGTTACGCATGATTCCATAATGAATAAGTATTCGAGCAATCATTTTTTATAGCGTACTTATGAATTGATACTTTATTTTTATTATTACTCATTAATTTAGCGTTATAGTCAAGCTAATTATATTTTATCGCATATGGTTAGAGGTCTGTCCATTAGAAAATAAAAGCAATATATAATTTCGTTGCTTGACCCCTTGATTTTAATAGATGTAGTATCAGCGTAAGTTAGTATTTGTATATAAGTTAAATATATAACAAATAACTAACTACTCTTAATTTTCATTTAAAAAGTGCTGATTGCTCAAGTTTTAATTTAAAAGCTGAGTATAAAGTCTAAATGTAGTATTTGCTCTAATAAATCAGCAAGTAATTAAATGTATTTATGAAATAAAAGTGAAAAAATGTAGGTCTTTAGATATAGCTGTTTCACGTCGCTATTTTATTTTAAAGCTTTTTTTGTAACTGTACAAAACGTTTATTAGTGAACGCTAAATTAATTCAGTGAAACGTATTATTAATATATTTGCTAACTCTTATATATGTACAACCTGAGACAGTTCGAGAAAAAGCGAATGCAATGACGATAATGTAATTCGGTTAACGTTTTTACAATAGATTAGGTGATTAAATTTAAATGCTTTTTACTCAAGAACAAAAACTTAAGTTAACTGATCCTATATCTGCTGATGCATTTTGTGGGGTCTATTTGAAATCAGATAGAGCCGCATTCAGGCCGTTAAGAAATGCATTTAATGTTGCACAGACATCATTAAGAAAATTAAGCCAAAACCCAGACGGAAACGAACTTGAGCAGCTGCAAATTGACAATCAAAGCAATTGGGAGAGCTTATCAGACGAGTTAGGTTCTGTATTTAACACTACAAGTAGAGATATTGAACTGATTGGGTGGTTCACCAGTTCTCAGCTTTTTACAAATTATTCCGGCGAAGGTTTCGCTAACGCATTTGAATGGTTATCAACCTTAGTGACTGAACACTGGAATGAGCTTAATCCTGTTCTACCAGAGAGCAAATTAAAAAAGGATTCTCAGGAAGAACAGGAAGGTGAACAAGCTGAAGCAAAGTTTAAAGCATTTGCACAATTAATTGGTGATAGTGACGAAAGTAGCCTGCTTTATGCGCCTTTCTTAATGCACCCATTGATCAGCGATATTACATATTTTGATTATCAAAGTGCTGAGCGCAAAGGTGAACTAGCTGAATTAAAAAGTGTTGCGGTTGGTTTAATCGCTCAAGAGCGAGACGTGGTCGAGGCAAGGCTAGAAAACTTCGAACGAGCATTAGAGAGCATTGAAGTTATCCAAAATCAGTTAAATGTATTAGGTCAACAATATGGCCTTACTGCACCCAGTTTTAGTTTCATAAATCATTTGATTAATGGTGTATGTAAAGCTATGACCTTTCTGACCGGAGTGAACGTTCAGTCTACACAATCGGTTATTGAGCAAGTACAACCCGAGGTTGACAGCTCTGCAATGCAAGCGAGTGACGCAACAGTACAAATAGGTTCAGCACAAGCAGGAGAGAAGATAGCGATGCATGCGACAACATTATCTTCTTCGATGCAAGACTTATCACAAACAGCGGCGATGAATAGCATGAATCGAAATATTGCTTTTCATCAGTTGCGTGAAATTGCCAATTATTTTAGGGAAAGTGAACCCCACAGCCCAGTGTCTTTTTTATTAGAAAAAGCCATACGCTGGGGCAACATGTCTCTTCCTGAATTATTAACTGAAATGGTTACAGAACCAGATGGCGATTTACTGAATAGAATTTTTAACACTACTGGCCTCGATAATGGAGAGCAAGTCTCACTTCCTAAAATCATTAAGCCTGTGAGTAGTGTTAAGCCTGTTTCAGGAGTTTCGAAACCGGTGTCATCGACATCGAAGGTTACTACTGAAACGCCAGTGTCAGATGTTAATTCAACTGATACGAATTTAAATCCAAAACCAAAGATAGAAGCCTCTACTGGTAGTACGGCACTTAGTTGGTAGAGAAAGCATTCATTTAAGAAGTAAGGAATTTTTATGGCTAGTATCTATATGCGAATTGATGGTGTAGACGTTAAAGGTGGCGCTACAGTTGAAGGTCTTGAAGGTACAGGTTGGTTCGCTGTTCGCTCATATAATTGGGGCGGCGTTCGTAATGTAGCTATGGACATCGGTAATGGCAATAATGCAGATTCAGGCATGGTTGCTATGACAGAAGTTAACTTAACCAAACAAGTTGATGGTGCGTCTGAAGATCTGTTGTCTTATCTATTTAATCCTGGAAAAGAAGGTAAAACAGTAGAAATCGCATTCACGAAACCTGAAGCAGATGGCTCAGGTGCGAAACTGTATTTCCAAGTTAAATTAACAAATGCTCGTTTAGTTTCATACAACGTTAACGGTTCTGATGGTTCACAACCATATGAAAGTGTTTCTCTTTCATATGTTGAGATTTCTCAGAAGCATAACTACGAGCTTGAAGGTGGTGAAGTTAAAGAGGGCGGTATCGTTACTTATAACTTACCACAAGGCAAACTACTTTCTGGTGCTAAATAACTAGAAAACAGTTAGAGGGCTCAGCAATGAGCCCCTCATTTTGTAACTTCGAACGTTAGGGCATAGTCATGGCACTTAATTCACAACATAAACGAGTAAGTAAAAACCGCGTCAGCATTACTTATGATGTAGAAACAAACGGCGCAGTAGAAACAAAGGAACTACCGTTTGTTGTCGGAGTCATTGGTGATTTCTCTGGTCACAAACCAGAAAGCGAGAAAGTTGAGCTTGAAGAGCGTGAGTTTACCGGCATTGATAAAGATAACTTTGACTCAGTAATGGGACAAATTAATCCATCTCTTTCTTACAAAGTTTCTAACAAATTGGCAAAGGACGATTCAGAGTTTGAAGTAAACCTTGAGTTTAGCTCAATGAAAGATTTCCACCCTGAAAAGCTCGTTGAACAAATTGACCCTTTGAAAAAACTAGTTGAAACAAGAAATCAACTCAAAGTATTGCTCAGCAAAGCTGATCGTTCACGTGATTTAGAAAAGTTACTTAAAGAAGTTCTACAAAGCACTGAAGCAATCCAAGGTTTAGCAGAAGAATTAGGCGTTGAAAAAGGAGGGGATGAGTAATGTCTCAAGAACAACAAGCAACTCAAGAAGCAGCTGGTGCAGTTGAAGAAGCGGGTAGCATCCTTGACAGAGCCATCTCTGCGACGGTTCAAACTCCTGCTGATACTACTAAAGAACTTCTTTCTATCATGACAGCTGAAGCCCTAGACGGCACAGTTACATGGGATAAAAACTTAACTCTTACAATTCAGAAAGCTATTTCTGCAATTGATAGTAAGATTTCTGAGCAGTTATCCGATGTAATGAAAAACTCAGACTTTCAAAAATTGGAAGGCACTTGGTTAGGTTTACAAAAACTGATTAAGAATAGTGAGCTAGGCCCACAACTAAAGATTAAATTAGCTGACTACACTAAAGATGAATTACTAGAACAGTTTGAAGATGCTCCTGCGATTGATCGTAGTCGTTTCTTTACCATGGTTTACCAAGAAGAGTTTGGTACTGCCGGTGGCCAACCATATGGCGCTCTTATTGGTGACTATGAGTTTGGTTACGGTGATGAAGATGTGGCTTTATTGCGTTATATGGGCGAAGTTGCTGCTGCATCGCATGCTCCGTTTGTTGCTGCGGCGAATGCCAATATGTTCGACTTCAATTCATTCAGCACATTCAATGATGGCAAGCCAGTAGCGGCAGGCTTCGATTCTCCAGCTTATGCAAGCTGGAATGCATTTAGAGCGAGTGACGACTCTCGTTATGTCGCTTTGACATTACCTAAAACAATTGCAAGATTACCGTACGGTTCGGCAACTGTACCTGTTAAATCGTTTGAGTATGAAGAGATGAAGACTCGAGCTGATGGTAGTCAAATTGTTGAGTCTGATGACGATTTTGTTTGGAGTAATGCTGCCTATGATTACGGCTTATTGCTCACTCAAGCATTCACGCAATATGGCTGGTGTACAGCGATACGCGGTACGGATAATGGCGGTAAAGTAGAAAACTTACCAAACTTCACTTATTACTCTGATGCTGGTGACTTATTGCAGCAATGCCCAACTGAAGTGAACTTTACCGATGAACGTGAAAAAGAGCTCAGTGACTTAGGTTTCTTACCTTTAGTGCATTATAAGAATACTAATTATGCAGTATTCATGGGTGCGCAAACAACGCATAAACCAAAAACTTATACCGATCCGGATGCTACGGCGAATGCTGCAATTTCAGCTCGCTTACCATACACAATGGCAAGTAGCAGAATTGCACAATACTTGAAAGTTATGGGTCGTGACCGTATTGGTTCAAATCTTGAAGCAAGTGATGTTGAAAAAGAGTTAGACACTTGGATCCATCAGTACGTGAACCCAAATGCTATAGGCAATGAAGCTAAAGCTCGACATCCATTAGTTGAAGCTAAGGTTACAGTAGAGGAACAAGCAGGTAGACCTGGAGCATACTCTGCCGTGGCCTATCTTCGCCCTTGGTTGCAAATGGAAGAGCTTACAACCTCATTAAGAATGGTTGCTAGAATTCCTGGCTAATCAATATTCGGGGTTTCGACCCCGTCTCTTAATATCGTTTCTATAACTTATTAGTTAATTCATGATTCAATCAAATCAGTCAACTAAACAATTTGATAATGGCACAAGTCAATTGTGGCAAGAGCTTGGTGCAGCCCTAGCTCAAAGAAGTAATGACCAAATCACCATTATTTTAGCTAAATTAGTGGCTCATTTAGATGCAATTATCAGTGAACAAATCTCTGAGATTATCCAGAACCCAAAGTTTAAACAATTGGAATCCAGCTGGACAAATTTACAAAGACTCATTGAATTGCCTGTCTCACAGAGAAGAGTGAAGTTAAAACTACTCGATAATAGTTGGGAGCAACTTTCAACTGACTTAAATCTTGCATTTGATATGCGACAAACATCGCTTTATAAGAAAATCTATTCAAATGAACTTGATACTGCCGGTGGAACTCCGTTCGGTTTAGTGGTTATTGATCATAAGATCAGTCCTGATTATGTCGATGATAGTAATTATGACGATTTATATACAATGCAACTTTTGTCTGAAGTCGCAGAACGTTCATTGTGCCCGTTTGTTTTATCTGTCGATGATGATTTCTTCGGTGATGAACCAAGTAGGCAACTTCATGACTCAAATCGAATAAACCGAATACTTGAAAGCAGTGATTTTCATTCGTGGAGCTTATTACGTGAAAATATTGCATCACGTTTCCTTCACCTTACGTTACCTGATTACTTATTGAGAGAACCATATCAACACCATCAGGCTGGGTTTATTTTCAGCGAAGTACAGCATCAGGATTATGCGCTTTGGGGAAATAGCGCTTATTTGCTTGCAACAAACGTCATACGTGAATTTGACCGTATTAGCTGGTTTGGTTTTTTACGCTCTTATGATTCAGGTGGTGATCACGGTGCAATTATAAACAAGGTGAATCAAAAACCAATCCAAACAAAAGTAGACATTTTCGGTGAGGAAGATGGGTTTTGGGGGGAAAATGGTTTTGTGCCGCTCACGAGCTTATATCTTTCAGATCAGAAAGGCTTTTTTAGCAACCAGTCTGTGTGGCATCCATCAACAGATGAAGATCAAGTGTTAGGCATGCTTCAAACAAATTTAATGGCTTGCCGCTTTGGGCATTACATTAAAGCCCAAACCCGTGACCAAATTGGTGGTTATGATAGCGTAGAAGATTGCAAACGTAGTCTAGAACGCTGGTTACAGAAATACATTAGTGAATTGGACTATGGTGAAGACTCTGTAATGGCCCGTTACCCTTTAAAATCAAGCGAAGTGATCATAACACCAGATCCAAATGACAGCACTAGATACCACTGTCAAATAAGTCTTCAACCACAATATCAGTATGAATTAATTGACGTGCAAGTTGTGCTGAGTACTTCGTTGTCTAATTCAGTAGTGGGAGAAAGTGCATGAGCATCATCGCCAAACTCACACAAACATGGGAAGAAGACATTGACGCATTGAGAGACTCAATTATCGATAACGTTTGTGCTTTAGTCTCAAGTAGAGCTCCACTTTGGGATGAAGAATTTCAAGATATGAATTTAAATGGAACCATTGCCAATTACGGCGTTCGCTACGTCGCTCGTTCACAAAGTAAAACAAATATTCATGTGATTTTGTCAGATATTCGAACACTAATCCAAAGCTTTGAACCAAGGCTATCACAAGTATCAATTGAGTTAAGTGATGAAGGTAAAAGACTTAACACACTTCAATTTAATATTTCTGCGGTAATGCATTCACCTTATGGCGCAGAAAGCATGGTGTTTGATTCTGTATTGGATTTGAGCTCTAACAAACTGGACGTAAGGAAGTCGAATTTTGTCTGATTCATTATTATCATACTTCGAGCAAGAGCTTCGCTTTATTCGTAAAGAAGGGGCTTTGTTTGCGTTACAACACCCCAATTCTGCGAGTGCGCTTGGCATCAGCAAAGATGGAATCGACGATCCACAGATATCTAGATTGATTGAGAGTGTTGCTTTACTTAATGGTAAACTACACAAAAGATTGGACGAAACATTTCCTGAGTTTACAGAAAGTCTAGTCAGACTGTTGTTCCCACACTTCTTAAGGCCAATTCCATCTTACAGTTTATTAAACTTTGATATTAATGATGCTGCCAATGCTAAACACCATGTGCCTGCAGGTACAGAGTTTGATGTGAGTGGTTCTACCAACGAAAACTTTATATTTCGTACTACAGAACCAGTCAATTTATTTCCAATCAAAATTACAAATGTTTGCGCAGAATTTGCTCCATTTACAGATGAAAAACCTGAAGGTGCTGAACAGTCTAAGGCCTTGATCGAAATCGAGATAAGCAGTATTGATGACGGGCTGGTTATTAGTGAGTTTGATATTGGGACCCTTAAACTTCATATAAAAGGTGAAACAAACTTTGCCTTACGTTTATACGATCTTTTTGCACTCTCTAAAGTAAAAGTATGTATTTCAGATGGCGAAAACTCATGGAGTTTAGGAAAAGATGATGTAACGCCTGTAGGGTTTGAAGTTCAAGATACGGTCTTGCCATATCAAGCTTCAAGTTTTGGTGGGTTCAAGCTTCTTACTGAATTCTTTATGTTTTCAGAACGCTTTCATGCATATAGCTTCAATCTTGCCAGTGTCATCAAAAATATAAAATCTAGCCGCTTTAAAATTCAAATTTATCTTGATGAAATGAGCGTTGATTTAGCGAGAAATGTTTCTGAACAGAACTTCAGTTTATTTTGTGCACCAATCGTAAATTTACACAAGGTCACAGCAGAACCTCTAGAAGTAGATTTCCACAAAAAAGAATACCCAATCCTATTGGAGTCAATGCAAGGGAATCATTTAGAGTTATTTTCTGTTGATAAAGTTACAGACATATCTGACGAACAGTTATTGAAAGTGCCGCAGGTGTATCACGAAAAGTACAAAAAATCGGGCACTCATTTGCGTTGGCAGTTGGTACAAAACTATCACGAAGATGGGCACTTAACGAGCGCATTAAAAGTCGCAGATCTCGATCATATTAGTGCAAGAAGCGATAAACGTACTTGGATTATTAAAGCGACGGTAACGAATTCTGCACGAGTCAGTCATTTGCCACTTACCAGTAAGTTAAAGTGTCGTGATTCGATTACTATTCCTGCTTACCTCAAATTAATGAGAAGACCTTCATTACCTATCAGGAATAGGGATATCCAACAAAGTGTTTGGACCTTGTTGAGCCATCTGCATTTTAATTACCACAGTATATTAGGGGCAGAAGATCCAAAAGCGGCACTGAAGAGTGTGTTGCACCTCTACAACTTAAATCACAATCAACTCAATGCATCATACATTGAATCGATCATTAATATTGAGCAAGAACAAGTTGTGGCTCCAATACGAGTAGCTGGAAGAGGCTGCTTTGCTTACGGAACCAGAATCATCATTACTCTTGAGCAATCTCAGCTAAGCAGTGGAGCAACATTGTTTGGTTGTTTGTTAGATAAGTTTTTCGCATTCTTTGCAGGTTTTAACAGCTTTACTCAGCTTGATATCCGCATCGAAGGGCAGGATGGATTGTTTATGCATTTCCCGAGGAGATCTGGATGCAAAAACTTACTTTAACAAAATTAGTAGAATCCGCTGATGGTTCAGAGTTAGCCAAAACATGGCAATTACTCAGGCATCATGCTGAGTATACAAATTCACACCTCAAAGTGCGCTTTAGCAGTGAAGTGTTACCTGCGTATCATCACAGTGAAGTCACAAAGGTATATCAGCATCCGAGAGCCGGTTGGATAGTTAAGACAGGGTTGCCGGCATTAACTGGTTCAAAAGGTTCGATGGTTAGACCCTTGTATAGGCAGCTACTTAACGCACAATTTAATCTTGGTGATTACGCTCCTATCGATTTTTTTGATAGCTTTAACCATCGTTTTTATTCATTTTATTGTCGAGTTGAGCAAAAGCACGACCTATTATCATTGCTCGAAGAAGAACGTTTTAAATCTCACAATGCGGAATATGCGATAAGTTCATTGTTGGTGAATTTGTCGGGCGCAGAAAAGAATTCGAACATCATTCCTAAAGAGCATCTTATCCAGTATTCGAGCTTAATAGGTTTGAGAATCACTTGTATCAGTGTATTGAAAAAAATTCTAGAAGATTACTTTGAAACGTGTTTTGAAGTAGAAAACTCGGATCTTGAATACCAACCTTTAACAATGTGTTCTTTAACCGCCATTGGTAAAAATGGACAAAATGCCCAATTAGGTACTAATGCATTAGTTGGCACCTCTGCGCCAGTTGTTGGACAACGCCTTAGGATTAAGATTTGTCCTGAAAATTACCTCGAATATATCGAAATACACAGTGATCCAAAATTAGTTAAAACAATTGATTATATCGTTCGCTCGTTTATGGGCGTTAACATCAAATACAAATTGTATATGAAAGCAGATAGCCACTATTTGCCACGAATTAAACTTTCAAAAAGCACAGAAGGTTTCAGCAAAATTGGTGAATCAGCTTGGATGGATAGCCGAGCAAGTTCACAGCAATACGTTGAATTACCCTTGAGTGCGGGCTAGGAATTTCAAATGATTAATATAGAACTACAAAATTTAATTAAAAGGCTAACCCCTCAATTGAAATTTAGTTTGGAAGAGTCAGCAGGTGAGTGCCTATCTCGGCAACACTTCTCAATTGAGCTGGATCATTGGTTTTACCGATTATTTCAAAATCAGGAACTTGGATGGATTAAAGCTGTTGAGTTTTCAAAAGTCGATCGTGAAGTATTAGTTGAGCGTCTGAACTCAGCTATGGCTCGTTATTCAAAAGGCAATGATAAAACGCCATCATTATCGCCACAGCTTGTTGATCTCCTTAAAGACGCCTGGTTATTAGCGACACTGAACCATGAACAAGCAAATATCAATGAGTTTCATTTATTGCTAGTGCTGAAGCAAAGAACGGCGTTAGGGAGTTATGCTGGTGCTTTAAGTGACTGGGTCAATAACCTTTCAACTGAGTGGTTGAAACAGCAAGCCAAAAAGATACAGTCTGCTGCGATTAAAGGAACAGATTCTTCAGCTCCGGTTCTTGAAGGTTCAGGTGAAACACCTGCGCTCGATAAATATGCAAAAAACATCACTGAAGCAGCGAGAAACGGTGAATTAGACCAAATCTCAGGCCGAAATATCGAGATTCGAAAATCAATTGATATTCTTTGTCGTCGTAGACAAAATAGCCCGATTTTAGTAGGAGACCCTGGTGTTGGTAAAACAGCGATTGTAGAAGGACTTGCTCAACAAATCGTAGATGGCAGTGTGCCACCAGCTCTGAGTAATGTTGAACTTTATAGTCTTGATCTCTCGCTATTGCAGGCTGGGGCAAGCATAAAAGGCGAATTTGAAAACCGCCTTAAAGACATTATCAATGAAATCAAGCATTCAGCCATTCCGATTATTATCTTTATTGATGAAGCCCATACACTCATTGGAGCAGGCGGTGCAGCAGGCCAAAATGATGCTGCTAATATCTTAAAACCTGCTTTAGCGAGAGGTGAGTTTAGATCGATTGCTGCAACAACCTGGGCAGAATATAAACAGTTCTTTGAAACTGATGCAGCTTTGACTCGTCGATTCCAAAAAGTAGCGATTGATGAACCTGATGAACAAAATGCAATTCATATGCTATCAGGGGTAAAAAGTAGCCTTGAAAAGCACCATAACGTGACAGTGTTACAAGAAGCTATTGACGCAGCAGTGTCATTATCCATACGTTATTTACCAGAGCGCAAATTACCTGATAAAGCGATCAGTTTATTGGATACTGCCTGTTCAAGAATCGCATTAAGTCAAAGTGCGATGCCTCAGCAGATGGAATACCTTGCAGAGCAAATCCGTTATGTCGAGAATGAGATCAAAACGCTTAATCACGAATCGGCAGTATTCTCTATTGATTCATCTAAATTGGCTGATACTGAGAGTCGTTTGAGCGCTCTCAAACAAGAACACCTAGAGATCTCTGAAAATTGGGAGCAGGAAAAAACGTTAGTAGCAGAAGTCATTCAGTTACAAGACGAACTTGATAAGTTATACCTCGATGGTTCAGACATCAAATCACATGAATCTCGCAGCAAACTTGCAGAAACAATGGCAAGTTTACGTGAACTACAAGGTGATCTTCCTCTTGTAGTGCCTCAAGTAAACAAGCAAATTATTGCAGATGTCATTGCCTTATGGACGGGTATTCCCGCAGGCAATATGTTGAAACAAGAAGTCGAACGAATTGCACATTTAGAAGCTCACATCGCTAAGCGAGTCATTGGTCAAGAAGCTCCTATTGCTGAAATTTCACAAGCAATTCGTTTATCTCGTGCAGGACTGCAAGACCCTCGTAAACCAATTGGCATTTTCTTGATGTGTGGCCCAAGTGGTGTTGGTAAAACAGAAACAGCCTTGGCATTAACTGATGAACTATATGGCGGTGAGCATAATGCCATCACCATCAATATGACTGAGTTCAAGGAAGAACATAAAATATCGATGCTACTAGGCGCACCAGCCGGATACGTTGGTTACGGGAAAGGTGGCGTGTTAACTGAAGCTGTTCGTAAGAATCCTTACTCAGTTTTGCTGTTGGATGAGATGGAAAAAGCTCACCCAGGCGTGCATGATATTTTTTATCAAATATTCGATAAAGGATCGATTTCAGATAGTGAGGGACGAAAGGTCGATTTTAAGAATACCATCATCATTATGACTTCAAATGCGGCTGACAGCGCAGTTGTTAATGCGTGTAGTCAGGGCACACCTGAAGTGTCAAAAGTAACGGAAGCCATTTTCCCTGAACTGAAAAAATTCTTTAAACCCGCTTTCCTAGGTCGAACTACGATTGTGCCATATTTTCCGCTTACTGATGACGAGCTAGCGAAAATTGCAGAGCTTTCATTAAAGCGTATCGAAAAGCGCATTAAAGAACACTATGGTGCAACTTTTAGTTATCACGACACATTAACGGCCAGCTTAGTTGCCAGAACGAACTCTCCTGAAACTGGTG
Source organism: Parashewanella sp. 2304DJ23-3 (assembly GCF_056591695.1). Lineage (NCBI taxonomy): Bacteria > Pseudomonadati > Pseudomonadota > Gammaproteobacteria > Alteromonadales > Shewanellaceae > Parashewanella > Parashewanella sp. 2304DJ23-3. The sequence continues at coordinate 54,146 of NZ_JBWQOH010000003.1, forward strand.
CAAGGGCAATTGAGCAAGCGATTAACCGAAGCTTAATGCCTGATGTTGCAAATGAATGTATCGATAGAATGAGTAAAGGTTTGGATGTTAATCACATTAATATCAGTGTGGATGATGGAAAAGTAATCGTAGAGATAAATTAGAGCGCTTTAATCGCTTATAAAACTTAAATTATGACAAAGCAAGAGATTAAGTATACATGTCACTATCAATAAGAATCATATGCTCTCCTGATGGAGAAAGCATTTCTGAATGGACGAAGTTATTTCCTGCTAATGGTGGTGAAATAGGGCGTGCCTATGGTTCAACAATGCAGTTAAGTGACTCATCGAGAACCATTTCTAGTACGCATGCCATTATTAGGAAGTCCGCTCGTGGGTACCAAATATTAGATAACAGCACCAATGGTTTGTTTATCAATGGCGCTGATAAGCCTTTGGGCAAGAATAATCAGACTGCACTTAATGATGGTGATGTATTAAGTATAGGTAAATATCGGTTATTAGTGTCTTGCTTTTTGCCAGCAACAGCTAAGGCTTCTTCTGAAGCTGAAGTGCAACCTGACTCTTCTTTAGGCAATGATCCGTTTTCAAGTGTTGCTCAATTAGACATAGAAACACCATTAATGGATATGGAAGAACCGACACAAGAACTGGATCAGCCTGGTAATGAAGTTCTCGAAGATGACCCATTTTTAATCGACACCGAGAAAAGTACGACAAAACAGAAATCGTTTTCTACAAGCTTTGCTGAAGTAGATGAAGACCCTTTAAAAGAAACGACTTTAGATTTCAATCTAAATACGATCAATCAAGACAGGATTGATCCAGTATTCAACGACCCTCAACCGAATGTTGAGCCACCGGTAGGAGAGCAGCTATTCGAACCGTCAGCAGAAGATAAGCAGCCGACTCATGAAGAAGTTAAGTATTCTGTTGCACAATATAAATCAAAAGAAGAAAGGTTTAATCAATACACCGAACAAGCGATTGATTATGCCATTACTAAAATTCTAGCCGAGATGTCACCAGAAAATATGGAAAGCATGTTTACTGACCTAGTTCCTAAGTCGTTTTGGTCTAAAAAGCCAGATTTCTGGTCAATGTATAAACGCTATTTTGAAAGACAAATGAACAATAAAGATTGGCAAATAAAGTTTCATGCTTACTTTCAAGAAGGCATTCGTTTGCAAAGAAATATTGGAGAGCATAGCTAAATGAAGAAGGTACTAATTTGTTTTATTGCGCTGTTTACTCTCAATGGTTGCAGCACCATCAGCAGTTTATGGTCAGGCGAACCCGTTGCACCAAGATTAATTGTGAAAATCACAGCGAACAAAAACATTAATCCAAATCTCAAAGGTGAGGCATCACCCGTAGCTTTGACCATCTATCAATTAGCGGATAGCGAAGCGTTTAAACAGGCAAGTTTTATCCAAATATTTTCTAATGAGCAAAATGTACTGAAAGCAGGCATGTTATCTACTCGCCATTTGCAAAGTATTTTGCCTGGTGAGACACGACAACAAACTTTTGTATTGAATCCCGAAACTAAGTTCATCGGCGTGTTAGCCAACTTTGCAGACTATAGAAAAGCAAAAAACAAAGTAATAATTCAGCCTTTAACAATTAGTGGCGCTGTAATTAACATCCATTTAGATGGAATAAACCTAACGGTAACCGGGGAAGAGAGCTGATATGGATACTAAGAAAATCGTATGGAGTGAGGGAATGTTTTTATGTCCTCAGCATTTCCAGCAACAAGAGCGTTACTTAGAAAATTATATCCGTGAATTTGCTTTCCAAGTGGCACCTAATTGTTTTGGGTTGTCTTTGCTTGAGCTTGATATGGCACTGTTAAATATTGGCAAGATAGGCGTTCGAACTGCGAAGGGTATCTTTCCTGATGGCACTCCATTCACGATCAGACAGAGTCTAGTATTAGAGATCCCCGAGGGTACGGTAAATAAACGCGTATATTTGGCACTCCCCATTGCACGCTCTGGTGTCATTAATGTTGGTGAAGATGAACGAGTTAGGTATTCGATGCTAGAGCATCAGGTTTTTGATACCAGCCGTGAACAAAGCGATGCTTTGCAAATCGAAGTGGCTGAACCTAATGTTATGTTAAAACTCGAAGGTGATGAGCTCCAAGACTATACGCTAATTCCAATCGCATATATTGCTGATTTTAAGCCTGAGGGTGGCATTTCATTAAATCAGGCCTTTGTTCCTCTGTGTCTGCAATTTGGGGTATCTTCTTATCTTAAAGATAACGTACAAGATATCTATTCGCAGATGTTGTATCGAGCCAAGACGATTTCAACTCGATTACAGGCCGAAAAAGGCAGTAAAAGCTATCAGACCTTAATGCGAGATTATTTATGGCTACAAGCATTGGGTGGTTGGCTGCCAAAGTTCAAGCAGATTTGTGATGACCAATTGATGTTCACGCGGCATTTATACCTTGAATGTTTGTCGGTAGTAGGTCAAATGTATGGGCTCGAAGGTAAAATGCCGAAAGAGTTCCCTGCTTGGAATCAACATGATTTATTCGGTATTTTTTCTTCAATCTTTTCAGAATTATTAACTCTGCTTAGAGAGATTCAAATTGAAAATGTTCATACACTGAAGTGGGATCAGAGCTTATTCAAGTCAAGACGCCTACTGAGAACCATTGTTCAAGACAGAAGCTTTTTCAATGAAGGTCAATTTGTGCTCGTAGTGACATCTGATATTGGTTCATCAAAACTCAGTTCAGAGTTTCAAAAGGCAGCAAAACTGGCAGGAAATAGTGCTATTGCTGACTTGGTGAGAAATGCGATTTCAGGGGTACCTTTGCGGAACTTACCTTATGCACCATCTGAACTCAAGTCTAGAACCGATGCGGCTTATTTTGAAGTCGATACACAATCAGAACTATGGGTTTCGATGATAAAGAAAGATGAGCCAATCGCTCTGCATATTGATGAGCGCATTGAGAATGTCAATGTTGAATTCCATGTGATCAGGTAAAGCTTATGAATGGCATCTTTAACGAAGAGTCTACTGTAGTCGTTCGTAGAGCGGCGGCAGTAAAAGTTGAAAAATCGTCGACGCAAAGCGAATTAACCGTCGACCTGGAAGGTTCTGATACCTTAATCAATAACCTGGTTATCTATGGCAGTCCACTGCTCAATGCAGCGTCTGATTTATTAGGTATTTTGGTAACTATACCTAGGCAATCAGAACCAGAAAATGTCGATAGGTTTAGGCAAAACCTGTTAGAAGGTATCGCCCGTTTTAGACAAAACGGCATTCATTTAGAATACCATCCGAGTATCATTGAAAAAAGTTGTTTTATATTGTGTGCCGCTTTCGATGAAGCGATTTTGTACACTCATTGGGGAGAAAAAGTACGTTGGGAGAATCACTCTTTATTGAGCAAGTTGTTCTCTGAACGTAACGGTGGTGAAGTATTTTTTAAAATCCTTGATAAGGCTTGTCAGCAGCCCAATAAACTGGTGGATTTTATTGAACTTCAATATCTTATGTTAGTGCTTGGCTTCCAAGGTCGATATCGAGACCATGATGAAAGTCTACTGCATGAAATAAAATCGGATGTTTACAACATCGTCAGTGATTATCGTTTTGAAAGTAATTTACCTATCCCTAAAACCCCTGATTTACCAGAAAGCAAAACACCAATGCAAATGATCAGCTTGAAGAAGCTCGCAATTTTTATGGTGTTGTTCGTCGTGCTCGGCTACACAGCATCAGAATATATGTATTTTGATCGTAGCAGACAAGTTATCGATGAAGTACATGCTATAGAAATGTCAGGTATGAAAGTGGCTAATGGTGAGAATGCACGTTCAAATTCAAGTACTGATGTTATATCTGACGATTCAGCATTCTCGTTGGGTAAAGACACTGAAAATTTGATGAGAAATGTACACTGGGAAATTTTACTAGGCATATTTTCTAATTACTCAGATGCTTCCAGGCTAGTTAATTTATTAAAAAATGCAGGCTATAAAATTCACACTCGAGAAACAGAGAACGGTATTGAGATTGTCAGTAAGTCAGACCCTGACTTGTCTGAAGTAAGAAAACTAAAAAACGAAATCAATATTCAATACGGTTTAAATGCTACTGTGAGAAAGGCTAAGTAATCCATGTTAAAAAAACTGATCGTTGTCTTTATTGCCATCATTCTTGTTTCGATGTGTGCTGTGTCATGGCTATTCATCGAAAAAGAAAGCAGCATATATTGGCTGAATTACGTGACAACCTTGCTAGCTATTATTTGGCTTATTGCTACTTGCTACTGGTTTTATCGTTTAAATTCCACGAAAGCTGATTTAAAGAAAAAAGAAGAGGATTTACTGCACAAGCAAGATGTTAAAGCGATTAATCATGTTTTCCAACTTGCTGTGAAACAAATCAAAGGTAAAGGCACAACCAAAATTAAAAGCCTTTATGAAATGCCTTGGTACATCGTACTTGGTGGAGATAAAGATGCAAAAAGCTCATTATTGCAACAAAATGGCCTAGAGCCACTTTCTGATAAGGCTTATCAGGATGAGTATGGTAATCAGTTCTTGCGCTTTTGGTCGAACGATCACCTTGTTGCTATTGAAGTTTCTAGTCGAGTATTCGATAACGAACAGTTAGACAGTATTCTCTGGGACGCCATTGCACAGCAGGTTCTCAAGTACCGCCCACGACAAGGTATTAATGGTGTTCTTTCGATCATTGGTTGTGATCGCCTATTGACGAGCGATAGAAAACTTAGGCAAAAAATGAGCAGCACGATTCAAGAGGCTGTACTCAACTTAGGGCATACATTACGTCTTTCTATTCCTGTATACAGTGTATTTTCTAAAGCTGATACGATCGCTGATTTTGTTGAATTTTTTAATTATTACTCCGTAACTGATGTTGATAACCCTTTTGGTGTCACTTTTGATTGTGAGCAATCAAAGAGATTTGACTTGTATCAATTTGATATACAGGTTGATGTGATTTTAAGAGCACTCGCAGAGCAGCAACATCAATTACTCCGCAATATCAGTAAAGAACAAGCTGAGTCTGTTGTTGCCTTACCTTATCAATTAAGAATTTTCTTTAAATTTGCCAGTGAGTTATTAAGTGATATCGGGCGTGAGAACCGAGTAAGAGAGGCCGTTTGGATAAGAGGTTTTTACTTGTTGTCTTGTGGCCAAAAAGGACAAGAGTTTGACCTGCTTTCTCAAGCAGTTTCAGAGCGAATGGAATTTACAACCAATCATACGCTTGAAAAATTACCCGGGCGTAGAAACTTCTTCTGCTCAAAAATATTCAGTAGTGTGATACTGCCAGAAAAAGACATACTTGGTGTAAATGAATTAAGAAACAGTCTTTATATATTTGGAAGGGTTGCGCTATTCACCACGCTCGGCCTTGCTTTTATATCCTCAGCTGTTGGCTTGAAGAATAATTGGTCCAAAGATGAATCATGGCGTTCAGCTGCAATTTCAGAGCTTAGATTGTATGATCATGACATTCGCTCATACAAAAAATCTCCAGAGGACTTATCTTCTTTAATCGAAATAATCAATGAAATAAGAATGATTGCTGAGCAGGGGGTTTCTCCAGAACCTTGGTATAAAAAGGTGAGCTCAATGCAGGATTACACTGCAGATAAAATATACCTGTCGTATCAAGAGCAGTTAAAGAAATACTTGATGCCAATTTTAGAAAGGTTGGTGAGAAAAGATCTTGCGGCACAAGTGAACTTAGAAAAGCCAACTAAGACATTTGAAATTCTTCGCTACTATCAGATGTTATTTGATAAGACGAAATTGAATATCGATGAATTGCAGCCATTTTTATTGGATGAAATTCGTCAAGGTAAAGAATTATCCTCCCATGATATAGATGTATTATCAGTACTTATCGAAGATTTGTTTGCTAGCGAGTATGAAAGTTCTCTCGATGCTGATCATCAGTTAATTGCTAATGCAAGTAGTAGCTTAGAAGGGCTATCCCCTGAACGACTGATATACGATCAAATTAAAAATGAGCCAGGTAATACTAGCAACGTTGATATCAGACGACAGTTGGGTGAAAACTTTAATTCTTTCTTCAAGTTTTCTGACGATTTCCATGGTTATTTGATTCCAGAGATGTTTACAAAGCAAGGGTATGGGCAAATAGATATTTCGGCTAAATCTAAAATGCTGAGACGCCAATTGTCACAATTCGAATTAATTTTAAATGATCATAGCGGTGTATCGCTGGCTGAATTAAGTGATTTAAGTAAAAAAGTTCAAAAACTGTACTTTGCTGATTACATCGGTTATTGGAAAAACTTGCTTCAAAATATCCATGTAAAGCAATTAAACAGTACAGAAAAGCTCACTTTAGCATTGCACACCGCTCGTGAGCCTGTAACTAGCCCAATACTCGATGTTTTAAGTGCAGTGGTCGTGAACACAACATTGGCTGTAGAAGAACAACCAAACACAAAAGAAAACAAACGTATTGCGAGTCAACTTGGTCTGACAAAAGCGGCTAAGGTGCTTCGAAAAGCAGATCGAATTAATCGTGCTGTTGGAAGCAAATTATTAGATATTCAACCATCATTCGTGGTCAATAAAGCGTTTAAGGAATATGCAGATTTCATGGACTCGTCTGTAAATTCAAGGCAAGGCATGGCAGCTGCTGACGTTATCTCTGGCATTGATGCTTTGAATACTTATTTGGATGTTGCATTTTCTGGTCCTAGCCCTTCACAAAAAATGCACGAGTATTCACTTGCTCATGCTAATGGTAGCCAAGACCCAATATCTGATTTGGAACAGACGGCTTCTAAAGCGCCAAACCAAGTCAATATATGGATTAAGAGTTTAGCGCATCAAGCATGGAAACAGGTTCTGACTCATAGTGCGACTTATATTGACCAAAAATGGAATGATCAAGTCTTTCAACAATACAGCCAACGAATCAACAACCGCTTCCCATTTAACTTAAGCGGTCGTGCAGAAGTTTCTTTGGATGACTTTACTGAATTCTTCAAACCGGAAGGCATTGTTGATCAATTTGAGGATGAATATTTAAAACCATTCATCTATTGGGATAATAATAAGGTCAAATTAAAACAAATTGATGGGATTACGATACCAATTAATCGTTCTGCATTTATCGCAATGCAGAAAACAAGAGCGTTAAGCCGTTTGTTCTTCGGTGTGTCAGGTCAAGAGGCTTCTTTGAAGTTTAGTTTAAAAGCTAATTCTATGAGTACTGATGTGACTCGATTCCAGATCAGAGCAGATAATAATGTATTCAGTTATGAGCATGGTCCAAGGGTATTCACCGAGATTGATTGGCCGCAGGTGAATTTAAATGGTTACTTAAGTACCGATTTTTATCGTGGTAAAAATCAAGTTGAAACTAAATCTTACCAAGGTCAGTGGGCATTTTTCCGAGCACTATTTAAAGATAAGTCATTGGCGACATCAGCGAGAACTGTTCGCAAAGTGGTGTATAAGCTTAATGATCAATACATCACGCTTGACTATACATTGAGAAATTCTAATTCAACAATATCGAGCGATGTGTTTACCAACTTCTCTATGCCAAAACACATCTATAACTTACAAACTCGATGACAAATATGAGCTATGAGGTTAAGCGGCATCAATTGATAATTGATGCCTCTTCTAATGTTTGCGTTAAATACTTTGATGATAAAGTTTATCTAGAAACCGAGTTTGAGGCGCTAAGGGCGTGCAGGTGTGATTGGGTTCAAGAAGTCCTTGCATTTAACGTTGAACAAAAGTGGCTTCAACTTTCTTTTTATGAAAATTCAATTCCATTGAATAAATTTGATGCAGAGAAGCAAGCTATTTTTGTTCAGGTGTTGCCTCATTTAATCAGCGTTGTGCAACATTGCCATGACTGTGGTTGGATACATGGAGATCTAAAACCTTCTAATATCCTTTACCTCCCAATGCAGAAATCAATTAAACTGATCGACTTCGGCGCAAGTCAACGAATTGGTGTTTCCCGTAAGTCCCTCGATGAGTGGCAATGTACGCCACTTTTTGCTTCTGATGAAGTCTTAAATGGGATTGGGGTATGCAAGCCAAATGATGACTGGTATGCCATTGTTCGATTGATCAATCAGTTTTTAGACAGTAAACCTAAGTTTATTCTCGCTTTTAAAGCTAAGATGTATAAGTATCTGATTAAACGAAAAATGGTATAAAATTGCATTCTTTTCATTTTCTATCTAAGACGGGCCTTCAAAAATGCTAAATCGCGTCTGGTGGTATCTTTTTATTGTTTCATTCTTATCAATCATATACCGAATGTACTCAGGTGATGCTCATGTATTAACTGAATCAGTGAGGTACCTTTTCGATAATGCTAAATTAGCTGCGACAATTTCTATCGGATTAGTAGGTGTGTTAACCCTATGGATGGGGGTGATTCGAGTAGGGGAAAAAGCAGGCTTAATTCGTTTGATTGCAAAAATCACTGAACCATTGTTATCCCGTTTAATGCCGGAAATTCCAAAGGGACATCCAGCCTTTGGTAGTGTCACCATGAATTTAACCGCAAATGTACTTGGATTAGATAATGCAGCTACACCGCTCGGTTTAAAAGCAATGCAAGATCTACAGTCTATTAATCCAAATAAGACTGTTGCGAGTAATGCTCAGATTTTATTTTTGGTGCTCAATACTTCTTCAGTAACGTTAATCCCTGTTACTGTCTTTTTATACCGAGCCCAACAAGGTGCAGCGGAACCTGCGGACGTCTTCTTACCATTGTTACTTGCGACCAGTGCCTCGACGATAGGCGGATTAATTTGTGTTGCGATTGTTCAACGAATTTCATTATTCAATACAGTCTTACTGGGTTACAGCGCACTACTCATTGGTGGTTTAATTGCGCTGATTGCTTACCTGATGACATTAACTGCTGGCGAAGTCGGAACAGTATCAACGCTATTAGGCAATGGCATATTATTGAGTTTGATATTCAGTTTTGTGCTTGTTGCTGGCTATAGAGGTGTTGCGGTTTATGATGAGTTCGTAGAAGGTGCAAAAGACGGATTCAATCAAGCTGTCAGGCTTATTCCTTACCTCAGTGCAATGTTGATTGCCATTGGTTTGTTAAGAGGCTCTGGTGCAATGGATGTCTTGCTTAATTCTATCGAGTCAGCGGTTAAATACTTTGGCTTTGATACTCGTTTTGTTGACGCATTACCTACGGCAATAATGAAACCCTTCAGTGGATCTGGTGCGAGAGCACTTATGTTAGAAACCATGGAGCATGATGGCGTCGATTCATTTGCAGGTCGTCTTTCGGCGATCATCAATGGCAGTACAGAAACGACATTTTATGTCTTAGCCGTATATTTTGGCAGTGTAGGTATTAAGAATGGCCGTCATGCACTGAGCTGCGGCCTGTTTGCTGATTTTTGTGGAATCATTGCTGCAATTGGAATTTGCTATTGGTTCTATGGTTGATCGTCTTCTTCGGGTTTATCTAATTTTGATTTCGTAGTAGGTGGCTTAAATTGAGGTAATTTAAACTTTGCACTGTACTTTAATACTGCCAAGTTGCTTAAAATAACCCCGATCACCAAAATGATGATTAGCCATATTTCTAAAGTAGACATAAGCTTTCCTAGCAAGGGTTTAATCTTAGATTAAACCCTACATGAAACAATTTATTAATCAACAGATAAACGCTGTTCGCATTTCTTCACATCTTCTGGAGTATCGACTTCTTGAGAGTTAAATGCACTTATTGCAATTTTAATCTTATGACCATGCTCAAGTGCACGTAATTGCTCAAGACACTCTAGCTGCTCAAGTGTGCCATGAGGAAGTTTGGCAAACTCTTGAATAAATCTACTGGTATATGCGTACATACCGATATGTTTATACGCTGGGTAATCTTTTGTATCACGACCAAAAGGAATGCGTGCGCGTGAGAAATAAAGTGCATGATGGTCATTATCAAATACCACTTTTACTTGCATAGGGTCGTCAATATCACTGGCTTTAGTGATTTGGTAAGCAAGCGTAGCCATTTCAAATTCATTAGGGTGCTTCTCAAAGAGATTAATGAGTTGCTCAATTGATATTGGGTCGACTAATGGTTGATCACCTTGAAGGTTGATGATCACTTCATTGTCAGGTAATCCTAACGCTGAAATAGCTTCATTGATTCTGTCTGTGCCTGTTGCAGCATCAGGAGATGTCATCACAACGTTGCCACCAAAAGATTCGACAACGGATTTGATGCGTTGATCATCAGTTGCAACAAATATATTGCTAACACCTTTTGCAAGTGATGCTCGTTCGTATACATGCTGGATCATTGGCTTACCTGCTATTTGTGCTAGAGGTTTGCCTGGAAAACGTGTTGAGCCGTAACGTGCAGGGATAATCAATGTGTAACTCATCAAAAAACCTTAGAAAAAGAAATACAAGAAGTTCTATGAAGTGAATGATAACAGCTCCAAAGGAAGGAATTAAATGGAGCCGTTAAAATAATTGGAAATTTTGAATGGTTAGACTATTTTTTCCACATTGTTCGATCGACGGTTACATCGAGATCGTTCAATAAACCATTATCAATACCGTAAATCCAACCATGAATTGCGACATCTTGGCCACGCTTCCATGCTTGTTGAACAATAGTTGATGTTGCCACATTGCCGACTTGTTCAATAACGTTCAGTTCGCACAAACGATTAAACTTGTCTGCTTCGCTTAATTTCTCAAGTTCAGCGGAATGTTTGTTGTATGTAATTCGAATATGATCAAGCCAATGATCAATCAAACCAAATCGTTCACTGTCTGACATTGAAGCTTTTACACCACCACAGCCATAATGGCCCACAACCATAATGTGTTTTACTTTTAGTACTTCAACGGCATATTGAATCACTGAAAGACAGTTAATGTCTGTTTGAACGACTTGGTTAGCAATGTTTCTATGAACAAAAACTTCACCCGGCATAACATCAATGATTTGATTTGATGGAACACGGCTATCAGAGCAACCAATCCATAAATATTCAGGTGTTTGTTGTTTAGCGAGCTGCTCGAAGAAATCTGGTGTTTCTTCTGTAATACGCTTTGCCCACTCTCGGTTATTGTCAAAAAGAGGTTTTAGTAGTTTCATAGATTAGGGTACTTGCTTAACGTTATAGAAATTATATCAACTTCTCAAAGAGATGTGGTCTGCGGAGGCAACTCTATAAAAATACTCCGTCACAATGTCTTCTAGTTGGAGATCAACTTCATTAAAAAGTTCTATTTGTTGTTTAGTAATGATTCTACGTAATTCTTGTGTATCGAACAACGCCATATATTGTAAGGATTTAGGGGCAAAGCTTATGTGCCAGGGCTCAGGGCTCACGCCACTTTTGCCTTGCTGATACGGACGATAAAAACCGTATTTATTTGCAGTTTTGTCTAACCAGAGTGATAGCGCTTCACACGGTCCACCAACTTGGTACTCCTGCGGGATAAGCTGAATATCTTTTTTCGCTATAAAGCGTGGATCAAATACGTCAATATCAGTTCCCCAATGGTGACGAGATGTTCCCGGTAAAGCTGACCATGTTAAGATTGTACGAACAAGTTCTGCAGCAGATAAGGTCAATATATCAATGGGTTCTGAGGCCTTGTTAAGCACTTTTCGTTTGCCGCTTGCTTTGTTATTCCAAATTGCAGCTTGTGCTTCAAAACTTCGATAACTTGAACAGACAGCAATGGCTATACCGTCTTGTTCAGCATGTTTAACTAACCTACTAAAAGCTTTAGCTGTTTCAGGTTCAAACAAAAATCCATCAAGATCAGTTAAGTGACTTGAATCTAGACCATAAATGAAATGGTTGCTTACTGCTTGTGAGTGCATAGTAAGTTTTCCAATATTTGCTCATAGCAATGAGTAAGTATTACGAGATCATCCACGTTTACACATTCATTCACTTTATGAATCGTGGCGTTGACTGGGCCAAGTTCAATTACTTCTGCTCCAGTGGGTGCGATAAATCGACCATCTGAAGTACCACCGGAAGTTAACAGTTGCGTTTCGTAACCAGTAACATCAATTATCGCTTTTTTCGTGGCTTCAACTAAATCACCATGGTCAGTTAAAAATGGTAAACCATTAAATATCCAACTGATTTCATATTGTAATTCATGAGAATCGAGTATTTTCAGAACTCGCTCTATTAGCTGCTCAGCAGTGACTTCTGTTGAATATCGGAAGTTAAACATAATGTCTACACTTCCAGGAACCACGTTTGATGCACCAGTCCCGCCATTAATATTGGCAATTTGAAAGCTTGTTGGTGGAAAAAAATCGTTGCCGTTATCCCATTGCGCCTGTGAAAGCTCAGTAAGAGCTGGCGTAGCTTTATGAATAGGGTTTACTGCAAGGTGAGGGTAAGCAACGTGCCCTTGAATGCCTTTGACCGTGAGATTGCCAGTTAAGCTGCCACGGCGCCCATTTTTAACTACGTCACCCAATTTCGTTGTAGAAGACGGCTCGCCAACAAGTGCCCATGTGATCTTTTCATTACGAGCTTCGAGTGTATCGATAACGCGAGTCGTCCCATTAATGAAAGGGCCTTCCTCGTCACTGGTGATTAAGAACGCAATGGAGCCTTGATGGTCCGGGTGCTTTTCAATAAAGGCTTCTACTGCAATAAGCATTGCAGCCAAAGAGCCTTTCATGTCTGCTGCGCCTCGTCCATAAAGCATGTTGTCAATCATTGTTGGCTTAAATGGTGGTGTATCCCAATTTGAAACATCACCTGTTGGAACAACATCTGTATGGCCTGCAAAACAAAATACAGGCCCTTCTGTACCACGACGAGCCCACATGTTGGTTGTGTCTTCAAACACCATCGATTCGATGGTGAACCCAAGTTTTTCGAGACGAGTTGCCATCAGTTGCTGGCACCCCTCATCAAGCGGCGTTACTGACGGTCTTGAGATAAGTTCTTTGGTTAAGTTAACTACTTCATGTGTCATGAGTTAAATATCTCTTGGTATTGTTCTATCTTATAACCAACATGCACTTGATCGTTTAATACAAGAATAGGGCGCTTGATTAAAGTAGGGTATTCAAGCATTAAATTTATTGCTTTTGCTTCATCAATATCTGTTTTTTCAGCATCTGATAAATTTCTAAAGCTGGTACTGCGCTTGTTAAAAATGGTTTCCCACTTTTGTTTGCTTACCCAAAACAATAATTGTTCTTTTTCTAAAGGGGTTTCACGAAAATCGGAAAATTCAAAATTAACTTCATTTTGTTCTAACCATTTTTTTGCTTTGCGCACAGTATCGCAGTTTTTAATACCAAATAGGGTTGTATCAGACATTTCTATTATTCTTTTATGGAAGCAGAGATAAGCGATAATAGCATGATGAAATTAATTATTTCACCATGCTTGAGAGGACTTTATAACGTTACGTTGAATATAACGTCAGATTGAGCGATTACAGTGCCATCAAACTTTTTGATGATCTTAATGTCTTCCATGTTGGCGAGCACGACAGGTGTTAGAATACTGTCGACTTGGGTTTGAATAAAATTCAAATCAAAAGAGACGATTGGATCTCCTGCTTTAACTTTTTCGCCTTCCTCAGCAATGCGTTTAAAGCCATTACCTTGGAGTTCAACGGTACCAATTCCAAAATGGACAAAGAGTTCTAAACCATCTTCAGATTCAATACTGAATGCGTGGTTAGTTTCAAATATTTTCCCAATTACACCATCAACTGGTGCATAAAGTGTATCGCCGTTAGGTAAGATTGCGATACCGTCGCCAACAATTTTTTCTGCAAACACTACATCAGGCACCTGCTCAATGTCGACAATTTGACCAGAAACAGGTGCGTAAATATTGATACCTGGATCGGTAGTTTTTTGCTTTTTGAATAGCCCTGAGATTTTTTTGAGTAATCCCATAATGACCTCTACTTTTATAATTATTGTTATTTAGTCTTAAGAACTGAGTTCTGAAATACGTTTTGCTTGTAAGGCCTTTTGTGCAATGAGCTTAAACTCTGCAAGCTGACCATTACAAATAAGTGATTTAACTTCCAGTACATTTGAGATATTAACACTCAGCTCTTTTAATCCCAAGCCTAAGAGAATTGGAACCGCATTCAGATCACTTGCTAACTCTCCGCATAATGATACCTTTACGTCATGAAGCTTAGCTTGATCGATCGCAATTTTAATCAACTTTAACACCGAGGGGGAGAGTGAGGGATAAGTGCAAGTCAGTTCTAAATTACCTCTATCTGCCGCCATGATATATTGAGTTAAATCATTGGTTCCAATACTAACGAAATCTACTAAGGGCAGAAGTGAATCAATATTCAATATCGACGCAGGGGTCTCCAACATAATTCCTATTTTAGGCTGTTTATATTCAATACCTTGCTCTGAAAGCTCATTTTTACATGACTCTATGATGACTAAAATGTCCTCTAACTCTTCGACTTGGTTTACCATTGGAAACATTAATCGAACAGAACCGTGATTTGCAGATCTTAATGCGGCTTTCAATTGTGGCTTGAAATATTGCTGATGTTTTAAAGAAAATCGACAGCCACGAATGCCAAGCGCAGGGTTTTCTTCAGCGGCTTGACGATAAAATGCAACGTCTTTGTCAGCTCCGATATCGAGAGTTCTAATTGTGAGTGGAAGTCCTGATAATTGGTGCAACGCATCACAGTAATGTTGGAACTGAGTATTTTCACATGGATACTCTGTAGAATTGAGCAGCATGAACTCTGTTCGCAATAATCCAATGCCATCAGAGCCTAGATCTGACATTCGAGTAATTTCACTCAATGAACCAGCATTCGCATAAATGGTGATATCTTCGCCATCGACGGTTACAGCTTTTCTCTTTTTATAAGTTGCGAGTCGCTCTTGCTGTTTATGTTCTTCATCTGCAACCAGCTTGATCTCGTTTAAATCATCCCTTGACGGTGATTTATAAAGGAGACCGTTAATGGCATCAACAGCAATTTGTTGCCCATTATCAATACGTAACCCAGTGTAATCGCAATTCAAAAGTGCTGGAATTCCAGCGGCTCTTGCAAGAATTGCGGTGTGACTCGTTACCCCGCCAGTCTGTAATACAATTGCTTTGACATGTTCAAAAGGTAACATGGCAAATTCGGCTGGCGTGATGTCGTGGGCAAGAATAATACTTGGCTCGAAAATAAAACTCATATCCCAAGCTAGAGTGCCATTGATTGTGGCGATAAGCCGTTTAGACAAAGCCCTTATATCATTAGCTCTGCTCGAAATGCTTGGATCTGGAATCAATTCAACTTCAGTAGCTTGCTGCTCGAAAACGCGGCTTACAGCCATTGAAGCCGTGTATCTTCGATCTTTTACTTCATTAATGAGTGCTTCACTAAGTTCATCATCATTTAGTAATAGAATATCTGCTTCGATGAGGTGATAGTTTTCACTGTCTTCAGGTAACTTTATTTGTCCACCAACAAGTAGCTCTGTCAATTCTGAAATTGCAGCGCTAATTTTCTCTTGTTGCTCTTTAATATCTGCTAGATTGATGGTTCTAAAATCAACCGATGCGTCTTGCTCAATAACATGTACAGCCTGTCCAATGGCAATCCCGGTTGAAACTACTACACCTGAAACAGTCATCTAATTTCCCAATTAACTTAGTGTTGCTAATAGTTTTGATACACTTTCGACAGCTTCTTCAGCTCGTTCTCCAGTGGCAATAACCTTCACTTGAACGCCTTTGTATAAGCCTAGTGTTTGAAGTTTAAATAAACTTTTTGCACTAGCTTGCTTGCCATTGCATTCAACGATGACATCGCAGTCGTAGGTTTTAGCTGTCTTTACCAATAATGCAGCTGGTCGGGTATGAATTCCATGTTCAGCTGTAATGGTGATTTGTTTTTCGTACATTTTTTTCACTGAGGTACTTTCTGTTGTTATTATTATCCCACCAAAGGCGCTTATATTCCAAAATTATTAATTTATATCATTTTGGCAACTAACTGCTTAAAATCCAATCTAAAAATAGATTTTATACTTTGCTTTTTGTTAATTTTAAGCACACTATTAAGTAACTCCTTTGTAACTTAAATATAAAGGCCGTAATTACTTAAGAGTATATTTTATGGTTAGTAATAAAATAATTAAGTCTGATGATATTCTTCTAAAGCTCTGTAAATCTGTCTCTGGTGTGCTTTCTTCGGCAACAAATAGTCATATAACTCACTCTGACATGATACAAAGCATTACTAAAACCCGCTTGAAGCCTGATCTTGGTTGTTTCTCTATCTTTGATGGTGGATTCTCTGGGTTAGTCATTATTAATTTTTCTGCTGAGTCTGCGATGGATATATATCGTAGATACATGATCAGCATGGGTATTGATGAGTCTGAATTAGCCGTTCTTCATACCTCCGATGAAGTTGGAAATGTGATGGGCGAGCTAATGAATCAAATGCTTGGTGACTTTATTAATAAAGTGTCCAAGGAACTTCAGACATCGATAAAACAAAGCCAACCTAAAATGCTTAATGTTAATCGTGACCTAACCATTTCTATTGATGCTAACTTAGATGCACCTCAAGCTAGACGAGTTTCGTTCAAGACTGAAGAAAATCATGTGTTTTATCTTGAATTCGCTATGGATAAGACGACCTTCATACAGCTTGATGAGTTTGAAATGGATGAAGATATTGATCCTGAAAAGTTGATTGAAATTCATGGTATTGATTTGCCGCGTCAGCATCAGAAAAAGCCCGATGCTACGACAACATCTTCACACGACGATTTGTTAGACGAATTAGGTTTATAAGTAACCAACAAAGGCGAGAGTTTATTCCTCGCCTTTTCAATGAGCTTAGTGAGGACCGATTTCAATAATTGCACCAGATTTTGGGCTGAATAACTGTTGATATAAGCGTCCCGCAAAATCGTCCGTCATTCCTGAAATATAGTCAGATATTACTCGCATTCCACAACCATGCTTTTCTATGCAGGCTTTCCATTTTTCTTGTGTACTGTACGGTAACAGTCGCTCGGGATCAGAAGCAATTGCCTCAAATAATTCCATTACTATTTGTTGCCCCTTAAATTCGAGCATTTGAATTTCAGGACGTCTGATCACCCATTTATACACAAGCTGTTTTAAAGCGTTCAACATCTGATAGTAATCAGGCTGCATCACAGCATTGTGTTTCAGTAGTGGTTCACAGAAGTTATCGTCAATTTCGATATCAATACTTGTTACCAGACTATTAACCAAAGTACCTATCGCATTTTTTCTAACATGATGTTCAGTTGCAAAGAGTTTCTCTGACAAATTAAGAATCTCTGATTGTATCCATTGATTGTCTAGGTTCGATATGGTTTGTTTTACGCTTTCATTCCAATGCTCTGGTTTGACGATGCCCATAACGATAGCATCTTCTAAGTCATGTACGGCGTAAGCGATATCATCGGCCAGCTCCATTACGGAACAATCTAAAGATTTATACTGTGTTCTTCGGTGATGCTGCCCCTCAATTACTATTGGCGTTAGGAATCGTTCTCTATCTTCATGTGATAAAGGAGATAAAACCCAATCGAGCGTTGCTCTGTCGTGATGATAGATCCCTTTTACAACCGGCCAATCAATGGGTTTTAATTGACGGTAATTTATAACTTCTTCAAGGTGATATTGTTGGAATAAAGTATGATATGCGGCTGGGTATTTCAACACGCCTAGCAATGTACGCCTTGTAAGGTTCATTCCATAATCAGGTGTATAAGGCTCTAAACATGTGAGAATTCTAAATGTTTGCCCGTTTCCCTCAAATCCGCCGTAGTTACGCATCATGTAATTTAATGCGGTTTCACCACCATGACCGAATGGAGGGTGACCGATATCATGGGATAGACATAAAGCTTCCATTAAACTATCTGAGCAAAGCAAGTTACCTAAATCTGGGTATTTATCTTTTAATTGTGAAATGATACCTGTACCGATTTGTGAAACTTCAAGGGAGTGCGTAAGTCTTGTTCGGTAAAAGTCATTCATTCCAATCCCAAGTACTTGTGTTTTCGCTTGGAGTCTTCTGAATGCGGCAGAATGCAATATTCTTGCTCGATCCCTTTGGTAAGGTGTTCTGTGGTCTTTTCTACGTTTATTCTCTTCGGTGAAGCGCCGATGTTCCCAATAGTTCTGCGTCATAAATGTCCTTAAAGAGAAATTGCTCCTTAATGTTTCGTTACTAATAAGGAGCGATTAACAAAATCATACTTGCTGACAGTCATTATATGCTGTCATCAAAGCTGTTAAAACATGACTACGGGTAATGATACCAATCACCTGGCCATCTTCATTGATTACAGGGTAGTTCTTAGGTTTTGCACCCAGCATCATTTCGGCAAGATTTAATAGTGAAGTATTTGCATTAACAGTTAGTGTGTCATGTCTCATTACATCAGATACTCTAAGATTAGAATCGCAATGGTAGCTGGCATGTAATAATGGCTTTAATAATTCATGCTCTGACAGATAACCCACTGGTTTCTTATTTTCATCAAGTACTGGTGCGCTGATGAGGCTATAGTCTTTTAGTTTTAATATGGCTTCTGTGATTTCAGTTTCCGCATGAATCGTAGGGAAGGTTGGTTGCATGTAGTCTTGGACAATAAGTTCTTTCATTATTCTTCTCCTTTATTTTCTTTCCACAGTTTTAGTATGGTAGAAAACGAGAAACTTGAACAACGGTAAAAAGCGATTACTCAAATCGATTTTTACCATATAGAGAAATCGATATAAAATCACACACTCAATTTAGTTAAAACCTAGACTCAATTTTTGATAAAAGTAATGGCAGAGATTTAGTTAAATCATTCTCCTTAGGATTTCCGAGCCGTTTTTGATATCAACTTTCACTGCCACGGAATCCTTTGAAGATTTCATTTTATATTGATTAAACTATAATTCAATTGTCCGTTTACTCTATTCAGCTTCGAATATCTTATTTAATTTATCTGCGAGCCTAACCCCTGCTTGCTTCATTCTTAGCTCAACTTCATCTCTGTGTTTATAGATGTATCCATAACCTAACTGAGCGACATTGTTTTCGTCAATTTTATAATCGTAAATAGTGTCTCTTAGCTTGATGGATTCGTCTGCCCAATCAGAATAGGTGCCTCTAGCCCATTGCTGTTTTTCATGAACGGATATTGGCATGAATTCTACATATTCTTTGTAACTTAGCTGCTGATGCTCGATGATTAACGTATCCCAAACATGATGAAAGTTATACTTTTTCTCACCAAACCAGCTCACTTTGATAGTACCGCCGCCACGGTCGTGCTTATGGCTCACATGGAGTGGTTGATGTAAATCACCGACAAGATGAGTGATAAATGCCAATGCTTGCCAGCGTTTTTCATCGGACAAGGATTTATCTGCTAATTGCTTTTCAAATCGCTCTAGAGCTTCAAGGATATCGCCTTTTGGGTTTCTAGATATATTGTCCCACTGTCCTGGTTTTTCGGCATTTATGTAATGCCATGGATTTGCATGTCGCCAGTTCTCATCCGACTTTATTTCATCAGACCAAGTCGATAAACGGGCGAGTGGCACTCCTTTTGTGAGCTGTAACAACTGTGCCTTTGCCTGTGGGCTTAAATTCAGTTGCGCTATGTGCGCAACGATCCGATGTCCATTTCTCCCAAAAGCTTCAGCTTTATTCGTCATTGAACAAACGGTTGCGGTACAAATAAGTGCAAGAACAACTTTTTTCATTTTTATCATCCATTTATCACGTTATCCCTATCTTGATGGATGATGGTTACATAAATGTTACTTGTTTGACAAATTGTCACAAATTTGAAACTTTATGTTGGTTTAATTCTGGCGGTTTTATAAAGAATGATTTTAAGCATGGAAGTTTTTTAACGTCTTTAATCACAACTAAAGGAAAAAATGATGATTAATCATCGTCTATCACTACTATCTAGTGCATTGGTGATTGCATTAGGATTAAGCGCTCCAACTTTTGCTGATGACACGTCTTCAGCAGTAAAAGGCGAGATAGTTGGCCCTAAAGGAAATCCTGCAGCAGGGACAACGGTAACTCTCATTCACGAACCATCTGGTACAACAAAAACTGTAGCTGTAAATAATGCAGGTTTCTTTTCAGCGAAAGGTCTTCGCGTTGGAGGCCCATACACTATCAAAGTCAATTCCAGTAAATTTCAAAATCGCTTAATTAAAGACGTTTACTTGAAACTTGGTGAGCCTCTAGATCTTAATTTCAGTTTATCTAGTGACAACATTGAAACGATGCAAGTCACAGGTTCTCGTTTAACGGCTCAAGAGTTCGGGTATGTTAGCCCTGGTTCTAACTTTAATATTGCAGATATTGATACTGCTGCATCTGCTGATCGCGATATTAAAGATGTTATTCGAGTTGATCCACGCATTAATATTGAAGAAGCGAATGGTGAAGAAGCCATAATTTGTGCAGGTAGTAACCCAAGATACAGTAGTTTGACTGTAGATGGGGTCAGAATGAACGATAGCTTTGGTCTGAATAGTAACGGCTATCCTACCGTTAGAATGCCATTTTCATTTAGTTCTTTAGACCAAATTCAAGTAGAAATTGCGCCATTTAATGTTCAAGCCGGCGGCTTTACAGGTTGTAATATTAATGCCGTAACAAAATCTGGAACCAATGAAATTCACGGAAGTGTGTTCTTTGACTATTCAAGCGATTCACTTCGTGGCGATAAGTTAAAGGGTGAACATGAAGATACAGGCGACTACTCAGAGAAACGTTATGGCTTTGATATTGGCTTGCCAATCATTGAAGACAAATTATTTTTATTTGCAGATTATGAAAAGTTGGAAGGCGCACAAATACTCCAGTATGACGCTCTTGGCAATCAAATATCACAAGCTGAGCTAGATCGCGCTATTCAAATTGCGCAAAATGTTTATGGTTATGACGCTGGTGGTACACCAGGTTCTATGCCAGTTGACGATGAAAAAATTCTTGTCAAACTTGACTGGAATATTAACGAAAATCATCGTGCATCATTAATTTATAATTACAATGATGGTTTTAAAATCTCACAATCTGACAATCGCAATAATACTGTTACGTTATCGAATCACTTCTACGAAGTTGGGGCAAAACTCAATTCGATTGTAGGGTCTCTGTATTCAGATTGGAGTGATAATTTTTCGACTGAGCTTCGTCTTGGTCAAATAAAGTTAGATAACCGTCAACGTTCACTGGATGCTGCTAGTGGTTTTGGTGAAATCCAAATTGAGCGAGTCAATGGTGCAAGCATCTATATCGGTCCAGATGATTCTAGACAGTCGAATGACTTAAACTGGGAAAGCCAAACACTTAAGCTAACAGGTACCTACACCTTAGATAATCATACAATCACAGGTGGATATGAATATGAAAACTTGAGTGTTTTCAATTTATTCATGCAACATACTATTGGTGAATATCGCTTTAATGGACTAGATGACTTTGAAGCTGGGCTTGCGGACGATATCTATTACAATAACTCAGCGGGAACTAATAACCCGAATGATGCTGCAGCAAACTTTGAATATGCAACTCATGCTGCCTACATTCAGGATGAATACACCTTTGATGATGTCGACTTAACCTTATTATTTGGTTTACGTTATGATTGGTATACCAGCTCTGATAAGCCGCGTTACAACAAAGTGTTCCATGATAGTTATGGTTTCCGTAATGACGAAACTTTAGATGGTAAAGACTTATTGCAACCTCGTTTAGGGTTTAACTGGCGCATTCAAGATAACTTAGAGCTTCGCGGTGGTGTAGGCCTATATTCTGGCGGTAATCCAAATGTATGGATTTCTAATTCATATTCGAATGATGGTATTACCAATATTGATACATACCGTAGAGATTTTCAGCTGTTAAACCCTGATGGAACACCTATCGCTGATTTGTTTAGTGGAGAAGGTCGTCCAATTTATGATCCTTTGCAAGATCAAGTAGACGAAGTAGCAAGAAATAACCCGAGTTTGGGTAATGAGCCGTCAGTAAACGCTATAGCTTCTGATTTTGAAATTCCATCAGAATGGAAGTATAACCTAGGCTTTACCTATACCACTGAGAATGAGTATATCATTCAAGGTGATGTCTTATATTCTCAGAAACAGGACAGCGCAATTATTCATGCTGCGTCATGGGATTCTGCTAGTCGAGCAGAATTATTTGATGGACGTGCCGTTTATGATTATGCAACCGTTGGTCAAGACGCTGGTGGAGACGTTAAGCGTAACTTCCGTAAGAGTGACTTTGTGTTAACTAATGCAAAAGAAGATGGCAAATCAACGACCATTTCTTTTGCTGTTAAGAAAGAGTATGACTTTGGTTTAGACGCATCGTTTGGCTACGCCTTCAATAGATCTGAAGATGTATCACCAATGACGAGTGCTGTGTCGTATTCCAACTTTAATAACTTCGCAACTATTGATGCACAAGATCCAGGTTTAGCGACATCAAATTATGAAACGCCACATCGTTTTACGTTGAACTTACGCTATTCAGTAGAATTTGTTGATGGTTATGAAACAGGCTTTACGCTGTTTGGTTCTCGTACTAAAGGACGTCCACTATCTTATACATTTGATGGGTTAAGTGTTGGAGCGACTGAGTATAGAAGTCGTAGACACCTGCTTTATATCCCGACGGTGGATGATCCGAATGTCATTTACGGAGCAGACTTTAATCAAGACGCATTTAATGAGTTTGTTGAAGATAATGACCTTACTCGAGGAAAAATCGTAGATCGTAACTCTGATAATTCATCTTGGCACACTCGCTTTGACTTCAGGATTGATCAGGAGCTACCTGGATTCCATGAAGATCATCAAACAAATGCTTATCTTGTGATTAAAAACCTAGGTAATTTAATTAATGATGATTGGGGAGTGAAGAGAATTGGTAACTTTACAGCTCAAAATGTGGTTTCTGCATCGATTGAAGATGGTAAATATGTTTTTGATAAGTTTATACCAGATAATGTTTCGCAATCTAATCACTTAGCTCAATCACTATGGGAAATTCGTGTTGGTGTTAACTATAAGTTCTAATTACTTGTAGATTAATCAAAAAATAAAGGTCTTGAGTTAGTTCAAGACCTTTTTTCATTCCATATCAAGTCAAACTTTTGTATAGTACCGAACTAAATAATACTGCTAGGAAATAGTATGAAAGCGATTAAAGAGAATGCTAAGCGTAATCGTCGTCAGCGTAAAAAACTTTATCTTGATGAATTTACAGTTAATGGTATTTATGCCCAGCTAACTGTAAATGCTGATGTCGAAGTTCAAGAGCAATTCGTTGAAGAGTTAACAGATTTTGTTGATAACAATGATATGTATGGGACTGGAACGTATGGTGTTGGAAGTAATGCTGAGTTCTGGATTTTCCATAATGAACGTTATCAATCACCTTCTGAAGAGCAACAACAAGCGTTGAATGCTTTTTTAGAAAAACACAACACAGTAGAAGCCATTGATAACTATAAAAGTATTAATGTGAACTACCCAGAGTTGTAATTCTTTGATGTACAAGGACGTATATCTTCTTTCATTTATTCCCATCTTCATTGCTTTACTCTACTAATTGTTTTATTAATAGATAATCATTAGCATTAATTAGGTCATAAGATGGAGTTTCCTGTATCTGGAACCTGCCAATGTGGACAGGTCAAAATTACACTACTAAATTCACCTAAAAAAGTTATTGCCTGCCACTGCAAAGAATGCCAAAAATTATCTTCAAGCCCATATAGCGTAACTGCTCTCTTCGATAAATCTGACTTGAAAATTGAAGGTCAACTTTCAACTTGGAATAGAGTTGCAGATAGCGGTAGCGATAATACGGCAAAATTTTGTCCCAGTTGCGGCAATAGAGTCTATCACTTCAATCCCCGTCAACCTGAATCTATTAAATTGAAACTCAAACCTGTCGGAATTGAAAACACTTCAATATTTAAGCCACAAGCTCATGTTTGGACTAAGGAAAAGCAAGCTTGGTTTGTTTTACCTGATGACGTGCCATCTTATAGTGAAATGCCAGCCTAATTAATTCAAAGCAGGGGAGCGTGATATGAATTATTCTTCAAAGACGGCTAAGTTGTTACTGAATCTTTACCCACCGTATTTGGGCGCAGGTGTACGCATTGATTATATTTGTGCGGACTGGACCGAAATGGAAGTTTCAATGAAGCTGCGTTGGTTTAATAAAAATGCAGTTGGAACTCACTTTGGTGGCAATCTCTACTCGATGATTGATCCTCACTATATGCTGCTATTGATGAAGTTACTTGGCGAAGACTATTACGTTTGGGACCAATCTTCATCAATACGTTTTGTTAAGGCTACTAAAAAACGAGTTAAGGCACATATTCATGTTTCTCCTGATCGGTTGCTGGAAATTCAACACCATACGGCTACTGGAGAGAAGTACTTAGCGGAGTTTAGGCTAGATATTCTTGATGACGATAATGAGCAAATTGCCGAAGTTGAAAAAGTTATTTATATAAAGAAAAAATAACAGCACTATAAATGATAGGGCGCTTATGGAAGAGTTAAAACAACGAGAAATTTCGATTAAAGCAGTAATGCAAGCAAGACTAATAACGTCGAATTATTTAACACCAACAAGACTCGAACACCATCATGAATTAACTAATGTCCTCGGGTTCGATGTGTTTCTAAAATATGAAAATCACAATTTAACCAACAGTTTTAAAATTCGTGGCGGGATTAATATTCTGCATCATGTGAAAAAAGCTGGATACCGAGGTGTTGTAACGTTTTCAACGGGCAACCACGGTCTTTCCGTTGCCACTTCTGCTCGCTTTTTTGGTCTTAAAGCTAAGATTGTGGTTCCTTTTGGTAGTAACCAATCCAAAATTTCAAAAATAAAAGCAACTGGAGCAGAATTGATTGAATTTGGCTCCAATTTTGATGAAGCCGCTTCTCTTGTTAATGATATTGCAGAAACGGAACATTTTTACTTTGTTCATCCAGCCAATGAACCAGAGTTGATTAATGGTGTCGCAACTGAGTTTCTAGAAGTTATTGAGCAACAACCCGATATCGATACTGTGATCTTACCAATAGGTGGAGGCAGTGAACTTGCTGCTGCAGTTACCGTTCTTAAGTCCATAAATCCAAAAATTGAGATTATCGCCGTTCAAGCTGAAGCTTCCTCTGCAGCCTATCAATCCTGGAAGTGTGGTCGAATCCTTTCAAATAAAAACCAAACCTTTGCTGGTGGATTTGCTACTGGCACAGCATATACGACTACGTTTGATATCTATAAAAATGCATTAACTGATTTTGTATTATTAACTGAAGACGAGCTATGGCGCAGTATAGGCTTAGTTCACCACTACACATCTAATCTAGTTGAAGGTGCAGGCGCATCATGTTTAATGGCAGCTTACAAAATAAAAGAACAGCTGCGACATAAGAAGGTTATGATTCAAATTAGCGGTGCAAATGCCTGTAGCAATGAATTAAAAAAGAGTCTTCATTACAGTACATTGGAAACAGGTTGTTTTGAATAATCAGATAATTTTCTTTTTATCACATAGTCAATCGATTGAGTTTAACTAGGAATAGAACATGGACAAGTTATTTTTAGGAATTAATAATCATGTGCTTTGCTTGAATAAGGCTAATGGCGAGGTTATTTGGAAAACTAAACTCAAAGGCTCAGGTATAACCAATGTTCATTATGAAGAAAAGCGTATTTATGCCTATTCAGGTGGACATTTGTTTTGCTTAGAAGCAATTGATGGAAAAATGGTGTGGACAAATTCATTGAAAGGAATGGGTTATAGTGCTTGTATTATTGCAACCGAGAACCAAAGCTCATCGAACGTAGCAAGCCAGATTGAAACTCAGCAAGCCATTGCTGCGAGTGTTGCAGCAGCTGGTGCAGTTGCTGCTTCTATCTAACTATCTTCTAAGTAGTACTTAAAACTCGTCACTTCTACAAAAAAAACAGAGCTGTTTCGCCTTTTTATCATTCAGAATAGCTCTGCTCGTTCAATAAATGCACATTTTCCGAGTGTATTTACTAATTTTGTTTCATTTTGCTATTATACTGTATAAATAAACAGTATGACGGGGTTTATGAAAATTATTCCTATAGCAGCACAGGCTGGGATCACGGGTTTTGAATCGCCAGCAGCTGAATATACGCAGCTACCACTCAGCCTTGATGAGCTTTTGATTGAGCACCCTAATGCGACATTTATTGGCAGAGCGTCAGGTAATAGCATGCGCGATGTGGGCATTTTTGATAACGATATTTTAATTGTGGACAGGCATGTGCAGTCGCAACATTTAGATGTCATTGTTGCGAATTTGAATGGTGAATTTATTTGTAAAGTTTTCGACAAACAGAACCAAAAATTACTTTCAGCTAACGGGTGTTATCAAGCCGTTACCATTACACATTTCGATGATTTTTCATTTGAAGGTGTTGTAGTGAAATCGATTCGTTGTTTTCGTCCAGCGGCACTATTACAGAGTTAACTTATGTATGCGTTATGTGATATCAATAGTTTCTACGCCAGTGCGCACGCGGTGTTTAGGCCTGACATTAGAAAAGACGGAATCATTGTTCTCAGCAATAATGATGGCTGTATTGTTGCCGCTAACCGTAAAGCAAAAGAGCTTGGTATAAAGAAGTTTGGACCTTATTTTCAAGTAAAGAAACAGTGTGAGCAATTAGGTTTACACGTTTTTTCGTCTAATTATGAACTGTACAGTGACTTGTCATCTAAGTTCATGCAAACAGTAGGGCGGTTCGCTCCGATTCAACATATTTACTCTATCGATGAGACCTTTTTAGATCTTCACCATTGCTTCCCAGCAATTCGTGATATTTCAGCTTATGGAGATTTAATCCGGAAAACAGTATGGAAAGAATGTCGTTTGCCAATTTGTGTTGGCATAGGTACAACGCTAACACTGGCAAAGCTAGCGAATCACACGGCAAAGTGTCATCGCCATTATAAAGGTGTGTGTGTGATCGATAATGAAACAGATAGACTAAACATACTTAAAGCGACTGCAGTCAATGACGTCTGGGGTATTGGAAAAAAAATAGGCCGTCGCCTTGAATCGATGAATATTAAAACGGCTTATCAATTAGCAAAAATGCCTCCGAGGTGTGCAAGAAAAAATTTTAACATCGAAATAGAAAGAACCGTTAGAGAGCTAAATGGACACATTTGCAAAACTTGGGATCAAGTTCAGGCAGATAAAAAGCAAATATTTAGTACCCGAAGTTTAGGTCGCAGAATTACTTGTCGTGATGAGTTACAACAAGCTTTAGCTAAACACGCAAATATTGCAGCACGTAAAGCTCGAAGCCAGAATAGTGGCTGCCAAAGCTTACTCGTATTCGCAGGAAGTTCACCGCACGACGATAGACCGCAACAATTTAAAACAATAATGAAGTTTGCGAGACCGACGAATTGTTCAACTGAACTAACTAAAGCAACAACTCGAGCTATCGACAAGTTATTCTGCACAGGCGTTCGCTATTACAAAATTGGAGTGGGTATGTTGGATTTATCTGATTTGAGTCATGAGCAATATGATTTATTTAATCAGAGTCAGAACAATTCAGAGTTAATGAAAGTATACGATGATCTCAATGACCGTTTTGGACCAGATACTATTTATTTAACCGCACAAGGCCAGAATCAACGATGGGCAATGCGCAGAGAAATGTTATCGCCACAGTACACGACAAATTGGAAGCACATTCCAATTATAAGGTGTTGATATGAGACACTCTGTAGTTGCGTACAATGTATATTATGTTAAATAGGGTTTAAAGCTAAACTGTGTGGTATTGTTATTTCTCAAACATCACGCCCAATACCACACTTTTAAGGGCTTAGAGTTTGGAGTTAATACTGAGATGATCGAGAGGTTTATTTTGTGCTGATTGGTATCTTTCAACGTCCGTTGTATGCAGATATAAGGATGTTGTATCAATACTTTCATGACCCGCATCTTTTTGCACATGGGATAATGGTCGCATATGTATATTAATGTCATGGCTAATGCCGGTGTGACGAATATTATGTGCGGTGAGTTTAGATATGTCATTTGCATCAGATTCAAAACCATCTTTTTTCATTTCTTCAGCTGCGTGTAGAATAATGAATTGAACGTCATCACGAATCTGACGAATACCCAAGTTTGCATTTAAAACTCCGACATCTCGTCCACGTCCAGCAGCTTTATGTCTTATGAATAGTGGATCTAATTCATCAGAACTGGGTAATGGTGATAACCCTAAATGACCACGGTATTCTTTAAAAGCTTGTAAAAGATTTTTAGATACCGTGACGGTTCTTGATTTACCACCTTTACTGTTTGGTATATGAAACAGCCAAATGCCAGTTTGACGATTCTGCTTAAACTGACTCATTACTGGTGAATATCCAGGTCTAGCTGATACATCTGAAATTCGTAAATAGCAGGAATAAATTAAATTAATGAGAAATTTATGGCGTGCGTACGCCGCTGAATCTTTTTTAGCAAGGCTGTTTACCGTAGAATTTACGTAGGACCACTGTAATTCAGTGAATATTGGCAGAATTTCATTCGCAGTATCGTTACGGAATGTTTGTTTATTAGCAAAACGACTGTGCTTCAGCCAAACTTGCGCAGTATTACGTTCACAAAACTCTTCACTAAGCAAATAAGTATAAAAAGAAGACAAAATAGCAATCTTTGTTTTTAATGCATTCTCGCTGAGCTTATAGGCTTGTTGTGTTCCATTGACCAATTTAGCGATAAACGGTCTCCAGTTTGCGTTAGGTGTTCGGTCTATCTCTGAACCTTTGAACTGAGCAACATTGTAATTTCCAATTAATTTTACAGGTGGCTGTTTGCAATACTCGACATAACGGGACATATCTTTGCGTTTCAAATCTGCTGGAGACATGGCTGCTACATCAAAACACCAATGTAAAAACGTAGTAAGCTCACTTCGATAAGCTTTATAGTTATTTTCTTGATCTTTATGTTCATATAACCAATCTGAGGCATGCTCTAGCACTAATCCAGCATCCGTAACTCTATCTAGGCTAATTTGCGTAATGTACTGGTTGTTGTAACTATTACCTTCTAATAAAAATTCAGGTTTATCAAACAGCGGTAAAACAGGAGGAAGTTGCAAAGTATTCATTTGAGAAAGCCAATTTAATGCAGATGCCGATAATGGTATTTATCGGCATTAATCTAAGAAAAATAAAATCTATACTTGTAAGATATATTGAACAATCATTCATTGTTATCAATGAATGTCATTTACACAAATTATGTGATCAATTACACAATTATTTTAACTGATGTAAAATTGACCATTTACACTAAGATAATTGTATTATTTAGCCATTATCGGCAAGAAAATCATAAAACACTGTAGATGTCTGACCATTTAACTCATAAGTAACAAATAATCGCCAAACCATATAGCCACTAGCACAGCTTCCTAGAATGGTATTTGCTGAAAAAGTATTACTATTCAGTATATTGACCGTTACTGGGATAATACCCATAAACATGTCCCTACCCTCAACTCGAGCTGATTTTATTGTAATATTTTTGTTTGATTTAAGACTTATGGTTAAATCTTGCTCGCTTGGAACTGTTTTTGGGCTGATCAATAGTACTATTTCTGCCCCATTAGCTTCTTTTAAGCATGAACTGACCAAAAAGTTACATAAAGACCTATCAATTTGGTCAGGATTAGCATTTTTTTGTTTTTGGTCACCACAAGAACAGACTAATAACACTGTGATAAGTATAGCTATTTTTCGTAAAGTAGATGCGTAACACACAGTAACTTACCTTTTTTTAATAATGGGTCACATTCTGCGCTCAAATATGATCCAGATCAATTTAACTCTGCCCTACCTAGTATCTTTTTAATAGTGTCTAAAGTAAAATATTACTCGTTTGCTGATGTATTAAATGTTGTGCAAGCTTCTCAGCGGCACTTACTGGTTAATTTTTAACAAAAAGTAATCATTAGTGTCATTTAACAGGTAAAGCATGGCTTTACTAAAACTATAAGTAAAAGTAATAAGCAGTGGAAGCATTATGATGAACCATTCCCAGCCTCAAGGCGCTGATTACAATTACACCGTAGTCCGCCAATTTGCCCTTACAACCGTGTTGTGGGGAATAGTTGGTATGGCAGTAGGTGTTTTAATTGCGGCTCAGTTAATCTGGCCGGCACTAAACTTCGAAACTCCTTGGTTAACGTTTAGCCGTTTACGGCCTTTACATACCAATGCAGTTATTTTTGCGTTTGGTGCTTCAGCTCTATTTGCTACATCGTATTATGTAGTTCAACGTACCTGTCAAACTCGTTTGTTCGCACCTAAATTGGCTGCGTTTACATTCTGGGGTTGGCAAGCAATCATTCTTTCTGCGGCAATTACCCTGCCCCTAGGTTTTACTAGTGGTAAAGAGTATGCAGAATTAGAATGGCCAATTGATATCGCAATCGCCGTAGTGTGGGTGTCTTATGCGATAGTGTTTTTTGGTACCATTGTAAAACGAACCACCTCTCACATTTATGTAGCGAACTGGTTCTTTGGTGCTTTCATTATTGCCGTTGCCGTTTTGCACATTGTGAACTCTATGGCTGTACCAGTAAGTATGTTTAAATCATACTCGTTATACGGCGGTGCTGTAGACGCAATGGTTCAGTGGTGGTATGGACATAACGCTGTAGGTTTCCTATTAACAGCAGGTTTCCTAGGTATGATGTACTACTTCGTACCTAAACAAGCCGGTCGTCCTGTCTATTCATATCGTTTATCGATTGTTCACTTCTGGGCATTGATCGCTCTTTATATTTGGGCTGGTCCTCATCACCTTCATTACACAGCGTTACCTGACTGGACTCAGTCTTTAGGTATGGTGATGTCATTGATCTTATTTGCTCCATCTTGGGGTGGTATGATCAACGGTATTATGACGTTGTCAGGTGCATGGCATAAATTACGTACTGACCCAATTCTGCGATTCCTAATTGTTTCATTGTCTTTCTATGGTATGTCTACCTTCGAAGGCCCAATGATGGCAATTAAGACTGTTAATGCTCTATCTCATTATACCGATTGGACGGTTGGTCACGTTCACTCAGGTGCACTTGGATGGGTTGCTATGGTTTCTATTGGTGCTCTGTACCACATGATTCCTAAGCTATTTAATCAAGGTCGCATGTACAGCGTTAAATTAATCAATACTCACTTCTGGTTGGCAACAATTGGTACTGTTCTTTATATCGTATCAATGTGGATTTCAGGTGTGATGCAAGGTCTAATGTGGCGTGCAGTTAACTCTGACGGAACGTTAACATACAGTTTCGTTGAGAGTATTGAAGCATCGTACCCATTCTACTTTGTTCGTTTCTTAGGTGGTGTATTCTTCTTAGTTGGTATGTTCTTAATGGCATACAACGTGATTAAGACTGTTAAAGCCCCTGAAGGCTCTTTGCCTAAACCAGCTGAAGCATAAGGAGTAGAAACGATGAAATTTAATCACGAATTTATTGAAAAGAACGTCGGCCTACTCGCTATCTTTATTGTAATTGCAATTAGTTTTGGTGGTTTAGTACAAATCACCCCACTAATTTTTCAAAAAGATACAACTGAGCCCGTAGAAGGATTAAAGCCTTTTACAGCACTCCAGCTTGAAGGTCGCGATATTTATATCCGTGAAGGTTGTCATAACTGCCACAGCCAGATGATTCGTCCTTTACGTGCAGAAACTGAGCGTTATGGTCACTACTCTGTTGCTGGTGAATCTGTATGGAACCACCCTTTCCAGTGGGGTTCAAAGCGTACAGGTCCTGATCTAGCTCGTGTAGGTGGTCGTTACAGTGACAAATGGCATGAAGTTCATTTGTTAGACCCTCGCGCAGTGGTACCACAATCAAATATGCCAGCATTCCCTTGGCTTGCTGAGAATAAGATTGACGGTGATTTAACGGCTGACAAGATGGAAATTTTCCGTAATTTCGGTGTTCCATATACAGACGCTGAAATTGCCGGTGCAAAAGCTGCTGTTGAAGGTAAAACTGAAATGCAGGCACTGATCGCTTATCTACAGTCGTTGGGGCACGCCCTCAAATAAGGAGGCAATATATGGATTACGGCACATTACAGGGAATACTTACAATCATTGTGATGCTCGTCTTTGTCGGTATATTTGCTTGGGCTTATAGCTCTCGTCAAAAAGATAATTTTGATGAAGCAGCTAACCTTGTTTTTTCTGATGAAGAAAAAGATAAGGACTCAGGAGAGCAAAAATAATGTTAATGAGTAGCTTCTGGAGTATATGGATTACAGTAATTTCATTATTTGTAATCGCAGGATGTTTTGTCCTATTACGTTGGTGCTCCAAAAACACAACGGGTGTTGAAGAAGGTGAGTCTATGGGCCACTCTTTCGACGGCATCGAAGAGATGAATAACCCACTACCAAAATGGTGGAGTTATATGTTTTACATCACCATCGTATTTGGTTTAGCGTATTTGGCGCTTTATCCAGGACTTGGTAACTTCAAAGGTCAATTAGGTTGGAGCAGTTCTAACCAAAGCATTGGCCATGTGAAAGGTGTTAGCGCAAAAGAAGATTCAAAAGCCGCAGTAAAAGCAGCTGAAGAACAAGGCCTTTATGTGCAGTATGACCAGGAAGTAAAAAAGGCTAACGAAAAATATGGCCCTATCTTCGCTGCTTACTTAAACACTCCACTTGAAGAGTTAGTAAAAGATAAAGATGCTCTAAATGTTGGTAAGCGTTTGTTCATTCAAAACTGTGCTCAATGCCATGGCTCTGATGCACGTGGTAGTAAAGGCTTCCCTAACCTAGCAGATAATTCTTGGCTGTATGGTGGTGACTTAGCGACTATCAAAACGTCAATCATGAATGGACGTAATGGTATGATGCCTCCTAAAGGTGGTTTACCAATTGCGGACAGCGAATTACCAGGCTTAGCTGAATATTTGTTTGAATTATCTGGCCGTAAGTTTGACGCTAAACTTGCTGCTGAAGGTAAAGCATCATTTATGAAAGGTTGCTTCGCATGTCACGGCATGGACGGCACAGGTAATAAATTTATGGGTGCACCAAACTTAGCAGATAAAGCTTGGTTATATGGTGGTTCACGTAAATCTATTATCGACAGTATTAAACACGGTCGTAGTGGTGCTATGCCAGCATGGAAAGATGTTCTTGGTGAAGAAAAAGTTCACGTAATTACTGCTTACGTTTACAGCTTATCTCATCAAAAATAATCAAGACTGATTAAAAAAAGGCCTCGGTGGTAATCGAGGCCTTTTTTTTAATGATTCAGGTTATCAAAGATTGTAGAATCGATATCGAACTTTTTACTGAATTTTGAAAGACAGAGTTCATTAAAGAGTTTGTTGTAATTAATTAGGAAGTTCTCATGCAAAAAACGATGGAAAAGGTTCAGCCTTGGTATAAGCAATTTTGGCCATGGTTCCTTATTATTCTCCCTCTAATTGTCGTTGCTGCCAGTATTGCAACATTAATCATCGCAATAAAATATTCCGATAACCTCGTTGCTGATGACTATTACAAAAAAGGCAAAGGCATTAATCTGGACAAGCACCGCGAGCAAAAAGCACGAGCTATGGGACTCCAGTTTTCAATAACCGTTGAAGGTAATCAAGTGCTAATCAAACAGCATGGTGGTGAGCCTTACAAAGCAGCATTAAATGTTGAGTTTTATCATCCAACCATTCAAGAACGTGATTATAAAGAACTTGCTGTTGCAGACGGTAATTCAAATTATCGCATCACCTTCCCAAAACAAGTTAGAGGTGATTGGCAAATTCGCCTAGAAAGCTTTGATCATACCTGGAGATTGCAAAAGCGTTTCACATTAGACGATGGCGTAGAACGTTGGTTAAATTAATCTAGTTTCGGAAAAGCGTCTATGAACAAAGAGCGTTGTTTTCATTGTAGTGAGCCTGTTCCATCAGGCTCACAGTTTATTACCATCATCAATGATGAGCCTCAAAAAATGTGTTGCCCTGGTTGCCAAGCGGTTTCACAAGCTATCATGGATGCAGGTCTAAAAAATTATTATAAATTTAGAACCGAGCCAGGTGCCAAGCAATCTGATATCGTTCCAGAACAATTAAACACTTTTAGTGCTTATGATCTTGAGGAAGTACAGCAGGACTTTGTTTACAAGGATTCTGACGTATCAAATGTGTCACTATCCATAGACGGCATTACTTGTGCAGCTTGTGCTTGGTTGATAGAGCACAAGTTAAAACAGGCACAAGGCATTATTTCTATCAATGTTAACTCCACAACTCAGCGCGCCCTACTTGCTTGGGACGATAATCAAATCAAGCTAAGCCAAATTTTGGCAGTCATTGCCTCAATTGGCTATGTTGCAGCGCCTTATCAAGCCGACGAGGAAGAAGCTAAAGCTAAACGGAATAGTGGTCAATTTTTATTACGCTTAGGTCTTGCAGGCTTTTCTACAATGCAAGTGATGATGTTTGCATTGGCGCTTTACACCGGTTACTTCACCGATTTAGACAGCGAATTTAGAGATTACTTTCGCTGGGTGAGTATGATTTTTGCCGCACCTGTGGCTCTATATTCAGCACAGCCATTTTATTTCAGTGCGATACGCGCCCTTCTCTCGAAAAACATTAATATGGATGTGCCAGTATCAATTGCGATTGGAGGTGCGTTCATATCTAGCTGTGTGGCCACGTATAACGGAACTGGGGAAGTTTATTTTGAATCGGTTTCCATGTTTACCTTCTTCTTGTTACTTGGTCGGTACTTTGAACAGAAAGCAAAACAAAAGGCCTCTGTTAACTCAAGTAACTTGCACAAGCTTGTACCGTTAACAGCACATTTAATTGATGGTGAAAACATACAAGAAGTCGCTGCCAAACAATTAAAATTAGGCGATATAATATTAGTGAAACCAGGTGATCTTGTTTCTGCTGATGGTATTGTTCTTGATGGTATATCGAGTATTAATGAGTCCATGCTTACTGGTGAAAACTTACCGGTAAATAAAACAGCAGGCGAGAAAGTATTTGCTGGAACCATTAATGTTGATCAACCACTTAAAATTGAAGTGACAGCAGTAGGCAAAGATCAATTTGTTGCTGAAATCATTAGGCTTCAAGAGGCAGCTTCTAACAACCGCCCTGCAATTTCTTACTTAGTTGATAAATTATCAAGATATTTCTCGACCGCAGTACTGACATTAAGCTTACTCACTTATTTAGCTTGGCATTTCTTTATTTCACCAGAAGATGCATTTTGGGTGACATTATCTGTACTCGTAGCTACCTGCCCTTGTGCATTAGCATTAGCTACGCCGACTGCAGTAACTTGTGCGATCTCGACATTTACTAAGATGGGTATCATTACCCGAAAATCAGGGGTTTTTGAATTATTACCACAGCTAAATACGGTCATATTTGATAAAACAGGCACTCTTACTTACGGCGAATTAAAGATAGCTAATGTCAAAACTTTTGGTAATGAAACTGAAAATGAAGTTTTAGCCATTAGTGCTGCGCTTGAAAAAGAATCATTGCATCCTATCGCTCAAGTATTTTCACCTTATAAAGTGGAGTCTACAGTTGCTGAATCAATCGAGCATGTGGTTGGACAAGGCATTCGCGGAATAATAAATGGCAACAATTACTGCATCGGCAATGAGGTGCTGACAAATTCTCAAGTTAAATCTGATTACAATCAATATATCTGGTTAACTAAGAACGAGATAATAATTGCAGAAATAACTCTACAAGATAAGTTACGCTCAGACGCTGAAAGTACAGTAAGAGAGTCGAATGTTTTAGGTCTTAGAACCTGTATCGCAAGTGGTGATAATTCTGGTCAAGTAAGAAAAGTTGCAGAAGATGTTTCAGTGGATGAATCACACGCAGGCTTATCTCCACAGCAAAAACTTCAACTCGTACAAGCCTTTCAGAATAAAGGTAATAAGGTTGCTATGTTCGGTGATGGAATAAATGATGCGCCGGTTCTTGCTGGTGCTGATTTGAGTATTGCAATGGGCAGTGGTACCGCTATTGCTAAAAACAGTGCAGATCTCATCCTATTGGGTGATAAATTACACCGCTTTATTCAAGCTATTTCGATTGCGAAAAAAACGACAAGAATTATTAAGCAAAACCTGATGTGGGCGTTAGGTTATAACGTTATTGTTCTGCCCTTGGCTATGTCTGGTAATATTGCACCCTACGTCGCAGCGATTGGTATGTCTGCAAGTTCATTAATCGTGGTTTCAAACAGCTTAAGATTATTAAAGGACCCTTCATGAGCATAATCTATGTTTTAATTCCTATTGCTATGCTCTTTGTAGCTATTGCCGTTGTTGTTTTTTTCTGGGCAGTAAAGTCCGAGCAGTTTGATGATTTGAATCGTCAGGGGTCATCTATTTTATTTGAAGATGATATTGATGAGACTCCATCACAGCCGCAACAGCAAAAAGAAAAAGTTGATGACTGATTACGGCTTCTTAGGTGCGTTTATTGTTGGCCTAATGGGCGCAGGGCATTGTGTTGGTATGTGTGGTGGTTTAGTCGCATCATTTGCTTCACAACAATCAGCGATCAAAATTGGTGAAAACCTACTCCTAAAACAGCTTAAATTGCAGTTTTCCTACAATTTTGGGCGTATTGTCAGTTATTCAATTGCAGGTGCCTTATTAGGCGGTTCAGCTGCAACGCTTTCTCACCTTTTCAATGTTGATGATTATTTAGTCTGGTTACGCGTGTTCGCTGGTGTCATGATGATCGTTACTGGATTATATATTGCACAGTTATGGTTTGGTTTAACGAAAATAGAATTTATTGGAAAATACTTGTGGTCGAAAATAAGCCCTACCGCATCAAAGTTTTTACCGATACAAACACCTAAAAAAGCCATTATTGCAGGCATGATATGGGGCTGGTTACCTTGTGGGTTAGTTTATTCAACGCTTACATGGTCGGTTGCATCAGGATCTGCTGTATCAGGTGCTTTAATCATGTTTTGCTTTGGATTAGGAACATTCCCTGCGATGTTATCTACGGGACTGGCAGCAAAAACACTAGCAACTTGGATACAAAAAAAATCAGTTAGGTTAATGAGTGGTATCTTCATCATTTTGTTTGGAATTCAGACATTATTTGTTGCATATAATCAAATATAAGCGTTAGTTAATTGTTATAAACACTTGATGATTTCGACACTTGCAGGCATCATATGCTCATTTTGACACTGTACCTAAAATTAGCTTTCAGATTGTGAGAATGAAATGCCACTTGATATAAAAAAACCTAAAAAAAGCAGTTCTGGCTGTACGATTCATTGTCATGATTGCAGCATGAGTACATTATGTATACCTGTTGCTTTAAACAGTAATGAGCTTGACCAATTAGACGATATCATTGAACGAAAAAAGCCGATTCAAAAAGGCGAATTGATATTTAAGTCTGGCGATGAACTAAAATCTTTATTTGCGATTCGATCAGGTACGATTAAAAGTTATACCATTACAGAACAGGGTGAAGAACAAATCACGGGCTTTCACCTTGCTGGTGATGTCGTTGGCTTTGATGGGATCAGTTCAAGCTCTCACCAAAGTTTTGCTCAAGCCCTCGAAACTTCTATGGTTTGTGAGATCCCATTTACAACTCTTGATGACCTTTCCGCTACAATGCCAAAGCTACGTCAGCAGATCATGCGCTTGATGAGCAGTGAAATCATGAATGATCAAGATATGATTCTATTGTTGAGTAAGAAAAGCGCTGAAGAGCGTTTAGCTGCGTTTATCAGTAATCTTGCGACTCGCTTTGGTAATCGTGGTTTCTCACCAAAAGAGTTCCGTCTGACTATGACACGTACTGATATAGGCAATTATCTTGGATTGACCGTTGAAACTATTAGTCGTATTTTAGGTCGTTTTCAAAAGTCTGAACTTATTGAAGTTAATGGTAAATATATTACTATCAAAAGCTTCGATGAGCTCAAAGAACTAGCTGGAACGGCTAGAATTGGCCGATAAAATAACCTTATCTTTGATTTAAGACAAGAACACTTCTTTTTAATTCCTTTTCGTTACTCTCATAATGATTAGTTTGTTTGAAGGCAAGCTAATCTATGTTATTTTTTAAGTATCTTAAATTATTAATGAGGGTATCTTATGAAGGAATATAAGAAGTTATTAGTTGTTTTAGATCCTACTGCGGAACATCAAGTTTCACTAAAAAGATCAATTGAGCTCGCACATAAACACTCATCAAAAATTACTGTTTTTCTCTCTATTTTTGACTTCTCTTATGAAATGACTTCGATACTTTCTTCTGAAGAACGTGAAGCCATGCGTCAAGGCGTTATCGATCAAAGAAAAGCGTGGATAAACGATCTCATTGAGCCATATAAATCCGAAGGTTTAGATATTTCTTCATGTGTGGTGTGGCACAATCGCCCTTTTGAAAGCATCATCGAACATGCTATCGAAAATGACTGCGATCTCATTATCAAAGGTACTCACGAACACGACAAATTGAAATCTGTCATTTTCACACCTACGGATTGGCATTTAATAAGAAAAGCTCCTCAGCCCGTTCTTTTGGTCAAAGAACACGAATGGCCTGTAAGCGGAAAGCTTTTATGTGCGGTAAATACAGGTGATGAAGACGAAGCTCACCAATCTCTGAACAATGAAATTATTTTATATGGTCAGTATTTAGCATCTAAATTCAATGCTGAATTACATCTTGTAAATGCTTATCCAGGGACACCAGTAAATATTTCAATAGAACTGCCCGACTTTGATGCATTTAGCTATAACGAGTCAATGCGAACACAACATGAAAAGCAGCTGTCAGAAATCGCATCAAGTCACAATATTTCGAGCGAATTTTGTCATGCGCGAGAAGGATTACCTGAAGATGTAATTCCTGAATTAGCTCAAGAATTAGATGCTGAATTAGTGATACTAGGAACTGTGGGGAGAACGGGAATATCAGCCGCTCTTATTGGAAATACTGCGGAACATGTCATTGATAACATCAATTGTGACCTCTTAACATTAAAACCTGAAGGATATAAATCACCTTTAGAAAGTTAAAGCCTGTTTTCCTCTTTACCCGCTGTAGCTTTATTGGAATAATACGCGCCTAAAGTTAGCTGAAGGCGCGTTTTTTTATGTTGGTAGACATACAAGAAGTAACAAAAGAAGCAAAAAAACAACAAACTCGAATGAATAAGTTACAGAAACGACTTCGTCGTGAAGTCGGTAGTGCGATTGCTGACTACAACATGATTGAAGATGGTGATCGAGTGATGTGTTGCCTATCTGGTGGTAAAGACAGTTATGCCATGTTAGACATTCTTTTAAACCTTCAGCAAAGAGCTCCGATTAGCTTTGAAATACTCGCCGTAAATTTAGATCAGAAACAACCAGGCTTTCCTGAAGATGTATTACCAAATTACCTAGATTCTTTGGGCATTGCTTACCATATACTTGAAAAAGACACTTACTCAATTGTGAGAGAGAAAATTCCAGAAGGTCAAAAGACTTGTTCGTTATGCTCTCGTTTGCGTAGAGGAACCCTATATGGTTTTGCTCAACATATCGGTGCAACTAAAATTGCACTGGGCCATCATAGAGATGACATAATTGAAACCATGTTTCTGAATATGTTTTATGGCGGAAAAATGAAAGCCATGCCACCTAAGCTTTTATCAGATGATGGTGCAAACGTTGTAATTCGCCCATTAGCATATTGCCGTGAAAAAGATATTGCTGAGTATGCAACATTAAAGCAATTTCCGATTATCCCTTGTAACCTATGTGGTTCACAAGAAAACCTGAAACGTCAAGAAGTTAAAGATATGCTAACGCTGTGGGATAAACAGCAACCAGGTCGAATCGAAACCATATTTACAGCGATGCAAAACACTGCGCCATCACAAGGTGTCGACCGCAATCAATTCGACTTTTTATCGTTAAAGCAGAACCCTGATGCAAATACAAAAAGTGGTTTTGTTGCTGATGCCGATTTACCAGCTTTTGATTTTGTTGATGTGAGTAATAACGGACACATTAATTTAGATGAAACACAGAGAATTGATGTTGTTAATACATTCACACCATGAGTGATGCTTAAAAAGAAAAGTCCTTTTTAACAAAGGACTTTTTTGTAAAGGATTCTTAAGGTGCTAGCCTATCAATGCTCCAATCATCATGATCTTTTGTGTATAAAAATCTGTCATGCAATCGATGCTCTCCACCTTGCCAGAATTCGATTGATTCAGGTTTTACAATATATCCACCCCAAAATTTTGGTAACGGTACATCTCCATCAGCGAACTTTTGCTTCATTTCCTTGAACTTTATTTCTAAAGCCTGTCGTGCTGTTAGCTTATGCGACTGCTTAGAAACCCATGCTGCAATCTGACTTTCTTTAGGACGAGTAACAAAATACTTCAGTACATCAGCAGTGGAAAGTTTCGTTGCTTGGCCGGTTATCGCAACTTGTCGTTCGATATTATGCCAAGGAAATAGCAAATTGACCTTGTTATTGCCTTCTAAATGTTGTGCTTTACGGCTTTCTAAGTTGGTAAAAAATACAAACCCGTTTTTGTCAAAACGTTTGAGCAAAACAATGCGTTGATAAGGTTGACCATTTTCATCTACTGTTGCTACAACCATTGCAGTAGGATCAAGCAATTGTAGTTCTTTAGCTTGGGTCATCCACTTTTCAAATAAAGCAAAAGGCTCATTTGGCAGATCTGAACTGCGCAACCCGCCTTTTAGATACTCACGACGAACCTCAGATAAATCCATACAGCTTATTCCTTAATTAAATCTTTACCTAATGCCCATACATGAAGCATGTCTAAACCAAGTGTAGCACCTGCTAATGCTGTAATTTCTGATGAGTCATATGCTGGAGCTACTTCAACTACGTCCATACCGACAATATTGAGCCCTTTTAAGCCTCTCACGATTTTTAGTGCTTTATCACTGCTTAAACCGCCACATACAGGTGTACCTGTACCTGGTGCGAAAGCTGGATCAATACAATCTATATCAAACGTAAGATATACAGGAAGATCACCCACTCGAGCTTTTATTTGGCTTACGATATCGTCAACACTTAAGTCGTTAGCTGTGCCAGCATCAATGACTTTGAATTTATGGTTTTTGTAATTGTATTCGGTCCGAATGCCAACTTGAACTGAGTGTGCAGGGTCAATAATGCCTTCATTTGGTGCATGATAAAACATCGTTCCATGATCATACTTACTGCCTTGATCATAGGTATCAGTATGCGCATCAAAGTGTATGAGAGCCATTTTTCCATGCTTCTTAAAATGGGCTCTTAAAA
The DNA here is from genome assembly GCF_056591695.1 of Parashewanella sp. 2304DJ23-3. Classification (NCBI taxonomy): domain Bacteria; kingdom Pseudomonadati; phylum Pseudomonadota; class Gammaproteobacteria; order Alteromonadales; family Shewanellaceae; genus Parashewanella; species Parashewanella sp. 2304DJ23-3. The sequence continues at coordinate 95,697 of NZ_JBWQOH010000003.1, forward strand.
GCGGTAACGTAACGAAATGATCACCACCAAAGCTTAATAGCGCTTTATCAGACTCGACGATTTGTGTAGCAAAATCTTCAACTCTTTGTGTAAAGTCTTGAGCATCGCCACAATCAAAAACAAGATCTCCGGCATCAACGATGGATATATGGCGACTTAAATTAAATTGCCACGGCCAACGTTTTGCTTCCCAAGCTAAATTAGTTGATGCATTACGTATTGCGCCTGGCCCCATTCTTCCGCCTGACCGCCCTGTCGTAGCCATATCGAATGGTAAGCCTAACACTACAACATCTGCATCACTTTCTAGTGGTCTGAAATTAAGTGGTTGACGCAAATAACCGAATGCATTTGAGTACAACGAGTAATCTGGTTTATCTGCTAAGGTTGTCATTGTTGCTCCTAAATCTCTTTAATTGCGTAAATAAAAGAAATTCTATTTTTCTGTTGCTTGATAATGAAGATATTTTACATCAATTCCATTCTCAGAAGTTATTTCCGTAATGGAATGTTTACCAAGATTAAAATTAGTGTGAGGTAAAAAGGAATTGAAAAATATACAATCCCAGAATTTGGGATGTAGATTGACTAATAGTTTCTGAACGATCTGCTGATATCTCTCAGTATCAGACAAATTTGTTTCAAGGGTTATGAATGAATTCGGTACTTGAGGTGTGACATGAATAGTAAAATACTCATCCCCTTTTATCCCATTTGCAGAGTAACCGAAGGGGGAAAATAAATAGTCATCAATTAGGTAGTCATGAAACAACACGTCAATTTCAAGTAGCTCTCTGATGTATTTTTTATCGACGTTAGTCTCTGTTAAATTACAAATAGTCTTTGTATCAATGTCATACATTAATAACTCAAAACATTTGAATTGTTTGTTAGGGTTATGAACGAATAAATGGTGACAATGAGAATCTACTGTCTGAATACGATAAGAAGATCCACCTAACTGTTGTTGTAATACTTTAATATCTTGCTGAAATGTCGTTTTTTGAAGCTCGGGGCTAATTTCATTCTTCCTTTGATAAATCAAAGAATCAAACGCATCTTCACCGAGTTCATCAACAAGCGCTTGAATAGAATTAATTAAGACAGTACGGCCACATGTAATCATCAATGCTTCTTTATCCCAAACGAACAAACTAGATTCACTTAAGATATATGCGTCACATTGATCATTACTTATCACAGATATGATTTCTGCGTTAGCTCGATTAACAACAAGCTGCCAAAAATCAAACCCCAGCGTTCTTAAAGAAACGCTAGGCTCAGATACAGTAAGTTTTAATTTTTTTTCTGTTCCTTCAAAAAACATGTAGCTCTGAGCCTTTTCAAAAAGGAGTCTCCTCCTTTATCTAAAATCTTCCAAATATGTGTAACCTTGAAGACCTGCTTCTAGTTCTCCTAGAATACTTTCTCGTTCACTTTCTGATATGTGCTTGGTAACCAGATCTTCATAGGTCTGCATAAAACCTAATGCGTCAAGATTAACGTACCTGAGGACATCAGCTACAGTGTCGCCAGGTAAAACTGACTCAATGAAGCTATTACCATCATCATCAACGCGAACAACCGCTGAATGGCTATCACCGAATAGATTATGAATATCCCCGAGAATTTCTTGATAAGCTCCAACTAAGAAGAAACCAATCAAGTAAGGACTATCAGCATTCCAAGCAGGAACAGGCAGTGTCGTTTCAATGCCTTGTCCATCTACATATTGGTCAACGATACCATCAGAGTCACAAGTAATATCAAGCATTACTGCACGACGTTTCGCTGGTTTATCGAGACCAGAAAGTGGTAATACGGGGAATACTTGATCAATACCCCAAGCATCAGGCAAAGACTGAAACAATGAGAAGTTCACAAAGAATTTATCAGCAAGCTTTTCATTCAGCTCATCAATAATTGGACGGTGATAGCGATTTTTACTGTTTAACAGCCCTTGAATATCGTGGCAGATGCGTAAATTAGTCTGTTCTGCCCATGCTCTTTCTGTTAATGATAATTGCCCTAATGCAAATAATGAATGGGCTTCTGCAAGATCGCTTTGCGTGTCATGATAGATTTCAATCATCGCACGCTGATTAGCACGGCCTTTCAATTCTTCCCAAGATTGCCACATGTTCTGCAGCAGTACTGGTGCATTTTCTTCTGGAGGTTGTATATTTTCAGCTTGATAAGCCTCTGTACCAATAACATCTGTAATTAAAACGGCATGATGCGCAGTAAGATGACGGCCAGACTCAGAGATGATTCTCGGCATTGGTTGGTCATATTCATGACAAATATCCATCAGTACATGCACAATATTATTGGCGTATTCGGTGAGACCATAGTTCATCGAATTGTTACTCTGGCTTCTTGTACCATCGTAATCTACTGCTAGGCCACCGCCAACATCAAAACAGTCAATATTTGCTCCGAGTTTACGAAGCTCACAATAAAATCGAGCAGCTTCACTAACTCCTTGACGAATATCACGAATATTGGCTATCTGAGAACCAAGATGAAAATGCAAAAGCTGTAAGCAGTCAAGCATATCTGCTTGCTTAAGCTGCTCAATAACTGTAAGTACTTGAGCAGCAGACAAACCGAATTTTGATTTTTCACCACCACTGGCTTGCCATTTACCTTTTCCTTGAAACGCAAGTCGAGCTCGTAAGCCTAATCTTGGTGTTACACCTAAATCTTTAGCTTCTTTTAACACCATCTCAAGTTCAGACATTTTTTCTAAAACGATATAAACTTTATGTCCGAGTTTTTCACCAATTAATGCTAAACGGATGTATTCGTTATCTTTATATCCATTACATACAATAACAGAGCTGGCCTTTTGCGCCATGGCAAGCACAGCCATTAGTTCTGGTTTACTACCGGCTTCTAAGCCGAGCTGTGGTACTTCTTTTTGTTGCTGGCTCGCAAGGATTTCTTCAACAACCGTTTTCTGTTGATTAACTTTAATTGGATAAACCAATAAGTAATCGTTTTCATACTCGTATTTAGTGATCGCATTATTAAATGCGCTACACAGGCTGTGAACACGATGATGTAAAATCTGTGGGAAACGAATTAGTACAGGCAACGAAATGCCAGCAGCAACCATATCTTGGGCCAGTTTATTAAGTCCAATTGTATCATCAGGTCGTGTCGGATCAGGTGCGACATTTACTTCACCTTTATCATCAACACCATAGAAACCCTGACTCCAATGCGCAACATTGTAGCCATCTCTTGCATCATCAATAGACCAATTGTTCATATTGTATGAGTCCAACTATTTATTACTTACAACCGCTTGAAATACAAACAGCACCATGAATTTCAGCCACACTACCTAAATAGAATGATAAAAATGCGCAATTAGACACCGAAGATCAAAGGTTTGCAACTAAAGAATAATGATTACAAACATTAATGAAAAAATGCATGACTGGTGATTGAATAACGCTCAATAAAGCATGTAAATATGCTTAAACAAAGCGATTATAAAATGAATTTATATCAAAAAACACTTATAATCCTGCAGTTCGAATATAGAATTGAGAAAATGATGATAGAGCTTGGTAAATATTCCACATTGGAAGTCGTTAAACTGGTCGATTTCGGTGCTTACTTAAACGCTGGCGATTTTGGTCAAGTTTTGCTGCCGAAAAAATATGTTCCTGAAGACATTGATGTTGGAGACGAGCTAAAAGTTTTCTTATATCTTGATTCAAAAGATTTGTTGATAGCAACAACTCAAAGACCCCGCTCACAAGTTGGTCAATTTTCTTATCTAAAAGCAATTGCAACAAATAAGATTGGTGCATTTTTAGATTGGGGCTTAGACAAAGATTTATTACTGCCATTTGCAGAGCAAAATAAACGTGTTGAGGAAGGACGATCTTACGTTGTTTATACTTATATTAATCACATTGATGAGCGAATTGTTGCATCAATGAAGATAGATAAGTTCTTGGATCAAACTCAGCCAAACTATGGAGAAGGACAAGAAGTTAAGTTGCTTATCGCAGGCAAATCGGACCTAGGTTACAAAGCCATTATAGAAGATCAGCATTGGGGCCTCGTTTTCTACAATGATATCTTCCAAGATATCAAAATAGGGAAAAAGGTTACTGGCTATGTTAAGCGTGTTCGAGAGGACGGTAAAATTGATTTAACCCTCCAAAAAGCGGACAGCCAAAGTTTTGATAAACACACGAACTCTGTGCTTATCAAAATCAAACAAGCAGGTGGTTTTTTACCATTAGGTGATAAAAGCGATCCTGAGCTCATCTACAAAGAGTTTGGGTTTAGCAAAAAAATCTATAAGAAAGCCATAGGCAGTTTGTTCAAAGCGAAGATCATAACGATCGAAAAAGATGGAATTCATTTAATTTAAATATTTAAATGCTAACAAATAGCCTGTGAATACAGGCTATTACAGAATACTAAGCTTTAATACATTGAAGCAAAGCTATGTAAGGCGGCATGTTATTGTGAGGGGCGTTATTTCCTTCTGCTTCTGTCCGTCGTTTTTGGTTGAAGCGGATACCAACATCATCACCTTGGCCTGTAGCAAACTCAGGATCTTTGCCTCTATCTTCATAATACCAATCACTATAAACGTGAGTATGTCTTGGTAATTCTTGTTTTGTTAATTTATGCTTTTCTTCGCCGCCAATATTACCTAATTCATAAGCAGATAAACCTGCACGTTGGTCATTAAGCGAAATGGTGAAACGCCCTTTTCCTGGTTCAAATACATCCCAACCATTTGGGCAATTTTGTAAATTAAAGAAAGCAACGGTATTTGTAGGGATAATTTTTCCACTTGAATTTAACTTATCTTCAAGTGAGTTGAGTTGCTGTTTTAGGGTTAAATTAATTTCAGACTGTTGTAAATGCTTTTGATAACTGAATATACCAACCGCAACGGTTAACAGAAAAATGACACCAGAAATGTACTTCATATAACATCCATTTATTATTTTGATAAACAAACCATAACAGATTTGCTAAGTGTTTATCTATCCCAACGTGATTTAATCATTGCACCATCTTCAGCTAAAATATCGCGACCGTATCGATAAACCATTTCTATGCTGCTCCATCGACCAGATTGTTGAGCGGCAATATGAGAATGACCTTTTGCTAATAAATCTTGGCAAGCACCAACACGTGCAGAATGCCCTGACCAGCGTTCAATATTATGAACAATAAATGGATCGGATTGCTTAATATCAACTAACGCCTTTTGAAATATTTTATCTATTGAATAACCAGAAAGCGGTTTTTGTTGGTCATACTCATTTAAATTGTTATGCCATTTTACTTTATTTGATTTTAAAATAGGACGGAAAATGACACCTGACATTGGGCTATTTAATTTATTTATATAATTTTTCAATATGTTAATACATTCTCTGCTTAACATGACTTTATCAGCTAGGCCGCTATGATTTGTTTTTGTAAATGGAATCGTTAGAATTGCACGTCCATCATTACTGAAACTCAAATCTGAAAATTTAATTCGAGCTAATTCAGACTCCCTGAGTAATGTTTCATATGAAAAACAAAGCAATGCTAAATTTCTTAAATCAGCCAATTTTTCACTCCCAGACCAGAGCTCTATAACTTTGTCTAAATGGGCTTCTTTAAATGCTGCGACTTGTGAAATTACTTCCCCTGTACGTGATTTTTGCTTTTTAATTCCTTTTAACAATTGGCGAATACGAAAACTTTTAGTAGGTGACGGTAGCCCTGCCGCTTCGTGGACTGAATTTACTGACCAAATAAAAATTTGTAACGAATTTGCCTTTAATGTTTTACTTTTATTAATCAAAAATTTTTCAAAGGTGATGACAGAAGATGGTAAAAATCGTTCTGAATTGACTGAACACCATTCGACAAATTTATTCCAATTGAACTGAATGCTCTTTTTAGAGTTCTCAGAATAAAAATATTCATTCTCAAGTGACGAGGTAAATTCACTGAGCAACAGAGTAACAATAGTTTGAATTTTTTCATTATTTTCTTGAGTAGGAGAATCACTTAGGATGGAATGTAATTCTGCCTTTAACCCATCGCTTGGATGTTGAAGTTGATTATAATACGATAAATTATCAGAATTGGTTGGTAAGAGTGTATTTTCATTTAACGATTCAATTTTCATCGCTACAACCTAAATATGATTTATGATCATGAAATGTATCAACTAAAAATTCAATTGTTGCGCTAGAACTTTCGAGTTTCTCGCTATTTTTAATTTCTTCAAGTTGCTCATATATGTATTTTGGTATTTCAATACGGACTTGTTTATTTCTTTTTTTTATCTGCCTTAGTTCGAAACGCACCGATCTCCAACCTACTTCTGTGAATATACGATTTAAATTTTCATTTATCTGATTAAGTGTTTCGATATCTGTTTCACCAAATGAAGATTTAGATTCCAGAGATTTTAAAAGTAAGCTGGTTTCTGAGATATAGCTGTTTGCAATTTTATCACTAAGGTTCGCATTGTAATTTTCACTTTTTAAGACAACATTGTTTCTACGTACTTTTTTTAGAAGGTATGAAGTAATAATCGGAAGTTCATCTGGTGAAAGTAATAGCAATGGACGACCACGCTTTTTATTTCCATCAACATATTCCCAATGAGGTGTTTTATAATTCAAATTCATTACAGCCAAACTTCCAATTTAATATTAAGTAGCACCACTACCATAAAGGCATCTTTAATTATTGATATTTATTAAAAATGAGCTTTATAGATATAGGTTGATATAATTAGCATTATATCAATTTATATTTGGGTGATTCCAACACAAATTGAATTATTTCGGCTATGTTTTAGGCAAAAAAAGGCTCCATTTAGGAGCCTTATTGAGTTACTTGGTTAAACCAAGTTTAACTAAAATTCGTTTTTCTGATATTGGGTATTTTGTACCTAAAATCTGCGCAAAACAAGAAACTCGATATTCTTCAATCATCCATTTTGCTTCTTGTAATTCCTCAGGAATTAAAGCAAGTTTTGGCACTTTAGCAAGTTGGGCTTCAAGCGCTTGTTCTACTTTGTTGATTGAATGCATCTGCAAGCGATCTCGAGTAGGATCAACCGGCAATTTATCTAGACGATTTTCAATGGCTTTTAAATAGCGATTCAGATCAGGTAATCGCTGCCAGCCACTTGCTTCAACAAAGCCTTTGAAAATTAAACGATCAAGGTGAGCTTGAATATCACTCATTGCGAAGGCGATATCTAAACTGATTTTTCCTCTGATTCGTTTTTTAATTTTTTGATGAAGCGTTAAGATTTGTTCTGCTTGCAATGCGATTTTTTCAGCCGTTGTATTTAGCTCTGCCCTTACCCAATCTCGAGCAGAATTAAAGTCGTCTTCATTCCTTACATTGAGTTGTTTTTCATCTAACAACTGCTGAACTGCTGCATTGATGATATCTTCAATCAGAATATTCACTTGACCAAACGGATTAAAGTACATCGAAAGTTTGGCTTTATTTGGCAACTTCTGCTGTAAGTGCTTAACTGGAGATGGAATATTTAATAGTAGTAACCTACGTAAACCAACTCGATTCGCCTGATTTGCTTGGTTTTCATTATCAAATAATTTTATTGCCACAGAATCTTTATTATCAACTAACGCCGGAAATGCTTTTACTTCAAAGTTTCCACGCTTTTGCTGAAATTGTTTTGGTAAATCACCAAAATCCCAAGATTCTATATTTTCTTTTTCAATACCTGAATCAGCCACTTTTCGAATGGCTTGTTTCACCTTCCCTTGGAGTTTATTCTGTAATGAAATCAAATCTCGACTTTGCTCAATTAGCTTACCGTTATGATCTTCAATTTTAAAATTTGCGATTAAATGGGGCGTTAGCTGACTGGTTTCAAAATCGTCTGCAAAAACTTTTACGCCACTCATTCTAAGTAATTGCTTACAGAGGGAAGAAAGTATATCCGTTTCAAAAGGCTTCATTGCTTGAACACATGCTTGGGCATAGTCTGGCGCTGGAACAAAATTTCGGCGCAGTGTTTTTGGCAATGACTTAATGAGTGCAATACACTTTTCCATTCTTAAACCTGGAACTAACCAATCAAAATCACGATCTTCAATTTGATTAAGCAATGCGACAGGGATATGGATTGAAACACCATCATCTTCATTCCCAGGTTCAAATTGATAACTGATTGGTAAGGTCAAATTATCTTGAATCCAGTTATCTGGAAAATCTAAGGTTGATACATGATCCGCATCGCGCTTATATAGCATTTCTGGGTCAAAGTGTAAAAGTTTTGGGCTCTTAGATTTTTCAATATTCCACCATTTATATAACGTGGCTGAACTATAAATATTGTTCGGAATTAATGGCTCATAAAAATCTACAAGTACTTGTTCATCAACAAGAATATCTCGTCTTCTTGATTTGTGCTCCAACTGTTCAATTTGTTCCAGTTGTTGTTGATTGTGAACAAAGAAAGGCTCTTTCGTTCTCAGTTCACCATCAGCCAAAGCACTTCGAATAAAGATTTCTCTTGCTTCAACAGGTTTTATCTTTCCAAACTGAATTTTGCGTTTGTGTACGGTAGTTAAACCATAAAGTACCTGATTTTCAAAAGCGACAACGCTACCCTGCTTCGCTTCGAAATGTGGCTCGTTATAATTCCGTTTAATCAAATGACCAGCTAAAGATTCAATCCAGTCTGGATTTATCTTTGCGCAAGTTCTTGCAAATAAACGTGACGTTTCAGTTAACTCAGCGGCCATGATCCATTTCGGCCCTTTTTTAGCTAAAGGAGAACCTGGAAAAACAAAGAATTTACGATTTCTTGCACCAAGATATTCATTATTTTCAGACTTAAAACCAACATGACTCAACAGTCCAGAAAGTATCGATTGGTGAAGTGAATCATAATCTGCTTCTGTTTTACCTTCGTTTAGCTTCCACTTTAAATCATGAACCGCTTGGCGGAGTTGAGCATAAAGGTCTTGCCATTCGCGTATGCGTAAATATGCAAGATATTCTGATTTACACTTTTTTCTAAACTGGCTGGATGAGTATTCTTTTTGGAGTTCTTGTATATGAGTCCAAAGGTTCAGCCAAGCAACAAAATCAGACTCTTTATCAATATATTTACTATGAGCTTCATCGGCAGCTTGTTGTTTTTCAAGTGGCCTTTCTCTCGGATCTTGAATTGACAGCCCAGCTGCGATCACCATAACTTGCTGTAGGCAGCCAACTTTTTTGGCTTCGATCACCATTCTCGCCAAACGAGGATCGACAGGTAATTGTGCTAATTCACGACCAAGTTGTGTGAGTTTCAATTGCCCTTTGTTTTTTGAAACAGCAGTGAGTTCTTCTAGCAGTAAAAAGCCATCTTTAATATGGCGTTCATCAGGTGGCTGAATAAACGGAAATCCACCAATATCACCCAATCCAATTGATAGCATCTTCAAGATTACAGATGCTAAATTTGTGCGTAATATTTCAGGATCAGTAAATTCAGGCCGATTTAAAAAGTCTTGTTCATCATATAAGCGAATACAGATACCAGGGCCTACACGACCACAACGGCCTTGTCTTTGATTAGCACTGGCTTGAGAGATTGGCTCAATTGGTAACCGTTGTACTTTTGTACGATAACTATAGCGACTGATACGAGCAGTACCCGGGTCGATGACATATCGAATACCCGGTACAGTCAAAGAAGTTTCTGCAACGTTGGTAGCTAAAACAATTCGTCTACCAACATGACTTTTAAATACTTTGGATTGTTCACCGTAAGAAAGCCTTGCATACAAAGGCAAAATTTCAGTATCCCGATACTTTTGCTTATTCAGTTGTTCAGCAGTGTCACGAATTTCTCGCTCACCATTCATGAAGATTAAAATATCCCCCAGTCCTTCAGACATAAGCTCTTCAACAGCTGCAAAAATACCTTCAGTTAAATCTAAATCTTGTCCACTCTCACGGACTAAAGGGTTATAGCGGGTTTCAACTGGAAAGGTTCTGCCTGAAACTTCTATAACTGGTGCATTACTAAAATGCTTTGAAAAACGCTCTACATCGATGGTTGCCGAAGTTATGATGACTTTTAAGTCTCTGCGTTTTTTAAGGATTTCTTTGAGATAGCCTAATATAAAATCAATGTTTAAGCTTCGCTCATGTGCCTCATCAATGATTAACGTATCATATTGGTTTAGGAATTTATCTGACGATAATTCCGCAAGTAAAATACCATCGGTCATCAATTTAACGTAACTGGTGTCTTTTATTGAATCTGAAAAGCGAACTTTAAATCCGACAGCCTCACCTAACGGTGTATTTATTTCTTCAGCAATTCGGGTCGCAACAGAGCGCGCAGCTAGACGTCTTGGCTGAGTGTGACCAATTAATCCTCTGCTACCGAGCCCCAAATCGAGACAAATTTTAGGTAACTGTGTCGTTTTACCTGAACCGGTTTCACCAGCGATAATGACAACTTGATTGTTGGCAATAGCTTCAGCTATATCGTCACGCTTTTGAGATACGGGTAATGCATCCGGATAAGAGATTTGTGGGCGCTTCTCACGTCGTTCATCGGCTTTTTCTTTCGCTAATTGTGCGGCCTCAGCAAGTTGATTAAGTTCCTGCTGTTTTTTATCAGAGTCAGGTTGCTTCTTTATACGAAACAAACGGCGTCTGATTTTTGCCGTATCAAGCATAAAACCTTGGTTAAGATACTGATGAGAAAGAAAGTCTGTTGCCGAACTCAAAATGAAAACCTAACTGCAAAAATAAAGTAGCTGATATTATCAATATTTCAGCAAAATATCAGGCAAAAATGGTTCTTTTGCTTGCAGGGTGAACGATTCCTTACCACAATGTGTCTTATGTAGGGTAAAGGCTATAAAAGTAAGACAGAGATTGAAGAAAATTCTTTATTTATCATTATTTTTTTTGCTTTTTACGCCATCGTTTTGGGCGCATGCAATTTCTAATGATTTAATTCATGTAAAAATATCAGGTGTCGACACTAAACTTCGACAAAATATTATTGCTCATCTAGGACAATTACCTAAGTCTAAATCTCAGCGACGAGCGTTTATTTTTAACGCAAAAACAAACATAAATGATGCTTTAGAAAGTGTTGGTTATTATCAATCATCATTGGGTGTCAACTTAACCCGCACGAGTCATTCAGCTTGGGTTTATGAAATCAGTATCGTATTGAACGATCCTATCATAGTTAAAGATGTTGATATAAAGGTCGATGGTTCACTTGCAACAGAAGCGGCTTATGCAAAATGGTTTTCGACGATACCAATACAACTTGGGGATCGATTAAATCATGGTCTTTATGAAACCACAAAGTCTCAGCTTATTGGTTTGGCTTTAGAAAATGGATATTTTAATGCTTCGTATGATCAGTCGCAAATTCAAATAAATCGCATTACAAAGTCAGCATCAATAGTTCTACATTTCAAATCGGGGGATCGTTTTAAGTTTGGTCAAGTAGACTTTGTAGGAAGTGATTTAGATAAAACCTTGCTACATGAATTAGTGCCATTTGAACATGAGAGCTATTATTCAACTGATAAGATTTCAGAATTCAGTTCCATACTAAGCCAAACAGGGTATTTTCGCTCTATCAAAGTCTTACCTAAGCTCAATGAAAGTAAGAATGAGGTTGTACCGATAAAAGTAGAAACTCAAAATCGTGCTCCCCACTCCATTGAAGTTGGTTTGGGCGCAGACTTTGGCAGCTCGAGTGAGCGTGAACTTGATCCAAGAGTACGTATCACATGGCATACCCCTCAGATAAATAGGCATGGTCACTCACAACAAACTTCGCTGGAATGGTCCCGTGAAAGGCCAAAATTACGCACGACGTATACGATCCCTTTAACTCACCCAATAAATGACCAATTAAAAATTCAGGTTGGGCTTATTAGAGATAAGTATGGCGTTACACAAGAATTTGATGCCAAAGATGGCGATTTTAGAACATCAGGAAAGCTTGAGTCAGAGCAATTTTTATATGGTGCGGCAAGGCAACAAATTTTTAAAAACAAGTGGATTATGAGTTATTCGGTTAAATCGTTAAAAGAAGTATATACCCAAGAAGATATTGAATACTCACCATTATATTATTTATTAGGGCTATCATTTTCGAGAACAATAAGAAGTGATGATTCGCTTGACCCAAAATCGGGTTTTCGTCAAGACTACAATTTTGAGTATGCCGATAAATACCTTGGTTCAGTAATAAGATTAGCCAAGCTTGAGGCTAGTTATAAATGGATTGTTACACCAATGGAGCGACATAGATTCGTATCGAGACTCGACTTAGGTGTTAACATTGCTAAAAGTGATCAGCTTGCTTTAATCCCACCTTCCTTGAGATATTTTGCAGGCGGTGATCAAAGTATTCGTGGGTATGGTTTTCAAGAGCTTGGCCCTTATCGTGATTACACTATTGACGGGCAGAAATACCGACAAGTGATAGGTGGCCGATATTTAGCGGTAGCAAGTATTGAATATCAATATTATCTTACACCAAAATGGCGTGTTGCGACATTTGTTGATGCTGGTAATGCTTATGACTTAAGTCAGTTTAAACCGTTAGTATCAACAGGACTGGGTTTACATTGGATTTCACCTGTTGGGCCTATCAGGCTCGATTTCGGTGTTGGCGTGAATAACGATGAAACCTCTACTACTCCATGGCGAATTCACTTAACTATGGGGTCAGAACTATGACACTGACACTCAAAAGTGCATTAAGATTTTTAATTTATTTCCCTGTCGTTATTTTGGTGATGCTGGCTTTAGCTGTTGGAACACCAGTAGGCAGTAGATTCACGATATTCATAGTGCAGGCACTTATCCCAAGTGTTTCTATTGATTATGACAGTGGCACGTTAAATAAGAGCATTAAACTGAAGCGTTTTGCTTTAGATACCGACACGGTTAAAGTCGTTGCAAAACAAGTAAATTTAGATTGGAATCCAATTTGTTACTTGAATAATCAACTCTGTATTAATGACTTAAAAGCAGAAATGGTCCATGTTGACGTAAAAGTATTGAATACTGATGAACCGTCAGAAGAAGCCAATATCGCTTCGTCTAATGATGGTTTCCCTTTACCTTTTACTCTATCTAACCGCAACTCACACCTGAAGAATGTGGCTATCAGCGTGGGAAAACAACTTTACAAAGCTGATAAGTTACAATTTCAAGGCAATTGGGATAGGCAAGGTTTAAATATTGCCGAGCTTACAACTGTTGGCTTTACAATGTCTGGCGTATGGCAAAAAGAACTGCGGACCAAGTCGAGTAAAAGTCGTACACCTAAGCAACGTCAAAATTTGCCTACGGTGAATTTACCTTTTCCAATTTTTATTAAAAAAGCTGCTTTAGTTGATAGCAACCTTGAATTAGATAGCATGCCTTTTGCCTTTAAACGGATCGACTTAAAGAGAGGTAATTGGATAGGTACAAAACTCGAACTTCAAAGCTTTAATTTGATTCATGCCGGTATTCGCAGTCAAATCTCTGGTTCACTTGATTTTAAGAAGCACTACCCTACTGATTTACAGGGATCATTAAGTGTTTTAGAACCATTAAAGACACTTCAATCACCACTGAGTTCATTGCACTCTTTATCTCAAGTTAAACAACAAGGTGTGAACTTCTCGGTCAAAGACGACTTTGCAAACCTTTTAATACTTGGTGAGGCAAAAGGCCAAATTAATACGCATTTTACAGCAAAGCTGAATCTCATTGATTTAGGTACACCCAGCAAAGTGGCTATCAAAGATTTGACGGGAAAATGGTTAATACCTCAAGGAAAAATATCAGCAAATAATTTTTCGATGAAGATTGACGGAACAACTGAGTCAGCAAAATTCGAAGTTAATGGCCTTATCGACTCTCCTTACATTCCTCAGTTAATGATAAAAGGCAATGCCAGTATTGATAATAGCGGGGTTTCTGACGTTAATCTTAAAGCTAACTCTCCATCGGGGAATGTAGTGCTCATTGGAGATCTGAAGTGGAATGATGGAATTGAATGGAATTTGAATAGCGAGTTTAAATCACTAAAAGTTAAACAATTTGGCGACAAATATACACAAGAATTACCTTCGATCGTGCTCAACGGCACATTAGCGACTAATGCTGCGTTCAAACAAAAAGCATGGCACCTTAACATTAATCATTCTGACTTAACGGGTAAATTGAAGGGGCTGCCTTTAAAAGTTAATGGCAAAATCAACGTCGATTCAAATTATAGAGTTGATGCCGACAATTTCATAGCGAAAGCACTCGGCTCTGAAATGTACTTAACTAAAAATCAACAGACAAATAAGCTTAGCGGCAGATTATTGTCTGAAAACCTTGGCACATTCATACCAAAACTACGTGGGACATTAAGCTCTGTATTCACAGTTAATAATACCAATGCATCTCCAGTTTTATGGCACAAAAGCGAAATAAAAAACCTCAATTATGGTAATGATGTAAAGAGCATCGATGTTCAAATAAGTGGTCGTGTTAATCCGAAAGCAATGGCTTTAGCTGGTACAACAGTAAAGGCGAAGTCGTTAAGCGTATATGGTGTGTCAATTCGAAATTTATTCCTTGGCCTTGATGGAGATTTGAATTCGTTAAAAGCGGTACTTAAAACTAAGGGTAAAGCAAACGTCAATACAGAGTTCTATACAAAACTGAATAAAGAAAACTTGCATATCACTATTCCATCGCTGGCAATTAACAATAAGTCATCAACTTGGGAGCTTAATAAAACGATTGATTTCAACTTTAACATCGAGAGCAAACTAGGGCTTCTTACTGAATTTTGCTTAAATAATAATAATGACTATTTCTGTTCCAAAGGTAATGCACAACTTGGCAAGAATGGATTATTAAGTCTTCAATATAAAGGTTCTGCAGATGAAGTATTTCATGCATTTCTACCAAAACATCTGTCTATAAGTGGAATACTTAACGCACAGGCAAATGTTCAATGGACCAATTTCACTAAACCTATTGCAAAGCTCGATGTATCACTTCCTGCAGGGCAAGTGGTACTATATCCACATAGAAAAGTACCAAGAGTATTTCCATATCAAAGTGTTAGCTTTAACGCAAAACTTGATACTCAATGGCTAACAATAAAAAGCAAACTACAGGCAGACAGTTATGCGCACTGGCTTGCTAACTTTGCAGTTTCAGTTAAGCCAGAACGTACCTTAAAAGGTTACGTTAATTTGTCGAGTATTCAATTAACGCCTCTCGCAGAGTTCTTCCCTATATTTTCTACATTGGAGGGACAGGTCAACTCAAACATAGAGCTTAGTGGCAACCTGCATAAACCAATAATAAATGGTGCTATTAAGTTAACTAAAGGCGAAATTGCGTTTATTAAAAATCCCACGAATTTTCATGACATTTTAATCAATTTAACGCTGAAAAATGACAGAGCTATGATTGATGCAAATTGGAGTATGAACAAAGGTAAAGCTAGCCTTTCTGGTAATTTGGAGTGGCCTAACGGGGTCTTATTGGGCGACCTCAATATTGCAGGTAAAAATCTTACAGCAATAGAGCCACCACTTGCTATTCTGACCGTATCTCCAAAAATAAACATAAAATTAAAAGACAAAAGTATAAAAGTAGCTGGAGATATTGACGTTACAGGCGGTGATATAACAATAACCCCATTACCAAAACAAGGCGTTCCATTGTCACAAGATGTAGTCTTTACTGACAACAAGAGCATAGAAAAAACACAATCTCCAATTAGTCTTTCAAGTAACCTGAATATAAACGTCAGTAATAGTCTAAAGATTAGTGGTTCAGGATTAACTGGTAATCTCGGAGGCCAATTATCACTTCGCCAAGAGACAGGCTCTCAGCCACTCATGTTTGGTAATATTAAAGTACAAAATGGTAATTATCGTTTCTTGGGGCAAACACTGAACATTCAAAAAGGTGGCTTAGAATTTGTTGGCCCATTGAATAACCCTTCATTGGATATTGAAGCAGTTAAAGATATATCTGATCAGGATGTTACCGTCGGCGTTAAGGTTACTGGAACAGTAAACAGCCCTAAAATCACATTGTTCTCAAACCCTACTCTAGAACAAGCTGAAATTGTGTCTTATTTACTTCAAGGGCGAGGTTTTGATAGTGCAAACGGTGAGGAGCAACAAAACAATAATAATGCGTTATTGTTAAGCGCTGCTTTGACTTTGGGTGCACAGGCAGGTGATAACAACCCATTGGCTGCTGTTGGGGATACAGCAGAAAGCTTGGCTCAAAAGCTAGGTGTTTCTAATGTTCAATTGAACGCAAATGACGATGGAAAGATAGCAATCAGTGGCTATATAGGTGATCGATTGCTTTTAAAATATGGTTATGGTGTCTTCGACCCAGGTTATGAGCTTACTGTAAGATATTATTTATTATCAAAGCTCTACTTAGAAACAGTCTCTAGTGCACTTGGCCAGTCGCTGGATATTTATTATCGGTTTGATATAGGAAATTAATTTCTTTCGAATTCTGTTAATTTAATTAGATATTAAGAATATCGAAACATTTTATTCTCGTTAAATGCGTATTGCATGAAGCAAAAATTAAGACAAAAGTATAAGAAAAAATCAATCAATGGTAAAAGGCTAGAGGCCGTTCCCAATTAACGATTTCGATTTGCTGTTGTAGATTTTTTGTTTATTCAAGACGACGAATGTGAGGTGTAATTGTTCTACATAAGCATTCGGCAACTACAGAAGAAACGAAAAATATACACAGCCCTACTGGTTACGCCTAAAGTTGGCAGTAACAAATCGAAATGACTAATTGGGAACGGCCTCTAACAACAAATACAAAAAAAGCGCCAAAAGGCGCTTTTACAAATTAGCTATATTAATTAAGCAAATTTGAAGTCAACGTGTTCAATTTGTGGCTTGAACGAGTGACGTTGCATAGCTTGAACACGAACTTTAACGTCTTTACCATCTAAATTTATAGTTAGGTCGCTAGAGTAGAAATCATCGTTCTCTTGGATATTGATGATATCTTTATGTGCGAAAACGATTGAAACTGCATCATGGCCTTTGCCATAGATAACTGCAGGAACTTTACCTTCGTGACGTAGGCGGCGGCTCGAACCTTTCCCTAAATCAGAACGGGTTTGTGCAACTAGTGTGTAAGACATATTTTTCTCACTTTTATCTTCAAATTAAAATTAAGAGCAGTACCTCGACCAGTCCTGCTCCATGAAAGCTGGCGGATTATAGCATAGACCTATGACTAATCAATCAACATAATTCAACTGCTTATATAGTTAACATAATTTAACTATAAAAATTAGCACTACGTTATATGATTGATGAAGTTTTAAATAAATCTAGGGGGCTTAATGAGTAGTTTAAAAATACCAGAACGACAGCTAGAAGCTCAAAATTCTCTTGTAAATCATTTAAGGTTTGGTGAAAACTTAACTGATGGAACAATAATATCATTTTGTAATAGAGATTTTAAAATTAGTTACACAGATGGAAATAAAACTAAAGGTGATGTAGCTGTCTGGGCTGCGAAAAAAAAGAGTTATGGTCTTTTTGATCGGTTTAAAAGTTTGATGATGTCAGCATTCGGGTTTGATAGAAAAGAAGACTATGTAAATAATATGTTTGAGTGTGAGGCAGTAAATCTTATCCTTTATCAATATAATTGGCATCAAACAAATGGTAATGCAGAGGATGCAAAACTCTTGGCTAATAACTTAAAAGAGTTTTTTGAAGGCGCTTATTGGCATAAAATTGCAACTCGCTCCGCAGAAATGGATAGGCAATTAATGGAGAGATTATCGTAATAGAAGAAAATAAATTCCTTCTATTACGATTTCAATGGCTTATTTTAACTGCTGCATCAAATAAGCGTAAGTCAAAGCACGCAGCTTAGCAGCTTGAGTATTATCCGCAGCCCCAGCATGACCACCCTCGATATTCTCATAATAAAGAACATCAATACCCATACCTTCCATCTTAGCTACCATTTTACGTGCATGACCAGGATGAACTCGGTCATCTCGCGTAGAAGTAGTAAAAAAGACTTTAGGGTAATGAGCACCTTTTGTCAGGTTATGATAAGGAGAATAAGTCTTGATGTAATCCCACTCATCTGCATTATCAGGGTTACCGTACTCACCCATCCAACTCGCACCTGCTAAAAGCTTATTAAAGCGCTTCATATCTAATAGCGGAACTTGGCACACAACGGCATTATAAAGATCAGGGCGACGTGTAAATGCAGCACCCATTAATAAGCCACCATTACTGCCACCTTGAATACCAAGATGCTTGCTTGAGGTGATTTTACGAGCAATCAAATCTTCAGCAATTGCTTCAAAGTCTTCGTATGCTTTGTGGCGGTTTTTCTTTAGCGCCGCTTGATGCCACGCAGGGCCATACTCACCACCACCACGAATGTTAGAAAGTACATAGACACCGCCCTGCTCCAACCAGTTTTTACCAATCATCGCAGAGTAAGATGGACGTAATGAAACTTCAAAGCCACCATACCCATAAAGTAACGTTGGGTTTTTACTGTTTAATTTAGTGTCTTTTGCCATAACAACAAAGTATGGAACCTTAGTGCCATCTTTTGAAGTCGCAAAATACTGCTTAGTTGTAAATTTATCAGCTGCAAATTGCTGAGGCATCGCTTTTACTTTCTTAATTGAAAGTGTTTTGCCGTTTACACGATATAATGACGAAGGTTCAAGAAAACTCGTATAAGTTACGAAGAAATCATTCTCATCTTGTTTTACATCAAATATGCTAATTGCACCGTTTTCTTTAAATGGAACAGTATCTTTGCTCCACTTACCTGATTTTTGTGTGTAGCGAACTAATTTACTCTTAACGTTATCTAACCAATTAACGAAAATTGCACTTTTAGTAAAGCTTACTGAAGAGATTGAAGCTGTTTTAGTCGGCGCTACAAACAACTCATACTTAGGTTTTTGCCCAATTAAAGCATTAACGGGTGTAGATACGACAGAACCTTGAGTAAATGATTTTCCATTTAGGGTTAAATCACTTTTCAGCTCAATGAATACCTTGCCGTTAAAATACCCTTTAATTTCTGCGTCTTCTGGTAGAGGGATATTGGATAACTTACCATTTTGGTAAACTTGGTATTGAGATGTGTAAAATGTCTTAAATTCACCCACTAATCTTAAAGGTGTTTTATCGTCATACATTGAGTATGCGGCAACAGCTACTGATTTTTTATCACCGGCAAAGATCTCTTTCGCCTCTGACAACGGTTCGCCACGTTTCCAAATTTTCACAACACGTGGATAACCTGAATCGGTCATACTTTTACCGTCACCGAAATCAGTACCGACAAAAACAGTATCTTTGTCTATCCAACTTAAATCAGATTTAGCTTCTGGTAGAAAGAAAGGCTTTTCAGATTTAGGTACAAAGTCTTTAGTTGATAAATCAAACTCACGAATTTCAACTGCGTCAGCACCACCACGTGATAAAGATACAAAACAGCGAACATTTTCTGGGTACTGACAATTCATGCCTTTATATACCCACTTAACGTCCTCTTTTTTACCTAAGGCATCAATATCTAAAACTGTTTCCCATTTTGGGTTAGTTTTTAGATATTCTTCCATGGTTGTACGTCGATAAATACCACGAACATGATTCTCATCTTTCCAAAAGTTATAGAGGTAATCACCTCTTCGGCTTGCGTATGGTATTCGTTCTTTCGAGTTATAAATGTCTAATCCGTTTTCAACAAGTTTATCGAACTTAGGATAAGCTTCTATTTCCTTTAAAGACGCTTTATTGTGCTCTTTAACCCATTTCATGGCTTTAGCACCTTCAACATTCTCAAGCCACATATACTTATCGTGGTCAGTATGTGCAAATGTAGAAGTAGCTAACACTGATAGCGCCATAAATGGAAAAACCTTTTTATTCATTATGATTTCCCTTTTCTAATTATCTTGGACATTGTAACGAATGAAAAAACATTGAGAAATAAATCAATTAACAAAATTAATTACCAAATGTAACAAAAGCGCCCTAAGGCGCCTTTACAATATTTACCGCTTATTTTTTCAAATCATTCAACATCAATTGACGAATGTATTTAACGGGTGCGCTCCCATAACTCAAGAACTTTTCATGGAAAGCTTTTAAGTCGAAATCTTTACCTAAGCGTTTTTTATATTCTTCTCTAAAATCATAAATTTCACGATAACCTGAATAATAACTCGTTAACTGAACCTGACTTAATGTAGCACGACGCCATTTACCTTCAGCTTCAGTTTTTTGTTGGAATGCTTCATTCATCATGAGATCAAGTGCTTGCGCCTTAGTCATGCCATTAACTTGAATACTGTAATCAAGGATTGTGTTACAAATAACACGTAAGTTCCATTTGTAATACATTAGCCACATTTCAGGTTCGAAGTTGGCATAGCCTTCTTCTAACATCATACGCTCTGTGTAAACAGCCCACCCTTCTACCATTGCTCCATTACCAAACAAACTCTTTACTAAGCTTGGTGATTCATTTGAGTAGACCAATTGAGTGTAATGACCTGGAATCGCTTCATGAATGTTTAAAATTTGAAGAATCCAGTGGTTATATTCACGAAGATAACTTTCAGCTTGAGCATCAGTCATGCCATCTAATGGCGTGACATTATAATAAGTATTGCCTTGTTTATCATAAGGCCCAGGTGCACTGATTGATGCGCCTGCAAAACCACGCATATAGGCAGGGGTTTCACGAACAACGAGTGGTTTGCTAGGATCAAGCGTGACCAATTGTTTATCATTAACAAACTTCACAAGCTCAGGAATTTGCGCTTTAACTTCTTCAACAAAGTTCTCACGCTTTACGTGCTTAGACGATAGTTTGTCAATTAACTGTTTGATTGCTATTTTTTCATTTGCAGGCTTAGCTGTTTTAAAATATTTTGGCCAAAGTTTATCGGTGATTTTAGCCATTTCAGCTTGAACACGATCTTTGTCCGCAACCGCTTTTTGATATAATTGCTTTGCAGTCATTCCAGACTGAATATCTAAAGCGAATTTTTCTTCATATAATTTTTCGCCGATACGAAAGCTCTTAGCACCATTCTTTTTAAGCTTAACTTCAAGCTTTTCAAGCCAAGAAATATAACCGTTTATGGCCTGCTTAGATGCATTGAAGCGTTCAATAAATAATGCTTTTTCATCAGTCGACAAACCAGAATCTTTGGCTTTAGCTAATAAATCGTCAGAAAATACTGAAAATGCACCTTTATTCTGTTGGATCGCCAGCTGTGTGTGTTCAAGGGTTGGATTGTTAATATTTGCTTCTGCTGCTTTGTAAAAAGCAGGAACATTTGCCATACGGCCTAACACTGATTTTAATCGCTCATCAAGTGGAGCAAAGTTTTCATTGGTTAATTGAGCGAACCCGCCTGCTACATTATATTGAGACGGGTTCCATTGCCATGATTTACCACGGTTGATGTCCCACTCAATACTGTTTAATAAATTTTCGATTAAGCGATAGTCGATTAATTGATTAGCTTGTAAAGATTCAGTGTTAAATGAGCTAAGTTTAAGACGCTGTGCTTTTACGAATGCTAAGCTTTTTACTCTTGAAGCTGCATCCGGAACGGTAAGCTCTGAATCATATTTGTGAAAACCACTGTAAAGAGCCCATGTTGGATACTGCTGCCAAAGGCTGTTAATAAACTCACTCGAAAAGTCAGCAAACTTATGCATTGAATCTTGTTTAACGACATTGACAGTTTTCGGAGTATTTGAAGGATTACTACATGCAGATAAACCACCTATTGCAACAACAATAAGCGTAGATAAAATGGTCTTTTTCATCATTATTCCCAATTTATAATTATTTATTTCTTTTGCACAATCATACTTCAGATATACCGCATTAAGTAAGTAGAGTTGATACAAAATATTTCTTTGTTCTTTAATAAAGATTAGGCATAGTGTCCTTTACATAACGTATGGCTACAAAATATGACATCAAATGAAAAAATACTCTTTGTGGTAAATTTGATCCCAGAAGGTAATGTATTTACTTATGGGAAGGTTGCTGACTTAGCAGGGTTACCTGGTCGTTCAAGAATGGTTTCAAAGGCACTTAAACAAGCTCCAAGGTCTATGCTTATTCCATGGCACAGAGTTATAAATAGCCAAGGTAAAATTTCTATCCCAAAAGACACCAAAGGTTACCGAGAACAAATTGAACTATTGAGGGTAGAAGGAATCGAAATCAATAACGGTAAAATTAAGCTCGCAGACTACGAGTGGCGCCCCGACTTGGCCACATTAGTCATGGATATTCCATTTTAAAGGACTGATATCAAAATGATAAAACAAACATTAAAAACGATACTTATCACGTCTTTTTTAACATTCCCTTTATTTACTCGTGCAGAAACTGCTGAAACATTTTCTCCACTTACGCCGCAGCGTGCAGAATATAAAGTGTATTATGGTGATATTGAATTAGGAAAAGCACGCTACAACCTTCAGCCAACGGGGAAGAATGAATACCGATATACATTTGAAAGTGCGCTAGCATTGCTCGTTTTATCCGACAACAGAGAAGTATCGAGTGAGTTTTCTGTTGAGAATAATACGATTAAGCCTCTTCGTTATTTTCATGATAGAAAAGGCACAGGAAGTGACTATCAGGAGCAGTTAGTTTTTCTCGATCAACAAAAGAAAATATATAGCCGCTATAAAGGTGATAAAAAAGAATTTGAGTATCACCCAGAACTGTATGATTCGTTATCTATCCAGCTTCAATTACGTTTAGATGTTGCTAATCATAAAAAATCTTATAAATACGAGCTAATCAAGAGTAATAAAAAAGATGATTACACCTTTAAAATAGATGGCGAGGAAGTCATTGAAATAAATGGAATCAAATACGATACCGTAAAGCTCGAAGTTGTGAGAAAAAAGAAAAAGCGCCAAACATATATATGGATGGCGCCAAAACTTGCTTATCTGCCAGTTAAACTTTCACATTTGAAGAAAGGAAAGAAACAATTAGAGATTTACATTAACAGCTACAGTTTCTCCGGTAGCGACAAGTTCCCCGAGCTTAAATAACTTCCAGTCCCCAGGCTTTAAAATGTGCCACTCCTCATTGGTAGTTAATGGACGAGTGGCAATAACGGTAACAATATCGTTTGGTGTTGTTTCTTTTTGAAAATCGATCGTTACGTCAGTATCTTTAAGTGTTGCTTTACCAAAAGGCGCTCTTCGAGTGATATAGCAAAGGTTATTGCCACAAAACGACATCAAATGCAGTCCATCACTGATGATCATATTAAAGACCCCCAGTTTTCTTACTTCATCAGCCAATGTGGCGATATATTTATATACAGCTAAGTAATCCTCAGGCTCTTTTTCACCAAATTTATTAACCACTTGTTCAAGTATCCAGCAAAACGCTAATTCGCTGTCGGTTTCTCCGACAGGAAATGTACGCTTAACATCAAGGACATCATGGTAATCACTTAATTGACCATTATGGGCATAGCACCAATTTCTGCCCCACAACACACGGTTAAATGGATGTGTATTCTCTAAGGAGTTTTCGCCACGATTAGCTTGACGAATATGACTGATCACAGCTTCGCTTTTAATTGGGTAGGTTTTTATGACCTGTGCAATATGAGATTCACTACTTGGGCTTACGTCTTTGAATATTCGATTACCTTTACCCTCATAAAAAGCAATTCCCCAACCATCAACATGAGGGCCAGTATTCCCACCTCGTTCGATAAGGCCTGTAAAACTAAATACAATATCTGTTGGTACATTGGCACTCATGGCCAAGAGTTCGCACATTTAAACAACTCAAATTGAAATATGAAATTAGGTTAATTTTAGCTTTTGTTTGACGCATATTCTAGATTAACCATTTCATTACACATTCTTTTTTGAACTAAAGCTGAAATTAAAACGCATTTTTTAAACAGATGTTTGAAAAAGCTTGTATTAATTTTAGGTTAAGTATAACGTTAAAATGAGACAGAGGTCTGACCACGAGCTATACTTTGATCTAAGTCGCAACCATGATTTTGCGATATGTGATCTAGCTTGTATCAAATAAGGAGAATTACGGTGACGACTCTACTTTGGATATGTGCATTATTAGTAGTAATTGCTGCGGGTGCATATTTACGATTTTCACTTTTAACCACGACCATAGCTGCTGCGGTGATTTGTGCTGCGGCTTCGTACTTTCATGTTGGAAGCCCATTGCCTTTCGCAATTTTCGTAATCATAGCATTACCTTTCAACGTAAAATCATTCAGAAGACAGTTCATTTCAAAACCATTTTTGAAGCTTTACAAAAGCATCATGCCTGAAATGTCTTCAACTGAAAGAGAAGCAATTGAAGCAGGAACAACTTGGTGGGAAGCTGATTTATTCTCAGGTGCGCCTTCGTGGAAAAAGCTTCATAACATTCCGGTTGCACGACTTACAAATGAAGAGCAAGCATTTTTAGACGGCCCTGTTGAAGAAGTATGTGGCATGCTCAATGAACATCAAGTCTCACATGAGTTAGCCGACTTACCTCAAGAAATCTGGCAATATTTAAAAGATAATGGCTTCTTTGCCATGATCATCAAGAAAAAATTTGGTGGTCTAGAATACTCTGCTTACGCCCAATCTAGAGTGTTACAAAAATTAGCTGGTGTGAGTAGTGAACTTGCATCAACTGTTGGTGTACCAAACTCATTAGGTCCTGGTGAACTTCTCCAGCATTATGGTACACCTGAGCAACAAGATCATTATTTACCGCGTTTGGCCAAAGGCCTTGAAGTGCCATGTTTTGCTTTAACAAGCCCTGAAGCTGGTAGTGACGCAGGCTCGATTCCTGACTACGGTGTTGTCTGTAAAGGTCAATGGCAAGGTGAAGAAGTATTAGGTATGAAGTTAACGTGGAACAAGCGTTACATCACACTCGCACCAGTTGCCACCGTATTAGGCTTAGCATTTAAACTCAGAGATCCTGAACATTTACTGGGTAACCAAGAAGAACTCGGTATCACCTGTGCCCTCATTCCTACAGATGTAGAAGGTGTAATTACTGGTCGTCGTCATTTCCCACTTAACTGTATGTTCCAAAATGGACCAACTCAAGGTGACGAAGTCTTTGTTCCTATTGATTTCATCATTGGTGGCAAAGAAATGGCAGGTCAAGGTTGGCGCATGCTTGTAGAGTGCCTTTCTGTTGGTCGCGGTATTACATTGCCTTCAAACGCTGCAGGCGGTATCAAAACAGCTGCCGTTGCTACTGGTGCTTATGCACGAATTCGTCGTCAATTCAAATTACCCATTGGTAAACTTGAAGGAATCGAAGAACCAATGGCACGTATTGGTGGTAATGCTTACTTAATGGATGGTGTTAATTCGCTAACCACTACAGGCATTGACTTAGGTGAAAAGCCTTCTGTAATTTCTGCAATAGTTAAATATCACCTTACTGACCGTATGCAGAGGTGTGTCATTGACGCAATGGATATACATGGCGGTAAAGGCATTTGCTTAGGCCCAAACAACTATTTAGGCCGCGGATATCAAGCTGCTCCAATTGCGATTACCGTTGAAGGTGCGAACATCTTAACGAGATCTATGATCATTTATGGTCAAGGTGCGATACGTTGCCATCCTTATGTATTACCAGAAATGGAAGCAGCATTTAATCCGAATCCCAAAGAGTCATTACGTAAGTTTGATAATGCTGTATTTGGTCATATTGGTTTTGCAATTAGTAACTTCGTGCGAAGTTTTTGGTTAGGTCTAACCGGTTCACGATTTTCTAATACCCCGTATTCAGATAAAACTAAAAAGTACTATCAACAAATGAATCGTTTTAGTGCAAACTTAGCCCTACTCTCTGATTTAGCTATGGGTACTTTAGGCGGTGAACTTAAAAGAAAAGAGCGAGTTTCTGCTCGACTGGGTGACCTATTAAGCCAAATGTATCTCGTGTCTGGTGTGTTAAAGCGTTATAACGATGAAGGACGATTAACCGAAGATTTACCATTAGTCCAGTGGGCTTGTGAAGATGCACTTCATAAATTGCAAACTTCACTTGACGAGTTACTCGATAACTTCCCAATGGGTCTAGGGCCTGTTCTTAGGCTCGTCATTTTCCCATTTGGTCGCCCAGTGACAAAACCGAGTGATGTGTTAGATCACAAAGTAGCAAAAATCATGCAAACACCTTGTGCATCAAGAGATCGCCTTGCAAAAGGTCAGTATTTAACACCAACTCAATATAATATTGCAGGCATACAAGAGCAAACATTCGTTGACCTTATTGCCTGTGAGCCAATTCATAAGCGAATTTGTGAAATGGCAGGTGAGAAAATTCCTTTCATGTGGCTAGATAAAGTTGCTGAAAAAGGTGTTGAACTTGACTGTATTACTGCAGAAGAGGTTGAGCTTATGAAGCGTGCTGAACTTGGACGTTTAAAATCAATCAATGTAGATGATTTTGATCCAGAAGAGTTAACAGCAATGGTTAAGTCAGCTAATCAAGCTAATTACGCAGCGTAATTAAACTATTATCTCGCCCATACACCTGTGTACGGGCGAGATAATCTAATGCGTAAAGTACTAAACATTTAATACTCGTTTTTATCTATAAGATTAATATAAATTTGCTCATCAACACCCTTCCTTTCCCCAATAGTTTTATCATCTAAATTAATTGTGTAATCATAACTCCCAGTGTTTTTAATGATTGTGAGCTTACTTCCTTTCGAAATCTTGATGGTTTTTGTCCACCACGCTTCGGGGTTAGATAATGGAAATCGATTCAAGGTTTTGCGTGACAACATAGAGGCCGAAGCCCCACCAAACGGTTGACCTGAAAAAGCCAACTCAATAACTCTACTCTCTTCTGTATCATTGATAATGACTAAGCTGACCTCATCAAGCTTTCTCAATGAGTCATAAACTTGGTTCAAATGCTGGGGTACAGAGACTAAGAACTGTCGTTTCCATGTTTTCCCAAAACGTTCTAATTTGATTAACTTTTGTGTTGTATTTGTGAGTTTTTGAGATAATTCAGCAGAAGTATCGCCAACAAGGTTTCCTTGTTTCACGACCCACTTCCCATTTGACATTACATGGTAAACATTCCGTTTATTCGAACCATAAATGAGTAATGGAACTGCATTTTCATTTGTAATCCAGGGAGACAAGCCAAGTTCATTTTTGGTTAGAAGAACAATGTCAGCTTCTTTCCCTTTCGTTAATGAACCTGTTTTATTTTCTATTCCAAGTGTTTTAGCCCCGCCAAGTGTTGCTGCATACAAAATTCTCCAATGGTTTAAATTAGCGTGAATATAATCGGCTTTTAAATAATGAAGTTTTTGAATGTTCCAAGTAGCACGCATAGCTTCAAAAAAATTTATGCCATCATTGCTCGCAGCTCCATCGGTTCCTAAACCCACTTCGATGTCATTATTAAAATAATCGATAACTGGCGCTATTCCAGAAGATAAATACATATTGGAACCAGGTGTATGAGCAACTGCGGCATTTTTATTTTTAAAAGTTTCGATATCAGATGCATTTAGCCAAACGCTGTGTATCGATAGATAAGGCTTATTTAGATCAAGTGCGCCTAGGTAATCGAGTAAAGGAATTTGTGAGAAGTAATTTTCATAGTTATTTAAAACTTCAAGTTGTTTAATGTCACTTTGTGTTAATGTATCCTTAGAAAGTTCAAGCACCTGTTTTGCCAATCGTTTTATGGTCATAAGATTATTAACATCACTTGGCGGACTTGCTTCTAGTAAAGATTGAATCATTGCCCTATCGCTTGATGACAAGTTTTCTCCATACATTTTTAGATAATTTACAAGCCCGCTATAAACATCCCTCTGTTCTTGAATATTTTCCATTGTGTGTTCAGAGATACCTAGATCAAGATCTTCAGCCAATGTAATTCCATCTTTAATTGCCGGCAAAGGGAAGAATGAAATCGGTCCTTGTCCCATCCATACTTCGAGTGGTTGACACTGCTTTTGTAACTGAGGAATGGCCTTTAACTTTGCGTCATAAGGCATAAAAGCGGATGGGTTCCACCAAATTAGAACACCATCCATATTAGAACTGATTAATGCTTCACAGGTTCCAGATAATGCCTCTGAGAAAAAATTAGCTGATGCAAAATCTGCGACAGTTGTAATACCAGAGAGTTGCGCTTGCTTTGCCGCAACATAAACTGCATCGAACATGCTTTGCTTATCAAAGTAAAACGCATAATCGTATATTTCTAACCAGTGTTGCAGATTATCTGTTGGAGAAAAACTCTTTGCAACATGCTGCCATAAATGGGTATGAGTATTAATGAAGCCCGGTAGAGCGATTAAATTATCCCCTTCTATAATTTAAGATGCACTTGTAGAGTCCGGTATCGATTTATTGATGTAAATAATTTTTCCATTTTTAATGCCTATAAACCCAGATTCAATGAGTTCATTATTTTCTACATCGAGATAGTCAACATGAGTAATGAGCACATCATAATTTGTAGCATTAACATCAAACGGTATAACTAAAAATAAGAAAGCTATTAGATTTTTAGACATAGAATCACCTCCATGTGATTCATTCTATTGACGTAAAAATATTTATTTAACTATAAATGCATAGCGGTTATTTGAAAGGTACAAATAAAAAAACCTCAACAAAGTGAGGTTCCATATATTGAGATAATCTACTTGATCAGTTTGTCGATAGCTTCTGTATTAATGTATTTCTCGAGATTAGACATCCCTTCTGCTACTTGAGGGTGTGAAAACATTTCTTTACCTGCAACTTGTCCTAAGACGTTAAAGCCCGCCTCTATCGTTGCATTACCTTCATATTTTAATGCTTCTTTTGTTTCCTTTAAACAGGATACAGTTAACAAACGAGTCATCAGTTCGCCCATTTTTTTATTCGAGTTTTCAAGAATCTCAGGTGTTACATTTACTAAGTCCTTAACGGCTGGATGCTTAGCTGCAGCAGAAAACATCCATCGAACAAGGTTGTTGCGATCTTCAACTGAAGTTGATG
This sequence comes from Parashewanella sp. 2304DJ23-3, assembly GCF_056591695.1. NCBI lineage: Bacteria > Pseudomonadati > Pseudomonadota > Gammaproteobacteria > Alteromonadales > Shewanellaceae > Parashewanella > Parashewanella sp. 2304DJ23-3. The sequence goes on from NZ_JBWQOH010000003.1 coordinate 124,853, forward strand.
TTACAAGACACCTTGATAATTGTTCCGTAAATGGCCCTGCACTCGCCTCTTTTGACAGCAAAAAAGTTGAAGAAATGAGTAATGGAATGATCATTAATTTTTTCATTTTTATTCCCTTTAATGTGCTTCAATTAAAATCTTTTGAAATGTTTATTAAGCAAGCACAGCAATTAATGCGAGTAAAGCTGGTAAACCTTGTACCAACAAAATTGATTTTTTAACGGTAATACTCCCGTAAACTGCAGCAGTAATTACGCAGCATAGAAAAAAGATCTGTACTTGCAGACCGATATTCGATTGTGGGTGAAAAAGCCCCCAAAATAATCCTGCTGACAAGAATCCATTATATAAACCTTGGTTAGCAGCCATTACTTTTGTGTTTTCGGCTTCTTCTTTTGTGATGCCGAATACTTTTAAGGTTCTTTTTCTGGTCCAGAGAAACATCTCAAGGACTAAAATATACGCATGCTCAATCGCTACAAGCAAAACTAAAACAAATGGTAAATATTGCATTTTATCTCGATATAATTGTATTCATCAAAATGATAACACTTCAGAGGAAACTCTTACTCTGCTTCTTAGGTGTAACCTCTTAAATATTGAGGGGATAGTCATATCCAAACATCATTCTCTGCGGTAAGCGTGCTATCAGAATCACCTGTATTGACGATACCTTTAGGCTCAATAAGTAAGATTTTACACAAGTTTTCGGCAATAGGCTTGTGCTCTACACCTTTGGGGATAACAAACATTTCACCTTCATTCAGCGTTACTCTACCATCTTTAAATTCAATGATTAAAGTGCCATCGATGACCACGAATGTTTCATCCGTATCATCGTGAGCATGCCAAACAAATTCGCCCTCAACTTTTGCTAATTTAAATTGATAATCATTCATTTCAGCAATGACTTTTGGTGACCAAGTTTCCGTAAAAAGGCCATATTTTTCATTAAAATTTACAGGTTCATACTTCATTATTCTTATTCTCTTGCTGAGTGGGAAGTTAATTACTGTAATTGGTATTACATATGGTCAATCCCATTAGCAATGCCAGCAAGCGCAAACACAGAGCCTATTGCAACAACACCGACGGCGTCGATTGCAAGAGTAGCTGGCGTTGCAATGATTTTTCCAAGCTTTCTAATATGAGCTTCAGGAATACTGACCTGTAAGCGATGGTCACCCTCCAATTTTTGAAATGGAAAGTCTCCCTTTACTTCATAACGCTGCCCGGATATTGAAAAGTTACGCTCAAGAGTGCCACTTTTACTTTTTATAAAACCCAAGGGTACTAACTTGTCATTATCCTCATGATTAAATGACGCTAGGTTTAGGTTACCCGAAATATTATTCGAGGCATCGAGCTCAAACTCTGTAAATGTTGGCACAAGATTGATGTTGCGACTGGTTAACAAGGTTTTTTCAAGTAATGGCTGCGCTTCAATAATATAACTGTATTTTTTCCCTTCGATCAGCAATAAATTTTTCTCTTTAATAAAGTAGTAACCTACGACGTTCTCGACATAAGTCAGTTTCTTCCAGAGCGAACTCGTGCAACCAATCATAAAAACAGTTACGAATAAAAGCGCCAAATGTTTCATATATTCATCCATGCAGAAATAACGCCTCGTTAACAGGCTAATTAAGTTTATTGGTGTTCTGGAGCAGCTAAAAACATCAATACCAATATTTATCCATCAAAATAGCTATAGCGAATTTAATTAACGACAAAACTATAAGAAAAATAATCATTTTCTTTTATAAATCCGATTTTCTCATACAGGGATTGGGCTGAGAAATTGTTTTTTTCTGTATTTAAGTCCACTCGAATAGCGCCTATGCTTTTCGCTAACTTTACTGAACTGCCGATCAAACGGTTGGCGATACCTTGCTTTCGATATATTGGTGAGACGAACAAATCGTTCAGCACGATTATCCTCCCTAGTGATACTGAAGAAAACGAATGATAATTTAATACAAAACCTGCGGGTTGTTGATTTGGGTCATAAGAAATAAAAACGGTTGCTTCATCGTTTTTTAAGCGTTCGTGTAGGTATTCTCGATATACGTCAGGTGCTGATGGCTGCTTATAAAAAACCATATATTGATCAAAAAGCATAACCAAGTCATCTAACTCGGTTGTCGTGATTTTTTTTATATTCATAAACGCTCGCTTAGTGATTTTTTGAAGCAAAAAATTGACGATCTGAGCAACTTACGACGACTTCTAAGTACTTTTTAAATACTCCTTGCTTTCACGAAGCCAAGATGAACACGACCACCTTCTATTCGGTCAATAAAAAATAACCAAATTAAAGATAACCTTTTTATCATTGTATTATCCATACTTATTTTTTCCATAAGGTACTCCATTACACAGACATAATAAAAAACCTTTCAAAAGGCGGTATAGCCACCAAAGCCATATCGGGAATATTAAGGAGTATCCAACGAATAAGCTATCAAACAGTAAGGCTACAGTGAAAAGATAGGCACCTATAATGGTCGTGCGCTTGATGAATTCGAAATGATTCCTGAAGTATGAATCACTGCTCTTCCTATAAAAGATCAACCATGAAATGCCTCCAAGCAGCACAATAGGAAATACCAGTCCTGCTAGCATTAACCCGTATCCAACTAACGGTAATTTTGTATTTAACTGTTTATGTGGTGTTGCAACCGATCTTCCTTTCATTGCGAGCATAGTTTGACCTTATCAAATCAATCTTTAAGTAATGTATGTTTTGACGTATGCAGTACAAATATATCGATAATGAAAATGCTACAGAGGTGGAATTAAAACTTCATCACCCAAATGGGTGGCTGGAGGCTGATAAGAAGTAAGTTGGCGGCGAAAAATTAAGATTTAAAAGAGTACTTACAAAGAACATCTTATAGCCAACCTTTACTCCAGTTGGCTTTTAATAAAGAACAACGCAAATGAGTGGGGTTTATCTACAAATTATCATCGCAACGTTCTACTTGACTATCGCCAACGTGCTTTAAATTGACACAATGACGACGCAAATCACCAGGCGTGATAAACATCTCTTGACCTTCAATAAGCGTATGGATGGCTTTTTTAGAGTCAGAAATCTGCGTTAGGCTCTGTGAGAAAAGTGCAACAGATTGGATGGTTTCGGCAAGTAAAGGCGTTTCTGGTTCTGTTCTGGGTGATTTAAGAACTTCAGTTAAGTCGCTAATAAGTAGATCTACGTCCACCTCTTCTTCCTGAGAAGTCATAAGTTGTACCGGTAATTCGCTTTGTTGAAGAAAAGCATGACAATCCATCAATAAACCTTGTTTAACCGTAGCTTGTAAAAGATCAGCATTAACAAAGTTTAAAGCAAATTCACTTCCAGAGCGTGTATAAACGGCAGAAACAAACTGAGAGCAAGTCATTCTGTCAGTACCATGAGATAAAGTGACATCAATTTGTTTACTAATGGCATTTAAAATTCGACTCACCAGTTTTTGAGTAACCCAATTCATTGTTAGCTTTTTATGTAGTAACAATAACCCTGCTAAGATTAATCCAGGTTTATCATAGGGTAACTTTGCATCTATCAAGGATTCAGCGGTTTGCATTAACGGGGTAAAATCATGGGCTGAAGCGAGTCGCATTACACTGACCGAGCGTCCGTCTTTAGTTTCATAAAATCGGTGTTTAGCTAAACCAGATAAACCTTCATCGGCTAAAACTCCATTTTCACAAATAAGTGCGGCATGGGTATATTCAGAATCACTCAAGTGCATGATTAACCAATTTAACTTATGCTCTGGGTCACCTTTGAAAAGCATTATATCGCCAGAGTTAAATTCATTAATTGATTGTGTTGATTGGCTTGTCATTATAATTATATCCTTTTCTTGTTTAGGGTCTGTTGATCTTTCAGGATTAAATTTTGTGCTATTTTAGCGTTTATCTGTTCAAGGCGTGAGCAGTGAAGCTTAGTCATCTAAGTGAGCTGGTCACAACACAGGACAGTGAACGCTAAAAAGCATCGAAAAAAGAGAAAGCGAAAATTGGTTGCTCTTTCAAAATAAAAAGTACTGCGTTATCGCTTGTTTATTTGGAAACGAAGTAACGACAGTTTTATATGTCGGTAATAACCAAACCGCACAAGCGCTGCCTTGCATAAAATAACCAATTTATCGCTGCAAAAACAATCACGAAAGATCAACAGACCCTCGTAGCGCTTCGTAATATGAAGCATGTAACATCTGTCGTCATTCACCTATTTGGGTGAAATTAAACTGAGCAGGACGTTTCAATAAGAGAGTTACTTAGAATTTGTCACGATAAAAATGACAAATATCTAAGAAGCTAAGGTGAGGCTGAATAATTCTTATAGTTGTTTAGGAAGTATTGATAAGTCATGTAACACAGCAGTAAATTGAGAAATGGAGTCTCCAGGGAGCATCGCAAGTAATCGCTTATATTCAGCAGCGTTAAAAGCGGGAAGCGTATCAACAACTCGCTTAAGCTCACCCTGTTGATCTGTTGCGACTAAACTTACAATCCAAACCAAATGATTCAATAATGAGCTTTCAATATAGTCAGTACTACGCTGACAATATGAAATACACGATGTGTAATCCTTTAGAGCAAAGTGCACCAATGCTTTTGCTGACATCATCACGCCTTGCCAATGCAGTGCGGGATACACTTCTAACGCACGATCGATCGTTTCAAGCGCTAGCGTATGCTGACCATTTAATGCGTACATTTGTGCAAGAAAACGTAAGGCCATGTAGTTTGCTTGATTAAGGGCCACAGCCGCTTTTGAATGTTCAATAGATTCTGAAACATTTCGATTAATAAAGTGATTCACAGCCATCGAAAGATGAGACCAGCAACACGTCTTTTTCAAACTTAAAGCCGTTTTGGCGTGCAAGGTAATTTTGGTCATTGTCGAAGACGTATTAGTCGTTTTTGGTGCTTCTATCAAGTTTCTATATTCAATTAAACTACTGAGCGCTTGAACAACTGCAATATCTGGTAAAACTGTTCTTGCTTGTTGTATGTGCAGTAAGCTGGCCACTCTTTTTTGTGGGGAATCGTGTAGTAAAGCCCCTACTCCATGATAAAAGTGTAAATACCCTTGTTCATCGTTTGATGGTTGATAATGCTTGATACAATGATGAATAATTAAATGAGTAAGCTCAATGGCTGTTGCCAGTTGAGTTAGTTCTTTCAAAATGCTTTCAGATGTTTGCCACAATAAAGACTGATGTTCTGAATGATACAAGCTTAAATGGTATTTCCCTGCTTTGTATTTGACATTTAAAATGTAATCGACATTTGCTTGATCACTGAGCTCAAAAAAATCAAAATCCAGCAATCGCTTTTCGAGATCGTCCTTAAGTAGATCTGTTTCATGGTTGAAACTCTTAACGGAAAGCTTGAGCAGGCGCATACCGTCATAATGTTGTTGGCGTGCTTTATATAAACTGATCGCTTCAGCGCGATTGCTTGCCCCCAAAATCAAAAAAGATGCTGAAACATGAGTCTTTATGGTATTAACAGAAAGGTTTAATAGCTCAGCAATGTCTTTATTCGTTAGGCCTTTAGAGATCAATAATAAAATCTCATCTTGTCTGGATGTTAATTGTGGCCCTATTTGCTGCTGACTCATGTCAATGATCCCTCAAAGTTGTTCTTATTATTTATTCACGATCTATTACCAAGCAGTAATAGACTGTGAGAGCCATATTTGAACAACCTGAAAAAGTAAAATTCTTACTTTTTCAATCACTAGGCCAGTAAAAGTCACCTTAACAGGAATAAGAAGGATATTCATTAACAATAGCTCTTGTTCTGTTGAAGTTTTTGACGTTCAAGAAAGTGAAACTGAGGAATGTTAAAGCACAATGAATGCGCTATGTTAGATAATGATTGTATCGGGCTTATACAAACTTGCGCATCTAAAGTAACAACAAGCCCATACCATATGTAACTAACAGAATAATAGGTTAACTGTTATGAACATTGGAAGATGAATTTTTCGGCATTCTAATAAAATGTCCACACTGGTTGCAACGATGACCAGATACTAAAAAGTGTCGATACCATTTATCAGACAAATATTCATCAAACTCAATCCGAGCGGTGCCTTTACAACCTGCTTGGTTGCAAATCATCGGTATCTTCAAAAAAAGGGCCACAGCGATAGTCGTCAGAAAAGCCCCTACTAAAAACCCAACAAACATAGGAAACTCCAATTTCTGAACCATTAAATAAATAGAACCTCCGAAAACACTTATAGTGATGAAGGTAGTCAGAAGTCTGTGAAGCCATTTATACATGTTTCTCTCCTTGAATGTTATACCCTCCTGTGAACAGTCATCGATTGTTAAGCATTAAGCTCAGCACACATAACCGTTACTTGTATGCCTTTTGAGTCAACCTGATGTAAATGTCTAAAACCAAATTTGGTGTATAAGCCACCCGATAAGTTTTCAGTCTGTAAATACAACTTTGTTATATTCGCTTTTTGAGCTCTTTTTAAAACCTCTGTAACAAGACCTGAACCAATACTCCTTCCGCGGTATGCTTTATGAACATAAACGCCGCCAATCCAAAATTCATACTCAGGAAACGAATCCATCTCTCTTATTTTCAGTTCTGCAGCACCAACTAATTCATTTTTAATGTGGCAAAGCACAAGCATTGGTGGCGTTTCAGTATTGATTGCTGTAACGACATTATCTTGTACAAACTCTAAAGAGTGTCGCCCTGTATCTTTACACCATTCATCAAAATACCACTTTGCCACAATAGGTGCTGCAGACGGGTGATCAGCGAGTAATGAAAATTCCATGTTCACCTCATATATGTACTACGTAAAATATTATCATTTGAATTACTGTGTCCGCAACGTTCATAACGCTCAGTTAACAGGGGTTTGAAAATTAATAAATCGAAACGATAAATAGATCGTTAACACACTATTTTCAATGTCGTAGTCAATTACTAGCGATTACCTAAATGCTTCTAAATACCAAAAAATGGCGATTGCAATAAAGTACCCAAGACACACCCAGACATTAGGCTTTATGATTATTTCACCAAACTTTTTTGTTCTTGGTGAAAGCTTTTCAGCCGCAAAATCTAGAAATGCAATAAAGAACAAACTCATAATTGCATAGAGGTAAAAATAAATGACACCACTACCTGCCTGCCAGTTGTTGACTGTACCGATTGCAGAAACAGCATCTTGAAATCCCTTGTAATAACCAAATTGCCCTGTAAAAACCATGATATATGTGCAGAGTAAGGCAATTGCTATTAGACGGTTTAATACCAATGTTTCTACCTATGTTCTTGATGGTAAAAAGTAACTTCTCGCATAACTGAAATAGAGTAACACGATAATCCCACCATTGAACATGTATGACACGTCGCTCAACAATTGAGCAGGTTTACTTAAAAGCCATAATTCATCCATGAAATATGTTGGAATAGCAACAAGCACACTGAATAAATATACGTGTCTAGCCCACGGTTTAAACAAAAGTAAACCAACGAGACAGACTAATGTAAGTGCGATAGCAACTATGATCAGAGTGATCCCAATAAAATCATCTGATTGACTGAGTGATTCCTCAACATCAGATAGTTGAAAATTTAAAGTTTCTACAATTTCACTGGGGAAAAAACTATCATATAAGCCAGGCGCAAAGGCTAATAAATAATCTGTAATGAAGAGTAGACGTAACGTTAATTTATTCATAGTAATAATAACGCCCAATTAACAGGCAAAAGATATATTGTAATTCATGATGAACGAGCAAACACGAAAAGGTTTGCATCTTTGTCCAAGTGTTTTATTAATTATTGCTTACTGCTTTGCGCAATACGCTTTTTTAGCTCATTAACTTGCTTTATACATTGCTGCTTCTTAACACCTGACATCTCTGCACATTTTTGCCCAGATGAACTCGCATTTGATGATGCGTCAATAATTGCGGCCACTCCCAGACATATTGGTGCTGCGCCACGACATTGTGCGACTTTCTCATAAATAGGATTTGTACTACAGCCGATAATGGATAAACTCGCAGCGATTAGAACAGTAACTTTCAAATTCATATTGATGTATCTTCATAAATAAAATAGCCGTAAAGAAAACTACTGGCTCTACCTACTTTAACGGCTCTAGATTATTAATTAGGTGATTAATTGTTGTGCTGCTTCTTTTTTGGAATTAAGTGCAACCAAAACAGCAGTTCGAAAGCGACACCCAAAATAATAAATGTAACTGTACCCGTCGCATTACCAGCCACATGGCAAACAATAGCAGTAAATACGAGTGCTAAAAGCAATAATATTCTGTGTAAAAACTTCAAGTACAAATTTCCTTTTCATAATATTCATAAATCAACGTACTTAGGCATGCACAACGTATAGTTTTACCTTACAAAAAGCAAAGTATACAAACTTAACAGCTTCATTCTCTCGTTAAAATATTACGTGTTGAACTACCTTCATATTTCAAATGTATAAGGAAGTAATCACCGTTTGCATATTCGTCTTAATGAGTCTGAGTCGAAACAAAATTAACACCTTCAAAGAAAAGCTTTTTATTGACTCGTTTCTTCGTATCGATGTATTGAAACGATAACTCTAAATTAAATTTAGTGTCAGGACTCGGCGTCTTTGTATTAAATACAAGTAAATACTCAACCCACCCTTGTTTCAGGCATTTTTTTTGTTGATATCTTTGCCTATCTTTCACAATGTGCATTGAATTTAATTCTAAAGTGATCCAGCGAGAATAATGAAAATCACATGATGGAATAGGCTCTCGCCACCTCACCTGCTTAACGTCTAAATTATTATTGAGTATTGATTTAAAAGGCAGAAAGCCAATTCTATCTTTCTCTCCTTTTACACTAACACTAATTTGAAAAGGAGATTCTCCGACTGACCCAATATTTGAGCCATATTGCTCAACTGGAATAAAAGCTAACTCAAAACGTCCGTCTGTTCTAACTGAGTTATGAGGATTTACTTTAATTTCAAATTCGCCAAACTCAAATACATTTGAAACGACCCGATCATAATAGGTATAGGTCTTATCAGTATCAAAAGTTGGCTTATGTGTTAAAGATGCAACGCTACTCTTGTGATAGCTCACATTTGCACAACTGGATAAGAGAGTACAACTTAATAATAGTAAAAAAAGTTTCATTTATATTTACACAAAAAGTCGATTCGCTTATTTATTTGAATACTAGCAAAAAAAACCAAAATACTGATAGTAAAAGTTAAGAAGTTATTCGCAATAAACGGATCCATTTTTGCCTCTGTTTATTAAAATTATTATGCAAGAGTTCGATGACTCATGGCTTACTACTTGAGTAAATATTGATTGAATGATCTGTTAACTGTTATCTCGACTGAATAAACGTTTTAAGTTTGGTAGAACGAAATACATTATAGGGATAAAGATAACCGAGAACAGCAACAAATCCATCACAAAGTTGGCATTATTCAAATAGGCAATGTTGCTTTTTAGTAGATTCTTTATAACCGTTGCGATAATTGCGACAATCGCTATCTGCACAAACGAGAATGATTTCCTACTTCTTGCCATTTTAATTACCTTTTTAATTTATACATTAAGCTAGCAGCCAAACAAGGCGCATTAAGTATTCTTTCTATGTGCCTGTTAGCTCAAGCTGTCACGGAATAAGGAATTTAATAATTCTATGTGTGTTTGATTTGACTCAGTCAATCCTTGATAGCTTTCCAAACGTTCGAGTTCACTTTCGATAAACGCATTGAGCTCTGGAACAGCTGGCGCAAGTTCTTTTTCTAAGCTCCTCTTCTTTCTCTCCAGTAAATCAGATATTGTCAAATCTAAATTCGAATCAGAAGGTATGAGAGAGCGAAGCTTGTCGAATTCTATCGGTGCAGGTTCTTGACACTTTTCTAACCACATGATTGAAAGTAGAGGACGCAAGACATAAAAGTACTTCTTCAGAGGTACGATTTCAGTTTTCAGATAACCACGGTAATTGGTCTTCGCCATGCTTCTGTAGTGATAAATGCCCTTCTCTATAGAATAAATATCACCCATAAGCTCTCGGGCTTTTTCAGCGAACACCTTGTCATCAACGTAAACAATGGGAGACTGTAACCACTCAACAAAAGCTGGGTTCGATTTCCCAAAAAGCTGCAGAGCCTTTCTAATATCCCAGCCATTTATATCGATTTCATCAACGATCTCGTATTCAATAACATAACGCTTATGGTCAAGGTCAACGGATAAATACCAATCCTTCGGATGAGAATAGATAAACCTTACATCATAATCGCTATTTGGAGATTCAAAGCCCCACGCTCTACTGCCTGACTCAATAGCATAAAGCACTTTGACATTGTGTTCTTCTTCCGCATTTCTGATTCTTTTTAGAATTTCTTGTTTTATATTTTCTTCGACCATAACTGTCCTGAAACTGGGGCCCACTTGTGTAAAGCATCACATAAAGTGTTTACTGATACCGAGCTGAAAAGCGTCTAGATCTTGAATTTATTTGGATGAGGCCAAACTTCTTGCTCGGGTTTGTCGAATTGCATTAACTCAATTAAATTCCGACCATCGAGAATAAAGGCTACCGTTACACCTTCTGTAGGGCTATTTGGTTCCAAAACAATATTTTTACCTGCAATTGCCTCTGCTAAATTATCAACAACAAAAGCGACATGAGGAACTTTTTTGATAACCTCCGGAAGATCATTATCTTTATCAAACTTCATCCATTCTATTGCATAGGGAGAGTCGAAATAACCTGCTGCATGAAGCTTTAACGCTTCGTTGTAGTCTTCAACAGGTAAATCCTCAGATGTAGGAATACCGATGTGATGAAATCTAAGATCTTGCACCATACTTCTCCTACCAATAAAGCGACTTACTCAAATTTTATCTCGCTGAAATAGCGTACTTGAATATACAAGGTATCGCTAACGAGTACCATTCTCCCGACTGTGCTTACGAAGTTTTAGACCGAACATATAACGTGACACATTAAATGGTTTTATCATTAGATAAATAATGGTGACGCAAACGCACAAAGAGGACAATAGCAGGCTTATAGATTTCAACGCTATCCCAGCATTCCATTGCACGATATAAAAGGCGAACCCGACAATAACAGTCTGATGCAGAATATAGAACGGATAAATCAACTCATTTGCTGAACGCAGCCATTGAGGTGATTCCTTGCAAAAGGCACTCGCATAACCAACTAAGGTTAATAATCCAGACCATGACACCAAAGTACAAACCAACCACCATATCTGCCACCTGATCTCTAATGAAACGTAATCACTGATATCGGGTTTAAAATAATACGCATAAAACAACACAGAGCTAACGATAAAGATGATTAAGTTTGTTCTTCGGTACCGAGCGATAGAATGCCATATGTTAGCGCTTTTAATAAAACACATTCCGGCAACGAAAAAACAAAGATAGAACACAGAAACTGACAGATTCTCTATGCCATTGCTTTGTGATGGCAAAAAATACTTTAAGCTCAGCCTGATCAAAATGAGGCCAAACACTAAAGAGAATAACCCATATTTTGAATCAACCAGCTTTTCAAGAAACTGAATTAACACATTACCCGCATTACTCAATAATGCTTTATTGATTGGAATAGCCAGCACCATAAAAACAATAAGAAACTCGATAAACCATAGATGGTTGGCATTAAACGACAATGCTAATTGCTGGTACGCATCTACCAAGTTTGTATAATCACTTATGTTTTCATAATACCCTTGTGGCGGCACTATGACTATCATACCGATAAGCAAGGGCATCAGTAATCTGTGAAATTTACTCTTTAGAAATTCTGTTACTTTCACTTTTTGAAGTAATAAGAAACTAGCTGCACCTGCGACAAAGAATAACGATTGGAGACGCAGCTGTTCAAAGTAAACCATAATGTCATCAAGCAACTTACTCGAATCAGCATTCATGACATGCCAACCATCACCATTAAACGGCATAAACACATGGTGCATGAAAACAGCGAAGATTAACCCCACTCTTAACCAATCTAATTCTGAATATCTATAACCTTCCATTAATGCTGTACCGTCCTTTGGTATGTAACGCCCAATTAACAGGCGTAAGATGTTTGCGTATTTACTTTCGACAAGGAAGCAAAGCCAAACGGCTTAGCTCTTGTTTAAGTACTCGGTATATTTATTTTTTTTCAGTAAACCCTTTTTCTTCCATACAGGAACTAGCAGCCAACAATTTACGCATTGAATCACCATCGGTATCAATCATTGCTGCACGATATGTTCTTTGATGATCGCAGGCTTTCAATGCTGCTTTTAATTTAGCTTGCTCTTGAATAGGGCTACCATCTTTTTGAACCCATCCATTAGACGATTCATATTTATTTGCAGCGCAACCACTTAATGCAACTAAAGATACAGATAAAATTAAACTCAACGTACTACTTTTCATTACTTCTATTCTCGTTGGTGGATTGTAAATATAACGCCCAGTTAACGGGCAAATGTGGTTGGCTAAAATCCGAAGCGCAGCGTAGGAACCAACCAGTATTCACCCTTGTTGAAGCGCATGCTACGCATGATTTTGATTGATAAATAACCGCTTGTGAATACTCGAAGGTTTATGCTTAGCAATTCTTAAAACCTTTTCCATTTCTCGTGATGCTTCAATTTCAAACTTTATAATTGAAAGAAACTCATTCCACTCTGCAACTGTACCTTTAGAACTGCCCCATGCAACCATAAAGTCGAACTCTAACCCATGACGAATAAGGCGAGCAGGTATTTCAGGTTTTGCCATGTTACCCATAAAAATCCCGTATCTTAGATATGGGTGTAAAGATTTATGATCATGAGCTTTCTTACTGTATGTTATTGAATCGTGGGTGTTAATACTTTTGTATTTTGTCTCGATTACAACTCTCGGAACCCATTTATTTTTATCTACCCATTCATATACCAATATATCTGTTTTGTATTTTTTATTATTTTGATTGCTTATATCGTTATCAGTATATTCAAATATTTCGAATGAATACATAAGGCTTTGTTCGGTATCTACTGCAATTGAAGGGTTTTCATCTTTCAATTGATTATGTAAGCGTTCACAAATTTTTCTAGCCCAGTTAGCTTCAGACATACTATTCTCGATATTTATTAATAATGGCCTAACGCCCATTCAAAATGGCAAATGCTGGTTGGCTATAACCCGAAGTGCAGTGAAGAGCCAAACAGTTTGCAGTCCCGTTAAATTGCTTGTATGCCTATTTATCAAAGCTAATTACTGGTTCAAAAAAAGAACCTTTATAAGGCTTACAGCTACAGTTTTTATTAAATGCATTAAATACTTCGACTGTAATAGGAATTATTTTATCAAACCTGGCTAAACAGTAGTCACAATGCTCATTTGAGCCAGCTTTTTTTAGAATGGCATTTTTCACGAGCCCCGATGTATACATTTTTATATAGTTATCATCCCATGCTTTATCGCAAGTAGCTTTGTTGTAGATATGTCTTATTGTCGCAAAGATCTCTTTAGAACCACTTTCATCAACATTAAATTCAAACTCAATCGTTGCATGATCTAACTTTGATTGATGTCTTAAGTGACACAACACCAACTCATATCGTATTTCAGGGATACAACTACATTCATTTAATCCAGTCATAAAATATGTATCCAACTCTCTTGATTGGATTTTATTTGAGGTTTTTTTTGAAAATAGCTTTTTAATATGAGAAAACATGTACTCATCCTAGGAACAATAGGCATAACACCCTATTTCGAGAGAAAAAATAACGTTTTGGCGCATCTATTTCCCTTCCATTTATACAGAAGAATATACCAAAACAAGTATGCGAAGTCTTTATGTCCAAGCATTTACAGCATGATTAATTCGTACTGAATATATAAAAGTGGGATTAACTTCTGCTTTATAACGTAAAGCATGAACATAGTCATTAATGTATGTTTTTACGCTGGGATTTTTGTCTGAATCTACTTTAGTAGCACACATAAAAAAGCCTGATATTAATCAGGCTTGTTCATTAAAGTTCTAACGTAGAGAGTGTGGATAAGGCTAACGATCCTCTCCAACCGATCAGTAATTTAGGATTGTTGTCTTTACTGTCGCTCCAGTACCAATTCAAAAAGTCATGAATGTATTTTTTTGAAGCAAATATCTCAATGGGCACTTCGTTGTTTTCAGCAATGGCGACTAACTTTGCTTTAACCGCTTTAAAGCTTTGTTTGTAATCTGGCCTAAATGCAATCACATCAATTTTTGGCGGTAAGTTTTCTAAATCGGCATGTTGCAGATTAGACAGGATGGCCTTTGAGAACTTACGTTTTTCGTGCTCATTTAACTCTTTTACACGCGAAAGTTGCGCAAACGCAGTTGGTTTCGCCTTGGCCAAGGCAATTAAAGCATGATCTTTTATGATAAACCCTACCGCAATATCTTTTTTAACGGCGGTTTTTAAGCGCCATTTTGCGATAGGTTTTAAGTAAGCCAGTTGAGTTTGACTGAGCTGAAAACCATTTTTCACTTTTAAGTAGGCATTATCATAGTCAATGGCATCTAACCTGCCCTGACACATATTTGCGCTTTCTTCTAAAGCCCAATCCCAGCGCCCTAGTTCTTCGAGCTTTTGTTTGAGCATTGGAAACAAATGATAAAGATAAAATACATCATTAGCCGCATAGGTGAGCTGCTTATCCGATAACGGGCGTTTTATCCAATCCGTTCTCGATTCACCTTTATCTAATTCAATGCCCAATAGTTGATGAACAAGGTTAGCATAACCAAGGCCATGTCCCATCTTGGCAAAGCCTGCACCTATTTGAGAGTCAAAATACGGTGTTGGCATTACCTCACCATAATGCGCAAAGACCTCAAGGTCTTCGCTGGCAGAATGTAATACTTTGAGAATGCTTTCGTTTTTAAGCAAACCCCAAAATTCAGTTAAGTTAATACCTGAAACAGGGTCGATTAATGCAAGCACATCCCCATTGTATACTTGAATTAAACCCAACTGAGCATAGTAGGTACGAGTTCTAACAAACTCAGTATCTAAAGCAATCATATTACTTTGCTTTAATTGCTCTACCAGCTGGTTAAGCGATTCTTGTGTATCTATAAAAGTTACTACTGGAAACTTTTTATCAAACATCATTTAGTGATACTTATCCATTCGTTTTCTTTAGGTCTTCGTCCCGTAATTCACGGCGAAGTATTTTACCAACGTTAGTCTTAGGTAATTCATCACGGAATTCAACAAATTTAGGCACTTTATAACCCGTGAGGTGCACGCGACAATGCTTAATGATATCTTTTTCAGTCAGTTTTTTGCTTTTTGACACCACAAACACTTTAACCGCTTCACCACTTGCCTCATATGGCACGCCAATAGCCGCAACCTCTACAACTTTTGGATGTAAGGCAACAACATCTTCAATTTCATTCGGGAACACATTAAAACCAGAAACCAAAATCATGTCTTTTTTGCGATCAACAATATAAAACAGACCTTGTTCATCCATATAGCCGATGTCACCCGTTGAGAGCCAACCGTTTTCATCGATAACAGTTTTGGTTTCTTCTTCATTGCCCCAGTAGCCTTGCATCACTTGTGGGCCTTTAATAAATAGCTCACCCGTTTCGCCTTGAGGTAATATAAGGCCGCTATCGTCACGGACTTGTATATCAGTGCCCGGTGCAGGTAAACCAATCGAGCCATTATACCCTTCAGAGTTGTATGCATTACACGAAACCAATGGTGACGCCTCGGTAAGGCCATAGCCCTCTAACAATCGAGTTGTTGTGATCTCTTGCCATTTATCCGCAACTGCACGCTGTACAGCCATGCCACCGCCGATCGACAATTTTAACTTGTCAAAATTAAGGTTGGCGAATTCAGGATTATTCACAAGTGCATTAAATAACGTATTCACGCCTGTTAATACTGAAAAGTCATACTTTGACAGTTCAGATATAAATCCAGGAATATCTCTTGGGTTGGTAATTAATAAGTTCTTTGCACCTTTGTGCAGAAATAACATGCAGTTCACGGTCAATGCAAAGATGTGATACAGCGGCAAAGCTGTAACAACAAGCTCTTTGCCATTATCAAGGATCGGTGAATAAGCGCCACTGGCTTGCAATACATTCGAAACCACATTTTTGTGGCTCAACATTGCGCCCTTAGAAAGACCCGTCGTACCACCGGTATATTGCAAGAAGGCTAAATCATCTTCTTTTAATTCTGGCTTAACGTACTGTAGGCGTCGACCTTTAGATAAGGCTTTACGATATGAAAGCGCATGTGGAAGATGATAAGCGGGCACCATCTTCTTAATATACTTAATGACAAAATTAACAACGGTACGTTTTGGTGTACTTAATAAGTCACCTAAGCTCGAAATAATGACATTCTCGACAGGTGTTTCATCAATGACTTTTTGCAAGGTATTCGCAAAATTAGAAACGACAACGATCGCTTTGGCACCTGAGTCATTGAGTTGATGCTTCAGCTCTCGAGGTGTGTATAACGGGTTAACATTGACCACGACCATTCCGGCACGTAACACACCAAAAAGTGCAATGGGATACTGCAAAACGTTTGGCATCATTAAGGCAACTCTGTCGCCCTTTTTTAACCCCAATTCATTTTGAAGGTAAGCAGCAAAAGCTCGACTGCGTTCTTCAAGCTTTCTGTAAGTAACTGTTGCTCCCATGTTCATAAAAGCAGGTTGGTCAGCGAATTTGCTTACCGATTCTTCAAACATCTCAACTAATGAAGAATACTTACCATGTTCGATGTCTGCTGGTACACCCTCAGGAAGGTTATTTAGCCAAAGTTGTTCCACTATGTTCTCCCGATGCTAATAATAGCGACTAAGCAAATTTGCTTATAAAAAAGTAAATACGCATCTTATTTCTAGTATGTTCTAATAAATGAATCATACCAACTTACCGAATATCATACGTGCGTTTGAATTTGAGCTGCTCATAATCACATATCTAGAGCAAAAATCCTAGTCATCACTGGTCAATGAAAGAACGAATGGCATCCGCAACGGGTTTAGGGTTGTCCATATGGATGTGATGTCCGCCCTCAATGACTTCACTCACAAGTGAACTGAATTTCGTTTGGAATAAATTCAGTTGTAGTTGCGCTTTACTTCGACTACCAAAAATAACTAAAACAGGCACTTCAACATGATCGATTAATGACTCTACCTGCTGAAAACTAAAACGCCAAGCTGATGTTAGTTTAAGCTTGGGATCTGTACGCCAAACAACACCGTTTGATGTTGGTTTTAAGTTACGTGCCACTATTAACTTTGAATTAGCATAGTTTAGATCAGTTACTTTCTCTCTCACTTTAGCGACAGTATCTATCGAAGAGTATGTTTTAAGTGTTATATCTAAATTTGCCTGAGCTTTATGGTCGATCAAACTTTGGTGTAATCGATGTTTCGCATTAGATTCCATCTCAAACAGTGGCATTAGGATATCAAGCATGATCAACTTTTCGACATTCTGAGGCATAACACTCGTGTATATCAAAGAAATGATGCCGCCAAAGGAATGCGCTAATAGGTTCACTTTATCAATATCGTATTCATGTTTTAAATGTTCGATAACTTGCTCAAGATCAAACACATAGTCGGTTAAGTGAAGCGGATACCCCGTTTGGCGATGATGTGACAAACCATGCCCCGGAAAATCAATAGCAATGATTCTGTAGTCATTAAGAAATTCAACGAGAGGCACAAAACTGTTCGAGTTATCTAACCACCCGTGTGTAGCCAGAAGAATAGGCTTACCCGACTCACCCCATTCTTGTGCAGCCAATGTTATATGTGGAAGCTTTATTTCGAGTTCTTTTCCTTTGAACATTTATAGCACCAAAAATTAATAATGAGTAAGTGAAGGGTTATCGAACTTTAAATGCGCGATACAGTGCCAAACAACCAATAATACACCAACAAACCGTCCAGACTTGTGCAGGTAACCATGTCATTTTAGCGAGATTGGCTGCATCCCCTACATGCCCTCTCCCTATCAACATAACAGCACTGAATAAACCGTTGATGATAACCGTCATGCCGATAAATTGGGTCAAATATTTCAGCCAGCTTGAGGAAGCAAATTTTAGCGGTAAAACAAAGAGTGAGGCGATCACCAATAAAATGAGCACCGTCAATACATCCCTTACCCACAACACTAAACATAAGGCAATAAGAAAAGTAATTGCGCCAGAAATAAATTTAGCGAACTTAGAGGTTGTTGTTGCAGCCAACTGATAAAGAAGCAAACCAAAGCCTGAAGCCCCTGCATAACCAGAAAATGCGATCAAAATTGGCCATCCACCATAGCTGTAACAATAACCAGCACCGTTAGCCAGTAATTGAATTTTACTGATACTGCCGCCCGTTATTAATGTTGCTAAGCCATGACTAATTTCATGAAAAAAGGTCTCGACCCAACTAAAAGGAATGCTGACGATAGGAATTTGAATGACAATGGCACTCAAGATAAAAAAGAACCAAAAATGAAGTTTGTATTGTTGAGCTTTATTTTGCATAGGTGTGCAGAGTTCTAAGCGTAGGTATCAATACCTATATTCTGCCTGATATTTTCTCTTTCTACTGCAAATTGTGTAAGTAAATATTGAGATATGGCTTTATTGCTGATTGGATTTGTTGTTTCTATATGAACTCGACTGTGTCGCCATTGCTCTATTGTTATCTGTGTATGTGGCTGACGCTGATGTTCAACTAACTCGCCGCTAATAGCTTGAGGTGAGTCACTACCGTTATCAACTTTAGACTGAGAATTATTAACAGGAACAACGCCAGTTGAGGTCGAGGTTGTTTGACCGATGGAGTTATACGACAAATTTGAGTCGATGTTCATTTACCTGTCCATAAATGTAGCTTAAACAAAGAATAGTTAACGACTTGTTAAATTTCAATATCTATTTCAGTCTCATAGCACTCCCGTTTTCACGGGAGCAACGCTTAGGAGCTTACTCTCGTCCTGGTAATTTTTTCCAAGTAACTTCGTCACGCACATAAACCGGCGCTAAATCATCAACTGGAGTAAATTTACCTTCAGACCATGCACTTTGACCTAACTTGAGCATAGATTCAGCTGTAGGGAACTTTGCCATAACTTCGATGTGTGTATTGTTGACGTTCGACAGTAACTCTGGATACGTGTCAATGCCCGTACCACATGCCACAAAACGTTCAGCATCGTTATGAATCAAAGTTACATTTTCAGGGCGAGATACTTTTTCATTCTCCACAGCCACTACCACATTATTATTGGCCGTGTACTCAGCCCAATAGACTTCGTTCATTCTTGCATCAATGGCACAAAGGATATGCTCAGCGCCTAAGTCAGCGGCTTGCTGCGCCATAGAGTCCAGAGTAGAAACACCGTACACAGGAAGGTTTTGACCTAATGCTAAGCCTTGAGCCATACTCGTGCATATACGGATGCCCGTGAAGCTACCAGGGCCTCGACCATAGACAATTCCGTCAAGATCAGAAAGCGCAATGCCAGCTTCAGTAACCAGTTTTTCTACTAATGGTAAAAGTCTTTGGCTGTGCTCTCTTGGAGCATCCACGGCTTCAGAATAGATTTTTTCACCAACTTGTACGGCTACAGAACAAAGCTCAGTACAAGTATCGATTGCAAGTAATGTTTTATGAGTCATTAACGTTAAAACTTATTCAAACTGGTTAAATATAGAAGTTCGACATTATAACGAGAATTTACCAAGTTCTTATAGCCTTTCTAAAAAATCTTTCGCTTTTGTAAAACTACGAGTTCGATGTAGATCGGGAATTGACGCTAAGAAATACTGCCCATACGCTTTATTAACCAGCCTCTCATCAAATATTGTGATAAGCCCTGAATCATTTTCATGGCGGATTAATCGGCCAACACCTTGCTTTAGCTTTTGAATTGCAGTTGGAAGGATATTGTTCGAGAATGAATCGCCACCTTGCTGTGAAATATATTCACTCTTTGATTCTACAAAAAAGTCGTCAGGGGATGGAAACGGTAGCTTATCGAAAATGATATTACTGAGTTGATTGCCTTTGATGTCGATACCTTCCCAAAAACTGTAGGTACCGACCAAAACAGCATCGCCTAATATGCGATATTTTTTCAGCAATGCTTGTCTACCAGTTTGACCTTGTACTAACACGGGGTAATGGAGGCTTCTGGTTAATGCAGCACCGATAGTACGTACGGCTTTATGGCTAGTGCATAAGATAAAAGATTTTCCTTCATTAGCCTTGATCAGCTTTTCACAAAGTTTATGAAATGCATGCAGCCGTGTTTCTTCATCTTGTGACAATATCACTCTTGGAATATACAGCATTGCTTGTCGTTGATAATCAAACGGACTATCAATGACATAGCTGTTGGCTTTGTGTAGTCCCAATGGTTTAGTAAAATAATTAAGTTTGCCATTGATGGATAGCGTTGCAGAGGTAAAAATCGTTGCGGTTTTGTCATTGATATACTTTGCTAATTCGTGTTTTACGTCATGCAAAATGGTATCAAATTCAAAGCGCCCATTTTCGAACCTCAAATATTGAACAAATCGAACGTCGGACGTCGTAGCTAATGATTCTACCTTCTCTTTAAGTTCATTAAATTCAACTATGTAAGCATCAAATTGTTGATTACGCCCAACCAGAACATTTCCGTGATTGATGATATCAGTGCAGGCATTGATCATGTCCCAAAAGCAACTTGCGCTATCTCGTTGAGACAGCAAATGATTCATGGTCAATTTTGAAATATTGTGATGGCTTAACCACTGTTTAAAATAATCTAAAGCAACGTAGAGCGACTCAATTGCTTTCAAAAAAGGCGGACTGTCGCCAATTTCTGCTTTAAACAACTTAACGATCTGTTCAATACTTCTGCGTATTAAGCTTTCTGAAATTACAGAACCACCTAATTGCCCAAGCACATCAGCTAAAGAATGCGCTTCATCAAATACCAGAACATCAGCGTCAATTTTGTATTCATCATCGCCTTCTCTCGCCAGAAAATTCTCATTAAAAACAAGATGGTGGTTGATGACTAATATGTCTGACTCGCTTGCTCTGAGTTTTGCTTTACGACTGTAACATTGTGCATAAAAGTCGCATTTTTTACCTGTGCAATCGCCTTGCCTTGTTCTAACCAAATTCAAACTGGGTGAAGACTCATTTACACCATTTATGTGGTTTAAGTCGCCGTCTTTAGTAATTTCTGCCCATTGCTGAACTTTCAGTAAATCACTAAGTACGGACTCAGAAAGAGTGCTTGCCGTGTTCAATTCACTTTCTAAATTGCGGATGCATAGGTAATTACTCAGCCCTTTTAAAATAGCAATCCGTGCAGCTGGATGGGTTAAGCTGACAATGAACGGCACATCTTTATCAAATAACTGTTGTTGAAGGTTTTTTGTTGCAGTTGAAATGATGACTTTTTGCTTCTTTATTAGTGCTGGCGCTAAGTAAGCAAAGCTTTTTCCGATACCTGTACCCGCCTCTACCACAACAGTACTATTTGCCTTTATGGTTTCAGCAACCGCTAAAGCCATTTGCTGTTGTCCCTCGCGGAACCGATACTGTTTTAATGATTTATCTAACCGACCACCCTCTATAAAAAAGTGTTCGACTTGATTGATATATCGGTTAGACAAGCGATATTCCTGCACGTGTAATATTTTCTTAAACAAATTATTGCATAATGCAAAAGCTGAACGAAACATAAATATTTTTTCAAAGCTATTGCATTTAATAAAGAAAATGGCTAGTTTTAAAAAACACGCTAAAAAGCACATTTTTTAGACACAAAATTTATAACAAATTATAGACAGAGATATTACTCATGAATTTATTATCGAAGGCAACTAAACAACATCATCATCACCATATGAGATAGCCTTCGGTTGATCTCCGCCGAAGGACATTTTCCTTCCGGTGGACTGATAGAAGTTTTAACTAAAGCCCCTGAAGGAATTCAGGGGCTTTTTAGTTTCTGATTTAATCCGTTACCAAAAGCTATCTAGGCTTAAAAAACAGTAAATTGAATTTTTATTAGGACACCAAACCAATGACAAGATTAAGAATTGCACTTCAAAAATCAGGCCGACTAGCTACTGAGTCACTAAAACTGCTTAAAACATGCGGTATTCGTTTAAATATTAATGAGCAGCGATTAATTGCACATTCCGATAATCTTCCAATAGATATCTTGCGAGTTCGTGACGATGACATTCCGGGTTTGGTCATGGATGGCGTTGTGGATTTAGGCATTGTTGGCGAAAATGTGCTGGTTGAAGAACAGTATGAGCGTGAATTCGTCAATAAATCTGCAAGTTATGAAAAGATACGAGTCCTCGACTTCGGTCAATGCCGCTTATCATTGGCTGTGACATCAGAGTTTGACTACCAAGGCATTGAGTCATTAAATCAACTCCGCATTGCAACGTCCTACCCTAACCTGTTACGCAAATTTATGACGGGCAAAGGCTATGAATTTGAAGATTGTAAGCTTAAAGGATCCGTTGAAGTAGCACCGAGAGCTGGACTTGCAGATGCAATATGCGATTTAGTCTCAACAGGAGCAACATTAGAAGCCAACGGCCTCATCGAAAAAGACGTTATCTTTCGTTCAAAAGCCTGCGTAATACAATCATCCAGCAATATTGACCAAACCAAGCAAGAATTAATCGATAAAATCATGTCTCGTATCAATGGCGTAATACAAGCGAAAGAGAGCAAATACATTATGCTCCATGCGCCAAAAGATAACTTACAAAACATTATCGACCTACTTCCTGGAGCCGAAAACCCAACCATAATGTCTTTGACTAATAGAGAAGATATGGTTGCGGTTCACGCAGTTAGCAGTGAAGATATTTTTTGGGACACCATGGAAGAATTAAAGCAACTTGGTGCCAGCTCAATTCTTATCCTACCAATTGAAAAGATGATGGGGTAAGTGATGGAACAAGTCGTTTGGTCTCAACTCAGTGCAGAACAAAAAAGCACTGTACTTCAACGTTCTAAACTTGTGAATGATGAGACACTAAAAACCAATGTAGATAACATCATTCAACAAGTGAGAAGTAATGGTGATTCAACATTATTTGAATTAACCAAAAAGTACGATGGTGTAGACATTACTGGGCTCAAGGTTGATACATCAGTAATTGCGACGGCTGCAGAGCAACTCTCTCAAGAATTGAAGCAAGCGATTGACGTTGCTTTTAAAAATATCAACACATTTCACCGTGCGCAGTTGTCCCAAACTGAGGTAATTGAGACAAGCCCAGGCATAAGGTGTGAGCTAAGAACTGAAGCCATTCAATCGGTAGGACTCTATATACCAGGTGGAACCGCCCCTCTCATTTCAACTACTTTAATGCTGGCTATCCCTGCCATGATTGCTGGATGTGAACGTAAAGTGTTAGTTTCACCTCCGCCAATCAATCCTGCAATTTTATACATTGCTGATTTATGTGGTGTTGATGAGATCTACCAAGTTGGCGGTGCTCAAGCTGTTGCTGCACTGGCTTATGGCACAGAGTCAATTAAACCTGTTGATAAAATCTTCGGCCCGGGTAATCGTTTTGTGACGCAGGCAAAAAATCACATCGCAGCCGATAATTCGACGACTTGCACGATTGATATGCCTGCGGGGCCATCTGAAGTTTTGGTTATTGCAGACGACCAAGCTAATCCAAGTTTTATTGCTTCAGACCTTTTATCACAAGCCGAACATGGAGTTGACTCTCAGGTAATTCTTGTTACCACATCAGATCGTTTAGCGACTGAAGTTGAAGATGAAATTACCCAATACCTGACGCAACTTTCTCGAAATGAAACGGCTATTGAAGCACTGAAAAATAGCAGAACGATCATTGTCGACTCGCTGAAACAAGCTGTTGAGGTGTCAAATAATTATGCGCCGGAACATTTGATCATCCAAACCGAAAATGCACAGCAACTGGTGAGCGATATTCGCTGTGCAGGTTCAGTATTTGTTAGTGCGTATTCTCCAGAGTCCGTTGGTGACTATGCCAGTGGCACTAATCACGTATTGCCGACGTACGGTTACTCAAAATCAGTTTCGAGCTTGTCTTTAGCTGATTTCCAACGACGCTTCACCGTACAAACACTGAGCAAGGACGGTTTTATGAATCTCAGTGATACCGTTATTGCGCTTGCCACTGAAGAACAACTGGATGCACACGCTCTAGCGATAGAAGTTCGTAAGCAAGCGATTCTAAAGGAGAGAGCATAATGCCAATGGAAAGTTCAATAGAATCGCTGTTAAGGGAAGATTTGTCTGATCTGAAACCTTATCAAAGTGCACGCAGAATTGGTGGTAAGGGAAAAATCTTTATCAATGCGAATGAATCACCATTTACCAATGTTGACCTTGGTGCTGTGAACTTCGACACGATTAATCGTTATCCAGAGCAACAACCAGAGCGATTGATTGAAGTCTATGCTAACTATGCAGGTGTTGATGCTGAAAACGTTATTTGCACTCGTGGCGCTGATGAAGCAATAGAGTTACTAATTAGAACATTCTGCAATGTAGGCAAAGACAGCATAAGCTATTTTGCGCCTAGTTACGGTATGTATCAGATATCAGCAACAACTTGTGGGGTCAGTACTGTTCAAGTTCCGTTTAATGATGATTACACGCTGCCTTCTGACTGGTGTAATGCAGAGAAAAGCAAGCTAACTTTCATTTGCAATCCAAATAACCCTACAGGAACCATTATTACACCCTATGACATTAGGGCTGTGCTTGACAGAACACCTTATGGCTTAGTTGTTGTTGATGAAGCGTACATCGATTTTTCAATTGAAAATACGGTAACAGACTTAGTTAAAGATTATCCGAATCTGGTGGTATTGCGGACGTTATCGAAAGCTTTTGCTTTAGCAGGCTTGAGGTGTGGCTTTTTAATCGCATCACCACAAGTCACGCAACAAGTATTGAAGGTGTTGGCACCATATCCTGTTTCTGTTCCTGTAGAACAAATTGCGACGCAAGCATTGTCTTCAATGGGTATCGCACTCATGCAGCAACAAAGGCAGCTTATCGAACAAAATAAACAACTGTTATTAGATGCGCTAAAAGGTATAGCAAAAAAGATTTTACCTAGTGCCAGCAATTTTGTTTATGCCGAATTTGATGATGCAGGTGCCGTTTGGAATGAGTTAGTTAACCAAGAAATTATTGCTCGCCGATATGTCGTTGAAAAACTAAAAAATGGAATACGATTTACGATAGGTTCCACAACAGAAAACTCCGCTCTCATCAGTTTATTTAACAATATAAAACAACGTAAGGATGAACAGTAATGCCTCAATATTTACCTACATCAAAAACAAAAATACTGTTCATCGATCGTGACGGAACATTGGTTAAAGAACCTGAGATAGATAAGCAGTTGGATAGCATTTCAAAATTAGAGTTTGAACCTGATGTTATCCCTGCACTTGTTGAATTACAAAGTTATGGCTATCAATTGGTGATGGTAAGCAATCAAGATGGGCTTGGTACGGATTCGTTTCCTCAAGCCGATTTTGATGCCCCGCATAATTTGATGATGAATATATTTGAAAGCCAAAGTATCGATTTTAAAGATGTTCTTATATGCCCTCATTTTGACGAGGATAATTGCAGCTGCCGTAAACCTAAACTTGGCCTAGTTAAACATTTATTGACTAAGGGTTGCATCGATTTTGAAACGTCTGCAGTTATTGGTGATCGGGTGACTGATGTTGAACTTGCAAATGCTATGGGAATTAAGGCCATCAAGTACGACCGAGAAAGCATGAATTGGTGTGAAATCGTAAAACTCTTAACTACAACTAACCGTAAAGCTAGAGTTGAACGCAATACGAGCGAAACACAAATAAGCGTAGCTATCGATTTAGATTCTACAAATAAAAGCACAATACAAACTGGGATTGGCTTCTACGACCACATGCTTGATCAGATTGCGACCCACGGTGGTTTTGAACTTAATCTAATGGTTAATGGCGATCTCCATATCGATGACCACCACAGTGTTGAAGATACCGCAATTAGCCTCGGTCAAGCGCTACGTAAAGCACTTGGGAATAAAAGAGGAATCAATCGTTTTGGCTTTTCTCTGCCAATGGATGAATCACGTGGTGAATGCCTGATTGATTTATCAGGTCGTGCTTATTGTAAGTACCAGGCTGAACTCGGCCGCGAAAAAGTGGGAGAAATGGCTACTGAAATGGTACCTCATTTCTTCCGCTCCTTTGCAGACGGACTGGCTTGCACCCTTCATATTAGTGCTGAAGGTGAGAATGAACATCATGTTGTTGAGGCATTATTTAAATCATTGGGTCGTGCGTTAAGACAAGCAATCAAAGTTGAAGGTACAGAGTTGCCGTCTAGTAAGGGAACCTTGTGACTATGACAAACAAACGCATGGAGAATGCTACGGTTATTATTGATACCGGCGTATGCAATCTAACGTCAGTGTATCAAGCGCTTATTCGAGTTACTGACAATGTCATCGTTGCCAGTGACGCAGAAACCATTAGTAACAGTGCACGAGTGTTATTACCTGGTGTGGGTGCTGCCCCAGCTGGAATGAAATCCTTAAACGATCTTGATTTTATCAACGTGATACAAAACCTTCAGCAACCCGTTTTAGGCATTTGTTTGGGCATGCAGCTGTTAGCAAGATCATCAACTGAAGGTGGCGTTGTTACAGATTGTTTGAACGTGATTCCAACAGACATTATTGAATTAGAGTGTCATGAACTATCACTCCCTCACATGGGTTGGAATAAACTGATTGATTTTGAACAACATCAAATTTTTGCAGGGCTGGATGCTAAGAGCTTTGCCTATTTTGTTCATAGCTTTTGTGCGCCAGTCAGTAAATTTACCATTGCTACTTGTGATTATGGACAGCATTTCAGCGCAGGAATTGCTCACAATAATTTTATTGGACTGCAATTTCACCCAGAAAAAAGCAGTTCTATTGGTTCCAAAATACTCTCTAACTTCTGTGCAATGAGGTAAAAAATGATAATTCCAGCAGTCGATCTCATTGATGGCAAAGTCGTAAGGTTATTTCAGGGTGATTATGCTCAACAAACCGATTTTGATGTTGAGCCACTTACACAACTTCTTAGCTACCAACAACAAGGTGCAAAGTGGCTCCATATTGTCGATTTGACGGGTGCAAAATCCCCCGATAAACGACAACTGACACTAATAAAACATTTAGCCTCTGAGCTTAACGCCTCCGTTCAAGTGGGTGGCGGAATACGAACTAAACAACAAGTCAAAGAACTCCTTGATGCAGGTGTATCTCGTGTGGTTATTGGATCATTAGCGGTTAAGCAGCCACAACTTGTGTCTGAATGGTTTAAAGAGTTTGGCAATGAACATATCTGTTTAGCATTAGACATCAACATTGACAAAAATGGAAATAAAGTGGTGGCGGTTTCTGGTTGGCAGCAAGCGTCAGAATACACTATTGAACAACTGATTCATCAATATCAAATTGTTGGTCTAAAACACGCTTTGGTGACGGACATCAGTTGTGACGGTACGTTATCAGGCTCAAATGTTAACTTGTATCAAGAACTCCACCAGCAATTTCCTGACATTCATTGGCAAGCCTCTGGCGGAATTGGAAACCTTTCAGATGTATCAGCAGTTAAACAAAGCGGTGCGAACAGTTTGATCATCGGTAAGGCGCTTTTGATCAATGAGTTTACTGTCGAGGAGGCGATTTCATGTTGGCAAAACGCATAATACCTTGCTTAGACGTTAGAGACGGAAAAGTGGTTAAAGGTGTTCAATTTAAAAACCACGAAATCGTCGGTGAAATCGTTGATCTTGCAAAATTTTACTCTGACGAAGGTGCCGATGAATTAGTATTTTATGACATTACGGCCAGTGCTCACGGTTATGGTGTCGATAAAGATTGGATCAAAAGCATTGCCGAACAAATAGATATTCCGTTTTGTGTAGCTGGTGGCATTAAATCTATCGATCAAGCCCGTGACGTATTAAAGCATGGAGCAGACAAAGTGTCGGTTAACTCCCCTGCACTTTCTGATCCTAGCCTCATCCAACGATTACAGGATGAGTTTGGAAAACAATGCATTGTTGTTGGTGTCGACTCGTACTTTGATGCTGATACAAACAACTACAAGGTTAAACAATTTACTGGGGATGAGATCACATCGTCGTTCACCCAGTGGAATACATTAGATTGGGTAGAAGAAGTACAACAGCTTGGCTGTGGCGAAATTGTGCTAAATGCGATTAATCAAGATGGCGTTAGAAACGGCTATGATTTAAAACAACTTACTAAAGTGAGAGATGTTTGTAACGTACCATTAATCGCCTCAGGCGGAGCTGGCTCGATTCAGCACTTTATTGATGTATTTAAAGACGTAAACGTAGACGGAGCGCTCGCAGCTAGTGTATTTCACAAGCGTGTTATTTCGATTGAGCAGCTCAAAAACGAATTAGATTTTAATGATATTTGTATAAGGCCATAAGATGAAAAAGTTAAATGATGAACAAATATGCAGCATTGATTGGCACAAGTTAAACGGTTTAGTTCCAGCCATTGTTCAAGACTTCCACTCTGGCCAAGTTTTAATGCTTGGTTATATGAATGAACAAGCCATTATTAAGACTCAAGTTGAAGAAAAGGTAACATTCTATAGTCGTAGTAAAAATCGACTTTGGACTAAAGGCGAGTCGTCTGAAAATTACCTTCATTTAAAGTCCATAGCAGTTGATTGCGATAATGATGCACTGTTAATCCAAGCTGTTCCCGATGGCCCAACGTGCCACTTAAACACAACAAGTTGTTGGGATGAAAAAGAGGTAGACCCTTTTCTACTCAATTTAATAAAGCTGATTGAAAAAAGAAAGCAAAAAGGTCCATCGTCAAGTTATACCCGCTCCCTTTTTGAGTCAGGTACTAAACGAATTGCGCAAAAGGTTGGAGAAGAAGGTGTCGAAACGGCTTTAGCTGCTGCAACTGAAGATAAACAAGAATTAATCAACGAAGCTTCTGACCTATTATTTCATTTGCTAGTATTGCTCGAAGATCAGGAGTTGTCATTTAAACAAGTCATTAACCGTTTAGATGAAAGGCATAATTAGAATATTTTTATTATCTGGAGGAATTAATGCTGTCTCTTAAGGATTTGCCTATGCCACCTGCGAGTGGCCTGCTTGGACATGTTAGCCTCCTTAATAAACCTGATATTCACAAAAAGCTTGTAAGTTGGTCTAAAAACTATGGTGATCTCTACAGAATAAAACTCGGTCTTAACGATGCACTAGTTGTGTGCGACCGCGCTAGTATTCAAGACATTCTAAAAAAGAGGCCAACTATTTTCAGGCGTTCTAGTTTGATTGAAGATAGATTCGAAGAAGCTGGGATTAATGGCGTGTTTTCTTCTGAAGGAGATAACTGGGTTCAAAACCGACAACTTTCAGAAGCCATTTTTGTTCCTAACCATATACAAAATTTTACGCCAATTTTAATGAAAATCACTCAGCGTCTTCATAAGCGTTTTTTGCACCTCGCTTCTACTGACTCTGACGTGGATTTATTGAAAGAATTTAAACGATATACCGTCGATATAACAACAAACCTAGCATTTGGAGAAGATTTAAATACGTTAAACTTATCAGAGAGTAAGCTTGAACAGAGTTTAGAGTTGATTTTCCCGATGATAAACCAAAGATGCCTTTCTCCCATACCATTGTGGCGTTATATGAAGATGCCCGCAGATAGACGATTCGATTCAGCAATTAATTACATTAAAGAACAAGTTCAAAAATTCATTCAGCATCAAAAAGGGCTTCTTATTCAGAACCCGTCATTGAGCCAACTACCACAAAACATGTTGCAAATGATGCTGATAGCACAACAAAAAAATCAAGATCTTACCGATGAGATGATCATTGCGAATGCTGTTACCATGTTACTCGCAGGTGAAGACACTACAGCAAATACCCTTACGTGGATGGTCCATCAAATTTCGGATAGGCCACTGGTTAAACAAAAAATTCTGAATGAGTTAACTGAAATTGATTTTAAAACCACGCCTGAAATTCTAAAGCAACGATTTACATACGTTACAGCAATTGCACTTGAAGCCATGAGACAAAAACCTGTAGCACCGCTGCTATATATTGAGACAAAAAAGAATACCGTCGTGCAAGATGTCACCGTAAAAGCAGGTACGCTTCTCATATTAGCGCTAAACGCATGTTCAAATGATAAAAATACTTTTGAACGACCTTTTGAATTTGAACCTGAACGATGGCTTGGGAGCCATTCAAACTCAACCAATGAAATTTTGCCATTTGGTGGAGGAAGTAGAATGTGTCCCGGACGTTCGTTAGCGATGACAGAAATTAAACTCGCATTCTCTACCTTAATGAAAGACTTTGATGTAATCCCTCTTCAATCAAGTGCCTCAGTCGAAGAACATTTTGCATTTACACTCTCACCAAAAACATTCATGTGTAAAATTGTTTTTAATCACTAGAGCATATTGAGGTAGAAATAGTTGAATTACGGATATTGATTGTCTAATCAGGATAATTCAACTCACATTAAGAATACGGAAGCTCTGGTAAGGTTAGTTAATCCATTCGGACTCCCAATCTTTAAACACTGGAGTTAATCCTTTGCTTTTAATTGCAGCTACAACTTCATAGACACTTCGTTCATCACCTATTTCAAATTGGTTCAGTTCTTCATTAGGATGCAAATAGCCTCCTGGTTCCGTTGAGCTACCTGCACTTGTTTGAGTAATTCCTAAAGAAATAATATTGTCCCGGAAATCAGGTGTCTCACGTGTAGACAAACTGATGTCTAATTGAGGATTGAACAACCTAAATGCACTGATTAACTGAACAAGACCAATATCCGTTAATTCAACTTTCGGGTTAACGCCGCCAACACAAGGGCGCAACCTAGGCAAAGAAACACTATATCGACTTCGCCAGTATTTATGTTCTAGATAATATAAATGGTGACCCATTAACAGTGCATCAAGACGCCAATCATCGAGTCCTAATAAAACACCTAAACCAATTTTATCTACATGAGCTCTGCCAAGACGATCCGGCGTTTCTAGCCGATATTGGAAGTCGGACTTATGCCCTCGAGTATGATGTTGGCGATAGGTTTCAGGATGATAAGTTTCTTGATAAACCATCACCGCATCCATTCCCTGTTTTGATAGATCCTTATATTCATCCTCTTTCAAGGGTTGAACTTCAAATGCGATATAACTGAAATATTGCTTTATGATTGGAATAATTTCATTGAAGTAATTAATACCAACTTTTGTTTCATGCTCACCAGAGACAATCAAAATAGAATCGTAACCCTGCGCTTTAATGATTTCACATTCTTGACGAATTTCATCATGAGATAAAATTTTTCTTTTAATTTTATTACTCATGGTAAAACCACAATAGTCGCATTCATTAGCACATAAATTTGATACATACATTGGTAAGTACATGCCAATATTAGAACCAAACCTTTTGCGTGTATTGCTAACAGAAGCTTGAGCCATCTGTTCAATATATGGTTCTGCTGCAGGCGACAATAAAGCTAAGAGATTATCAAGGTTTCGTTCTGGCTGATTAAGCGCCCTTTCGACATCTTTATCCGTTGCCGAATAAATTTTCAATGACAATTTATCCCGAGGGATATTTTTAAACACATCAGTAAAAGTATTCATAAGGCTTAAAGAGAAGTTGAGTTTAAAAAGCCAGTGAGAGGACTGGTGTTATTTGCAGTGCTAGAAATTGTACCTAACCCTGCGACATATGCATCACGTCCCGCTTTAACGGCTGCTTTAAAGCATTTAGCCATTGTCACAGGATCACGACTACTCGCTATGGCTGTATTAACGAGTACTGCATCCGCACCAAGTTCCATAGCTCTTGCTGCATGTGAAGGCGCACCTATCCCTGCATCTACGACAACAGGCACTTGAGCTTGTTCAATGATGATTTTAAGGAAGTCATCAGTCACTAAGCCTTGATTACTGCCAATTGGTGACCCTAAAGGCATGACCGCTGCACAGCCAACCTCTTGTAAACGACAACACAACACAGGATCCGCATGAACATACGGCATAACCACATATCCTTGTTGGCAGAGTTCTTTTGCAGCTTCAAGCGTTTCAATTGGATCAGGCATTAAATAACGTTGATCAGGATGAATCTCTAATTTTATCCAATTCGTACCAAATAACTCTCTAGACAGTCCTGCTGCAAAGATGGCTTCTTTAGCATTCCGTGCACCTGAGGTATTAGGCAATATTTTTATACCTGAATGTCGTAACGGCTCCAATAGATCATCTGTACCACTTTTAATATCAATTCTTTTCATGGCAATAGTAGCCATTTCAGAACCTGATTGAACCAATGACTCTAGCATTAACTTGCTTGAACTGAATTTACCTGTGCCTGTAAACAATCTAGATTCAAACTCATCATTCGAAATTTTTAACACCTTAACCTCCAGCTACTGCTTTGAATACTTCGATTTGATCATGTTCCTGACATGTAATGTCAGTCCATTTTGAGCGAGGAAGTATTCGTTCATTTACAACGACAGCAATAGCATTCACATTTTTAATTTTCGCTACGTCTAACACCAGAAATGCTTGAATAGTAAGATTTGACTCTATTGAGATATCTTCGCCATTAAACTTAATGTTAATCATGCGACGTTCTCCTTGATTGTGTGTTGACCCGTGGTAGCACAAACCGAGCAGCTGGGGTCCTGCTCCAGCAAAGCAGTCCGCCACTGGAAAGTCTCTCCATCGAATAACCACAGTTTTCCGAAAACTTGTTTTTCACCGAGCATGACTTTTAAACCGGTTAAGGCCTGCATTGATGCCAACGTACCAACCATGGGGCCTAAAATCCCAACACTTCTGCAACTATCATTAATTTCAACTTGCTCTGGGTACAAGCAGTTATAGCAGCCAGACTCTAATGGATAATAAGCAAACAATTGACCATTGAAGTTAGCTGCCGCAGCACTGATAAGAGGGAGTGAATTATTAACACAAAACCGATTGATATGATGCCTGCTTTCAAAGTTATCACAGCAATCAAACACAACTGTTTGATTCACAAAATCCAGCTGTAATGCATCAGTAAACATTTCAGCTCTTACATTTATGTGGATGTTCGAATATTGCTGCTGCAGTTTAATAAAGGCCACTGTAGCTTTATTTTTTCCAATATCGTTTTCTGAAAATAGAAGCTGTCTTGGTAAATTGCTACTTTCAACTTTATCTCCGTCCACCAGCACGATCTCACCAACACCCGCCGCTGCAAGGTAATGAGCGACAAGCGTACCTAAGCCACCAATACCTATGATTATCGCTTGGCTTGTTTTCAAGTTTATTTGACCTTGTTCGCCAACACTCGGTAATAGTATTTGCCGTGAATAACGCATGAATTCTTTATCGCTAATATTCATACTGCTTCCTGCCTTGACGATTTCTCCCACAGACGGGTTAGCTCTGTAAATGCGCGTTGTGGTTTGTCAGCTTGGGTTACTGCTCTTACTACAGCAACACCATGCACACCCGTTTTTTTGATGATATGAAAGCGCTCTGCATTGATTCCACCGATCGCAATTAAAGGGATGTGACAGGATAGTATGCTCACTTGCCTTTCAACTTTACTTATACCTTGTGGAAGAGAAGGCATATCTTTTGTGGGTGTTGGATAGATATGACCAATGGCGATATAAGAAGGCTTTAATTGATGAGCAAGTAACGCTTCAAAAACACCATGACTCGATAATCCCAACGCTAAGCCAGATGACTTGATTAAATTCAGGTCAGCGCGATATACGTCCTCTTGTCCTAAGTGAATTCCGAATGCTTTAAGTTTTATAGCAAGTTGCCAATGATCATTAACGAAAACTTGCGCTTTATGCTTGTTACCAAGCTCAACAGCCTTTGCTATTTGTTGTTCCAGCCAATCCAATCCATTCTTTTCAACAAGCTTTTCTTTGATTCTGAGCTGAATGGTTTTACATCCGACTGATAATAGTGATGCAATCATATCTACACTATCTACAACAGGGTAAACGCCAATATCCCCATCGATAGCTTTAAAAGGCTTCATTTTATCGTCGATATGTACTTTTGAAGCTTCACATCGAATAACTGGAAACTGTGAAAAGTCAGTTGGCCAACCTGTTTTCGCTATCGGTCCAGCGCCCTCTCCAATTTGATAACTGCACTCGATACCTTTTTGTACATATGCCTTAGCTTGCAATACAGCATCTTGAAGTGGATAACCATGTGCAAGGAACGCCGCAATCGCAGAGGAAAGCGAACAGCCTGTGCCGTGGGTGTTATTAGACTCAACTCTATTGTTAATAAAATGAATGATCTCATTTTGGTGCACTTCACTACAATGATTCACATTACGACAAATAAGAATGTCTTCCGCTTGCGAATCGCTATTTGGTATATCGCCCCCTTTCGCTAATACACTGCAATCAAGTTGTTCTGCCAAATAGCGAGCTCTATCGACTACCGACGCATTATTGAGATGCGATGTTAGCTGATGCAATTCAGAATAATTTGGTGTTAATAGGGTTATCACCCCCTTCAATGGGCTAAAATCAATACGTGTATTGTCGCTTAAGTTGTCACCGCAAGAAGCAACTAAAACAGGGTCAAGTATTAAGTGAACGTGGCGGTTAACCTCTTTAATATTTTTTAACCAATAACTAAGTAATTCGATTTGCTGTTGATCTACTAACAAACCAATTTTAATTGCTTTTGGTGATAAATCCGTAGCTAGCGTATCTAACTGTTGCCTTAGCATGCTTTGAGTAACAGGCTCAACCAAATCAACGGCAACACTACTTTGTGCAGTAACCCCTGTAATGACAGTACAAGCATGACAAGACAAGTCATTTATTGTTTGTAAATCAGCTTGTATTCCTGCTCCACCACCAGAGTCTGAAGCAGCAATGCTCCAGACAATCGGGCGATTAGAACAAGTACTAAGCTCTAAATCTTCAGGCATATCAAGCGCTCTCTTTCTTAGCGTCATCAACTACATGATAGATTTCTGAGCCTGTAGCTTTGAATTCGTTTGATTTTTGTGTCATTCCTTCGTTAATCTCTTTCGATAGCTTTTCATAATCCGTATGACTATTAATTTCTATGCCTTTAGCTTCTAATACAGCGGCATAATCACGGACATCCTGAGTAATCTTCATCGAACAGAATTTTGGACCGCACATTGAGCAGAAGTGTGCGACTTTGGCTGACTCCTGAGGCAAGCTGTCATCATGATATTCACGAGAGGTATAAGGATCTAAACCTAGATTAAACTGATCTTCCCATCTGAATTCAAAACGAGCTTTTGAAAGTGCATTATCACGAATTTGTGCGGCTGGATGACCTTTTGCAACATCAGCAGCGTGAGCCGCAATCTTATAAGCTATTAAACCTTGTTTTACATCTTCTTTATTTGGTAAACCTAAGTGTTCTTTAGGTGTCACATAACAAAGCATTGCGACACCAAACCAGCCAATCATTGCTGCACCAATACCAGATGTGAAATGGTCATAACCCGGTGCGATATCGGTTGTCTGTGGGCCTAATGTGTAGAATGGAGCCTCATCACAGATCTCAAGTTGCTTTTCTACGTTCTCTTTGATCATATGCATTGGAATATGACCGGGACCTTCAATCATGACTTGAACATCGTACTCCCACGCAACTTTAGTGAGCTCTCCGAGTGTTTCTAGTTCTGCAAATTGTGCTTCATCATTAGCGTCAGCAATTGAGCCGGGGCGCATACCGTCACCCAGAGATAGTGCTACGTCGTATTGTGCACAAATTTCACAAATTTCTTTGAAGTGCGTATATAAAAAGCTTTCTTTATGATGACTCAAACACCACTTCGCCATTATCGAACCACCCCGAGACACGATGCCCGTCACTCGCTTGGCTGTCATTGGAACATAACGAAGTAATACACCAGCGTGAATGGTGAAGTAATCGACACCTTGTTCTGCCTGTTCAATTAACGTGTCACGATACATTTCCCACGTTAAGTCTTCAGCTACACCGTTTACTTTTTCTAAAGCTTGATAGATAGGAACGGTTCCGATTGGTACGGGTGAGTTTCTGATCAGCCATTCACGAGTTTCATGGATATATCGACCTGTAGACAAATCCATTACGTTGTCAGCCCCCCAGCGAATAGACCAAACCAGTTTTTCAACTTCTTCTTCAATCGAAGAAGTAACAGCAGAGTTTCCGATATTAGCGTTAACTTTCACTAAAAAGTTACGCCCAATGATCATCGGCTCTGATTCTGGATGATTGATATTGTTAGGAATGATTGCACGGCCTCGTGCCACTTCTTCACGGACGAATTCTGGAGTAATTGCTTCACCAATTCTGGCACCGAAACTATTTCCTGGAGTACGTTTTGCAATTTCTGAATTCGCAAATTCGGCTCTCGCCATATTTTCACGAATTGAAATGTATTCCATCTCTGGAGTCACAATACCCTGTCTTGCATAATAGAGTTGAGTTACTCGTTTACCAGCTTTAGCTCTTCTAGGTTTTGGTAAAGCTTCAAAACGTAAATGATCTAAACCATCATCAATCAGTCTTTGTTGTGTGAAGTTTGAGCTCACATTATCAAGTTCTTCGGTATCCTCTCTTTCTAAAATCCAATTACGACGGTGTTTTGGCAGACCATCTCTCACATTAATTTCTGAATGTGGATCGGAATAAGGGCCTGTACAGTCATAAACATTTATTGGTGGGTTTGGTTCAGTAATAGGCTCATCTGCAGACCCTCCAAGGATGGTATCTGTTTGTGCAATTTTCCGCATACCAACCTGAATATCTTTTCGGCTTCCTTCAACGTACGTCTTTTCTGAGTTTGGAAACTGCTCTGGTTTCAAATGATAAATAAATTCACTTGCTTGATCACGGCGCTCTCTGCGAGTGATTTTTTTAGAATTACTGTTTTCAAAATGGCCTTCACTATGAAGGCTTTCGTTCCGTGTATTGGTGTGCATAAGCAATCTCACAATCTATTAAATTAAGAAGTTGCTTGTCTGACGCCCAGTGAGGATGATTAACTGAATGGGTAAAAGCTGGCATTAGTCCTTCTTCCGTCACAGAAGAATAGATCAATTTTATAGGTATTGAGATTCCAGATTTCACTTTTGTTTCCTTCGCAGGTCTTAACCCGACAGGTTCAACGGATCCCGTGTTAACGATCTCAGCCTAATGGCACTCCGACAAGTAAAAAACTTCACAGTAGTTGTGAAGCCTTTTTAGTATAGACATATTGAATTTTTTGACACAAGCCAAATTTAACGTACAAAGCAAGAAAACTTGATGACGTTCATAGAATTGAAAGCTAAATACTTATTTTCGGCTAGCTTTTGACCAGTCGTACATATTGTATATGTGCAATGAAGGGTCGTGCTTGTGTGGAGTACGGAGTAGTGATCTGAATGTTTGGTCAAAATCCGGTAAAATATTGGTCCTTATCCAAGCTTTAAACGCTGAATTAAATTTTACATCGGTGTAACAATTACAGCCTTTTTCTACTTCATTTTTCCATTTATGTGCTTTGATCGCTTTACGCAATTCACCCGTTTTGTCAGTGATATAACAAAAAGTCAGTGCAAGTGAATACAACTCACCAATTCGCACTAAATCGTAAGCACCTGTTTCTCTTCCCTCTTTCAACTTTAAAGTAAAATAGTTTGGGCATCCGCATTCGTTGTGCACATACTCACTATCAGGATGAATGGCATCAACCGTATCGATTAATTTAACAGGGGCTTCAAGGGAAGACACGACGAGGTTACCTGGGTGAATATCTCTCATGAGAACACCTTGAAAATATAGCTCCATCAAGTCCTTACATAGTCCTTCACATTGATGTAATTCAATGACTTTCCCTTGATGAATAATATCTCTCCTAACTTCCAGTCCTGAATGTTTCGCTAACGTTATACCCTCATTGATAATGATACTAGGTACAATATGAGCATAACGACTGACAGCACGAGCTGTTTTATGTGACGAAGTGATTCTATGAGTAGAAAAAGAGCCTTTATCTCTGCGTCTTTGAAGTTCAATAAAATGACCATCATTATTCGAAATATAGGAACTACCACCGCCTTTGGGTTTATCATCAGCACTGTATGCAACACACTCTGTAGTAAACCATTCTTTTCGTCTTCTCAATGGTGCAAATTGATGTTGAGGATCGAAATACCATGTATGACCGAATTCATCTTTGAGAGTTTGAAGCCCGAACTTATTTGAAATCAAAGTTCTTGTTATAGGTGGCGCTTCAGGTACATCACCAAAAAGCGTTTCATAAAAACTAGTAAAATTTTCGCATTCATCAAACAGAGTCTGAAA
This sequence comes from Parashewanella sp. 2304DJ23-3, assembly GCF_056591695.1. Classification (NCBI taxonomy): domain Bacteria; kingdom Pseudomonadati; phylum Pseudomonadota; class Gammaproteobacteria; order Alteromonadales; family Shewanellaceae; genus Parashewanella; species Parashewanella sp. 2304DJ23-3. The sequence goes on from NZ_JBWQOH010000003.1 coordinate 163,455, forward strand.
AGCACTGAGGATTTCCTTGCTATTTCCTTCAAACGGCGCACTGATTGAACCAAAAAAGCGAGAGACTGAATTAGGCCTTTTATTAGAACCGTTACAGCACACTGTATATTTATCCAGCACTCCGGTAGAAAGTGTCAATTTGCATACGTCACCCTTGGTACTTGTTAACTTTTGCCTATTCTCAACAATGTATGCATACCAACTTTCGACATCTGAATGATTAGAAACAGCCATAGCTCTGCCATATCAGCAATATGCATTTAGTCTATCCATTAAGAGGTTTATAATTGAATATTTTAATAAAAATTAATGAGAGGTTAATTCATTATTTAGCTTAGTTAAGCCATAAATAATATCGACTGGGAAGAGAACCTGTCCAGCGCTTAAAAGCACGCCTAAAATTACTGATATCTTGTTCGTTCAACTCCTTCGCTGTTTTGCTTGGATCGTGAACAGCCAACAGAATCAGAGACTTAATTAAGTTCACTTCATCCTGTAATTGACCAAAGCTAGTGTCATACTCATTTAGTCTGCGCTTTAACGTCGCCACACTCATACCTAAATTATTGGCCAGTTGTGGTAATTTTAGCGTTTCATTAAATAAGTAACTTCTCACCTTGCGCGGTAACCCAATCTGTTTCGAACCGCCCTGCACCTTTTGGATAGCTGAATTTTTTGCAAGCTTATAGTCGAACTCATCATTGCTGCGCCACTGAGATGTAATTGCGCAAGTAGAAACACACATTATCGGGGCATCAAATATGACATTCGAATTTAAATACTTTAGATATTGCGATGTATTTGTAGGTTTAGGAAAAGGGAAGGAAAATTTAATATCAATATTTTTGAAAAGAAAACCCAAAGAAGAAGCAAAAACTTCTAGGATGAATCTATTGGTACTTTCAAAAGAAAAGTCCATTGTTATCAAAAGATGTTTCTCATCGCTTATATTGAAGTTAATTAATTGAATCCAAGGTTGTGATAGGCGTAAATAACGGTAAAAATTTGAATACTTTGCATTCAAACAATTTGCTTTATTAAGCAAGTTTGAGTGCGTGTCAGCTAAATCTGCATATAACATCTGTCCCAATAAGAACGCTAAATCATTGCCTTTCCATTGACAGTTAGCATTATCAAACAAGCGTTTAAGTTGATGCGGGGACAACGTAAAGTCCAAACGTTGTATGTCCTTGATAAAAATCCCTGTGCCCGTTAAAAGTATCTTAGTACTCAACTTACGCTGGCAAAACAAACTCACTATTAATGTCACTATTCGCCTGCAATATAAGCCTTTATCATTTAAACAAATAAAGGTCATATTAAATAGCCTCGTTAGTAGCTAACTTAACCTCTGAATCTGATCTAAGCCTTTGGCTCAGTTCTATCAATAAGGCTTCAGAAATCGAAGTTTCTTCAGAATGAAAACCACTCACAAACATATTTACTTCGGTTGGCAGCAGATAACTGAATTTACAATTGATGTCTGTTTGATTTATTGATTGTGCGATACTACGTGCTAGAGACTCAACAAGCTGATCATTCCCATCGTTAACCAATACGACAAAACAGTCGCCAGCAAATCGACAAACTAAATCACATCCCCTCAACTGATAGCACAAAATATTGGCAACTTTTTTAAGACATTTGTCGGCTTTTCTAAACCCAAAGCGACTGTTGTATTCACTAAAGTTCTCAATATCAAACGATACTAGCCCATAGCTTTTCTTACTTTTATTGAGACGTGTTAAGTGTGTTTCAAAACCTCTTGTGTCATTCAGCAGAGTCAATGGATCGGTTAAATGGTGCTGCCTGATATATTGTTCTCTTGTTTGTAATTGACGATTGACTACCTTTTGTTCATTTCGCCAGTGCCATAACCCATAGGTGAGAAAAGCTAAGCCTAATGGCATGGGTATCTTTTCAATCAAATTGGTAAAAATGGTAGAGCTGGTTCTTATAAAGATTTCATCCAATACGTCAAGGAAACAACCAAACGCATACACGCTTAAGCCAATCACTAGCATATTAGTAACAAAACCTTTTGGTCTTGCCGAGCGAATAACAAATATCCAGCTGGTCGCTAAGGCAAAGAGACAAAACTCGCCGATAATATCGATAAAATCGATGTCGTTCGTATATTTCAAAGGTAAATGCAATAGCATTATTGATAAAGGGACAAGCGTTATCACCAACAGGCTGATAATTAAGTAAGGAGTTGAGTTTTTAAATTTCATTGTTCTATTTCTAATACCAAACATCAATGACTGTAAAATAATGCATTTTTATTAAGCTTTTGTGACTAGGTCATTTGATATCAATAGGTCAAATTAGCTCAATAAATCGATATTTAATTTTCAAATATCACCAAAAACCTCTGTTTATTAGGTGTTTTAAGCACTAGCGCTGATTCAAATCAGTTCATCATCTAAAAATACTAGCGTGTATCTGCGTGAATAAACATCAATTAAATGTTTTCGTCACAAATCTGACATTTATCTCTCTTAATGTTTGCCCTGACTTTTGACCCCACAGGAAAAATAGAACAATGAAAAAACCATTTAAATTGTCTGCAATATGTCTTGCTCTTTGCAGTATCGGAATATCTGCACAAGCCATTGCTGTAGGCAAATTTGAAGGAAGTGTGAGAGCTGAGCAAAGTAAGCAGCCTCTATCAGGTGCCATTGTAACCATTAAAGAGCTTAACCAAAGCCAAACTGCAGGCCGTGATGGTCGCTTCTTTTTTAATGGCCTAAAAGCGGGCAATTACACCGTTTCAATTTCATATTTAGGTGCCCCAACACAAACAAGAAAAATTACCGTCACCGATGATCAAACTTCAGATCTTATTGTTGAGCTAGCAGGTAATGAAATAGAGCGAATTACTGTAACAGGCCATGCGGGGTCATTAAGTAAATCTTTAAACAGACAGCGCAGTGCGGACAACCTTGTCAGCGTTATCAGTGCTGATGTATTAGGTAACTTTCCTGACAGTAACGTCAGTGAAGCACTACAACGTGTTCCGGGTGTGTCTATTGAGCGTGACCAAGGTGAAGGAAGATTCGTCCGTATACGAGGGTTAGCGCCAGATTTTAACTCTGTATCAATGAATGGGACACGACTACCTGCTCCAGAAGATAACCGGCGCGCTGTCGCTCTTGATGTTATTCCTTCTGACCTAGTTCAATCTGTTGAAGTCAGTAAAACGATAACCGCTGACATGGATGCAGATTCACTCGGTGGCGCTGTTGAAGTGAAAAGTCTATCGGCTTTTGACCGCGATGAATTATTTTTCAATCTTTCAGGTGAAGCCAGTTATAACGGATTGACAGAACAAACAAGTCCGAAGTTCGCAGCAAGTTACAGTGATACGTTTAATGAAAAATTTGGTGTTGCGGTTGCAGCAAGTTGGTATAACCGTAAATTTGGAAGTGAAAACGTAGAAGTTGATGGAGGCTGGGACCTTAATGATGAGAAACTTGAAGAAGTTGAAGCACGTAACTATGACATTACCCGAGAACGAATTGGTTTAGGTGTCAATTTAGATTACCGCCCGACTGAAGATCATGATCTGTTTTTACGTTCTTTATACAGCAAATACGATGATGATGAACTGAGAAATGCATCGGGTGTTGAATGGGAAGATGCAACAGACATGCAAACACTTTCTCCAGCTGAAGTTAAACGTTCATTAAAAGCAAGAACTGAAGAACAAGACATAACCTCATTTGTGCTGGGTGGACAATCAAGATTAACCAAATGGACTGTCGACTATCAAGCTTCATATTCTCGAGCTACCGCAGCTAAACCTTTACATATTGGTGGTGCTGAATTCGAAGCTGAATTTGATGAATTGGGCTTTCGTGATACGCAAAAGCCGATTATTCTCGCAAATGAAAATTACTATGATGCTTCCGAGTATGAGTTAAAAGAAATTGAAATTGCAGACACACGTTCAACAGACACCGTAAAGGGTGGAAAAGTTGATTTTACGCGTTCATTTGAACTTGGAAATAACAGTGCTGAATTAAAATTAGGTGCAAAGGCCAGCACGAGAGAAAAAACAAACCGTGAAGATGTTTGGATTTTTGAAGATTTTGAGGACTTCGGTGTATCTGAGGAGCTTCTATCTTTAAGTGCATACAGTAATTCTACGGTGAATTATGGATTGAGCGAATTTGGCCCTTCGATTTCAACAGGTTCTATTTGGGACTTAGTAAACTCGATGGATTCGAGTGAGTTTGCTGATGACATTGAATCTAAGATTGGTGATTTTGATATTAGTGAAGATCTCACGGCAGCTTACATCATGGGCACAATTGATTTTGAACAACTCAAAGTCATCGCTGGCGTCAGATACGAAAACGTAAACTGGGACTCCCAAGGATACAAATTCAATGAAGATGAAGAGTTTATTGCAAGTACCTCTTCGCGTTCAGAAGACCATCTGCTTCCTTCTATTCATGTTCGTTATGAGTTCAGTGAAAATACAATTTTTAGAGCATCTTGGACGAATACAATCACTCGCCCAACTTTCGATCAAATTGCACCTGGTTTCTTGTTAGAAATTGACGAGGAAGAGAATGATGAGACTGGTGAAGTTGAGATCATTCGTGAAGCAGAGTTTGGTAACCCTGAATTGAAATCTCTTGAATCGATGAATGTCGATATCAGCTTAGAGCACTATTTCGATGGTATTGGGTTATTGAGCGTTGGTGGCTTTTACAAAGACATCGAGAACTTCATTTATGAAGCCGACTTAGCAGGTCGCAGTGAATACGTTAATTATAAAAAAGCACTGACTTTCGTAAATGGCAACGATGCTGATTTGTACGGTTTTGAATTAGCTTATGTGCAAGAATTTAACTTCTTACCTGAGCCATTCAATGATCTTCTAATCAATACAAATATCACCTACACAGACTCTAATGCCGAAATCCAATGGTTTGATGATGGGGAATTACTTGCACGAGATATTCCATTGCCAAGTCAGTCTGACTTATCAGCAAACTTCTCAATTGGATATGAAAATGCTTACACAAGCGTTTGGCTTTCAGCTGCATATAAATCAGAATATCTTCAGGAGGTTACTGAAATTGACGATGAAAAATATGACATGTACGAAGATGATCACTTACAGTGGGACTTCGTTGCTAAAGCCCATATTACAGAAGCGATGACTGTATACTTTAAAGCGATCAACATCACTGATGAGCCATTTTATAGCTATGCAGGTAGTCGTCGATTCAACAATCAATACGAAGAGTACGGCCGAACATTCCAACTAGGCATTCAAGTCGTTAACTTTTAAGGTATAAAGTGATGAATAATAATACAAATAACATCTTCAAATATGGTTTATTAGCAACTCTTGTCTCAGCTACGTTAGGGATCTCAGCATGTAAAGATGATGCTTCACCATCAGTACAGCCTGAAGCTCAATCTAACCCTGTATTTACCACTGGTAAGGAAAACGCTGTCAAAGCCTTGGTTGGCCTAAAAGGAAGTCAAGGTGTTCGATTCAATAATGGCTGGTTACTTGCGAGCGAAAAGTCTGGCTTAGTTTCTTGGAATGGTGAGTCAGAGGAAGGCAATACTTTAGCTAAAGGGGAATACAAATACCTTCAAGCTTCTAATGATATTGCAATAACCTTCGACACTCGCACAGATAGAGTTCAGCCGTTTTCAGTTGAAAACAACAGCCTAACCAAACTTGCCCTTATGCCTGAGCTTAATTATGAAATTAACTGGGTTTGTTTACAGCCAAGACAACAGGATGGATTAACCTATGTTTGGCTGGGAGGTGAATCAGGCAATGCACAGCAATGGGTATTAGGCCATAAAGGCAATTGGAATCCTAGGTTTGTTCGTAGTATCTCAGTACCTATGGGGACGTTGAACTGCTCATTAGATTCATCGACAGATACGCTATACATAGTTGAACAACAAGCTGGAGTTTGGGCAATAGATGCCCACCCACAAGCTGTTAAAGAAACAGAGCTTGTGGTTTCAAAGCCACACAATGTATTAACTTCAGTTTTTGCTGATAGTGGGCATGTTTTCTATCAAGATGAAACTGGACGAGTTTTTTCTGATGGCAATAAAGTGGCTATTAATAAAGGCGATGAAGTTGAAGGGCTAACCGTTTTTACTGGCAATCAAAAACTATCGGTTCTGAGCTTCGATGATGAACATGACCAATACCTGCTGTCAGATTGGAGCATGAAACTGCAAACAACAGCTAAATCAGAGAAAATCCGCGAAATTCCAGCATGGGTTGAGAGTGCAAGCTCTGATCGTGCAGGAGATACTATGGATGACCCAGCAATTTGGGTTAATACAAAATCACCTGCCGACAGCTTGATTTTAGGGGCACATAAACGCTGGGGATTGTTAGTCTTTGATATGCAAGGTAACCAAGTACAGTCTATTGGTACCGGACGCATTAATAATATTGATATCAGACAAAACGTACCGATTAATGGTGAAACGAAAAGCATCGCAATAGCAAGCTTACGAGACGGCGATAAACTTGCGGTGTATGAAATAGCTAAAAATGGCCATGTGACTCAAACAGCAATTTTGGATACACATTTAAATGACATTTATGGCATGTGTCTATATCAAGATGGTTCACAGCTCTATGCTTTTGCTAATGAAAAATCTGGTAAAACCATACAATACCGTGTCAATTTGGATACACAAACTTCGATCACTAAAGTACGTGAGTTGTCTGCGCCATCGCAAGTAGAAGGCTGTGTTGCCAATGACAAAACAGGTGAGTTATTTGTTGGTGAAGAGGACCAAGGAATTTGGAAGTATGATGCCAGCGCTCAAGCTTCATCAAAAGGTGAAATGATCATCAAAATCGGGGGCCCATTAGTCGACGACGTCGAAGGTTTAGATTTGTATCACGGGAAAAACAAATCTTATCTTGTTGTGTCAAGCCAAGGTAATGATTCATATATCCTTTATGACTCTGAAGCTCCATATCAATTTGTCACTCAATTTAGAATTGGAACTAATTTTGACCGAGGAATTGATGGCAGCTCAGAAACCGATGGCTTAGCCGTTACTTCAATGCCTGTTGGTGATGGCCCTTGGTCTCAAGGTATGTTAGTGGTACAAGATGGAAGAAATCGCATGCCAGATGCAAACCAAGATTTTAAGTGGATCCCTTGGAGCAGTATCTTTAATAACGATTAAACGCCATAAATATATATCATCGCCCTATCGGCTAGGGCGATGACTTTCAATCACTTTTTGCTTCCACATTTGCCTTCGCCGCATTTTCCTTCATGAGCTTTGCGGTTTTCTCCGCACCGACCTTCACCACATTTCCCTTCTTGAGACATTTTGCCACCACATTTTCCTTCATGGGCTTTTTTGCCTCCACATTTTCCTTCTTTACTTCCTTTTTGATCAGCACCGCATTTGCCTTCGCCACATTTTCCTTGGTTTGCTTTACGCTTCGTACCGCAACGTCCTTCACCGCATTTGCCTTCTTGCGACATTTTGCCACCGCATTTTCCATCATGCGCTTTTTTCCCACCACATTTACCTTGGCCGCATTTCCCGTCTTTTGCTTTATCGGAGCCGCCAGAAGACTGGTTATCAGCAATTTGATAACCTTGATGAAGCTGATTAAAACTAAATTGATTGGAATTTGCTAAAGCTACAGGGGCTAAAATAACGGTACCAATAGCGACAGCTATGGCTTTCTTGTTTAATTTACTCATTAAGACCTCTTACCGGAAGAACCGAACAGACCAAGGTGTTGAATAGTTAAATTAAAACAGTATACGAAAAAAGTCGCATTTAAATTGTTATATGGAAGTATTTTTAGAAATAAATGGTACCCGAGGCCAGACTTGAACTGGCACGCCTATTAAGCGAGGGATTTTAAATCCCTTGTGTCTACCGATTCCACCACTCGGGCAATTTGAGTGAAAATAAAAGCAATAGTACACTTTTATTTTAAAATGTGGAGGCGCGACCCGGAGTTGAACCGAGATAGACGGATTTGCAATCCGCAGCATAGCCATTCTGCCATCGCGCCCTAGAAGATTGGAGCGACATATCGGGTTCGAACCGATGACCTATACCTTGGCAAGGTATCGCTCTACCAACTGAGCTAATGTCGCATTTAAACTTCACTTGTAATCAATAAGCGTTTGACTTCTTGTTGACTACGGGAACGCATTCTACGGATTTAGCAAAAGGAGTCAATGCTTGAATAAAAGAATTAGTTCTAAGTGCGCAATTTGTAGTCTCAGAACAATCTTTGCACTTTAAATTGCTTTAAATGTCATCAAATCTAATATATATGTATTCCTTATAGCAAACAAAAATGTTTGATTTAATATAAAAGCTCAGTATTTCAAATAAATGTGGTATTAAGATGCAAGCTTTAGGTACAACAACGCCGCAATCAGTTCCTAGATTTAACAATTTAGATGTTCAGGTACAGCTATTAAAAACTGGAGACAAACAGTACCAAGTTCAAGAAATAAAAAAACCGTTAGAAACTGAAGAAACAGATGGACTCGCTGAATACTTCACCAATTTGTTTATCAAGAAAGGTGCGATACTCGACCTTACATCAGATGAATCTAGAACCTTAACTGGAATTGATAGCAAAGAAGGTAAATACAAATTAGTACCCCTTGATGAAACTTTAGGAGCGGATTGGTACAAGTTAATTGATACTGAACAGGGGGATACCGCAGCCGCCACAACGTCTAGAATTAAGGCGTTTCAAGATGAGGGCGGGCATAAGAGTAACCTATTATTGGTTGAGGCAAACAAAGACACTCCGACTGTGGTTGAAACAGGCTCCCCTACCAGTGGTACATTTCCAGAATTTCCAACACATCACCTTGCAAGCCGCTCGCCAGTTGATTTTTACTGTGACACATACTTTAGAACGGATATCAAAAATTGGGAAGCGACTCAAGATTGCATGCTAAAAAAAGTTGACGATGAAGTTGACGGAAAGTATTCGTTCGAAATATTACTACAAGAAGGGCAAGAGATTGAGTTTAAAATTGGTGATAAAGATTGGAGCAAGTACAAGTTGGGCGTAAAAGGCGAAAATAGATTGACAACAAATGGTCCGCAACGTTTAGAACAAACAGGACATTCAGAAAACCTCAAATTCAAAGCCGACAAAGCCGGAATATACACGTTCAACGTTATTAACTATGTTAACGCTACTGGTCCATTAGCAAAAGTGGAAGTAAAAGCACCTGCTTGAACTAATACGTATTTCCACCTCAACTAAGTGAGTTGAGGTGGAACTTATGCCTTAAAAACCAAACTTTTTAAACAGCTTGTCTTTTATCTTATCTTTCAATTTCTCTTTTTCTTGATCGATTTTTTCATCAAGTAATGCTTTAGTATCAATTGAAAATTTTGGGTTTGTCATTTCACCTGAGATACGTAATGGTATTTTAATACCACTTAAATCGTCTTTTTTAGATTTTTGACCTTTTAATGAAGCCACAATCTCTGTTTGCAGTAAGTAATCAACTGATTTTTTGACTAAGTTAACATCACCCTCACCTTTCAATCTCAATAACGGTGATGCCATTTCAGTTTCGTTAAGTTTAACAACGCCTTTAACTATTTTGAAATTGGTACCTAGACGAGTAAAGTCCGTTTTCTTTTGTTTGACTTCTTCAGTTGCTTCGCCTTTAAATTTTGCTTTGGCATTTCGAATCATGAGAGGGATATTCACCCCATAAACCGCACCATCAGTAAACTCTGCATTTCCTTGTGCAACAAGATTTTCAAGAATTTTATCAGGATTTAAACTGGTTCCACGACCTGATAAATTGAATAACGTAGTACCTGCAAGAACCTCAGAACTCACTGCATCTTTTAAAAGTGGCTGAACTTGAACCCCTGATAACTTAGTTTTGAATTGATAGTTAGGCTTTCCACTTTTAGCCAGTAGACTCGCTGAAGAAGCCAATTTGCCTTTATATAAATGACCAGAAAAGTCCTTAACGGTAAATACCCCACCCTTTAAACTACTTTCAAAATTCCAATCATTGGTTTTGATCTTTTTAAATTGAATAGCTTTAACTTTTAGTGAGATGTCCGCATTTACTGTGTTTAATGCACTTAAATCTGGTTCTGTGCCGGGTGCTTTTCTCACTTCTGAAGGAGTAGGTGCTTCAGGCTGTTTAGACGTGTCTTTACTTTCTTCAGGAAGATAAGGCGTTAAATTAACATCACCAACATTCAATGAAGCATTAATATAAGGGACTTTTTTACCGAAGTTGACTTGTGCCTTTCCAGAAGATTTAATCGCATCAATATCAAATGTGTCTAACTTCATGCTCGCTGTTTTGGCTTTTGTATCGACTTGTGCATCGAGTTGAACTCGGCTTTCAAATTTCCCATTAAGAATCGAAGCACCATTAATATTAGTTTCGACTTTTAGAGATTTAAGAGCAAAAGTTGAAAGTGACTGATTAATATTGATCACACCAGAGCCAGACGATGCTATTTGGTTTTTATTCACATCCGCTTGGAGTTCGAAAGCGAGTTTTGAGTCCTTGTCTAAATCAAAGTCATCTAATGTCAAGCTTTTGATATTAAATTGATTAGCAACTTGAGTGTTGTCATCACGCATATTTACAATGACATTAGTAATAGAGATGCCGTTGATGTGTAAAGCATTGAGCAATTGACCTGGAGCTTCATCCGTAGGTTTGCCTTCAACTTTGTTCTTATTTGCAGTCTTCTTTTCGGAACCATTACCACTCAAACCATCTAAGCTCGACTTACCGTCTTTTTTAGTGATCAAGTTAAATGTTATACCATCAAAATTTAAACGACTGATTTCCACTTGCTTAGAAAGCAATGGCAGAAATTTAACCTCAGCTACCGCTTTATTAACGGACAACATTTGCTGTTTAAAACCTTCTGGTGCAGACAAGCTGAGTTTTTCGATCTCAATCCCTAAGCTCGGATAAACCGTCCATTTTAAGTCTTTTTCAATCTTTAACTCTCTACCTGTTTTTTCTTTAACCAAAGAAACCAGTTCAGGCTTGTAGTCATTGAGATCAAATAGAAAAGTTAGATATAGGGCTAAGCAAACAATAAGAGCTAAAAGGGTTACTAAACCCCACTTAATGACTTTCATCACGCAATCTCCAGAACGAAAAATAAGTTATTTGCATCCATGCTCGTGTTGTCAATAAGTCCAGAGAAATTCAATCTCTTGAACTCCACAATGCAAGAAGGTTTTATTCTACAACTGATTAGTTCACATTCTCAAATAACAATTTAGATTTAGTGTATGCAAAATTCGATTTTTTACTTAATGAATGCTAAGCAAATCTTCAAATGGTTAAAACCTAAACTTATTGAATACAGTAACAGTATTGTTTCAACTTTGATTTATTACTGTTAAAGAGTGATAAATACTAAATATTTATAAGACGTACTTCTATAAGTAAATCACGTTTCATTGGTTTTATTCACCAATAAAAGATGTAAATACTGCAAATGAATATTGTTAATTTGCCGATTATCCGTATAATTCACGCTCAATTGTTGAAGGTTTGTTCAACTGAATAGACAACCAATAACAATGATATTTATTCAACAATTTCGGATACTTTCCTGACTTCAACGACAGACATCAAGATGACAAACAATTTGGATTTAGAAAAAGCGTTATCAGCATTAGACGATTATGGTTTTGAACAAAAACAGTCAGCTAGCCTCGAAGCAGCGCGTAATAAAAGTCAAATGCAAAAGTATTTAAAAACGCTCAATTACAGTTTAAAACGGTTAGAGGTATTGCAGGAAGCTGTTACTGAACTGGTTAATAAAGAAAAAGAGCAACAGAAGAAAAAAGAGTTAATTCAAACCTATAAAACAAAGGTTTTTAACTTATCAAGAGAATATAACCTTAGTTACGATGACGTTATAGAAATTATGGCTAATCAAGCTTAGCCATAATTGCATTCTCATGAGCAATTTCAAATTGCTCAATATACTCAGAAAATGGCGTTAGTGTGGATATCGGACGTTTATTCCGGCCAAGTAACGCTGATTCTTTAAAGACATTCGACCATTGCTTTAATGCTTCAGAGTTTGCCTTCTCACCAAAACATTCTAAAGCCATCGCTGCAACTTCTGCCGTTCCGAGCTGAAAATCTCTTTGCCCTTTTCTAATGGCATATTCAGAAACAAATTCAGGGCTAAATGACAACATTGGAATGCCCCTTAGATATTCAGATTTCCTGAACATCTTAATTGCTTCTCGCCACGTTCCATCGAGTAAAATAAATAGCGTTTTCTTACCCGAAAATTCAAGAGAGCTATTTTCAGAAAAAACGATTTCATTCTCAGCATATTCATCAGGAAAGATTAAGACCGGCTGATACTCGGGATTTTGAATCCAATCTAACAGCTTTTGTTCAATTTCAACTCTAGACCATAAGAAAGCATAAGTTTCGGGGATCAAATCAGCAATCAACCTGCCAGTGTTAGAAGGTTTTAAGACCTCATCGTCGTACATCAATAATAAGAATGATGCATTCGAAGCTAACTGTCTTCTGTGATCACAAATACACCACTTAACGTTCTGTAAACAAAGTTTACATCGACTGACGTTTTTTCCTCTCGCGTTAAACGTTTTAGTAGAAAGAGATTTGCGATGAGTATATAAATCGTGGATACGATGTTTTATTGGTTTCATAGGAATGTCGGACACCATGCGGTGCCCTGATTTGATCATAAAATTCTACGAAGAAAAAAGTCTGCTCGTAATCGTTTAATACGAGTGAGAATCTTTTTTACTGCTACAGGATAATCTTTCAACGATTCAATTTGACTATAGTGATACAACTGAGTTGTATGTTGAATAATGTGCTCTCTTTCTTGAGAAAATTGCTCCTGCCATACATGTTCTGGATCTTGTATTAGTAAGCCATTTTCAAGATCAAGTGACCAAGCTCTAGGATTCAAATTTGAACCTGTAATGAGATAATTTTGGTTATCTGCACTGATACCCTTAAGGTGAAAACTGTTGTTTTCATGTTTCCATAAATGAATACGAAGTAACCCTTTATCTATCGCCCATTGCTGACGTTTCACAAACTTTCTTAATGATTGCTCATAGATATATGGAACAGCACCAATGGTAGTGAAATCTTTTTCATCAGGAATAAAAAAATCATTGGCCGTTTTATCGCCAACCACAATGTCGACTTGCTTGCCTTGACGTAAATGTTTAATCAGCGCTCGGCTCAAAGCGTAAGGCGGATTAAAATATGGCGTGCAAATGAATAGTGACTCTGAAGACTCTTTAACTATATCAATAACCGCTTTATTTAATACGTTTTTCTTTCTTCCAAGACCAACCAATGGCGTAATTCTAGTACCATTTTTGGTACCTGAATATTCATACTTAGCCTGAGATAGCTTAACTTTGAAGTTTCTTATCTGTTGTTTTGAAGGAACTTTGTCATTATCTTTATCGCCAAGCGCAACAACGGCCTCATCTTCAGCGAGTTCGTGACGCATATAATTTCGCATTGAAGCAGCGAGCTCGGGAGATTCAATGACATGATATCGATCAAACCGATATCGCTCACCGACATGTAAGTAGATATTATTCAGGCTTGAACCGCTGAAAATAACAGCATCATCAATGACAAAACCTTTTAGATGAAGTACACCTAAAAATTCTTTCGTTTTAATTGGTGTGCCTAATATCTCGATAGGATAATCAGCTTCGGCATTTTTAGTGCGATACATAAAATAATTACCGCTGTCACCTTTCTGGCCAATTAAGCCTCTGCGTGCTCGATGAAAATCAACAAACACTTTTATATCTATTTCAGGATTGTTCGATTTAGCCGCTAAAAGAGCATCAAAAATCTCTCTACCTGCTTCATCGTCCTCTAAATATAATGCAGATAAGTAGATGTTATTTTTAGCATTCTGAATTCTAGATAATAGCTCATGTCTGAAACGCTCTGGTGTCAGTAACCAAGAAATAGAATCTTTTGAAACTGGAATGCCACTCAACTGGCTAAGCAAAGCCTTCTCCTTATTATCAGGCTTCTGATTTTGTTGTTTATATAGTCAGAAGCATGCACACGATAAAATGAATATAGAAATTACCGATTTGCGAATGATTCGGCAACCTTTTTAAGCCAAAAGACCCGTTATGATTGTGAGGTTGCTCTAAAAACGCTCATTAAGATGTCATTTGATAGCCGATACGATCTCATTTGCTTTTTGATTTAAGATTTCAACTAACTCATCAGTCGAACCTTCAGGTATCCATCCTGATAATGCAATTGAGCTGTATACTGGAGTACCAACATTTACGGCAATAGTATAAGTTTTACTATTTTTAAGCTTCTTATTAGTGGTCTCTACACGTGTGAATTTATTGAGTCTAATTTCGTTGATTTTATCCATTAATGACATAAAACAGTCATCAAAGCCTTCAATAGTCTTACCCTCATAAAGATGAACAATTTCATCATCAGATAACTGAGAAAGTAATGATAATCCAACACCACTTAATGTCGCAGGGTAATAACTCATTCGCCCTATTGCATCCATTGAATCCATTCCAGGTAGAGCATGATATAAATAGGTTACTTTATTCTGCCAAAGGACACCCATAGCAACAATAAGTCCAAAATCTTTTAATGATTCTAGTGGTTTAATCGCATTTTGAATGAAGCCTGCGCCATACAAGCTTTGTGCCGCAAGAACATGCATGCCTGGTCCAGATGTATATTTTCTATCGCTGGTTTGTCTGACTAAGCCAAGATAGGCAAGAGTTCGGAGCATACGGTTTACTTTAGTAATATCTAATTCGAGTAACCGCGAAAGTTCTCGACCTGCAATAGGTTCATTACTCGACGCTACACCTTGTAAAACTTCGATACCATGTATCAAGCTTTGATTAAGCTGACTACCAAAGCGGCTCAGTTTTTCATTATTAATGATTGATGGTGTTGTTTGCGTCAAAACTTTACGGCCTTAAATACAATTAAAGAAATTAATGATATCACTACAATCCCTAGATGAGTCAATAACCTCGCTAAAATATATCCATATAATCCTGTTTTAATAGCATTTAATTTTTTTATTAAAGTAAAAATCAATACAATAAGTTTTAAGCCACAAATATTAAATATCTATAATAGACACATTAATGCGTATGTGTAATACTCATCCTAAAATAGGCCTACAAGTAACTATCGTATAAAGATAATTAGGCTACTACCTCAACTCTATACTTAAAATAAGAGGTCAAAGTGAACAATTTCGACTACATAATAGCTGCGATTTTCGTAGTGTTCGTTATTTCATTAGGAATGGCACTTTCAAGAAACGGCAAGAATATGAAAGACTTTTTTGCTGGTGGCGGAAATGTACCATGGTGGATAAGCGGCCTCTCTCTCTTTATGAGTTTCTTTTCTGTAGGAACTTTTGTCGTTTGGGGGGCTATTGCCTACTCAGACGGTTTTGTTTCAATTTCTATTCAAGCAACAATGGCATTATCTGGCGCTTTCGTTGCTTTTTTAATTGGCCCAGCATGGAATAAAACCGGTTGCCTTACCGTTGCTGAATATTTGCAAAAACGCCTCAATGTCAGAGCTCAAAAGATATATTCTTTTATTTTTATCCTTGTCAGCTTATTTACTACAGGCGCTTTTCTCTACCCTGTAGGAAAAATCATTGAAATCTCTACTGGGCTACCGCTAGAAACTGCGATTTTGATACTAGGACTACTGATTATCGCCTATACCGCCGTTGGTGGTCTGTGGGCTGTGTTAGTTACAGATGTTTTGCAATTCGTTGTACTAACAGCGGCAGTCTTATTAGTCATCCCTCTGTCATTCGAATACATTGGTGGTGTCGCTCAGTTTTTTGATAAACTTCCACAAGGCTTTACAGAGTTACATAACGAAAGATACGATTTACTCTTTCTCTTTGGTTTCTTTATTTATAACACTGTTTTCATAGGCGGTAACTGGGCTTACGTTCAACGTTACACTAGTGTTCGCTCGCCTTCTTCAGCTAAAAAAGTCGGCTTGACCTTCTGCTCATTATATTTAATTGCGCCAATAATTTGGATGCTACCTCCTATGATTTACAGAATCGTAAATCCTGACATCGCAGGTACAAATCCAGAAGATGCCTACTTGTTAATGAGTAAAGAAGTATTACCTAATGGTTTACTTGGACTTATTTTAGGTGCAATGGTATTCGCAACCGCAAGCTCTGTTAATACCACAATAAATATTGTCGCTGGCGTACTGACTAATGATATTTTTAAAAGTTTTAGACCAAATACCTCCCAAAAGAGTCTGGTGAAAATTGCTCGACTTTCAACAGTGTTATTCGGTCTTGTGTCAATTATTGTCGCACTTTCAATTAAAAGTTTTGGCGGAATCGTTGAAACGGTTCTTAGTGTTGCAGCGTTAACCGGTGTCCCGATCTATTTACCACCTATTTGGTCATTGTTTTCTAAACGCCAAAACGCATTTTCAATCTTGTTCACCACCTTTGCGAGCCTTGGAATCAACATATTCCTCAAATTTATTGCGCCTTCATTCTTTGACTTTTCACTCAGTCGAGGAGAGGAAATGATCATTGGAGTATTGATTCCTATCTTATTCTTAGTTTTCTTTGAGTTCATTTTGAAGAAAGAACACAAATTGGTCGAAAAAGAATCTACTGAAGAAGAAATCAAAATAGAAACACAGTCGACTTACGGTAAGAAAGTTATCTTTATCGGCGTGCTGGGAATTGGCCTATTACTTACAGGGTTGGGTCTGGTAGGCGAAAAAGCTACTGGTTTAACAATCGGCACTGGCGGTTTTATCGCACTCATTGCCATTTCAGGACTTCTGAAACTGATCAATGAAGATAAAAAATTAAAAACAAAACAAGTTTAGTAGGAAAATAGAAATGTTAAGAGTCGAACATGAACCGCTCGTTCGCAGTAATAATCACGTCCAACTACAAAATGATGTCGTCGTGATTGGTGGCGGTATGGCCGGTGTTTGTGCTGCAATCAGTGCTGCACGTCAAGGTAAAAAAGTTACCTTAGTTCAAGATCGTCCTGTATTAGGTGGAAATGCATCCAGTGAAGTACGAGTTTGGATTCTAGGTGCAACAAGCCATTTGGGTAATAATAACCGTTGGTCTCGTGAAGGCGGAATCATCGATGAGCTTTTGATTGAAAACTTATTTCGTAACCGTGAAGGTAATGCTCATATCTTCGACTCCATTTTACTTGATAAAGTCTTAGCCGAAAAAAACATTACACTGCTTCTAAATACTGCCGTTTATGACATTGAAAAAGCCTCTTCGTCGACAATATCAGCGGTAAAAGCTTTCTGCTCACAGAACAGCACTGATTACACGATTAAAGGAAAAATATTCACAGATGCATCGGGAGACGGCATCGTAGCATTCAAAGCTGGCGCACCATTTGTAATTGGCGAAGAAGCCCAACGTGAATTTGGTGAAAAACTGGCGCCCATTGAATCGAAAACAGATTTACTGGGGCACACCCTATTCTTTTATAGCAAAGATGCAGGTAAACCCGTTGAATATACGTTACCCGATTTCGCCAAAAACACGCAGATATCCCAGGAACGATTAAACCGAGTTCAAAAAGGTGAAGACGGCGTAAAACTTTGGTGGATTGAACATGGCGGTTTAAAAGATACTATTCATGAAACTGAAGAAATCAAATACGGTTTATGGTCAATTGTTTACACCATCTGGGATCATATCAAAAACAGTGGCAAATTTGAGGACGTTGAAAACCTAACGCTTGAATGGGTTGGTACCATCCCAGGTAAACGTGAGAGTAGACGCTTTATTGGCCATTATATGGTGACTCAGCAAGATGTTGTTGACCAAAACCAATTCGAAGATGCAATTTCTTTCGGTGGTTGGTCCATCGATCATCATCCAAGTGCAGGTGTATTTACTGATGCAGCACCTTGTCGTCAATTCCACTCCAAAGGTATATTCCAGATCCCATTACGCTGTTTCATACCACAGAAAATGGATAACCTGTTGCTTGCAGGCCGAATTATCAGTGCATCTCATATTGCTTATGGCTCTACTCGGGTGATGGCAACAACAGCGCATGGTGGTCAAGCTATTGGTGTCGCTGCATCGTATTGTATTGATAACAACTTATCGATAAATGACTTATTAGATACACCACACTATTCAGCCATACAACAAATGCTATTAAAAGATGGACACTTTCTTCCTCACTTGCCTTATAAAGAAAGTAATAACCTAATATCATCAGCTGAAATCCTATCGTCTTCCCAGTTAACATTGAAACAATTGAGTTTCGATAACGATTATCAACGACTCAATACTTCTGCAGCTCAGATTTTGCCACTTGAAGCAAATACTAAATATCGATTTTCTATACCTATAAATGTTATTTCATCAACAACACTTCAAGTAGAGTTGAGAGTGAGTGATAAACACTTTAACTTCACTCCAAATAAAACAATTGAAAGACAATCCTTTGAGTTGTCTCCAGGTAAACAGGTTCTGGATATTCTATTTGGAAACACAATAGATACAAATCAATATGGATTTATATGTTTCATGCAGAATGCCAATGTTGAACTTGGTTACAGTCAAGAGCGCATAACAGGCATTGTCACTGCTTTTAATGGCACCAATGAGGCTGTTTCAAATAATGGTCGCCAAGAAGTAGTTCAAGACATAGGTATTGATAGTTTTGAATTCTGGTGCCCTGCTCGTCGACCTGAAGGTCAGAATTTTGCATTTACCATTTCTCCTGCTCTTGAATTAAGCAATCATCACAATATCTATAATGGATACAATAGACCGTTTTTAGGTACTAACGCTTGGATTTCTTCACAATGTGATCACACACCAACACTAGAAGTTAAATGGCCAGAAGAACAAGAGATAACCGAGATCATTCTTCATTTTGATAATGATTTTGATCACCCGCTTGAATCTACATTAATGACCCATCCCGAGAAGAAAATGCCTTTTTGTATTGAAAAATACAAAGTTTTTGATGGTAGAAACAATCAGTTAAAAACTGTTACAAATAACTATCAAACAGTGAATAAGCTGATATTTCCCACTAAGATTAGGACAACATCATTACGATTTGAATTCGAAAAACCTTTAGATACAGTGCCTGCAGCACTTTTCGAACTTATTATTAAATAATACCTATAAGAGCTCCAAATTGGAGCTCTTTTTATTTGAAGCACCCCACTGTTATTACGTTGTAAAGAATAAGTAAATTACCCGTTGACTAATATCTATATTAGATATAACTTAGATTTGTTTGGCAGTAATAATAATTAACCCTACAAAAGGAAATTTGCATGCAGACCGAAAGGAATGCAGGAGAATAATATGGCAAACGGACATCTTCCAAAAATAAATAAACTTACTCGCACCCTTCTTAAATTAGGTCTTGTTTCTGTTGTATCAGTAACAACACTTGCTCCAGCTATTGCAGCTGAAGACAATAAAAAAGAAGAGAGTGTCGAATCTATCCAGGTAACTGGTATTCGTTCACAGCTCACAAAAGCTGTTGCAACTAAAAAAGAAAGCAATCAATTCGTTGATGCCATTTCTGCTGATGAATTAGGTAAACTACCTGATGCAAACGTTGCAGAATCACTTCAACGTGTTTCAGGCGTTCAGCTAGAACGTGGTATCGGTGAAGGCAGCACGATCTCTATCCGTGGTTTAACTCAAAATGTTATTTTAATTAATGGCAGACAAGTGGTTACCGCTGGAGGACGAGGTGATAAGGGCCCTGATACTCTAGAATCTTCAAGCTACAGTCTTCTATCATTAATTCCATCAAGTTTGGTTTCTAGCCTTGAAGTATCTAAACTCTCAAGCGCAAGTGAAATTGAAGGTGCTCTTGGTGGTGTAGTAAATATTAAAACTCGTAAGCCTCTTGATAACTCCGGTCAAAAGTTCATCAGCAGTATTACTGGTGCTCATGGTGAATTATCTGGTGATACAGGTTATGAGTGGTCTGGTTATTACTCTAATACCTTTGCTGATGATACATTAGGTTTCCAAGTTGCCGCATCAACCTCAAGCCGTGAATTCCAAGAAGATGGTTTAAATACATTTTCTGGCTATCAATTTGATAATGTCGACACAACCAGTGATGACAAAGAAACGTTAGTTAACCGTGACATGCGTTTTTGGCAAATTAATGACGACCGTAAAAAGGTTGGCTTAAACGCCATGCTTCAATGGGCACCAAATGAAGACACTGAATTTTATGTTGATTCGTTTTATTCAAAAGTAGATTCAGATCGTGAACGTTATTGGACAGGTTTTTGGAACTGTTGTGGATATGAGAACGCAACAATCTCTCCAAACGGTGTACTTACAAAAGCCACTGTTAATCGGCCTGTACAAACGAATACTGAATTTGCTGATGCCTATTCTGAATTTTTAAGCACAGCAATTGGTGGTAAGTGGTATCTTGATGATTGGACTGTCTCCGCTGAGTTTTCGACTACGTCATCAGACTCCCGTTCGATTCAAGACTTTATTCGCTTTCAAACTGCTGAAAAAGTTAACGTTACTTATGATTTAACCGCAGGTAATGACGTTCCTTACTTAGACTTCGGTACTGCAAATTTAAATAATATTGACGAGCTAAACTTAGCAATATTATTTGATAATACGGTAGAAAAAGATACCACGGATTCTGCGTTCAGATTTGATGTTCGTCGTAAATTGGATGGTGACTTCCTAAGGGCTGTTGAATTTGGTGCAAGAGCAAATTCAACTGAAACAGAAAATCGCTCAATTAACCGTGATATTCGTCCAGGTTTTGCTCTAAACTCACTTCCGGCCATTAGCTCAACTTACAGCAATGGCAGCTTCTTCTCAGGTGACGGCCCAAGCTTTAATAATCAATACCTCGTAGCTGACAAATCTATTTGGACGGGTTGTGAGACTTTAATGTCTGTTTACAATGAAGACCAAAAAGCAGAATGTATGCAAGGCTTCGACCCTAGTCGTTCTTCTTATATTCAGGAAGATATAACTGCATTATATGTTCAAGCAGATTATGAAACAGAAATCGGTGAGAAATATCTCTCTGGTAATTTTGGTCTCCGTTATGTGAAACGTGATATCCAATCAGATGGCTTTATCTTCAACGAAGCAACAAATGCGCTGACACCAATTACTACGAAAGATTCTAACTCAGAAGTTTTACCTTCTGCTGTGGCTAAACTAGAATGGAATGACGAACTAGTTTATCGTTTCGGTTATGCTCGAGTGTTGAGTTTCCCGAATACTGGTGACTTATCAAACGGTATATTATTGCGTAATAACAATACTGCAACTGGTGGTAACGCTAAGCTAAATCCATTTTTAATTAATCAAATCGATTTCTCAGCTGAATGGTACTTTGATGAATCATCAATTCTATCAGCAGGTCTTTTCTATAAAGACGTTGAATCATTTATCGTTGATACAAATAAACCCGTTGATATTGGTGGTGAATCTTACAGCTTAGCTCAAAAGATTAATGGCGATGGTGGTAAAATAAAAGGTGTCGAACTTTTATACCAACAACCATTTACGTTCTTACCTAGCTTCCTAGAAGATACGGGTATTATGGCGACCTATTCATATATTGATAGTACGACGCCATTTGAAGATAACAATGGTAACGGTTTACCAATCCCTGGACTGTCTGAAAATAATATTAACTTAGTTTATTACTATGAAATTGATGATTTCGGTATGCGCTTAGCTTATAACTGGCGTGATGAATACCTTGCTGGTTTAGCTGACCAAAACTCTGGTGTTTATTTCAAAGGTTATTCAGATTTGGCTGCTACAGCTAACTGGAAGATCTCTGACAATATGAGCATGAATTTTGAAGCCATCAACTTACTTGATACTCGTCAAAAGCAATACAACAGTTTCTCTGAAGCTATACAACGTAATGTTGAGTTCGGACGAAGCTATAAGGTTACATTCTCTGTGAACTTTTAATTTTGTTTAAGGGTGCGTAAAGCACCCTTTTTTTATTTACCTAAGTTTGCTTGTTGATCACCTTGCGTATATACCCAATCATTATCTTTAACTGGCAAATGACATCCGTAGCAATTATTAAAACCGCTTCCTTTCCAATTTATTGTCGTTGATTTCTTTGGGCTTTCATTTGTAAATAATGCCCACCCCCAGCCTTCTCCCCAAGCTTTATTATTTTTAAAGGTATTTTTAGAATCTTTAACCATAACAAAAGTTACTTTAGGATTAGTTGCGAAATACCCTTTGCCCGTGGTAAATGATTTACTTGTCGTACCAAAAACTCTTTTGACTAAAACTGTTCCGTCTTTAAACTTCCCAGTCTTACGGAAGAAATCAAGAAATTGTTTTTGGATGTAGACTTGGTGTGTATCGAAAGCTTGATGGTCTTTCGCATCTTGGACAAAGTAGGCACCAAGATGACTCCATGTATCTTCAACATTTCTTGGATTAGAAATATTACCATGAGCATCCACATAAGGACTTAATTCTTTGGCAGCTAGATTCGTCGAGAATAGTAGTAATGCGGAACTAACGAGAAGATGTGAAAATGCAATCTGTTTAAACATGGCTTTTCCTTAACGAAAGTAAATAGTATTCACTTGAAAATCGTAATACGAAAAGTAAAGTTATGAAAAACAAATCTTGGATTAAAAAGAGCTACCTTATGTAGCTCTCTCAGTAGACTATTACCACATTAAATCATCAGGAATGACATAATCTGCATATAAATCATCTTCTTCAGCAATCTCTACATCTTCATTCTTAGTCGCTAAATACCCACACCATTCTGGAACTAATAAATTGACTCGTTCTGCTAGCTTAAACGGTACGATAAATGTTTTGTCTTCGTGACGAACAATACCAAGCTTTGCATTAAGCAATTGCTTTTGTAGTTCTTCGTTAATATAAACAGAATGTACTTTGTTCGCTAATGTATAGTTAAACTTAATTTCAGCGTCATTAGATACGGAAAGAGCTCGCCTGTTAAACTCCGTAATCAGTGAGCGAACTTGACCTTTCTCTGTCGCTTCAGCAAAGCGCTTTTCATTAAGAGCTCTATCTTTCTCGACCTGTTGAAGACGCTTTTGCTCGATTTCACGCTTTAAATCTGCTGAGCCGTCATCAACTTTTTGTTTACGTTCGCGACGCTTTTTAGTTTTAACATCGCGAACTTTCTGTTTACTTGCTAAACCAGCTTTTAAAAGCTGTTCTTGTAATGCATTTGCCATTGCTTCTTTCTCTTTAACTTTAACGCTCTAACTTGGCATTAATTTACTTAATTCTGCTAGTGCTACATTTGCCCCACCAAGAGACCAACCACCATCGACAGGGATGACTGTACCAGTAACATAAGACGAATATTCAGAGGCTAAAAAGAGTGCACAATTTGCGATATCATCTTTTTGACCATTCCGACCTAAAGGTACACTTTTTGCCACATGCTTCTGAATTTGTTCACTTGGTGCTAAACGGTTAAAACCTTCAGTACCTTCAATTGGACCTGGAACAATTGAGTTAATTCGAATACCTTCTCTACCCCATTCTAATGCTAATGTGCGAGTTAACATATCAACACCTGCTTTCGCAGCACAAACGTGTGATTGCATTGGCATTGCAAGATAAGCTTGAGGAGCAGAGATTTGAATAATACTGCCATGACCGCGATGCATTATTGGATAAGCTTGCTTCAACACATGAAAACTACCAAGCAAATCAATATCCATAACCGACTTAAAGCCATTCTCACTGAGATCTTTAGCAAAAGCAGGGAAATTTCCTGCAGCGCCGCTGACGAGTATATCGATTGTTTTTAACTTATCAGAGATGATGCTAAACCCTGCTTGGACTGCAGCTAAGTCTCTGACATCAAAACTCACTCCAAAGTGAGCCCCTGATGAGTTCACTTTTTCAAGTTGAGCAACAGCTGCATCAATTTTTTCTTGACTTCTACTTGCGACAACAACATTTGCACCAGCTTTTGCAAAGCTCTGTGCGATACCTAAATTAATACCTGAAGTACCGCCAACTACTACAACATTTTTATTCTCGAAATTGAACATTGTTGCCTCCATCATGATTCATCTTGATACTAATTAATTGAATGATAAATATCTTCAAGTGCTTTAAGTGGATTTTCTGCTTTAGTTATTGGACGACCAATGACTAAATGATCTGCACCAGCAGCGATGGCCTTTTGTGGAGTCATAATTCTGTGTTGATCACCAGAATCCGTGCCAGCAGGTCTAATACCTGGAGTGACTAATTTAAAATCATTACCTAATTGAGCTTTTAGCGCTTCAGCTTCTTGTGCAGAACATACTACACCATCTAGCCCTGCTATCTTTGCTAGATTCGCTAAATTAATTACTTGTTCATCCGCTGTTTTGTTTACGCCAATTAGAGGCAATTCATCATCAGACATCGAAGTAAGTACCGTAACAGCAATAAGTAAAGGAGCTTCACTACCATAAGGCGCCAACGCCGCTTTTGCAGCTTCCATCATAGCTTTACCACCAGATGCGTGAACATTGACCATCCATACACCTAACTCGGCCGCAGCTCGAACCGCTTTAGCTACTGTATTTGGAATATCATGGAATTTTAAATCTAAAAATAGATCGAAACCCTGAGCTTGAATTTCTTTTACTAAATCTGGACCAAATAGAGTAAACATCTCTTTGCCGACTTTCAAACGACACATTTCAGGGTTTAATTGGCAAACTAACGCTAACGCATCAGCTTTATTATCATAATCTAAGGCAACTACAACTTTGTTGATCATTATTATTCTCTTAGTAATCTATTTGTAGGGGTGTATTTTTTATTCACCATCCAATCCACGGATTCGTTTAATTTTCCCCCAACACTTACATGATGGGCAATGCCAATACAGTGTATGTGAAGGAAAGCCACATTGTTGGCAACGATAACTTGGACGGTAACGTATTTGCTGCTCAACTAGCTTTTCTAACATAGTTAAACTTTGCTTAGCATTACCTTCTTCAGCCTGCTGCACATGAATGTGCATTAATTGCTTAAAGCCTTTCATTGTTGGGTGAGTATAAAGGGAGTCGAGTAATAACTGCTCAGCTTCAGTCAGCTTTTCTTGTTCTAGAAGCAAAGTTACCAATGCAATTGTTACAGAGGCACCAGCACCTTTAGAGAGCGCTTCTTGTAAAAATATCTTATACGCTTTTAAATCATTATTTTGTTTAAATGTTTCGAGTGCAACATCGAGTGAATCTGCGACCAGCTCGATATCAGCATCCCATAAAACATATAAAAACTTTTTAAAACTGGTGTAATCGCCACTATCGCTAGATATTTTAATTAATTCTAATACGGCACGCCCACAATGATGATCGTACTTTAAAGCTTGTTTCAATAATTTTACGCAAGTTGCTGGTTCTTTCGATTCAAGGCTGAGTTGACAGTAATAATGTGCTAAAACAGAAAGTTGAGCTTTCCTTTTCTCCTTGGCCATGCCTTTGATAACATCGATGGCCTTTCGCCACTCTTTAGTTGTCTGATACAAACTAGTGAGTAAAGTTTCTGCTTCATCAGTATCTTCTGCTTGTTCTATTAAACTCACAAGAATATCTTCTGCTCGGTCATAAAATCCCGCCGCCAGATAATCTTTAGCAAGTGCAAGCATCGCAAGTTCGAGTAAGTCGGAACTTAAGCTTGATCGCTCGATGAGCCCTTGGTGAATTTTAATCGCACGATCAACTTCACCTCTGGTTCTAAAAAGTGCGCCAAGTGAAAGATGAGTATCAATATTACTGCTATCTTCATCCAAAGAATTAACTAATAAATCAACAGCTTTATCGGACTCATTAGAGAGAATAAAGTTTAAACCTGTAAAGTAATCTTTATTTATTGTTTTTTGTTTTTTTTGCTGCTGATGACGCATACTCCTTCTTCCCATATACCAACCATAACTGGCAGCAATGGGCAGCAGCAAGAACAAAACTTCTAACATATTATGTTTCGTCTTTTATTGAAGATACTTCTTCGAGTGAAGCTAATTTTTTGTTAGCACGGCGTAAAGTGACTTTTAGTTTTAAAATTTGGTATCCAGCAAATAGCCAACTGATGATGAAACCTAATAAAAAGACAATCGCCAGTACCATTGGTAACTTGTATTCGCCTTTAGCGATAAAATAACTGATTGTGACAGTTTGTTCATTTTGAGCACCAAAAATCAATGCTAAAATAAAGCTCAATGCAACAACAACTGTTATAAAAAATGATTTCACCTGTATCTCCATGTTAGAAGTAGCTGACTTTAGGTTTACTTCACTTTCTGGCGTCAATACTCATTACTCTACTTCGTCCTATCTTCAACTACATAGCTCTGACTGTGCGTCTTATGCTTTGCCTTGAATAGTTCGATATTGGAACACCTAATGATTAAAACTTATCGACAGCAATTTACTGTGATCAACCTTAATATAAGATTATCTTTGAAAATACAAAATCATGCTAGTCAAAAGCCTGTTTTTAGACATAAAAAAACCTCCAACTGGAGGCTTTTTAATTAAAACGTTTTATATGTTGACTGCATCAACACGTTCGCGCAGCTCTTTGCCAGGCTTGAAATGTGGCACATACTTGCCATCCAGTTCAACTGAAGTACCAGTTTTTGGGTTACGACCAGTACGAGGCGCACGAAAGTGAAGTGAAAAACTGCCAAATCCACGGATCTCAATACGATCTCCGCCTTCTAATGTATCAGCCATCTGCTCTAACATTTCTTTGACGGCATTTTCAACTTCTTTCGCCGAAAGCAGAGACTGCCTGCTGGCGAGTTTAATGATTAGTTCGGATTTTGTCATCCTAGCTATCCTCTTTTATCAAGCCAAACAACGTTAAGGGGAGCATTACTACTCCCCTTAAGCAATTTACTTACGAGCAGCTTTAAACGCTTCTGCCATTGCGTTACTGATAACAGCATCATCTTGCTTGTTAACAGACGCTAGTGCTTCTTTCTCTTCAGCTTCATCTTTCGCTTTGATAGATAGGCTGATAGAGCGGTTCTTACGATCAACGCCCATGAACTTAGATTCAACAGCATCGCCTACTGAGAATTCAGTTGATGCGTCTTCAATACGGTCACGAGAGATGTCAGAAACACGGATGTAGCCTTCAACAGACTCAGCCAATTCAACTGTAACACCTTTAGCGTCAACTGCAGATACAGTACCATTAACAATAGTACCTTTCTTCTTGTCAGCCAAGTATGCATTGAATGGATCGTCTTCAGTTTGCTTAACGCCTAAGCTGATACGCTCACGCTCTGGGTCAACTGAAAGTACAACTGCATTGATTTCGTCACCTTTCTTGTATTCAGATACAGCTTCTTCGCCAGTACCAGTCCAAGAAATGTCAGATAAGTGAACAAGACCGTCAATGCCACCGTCAAGACCAATGAAGATACCGAAGTCAGTGATAGATTTGATCTTACCGCTAACTTTGTCACCTTTTTGGTATTTAGAAGCGAAGTCATCCCATGGGTTAGTCTTACATTGCTTAAGACCAAGAGAGATACGACGACGTTCTTCATCGATGTCAAGTACAAGAACTTCAACTTCATCACCCAAGTTAACAACTTTAGATGGGTGAATGTTCTTGTTAGTCCAATCCATTTCAGAAACGTGAACAAGACCTTCAACGCCTTCTTCAATTTCAACGAAACAACCGTAGTCAGTTAGGTTAGTTACGCGACCAGTTAAACGAGTATTCTCAGGGTAACGGTTGCTGATTTCTAACCATGGATCTTCGCCAAGTTGCTTAAGACCAAGTGATACACGAGTACGCTCGCGGTCATACTTAAGAACTTTAACGTTGATTTCGTCACCAACATTAACGATTTCTGATGGATGTTTAACACGCTTCCAAGCCATGTCCGTGATGTGTAATAGACCATCAACACCACCAAGATCAACGAATGCACCGTAATCAGTAAGGTTCTTAACGATACCTTTAACAGCTTGACCTTCTTGAAGGTTCTCAAGAAGAGCATCACGCTCTGCACTGCTTTCAGATTCGATAACAGCACGACGAGAAACAACAACGTTGTTGCGCTTCTGATCTAGCTTGATAACTTTGAATTCTAGTTCTTTGTTTTCTAGGTGAGCAGTGTCACGAACTGGACGAACGTCAACTAGAGAACCAGGTAAGAATGCACGGATACCGTTTAATTCAACAGTGAAACCGCCTTTAACTTTACCATTGATAACACCGATAACAGTTTCAGCGTCTTCGTATGCTTTTTCAAGAACAATCCATGCTTCATGACGCTTAGCTTTTTCACGAGACAATTGAGTCTCACCAAAGCCGTCTTCAACAGAGTCAAGAGCAACATCTACGTCATCACCAACTGCGATTTCAAGTTCGCCTGCAGCGTTCTTGAATTGTTCAGCTGGGATTGGAGATTCAGATTTCAAACCTGCGTCAACAAGAACCATACCGTTTTCGATAGCTACTACAGTACCACGTACGATAGAGCCAGGGCGGAATTCAAGTTGTTCTAGGGATTGTTCAAACAGATCAGCAAAAGATTCAGTCATTTTAAATTTACTTTTAAGTAATAAACCATGCTAGTCCTTAACATGGAGTCAGTTAATATCATTCACATCATCCTTGATATGAAGTCTTACCAAAATAAACAGAATTACCTATTTTGATAAATGCTTTTCAATGTGCTGTGAAACAATTTCAAGCACGTTATCTATATTAATACCTGTTGTATCAACAACTAAGGCATCATCAGCTGGTTTAAGTGGAGCAACGGTACGATTCATATCTCGATCGTCACGCTCTTTTATCTCAGCCAAAAGACGGTCGATTTTAACATCGAAGCCTTTGTCCCGCAACTGATTATAGCGGCGTTCGGCTCTTTCTTCAGCTGATGCCGTTAAGAAAATTTTAACCGGCGCTTCAGGGAATACAACGGTACCCATATCTCGACCATCTGCAATCAAACCAGGTTCAGTTTGAAATGCACGTTGTCTTCGTAAAAGTGCTTCACGCACTCTTGGGAATGCCGCAATCTTTGAAGCGGCATTCGAACATTCTTGTGTTCTTATGTCGTTGGTAACAATTTCACCTTCCAACACTACTTTAATCGCTTCACCATCATTGCCCGCTAAGAACTGCACATCAAGATGAGCAGCTAATAAGCTGATAGCTTCTTCGTTTTCTAGCTCTACGTTATGATGAAGCGCCGCCAATGCTAGAACTCGATAAATGGCACCACTATCCAACAATTGCCAACCTAGCTTTTTCGCTAATAAATGACAAATCGTACCTTTACCTGCCCCACTTGGCCCGTCGATCGTAACTACAGGAGTCCGTTCAGACATAAATCCTCCAAAAGAATACATCATTCATGATAATAGATTCTTGACCTAGAACTAGATTTCGAAAATTTAGTTTAGTTCAAAAACGAGGGTGTGTTTACCTTTCGAGCTTGGTTTTGCAGCTGTAAATTTGAAGTTTATACAAGGCAGTACTTGTGATGTTTAGTAAACTAAATGAATCAAGTACTAACGAAGTAGAAACGAACAATTTACGCTGTCTCTGATGTTTTTGAGTGCTATTAGTTCATTCGCTCAGAAACAGCTTATCCTGATAGATTAATAGCATTACTTACAGCTCAATAAACTAAGCACTCAAAAACACAAAATTTAAGCATGAAAGGTAAACACACCCTTCTACACGAAATTAAGCGCAGGTATTTTACATGAACATTCAGAGAAAATCCGAAGATTTTATTAAAACAGCGTGTTATGTGGTTTTTTAAGTTTTACGCAGTCAATACATTCAATCTTAACTAGCAAAACAAAAGCCGCTGACTACTTATTTTCGGGAAGTGGCTTGAAAGGCTCAAAGCTGATTTCAGGAATATCGCCTTTAATAAAGTATTCAGGAATATAGTCACATTTAAAACCAAGCTCATAACCAAATTGTCGATAGGCTATACGTGCAAGCGCACTCAGTGGTAATGAAATATCGCCATAACTCATACCTTGTAATCTTTTTAGATTCCAAAAGTCAAAATGGCGCATTGCCGCTCGATGAATAGTTTGCTGGTATTCTTCTTTACTCGCGCCACCAAATATTTTAAGCATTACATCAATGGTAGGAAACATGATGTTTGTGGAAAAGTCGAGACTTTCTACCGTGTTATCCAACTCTGTGAAATCAACTAATGACTGAATCGTTTTTAAAACGTCCACACCTTTATATTTAAAAAAGCCCAAAATGATATCGTAATATATTCTGGTATCTTCACCATTCCAGTAATACAGTTCACTATCTAGAGTTTCTACAAAGAACTCTGTATCTTCTTTTGTTCCTAAAAGAATTGAGTTCCAAAAATAATGATGCCAATCTGCGCTCGGCTCAGATACTTCAATAGCTTCTAAAGTCAGTTTGTCTTTATAAAGACTAACTTCTATAGTTTCACCTTCCTTTAATAACCCTCTTCTAAACCCTTGTACTCCGAAGTAATTAAAGTAATTGAAGTGCATTAATGCCCTTAATGAGTCTTCGGAGCTATGTAATGCTTTAGAAGCTAAAAACAGCTCAGAGTACGATGAAGATATTAAATTTTTGTCATAAAACAAATTTAAAGAACGATCAAAGCTATCTTGATGAGTTGATTTAAGCTCTTGATTATATAGCCAAATGCGATTTTTTGTTCTTTCTAAATGAAACGGCACTTTTTCTAATTGCGACATATAACTCCCTTATGTGCAAAGCGACTCAGGAATAAGCAAGAATATATTCTTTAATAGGCTTATCCTGAGTTAAAACAATTACTTTTCTACTAATGCATTCAATTCAGAAAAATAGGTTGGAAATGTTTTCGCAGTACAATCTGGGTCATTAATGGTTACACCCGCTTTATCAAATGCCACTAAGGAGAAACACATAGCAATACGGTGATCGTTATAAGTATCGATCGCAGCATGGTTAATTACTTTAGGTGCTGTAACTTCAATAAAGTCATGACCTTCAACTACATCAGCCCCAACTTTTTTAAGTTCAGTTGCCATTGCTGCTAGTCGGTCAGTCTCTTTGATTCTCCAGTTATAGATATTGCGGATTTTTGTAGTGCCTTCAGCAAATAATGCCGCCGTTGCAATTGTCATTGCAGCATCAGGGATATGGTTAGCATCAAAGTCAACGGCTTTAAGCTTGCCTTTCGAGGCCTTAATGTAATCACTGCCCCACTCTATCTTTGCGCCCATATCTTCAAGTACGTGTGCAAATCCAGTATCTCCTTGAATGCTGTCTTTACCGACGCCAGTAACTTTAATCGTGCCACCTTGAATTGCACCAGCAGCTAGAAAGTAAGACGCTGAGGACGCATCGCCTTCAACTAAAAACTCACCAGGTGATTGATAGGTTTGACCGCCTTTGATAATGAACCGCTGATAATTTTGGTTTTCAACCTCGATTCCAAAACGAGCCATTAACGCTAAGGTGATATCGATATAAGGTTTAGAAACTAATTCATCAATCACATTAATGGTAATGTCAGATTTAGCCATCGGTGCAGCCATCAACAAAGCCGTAAGGAATTGACTTGATAAAGAGCCAGAAATATTTACTTCACCACCGTTTAATCCATCAGCTTTAATTTTTAGTGGTGGATAGCCCTCATTTTTCAAATACTCAACTTGCGCCCCTAGTGGCAACAAAGCATCAACCAAGTCTTTGATTGGACGCTCTTCCATTCTTGGCTCGCCGGTTAACACAAATTCGCCTTTACCCAACGTCAAAGCTGCACAAAGTGGTCGCATTGCTGTACCAGCGTTTCCTAGGAATAGCTCTTGTGATTGTGTTGCATTGAGACTATTACCTAAGCCTTCAACTTCACAAACCGTGTTGTTATTACTCAAGCGATAACGCACACCCAATTGCTTGAGTGCTTGCAGCATATATCGAATATCATCTGAATCTAATAAATTTGTAAGTTTAGTTGTGCCTTCAGCTAAAGCGGCCAGAAGAAGCGCACGGTTAGAAATACTTTTAGAGCCAGGGATGTTGATCTCACCATTTACTTTGGTGATGTGATCTAACTTTAGTTGTTTCATATTCGATAGTGTTTTGATGGGTTATAAATTAAGAAGAACTAAGAATCTACTATGTATTAAGCGGGTGCAAGTGGTTTGTAAACAATAAAGCACAATCTTTAGCCAGTCAGTTGTAATAATTATTGATTAGGCATTAAACCACTCTCTATTAGCGGTTGAAGGTATATGTTAGTCTTAAGCTAAATATGCACAATAAAAATATAGGTGACATTAAAGATGTTTGAAAACCTTAGCCCTTTACCTGCAGATTCCATCCTTGGATTACTCAATCAATACCGACAAGATCCTAACCCTTCTAAAGTCGATTTAGGTGTTGGTGTTTACAAAGATCCACATGGTCATACCCCCATCCTTGAGTGTGTTAAAACCGCTGAAGCACATCGCCTAAAAACTGAAGATACCAAAGTTTATATCGGCCCCACTGGCTCTCAAGATTTTAACCGTCTTATTACTGAGCTGAACTTTGGTGCAGATCATCAAATCATCGGCACCAATAGAGTTCGTACTGTCTCTACACCTGGCGGTACTGGTGCGTTAAGAGTTGCAGCAGACTTTATCACTCGCTGTAAAAAAAATGCAGTTATTTGGGTCAGTGACCCTACATGGGCAAACCACACCGGTTTGTTCGAAACAGCAGGTTTAACCGTTAAAGTGTACCCATATTATGATTTTGATAATAAGACACTTAAATTTGATGAAATGATTGAGTGTTTAAAGCAAGTTAGCAAAGATGATTTTGTTCTATTGCACGCTTGTTGTCATAATCCAAGTGGCATGGATCTTACTAAAGAACAATGGGATCAAGTTGTTGAACTGACCACTGATGTTGGCTTTACACCGCTTATCGACATGGCGTACCAAGGCTTCGGTATTGATGAAATTGAAGATGCCTACGGTGTACGTAAAATGGCTGCTGCTGTTGAAAATATGATTTTATGCAGCTCATGTTCTAAAAACTTCGGTTTGTATCGTGAACGTATTGGCTCATGTTCTATTATTAGTAAAAATACTGCACAGGCTGATATTGCGTTTTCTGTTTTACTCTATGTTGTACGTTGCTTATATTCAATGCCACCTGCGCACGGAGCGGCTATTGTAGAAACAATTCTTGGTTCGTCTGAACTTAACCAACAATGGTTAGACGAATTAAAAGTTATGCGTGATCGAATCAACGGTAATCGTAAAATTTTAGTTGATGCATTGCATGCTAAGCAAAGTGACCGTGATTTTAGCTTTATTGCGAATCAAAAAGGTATGTTCTCTTTCTTGGGAGTAAATCAAGCTCAAGTTACTCAGTTAAAGGATGAGTTTAGTATTTATATGGTCGATTCAAGTCGTATCAGTATTGCTGGCATAACTGAAGATAATGTCAGTTACATCGCAGATTCAGTAGCAAAAGTTTTATAATTCCATTCATGAGGGGCTTCGGCCTCTCAATTAAATTAAATCCAGTTTTCCATGTCAAAAGTTGAAGTACTACTTACTAAAGATGGTTCACATACGGTTTATAATCATGAACTCGATGAATCATACCATGCTTATAACGGTGCACTGACAGAGTCAGAATACGTTTATATTGAAAATGGCCTTCGCTATTTTTTAGCCTCTCAGAATACTCAATCACATTCCCCAGTTAGAATATTAGAGTTCGGTTTTGGCACGGGCCTCAATACAATCCTTACACTAATAGAATCCATTAAGTCACAAATTAATATAGATTATGTTACCTCTGAACCTTTTCCTCTCCCATTGTCAATAATTGACACACTGAACCACGGTAAAATTTTAGACAATAAATCTAATGTATTTTTTACTAAGATTCATCAAGCTGGATGGAATAAAAAAGAGCAGATCGCATCCAATTTTCGACTGCATAAAATTGAGTCGAAGTTAGAAGATTTACCTGAAACAGCCTCACATTTTGATATTATTTTTTATGATGCTTTTGCCCCGAGTAAACAACCAGATGCATGGCATATCAGTGTATTACGCAAATGTAGATCCTTGTTGAAAGATGACGGACTGATTGTGACTTATTGTGCCAATGGTCAATTTAAGAGAGACCTCAAATCTCTTGGGTTTAAACTTGACCAAATTGAGGGCCCAATGGGTCGAAAAGAAATGACGAGAGCATGGAGACAAAAACCTCTTTAGGAATAGAAAATAATCTAAAAGCAACTAATCTGAATTTAGGCAATCATTTTAGCATTTAGATTTTTTCCTATTAATTGATTTATAAAAGAGTCGTTCTTCATGGATGAAAGCGTTTCACCGTCAGAAAAAAGTGATCTTCTAACTTTACCAATCAACAGCTTATTGTGGCGTTACTGCCTGCCAACAACAATATCAATGCTTGTCATTGGTGCCTATTTCTTCATAGATGGCATTTTCATCGGTCACTATGTCGGTGAAGTGGGTTTAGAGGATGCTGTTTTATCATTCCCTATGCTCGGTTTGTTATATGCAACAGGCATACTTTTAGGAATGGGTTCATCTGCACTTGTCTCAATCAAGATGGGACAAAAACAGCATTCTGACATAGCTAAGATAATACAGACTGTTTCTATCCTTATTGTCGCTTTCTCACTGTTCTATGTCACTTTTGGGACACTGTTTACTGAAAAAGTCTTACTCGCCATTGGCGTTTCAGAACAAACCGTTGAAATGTCACATTCTTATATTTATTGGCATTTTGCTTTAGCGTTTTGTCCAATAGCCTCTTGGACTTATACAACTTTATTACGAAATGATAATAAGCCAGCGTTAGTTACTGTAATTCTTGTTACTGGCGGTGTTCTTAATGTTATTTTTGATTGGTTATTTTTAGGTGTACTTGAACTAGGATTAACAGGTGCGGCACTTGCATCTATGTTAGCGCAACTGATTACCGCAATTTGGGCAATATTCGCTCTTTCTCAAACTAATTCTCCGTTAAAGTTTTCTCTAACTAAGTTGGGTTTTGACTTTAAAGTAGCGATACAAATAATCATCAACGGAATTCCAAGTTTTTTAATGGAATTGTATTTATCCTTTATTATTGCAATCCATAATGCAGCTCTTTTATGGGTGGGAACTGCGATTCATATCACGGCTTATAGCATCATTACCTATATAGAGGACTTTTCGTATTTACTATTCTCAGGTATTGCTCTCGGAACGCAACCAATATTAAGTTTCAATATTGGAGCCAAACAATATCAACGTGTAAAAGAAACATTCTATAAATCTGTCATTACGACCAGCATTTTGGCAGCAATAATTTTGGTGCCAATTTATGTATTTCCCCAAACCATCATTCAGGCATTTTCTGGTAATGCTACTGACTTACTTAATGTTGGTGTTATCAGCTTACATTACTATTTCTGGGCGCTGCCATTAGAGGCTACCTTACTTATTGCAACCGCTTTTTTTCAAGCGATTGGACAATCAACAAAATCAACATTAGTCACCGTATACAAGCTCATTACTCTGAGTTTATTTATGACGATATTCTCATGGTCATTTGGTGTTCAAGGTGTTTGGTTTGTACTAGGAACAAGCAGTATGTTCGTCCTTATATGGGTATTCTGGCAATTTAATCGATTTATGCAAAGCACTACTGTTTAAGTACATATATTTGATAGGGAAAGTCAGTATTTATGGCAAAAGCAAAAGAACATGTGACCGAAGATTTTTTGATCACCAGTGAAACTTGTACTTATGCTGGAAACCATCTTCTTTTAGATGTTTGGGGTGCTAAGTTTCTAGACAATCATGATCAACTTTTATCAATTCTCACAAAAGCCGCATTAGAATCAAATGCGACCGTATTAGGGAATAATTTCCATTCATTTCCTGACAATGGCGTTACTGGAGTTATCACTCTTGCTGAGAGTCATATCTCAATCCATACATGGCCAAAAGCTGATCTTGCAACTATTGATATTTTTATGTGTGGCAACTGCTCACCTTACCTTGCAGTAGACTATATTTTAAAGCACTTACAACCGAGTCGCTCTGAATTAGTTACAGTAAAAAGAGCTTTAACGGAGGTTCGTAATGAGAGTGCATGAGTATTATGTAAAAGGCTACGGTCGCTATTTTGATAATGAAAAAGTGCTGTATTCTGAAAATTCACAATTCCAATCGATTAAAGTTCTACAGAACCCCTACTTCGGTAAAGTTTTGATGCTAGATAACATAGTGCAGCTCACTGAAAAAGATCACTTTGCTTACCATGAAATGATCACTGTTGTACCTTATGTGCTGCATGGCAATGTGAAAAGCGTATTAGTCATTGGCGGCGGAGATGGTGGTGTTGCCGCTGAGTTATCTAAACTTGACGTACCAGATATAACTCTGGTCGATATCGATTCTAGTGTTTATAAAACCGTCACTCGTTTTATGCCTGACGTGATAGAAGATATAAATTTATCGAATGTTAAAATGTTGAATTGTTGTGGTGCCTCGTTTATAAGTAATACGACAAAAAAATATGATTTAATTATCATCGACTCTACTGATTCTACCCAATTCACAAAACTTAGCGCCCCGCTTTTTGATTATGCTTTTTATAAAAACATACAAGCTTCACTGACAGCTAATGGCATTGTTGTAGCTCAAGGAAATACCTGCGAACTGAATGATTCTGTTCCCAAAAGGTTTGAACAAGCTAGACAGGTATTCGACGATAGCATTACCTATTATCGAACATATGTTCCTTCCTACGGTGGAGAAATGCTTTTTGCTTTGATGTTTAATGATAAATCAAACTATACGAGAAGCCTGAGTAAAGATTACGTTGAAGAGACGCTGAAAAGCTTTGATGTTGATTATAAATATCTGAATGTGGATGTATTTACTTCCTCTTTTAGTCATCCCAAAATCGTTATAGAAGCTTTTGGTGAAAGTTACCATCAAATAAAATTTAGTTGAGGCGCCGATGAGAATTCATGAAGATTACGTACAAGGCTATGGTATATATTTCGATAATGAACGTTGCTTGTATAGAACAGAAAGTCAATTTCAGACAATCGAAATGTATGACAACGTATATTTTGGAAAAATTCTTGTTTTAGACGGTGTCATTCAATTAACAGAAAAAGATCATTTTACTTACCATGAAATGATTACTGTAGCCCCTTATCTTTTACATGACAGCATTGAGAGTGTTCTCATCATTGGTGGAGGAGATTGCGGTACTTTAGCTGAGTTAGCGAAACTCAACATCCAAGATGTAACACTCGTCGATATTGATGAAAAAGTATATGAAACCATTTCCAGTTACTTTCCTGAACTTAAGAAAGGGATTAACTTTGATAAGGTAAACATGCATACAGCATGCGGTGCAGAGTTTATCCAAAATACTATCAAGAAATTCGATCTTATTATTATTGACTCGACGGATCCAACCGAAAACAATAAGCTGAGTGCCCCATTATTTGATCGAAGTTTTTATCAGAATATAAGAGCACATCTTAATAAAGATGGCATTCTTGTCGCTCAAGGTGGAATGTGTGAGCTCAATGATATTGTTGCGAAGCGATTTCAAGAAGCAAGTTTAACGTTTGACAATAAAATAACTTATTACCACACCTGTGTTCCTTCCTATGGAGGAAAAATGTTTTTTGCTATGTTGTTTAATAACTCTGATAAATACAGCCATACTTTCTCTAAATCTAATCTAATCGCTAAATTCAATAACCTCAATAATCAATATCAGTACGTCAACCCTGAGACTCTCTTCTCCAGCTTTTGTCATCCTCAAATTACCATTGATACTTTTGGCAATAGTTATCAACAATTACATTTTGTGTAATGACAAAAACTAAACAAGATGTAAGTATGGGTGTATATTGTCAGCTCAAGCACCGTTATTGATCAAAAACTTTATTGATTTCAACTGCGTACTCTTCAACTAAGGCACTATTTTGAAAGTCATCGTAAAGCCACATGAAGCCACCCTTCACAGTATTTGGGCAGTTCTCCTTCCAGTTTTTTAATTGTTCAGCAACTTCTTCGGGGCTTTTCGTTGACGAAGACAAGCCAGGATATACTGGAACACCAAAGTCCCATGAGCATGGGTCATTTCCAGTCCCACCCGCATATGCTTGTAAGTAAACCCTATCAACTGTGCCTGATTTATATTTGTTTAGCCCAACAACTAAGTTTTTCCAGAAGTCTTTAAATGTATAAGGAACGATCGTCGTTTTAATTCCGAGATCAGCGAGCATTTTATGAAATGCTAAAGAAGACTCAAGATCATACTCAGATTCATCATCATTGTTGAGTGCTACCAATGAGGGAAATTTATCTTTTAGTACTTTAAAATTTTTATAAAGTGTACTTCCTTTTCCAGTACCGCAATGAACACCAGAACAATTCACCAAAGCTTTGATATTGGCGTAAGTAGGAGAGCTTGCTGCACTTAATCCAAACTCTAGCCGTACAATGCTGGAATCAAACTCATTTAGTTTGTTGATATTACTGGAATAGTTAGGGTAAGTTTGATTTCCTATATAAGCACCACCCGAAATAATGGGAAACTCTTCATTGAAATTTAAGTCACCATTTTCATGAACATGAATAGTCCAGTTTATGAGTGTACCAAATCCTGATCTTTTGAGCTCAGGTAAAGAGGCTGAAGGTGTTTTGTAGATTGGGCCGCCACCAAAAACTGCTGATGGTTCTTCCTCTTTTTTTAAGAAGACATGATTAGTATCGCATGCCGTTATAGCAATACATACGCATAAGGGTAGCAAAAACAACTTAACTATAGTTTTCATAATCAATCCTATAAGAAAATCATATAAAAACTATAGCTAATTATTGAAACCTTTTTGAATTAGAATGCTTTTAAAAATAAAGCCAGTTTTTCGACACCTTCTTTCGGCATCGCATTATAGATACTTGCACGCATACCACCCACAAACCGGTGACCTTTAAGCGCAACTAAATTTTCTGCTTCAGACTTTTTAATGAATTCATCATTTCGGCTGTCATCGCTAAGTTTAAAAGTCACATTCATTAATGAACGGTTATTTGCATGCACATCGTTATAGAAGCCATCAACAGAATCAATCGCACCGTAGAGTATTCCGGCTTTATCACGATTATGTTTTTCAATCGCTTGAACGCCACCAATTGATTTTAACCATTTAAAAACTTCCGCAGCTAAATACCAAGCGAACGTTGGAGGTGTATTATACATAGACTCATCTTTTACCTGAGCTCGATAATCGTAGATAGTCGCCTGAGGTAATGATGGCAGTTTCAACATATCATCTCGGACAATTGCAATCGATAAACCTGATGGTCCAATGTTCTTTTGCGCACCGGCATAGATAACAGCAAACTTTGAAACATCGATTTCACGAGATAGGATATTCGATGACATATCAGCGACAACAGGCCATGGACAATCAATGTCATCAAAAATTTCGATACCATCCACTGTTTCATTAGGGCAGTAATGTAAATATCGGTAATCGCCCTCTATAGTATCGAAATCAGGCAGTTCAACCTGACTGCAGTCAGCATGTTTGTTGACGATATCAATCGAATCAATTTGAGCTTCTGACGTTAATCGTTTAGCTTCATCTTCTGCAATTCTTGACCAAATTCCTGAGTTTAAATACAGAGCTTTACCATTATTGCCAAGAAAATTATTCACAACAGCAGCAAATTGAGCCCTGCCACCACCATGCATAAATAACACATGATAATTATCAGGGATATTCATCAACTCACGCAAATCAGCTTCTGCTTGATTAGCCATAGCCTTAAATGGCCCGCCACGATGGCTCACTTCCATTACTGACGTGCCAAGCGCATTCCAATCTAATAATTCTGACTGAGCTTTTTTTAATACTGGTTCAGGGATCATTGCAGGACCTGCACAGAAATTGAAAACCTTAGTCATTCCTTTACCTCTTTTGTTCTATTTCAGATAAAAAAAGAGCGCCAAACAAGGCGCTCTTTAATTGTAGATTACTTATTCTTCTGCGGTAGTTTCTGTTGAATCACCTTCAGTTGATGCTTCAGCGCTTTCTTCTACGCCTTCTTCACCTTCTAGCTCTTCATCATCAGTTTGTATTTCATCAATACGTTGTAAACCAACGACACTCTCGCCTTCAGCAGTTCGAATTATGGTCACACCTTGCGTATTACGGCCAATGGTAGAAACACCTTCAGCTGGAGTTCTAACAAGGGTTCCTTTATCACTGATCAACATGATTTCATCATGACCTGTAACTTGAACAGCGCCAACAACGTCACCGTTACGTTCGCTAACCTTGATAGAAACTACGCCTTTCGTCGCACGGCTCTTAGCAGGATACTCACTTAATACAGTTCTCTTACCGTAACCATTTTCCGTTACTGTTAAGATATCACCATCATCTTTAGGAACAATCAATGAAACAACTTTCTGGCCATCTTCGAGTTTAATACCACGAACACCAGTCGCTGTACGTCCCATAGGGCGTAGTGATAGTACTTCGTCGCCTGTTTCAGGATCACGCTTCACTTCACCTGTTTCATTGTCACGAACTTTTTCACCGAAACGAACAACTTTACCAGCATTAGAGAACAACATAATTTCATCGTCGCCCTCAGTAATATCAACACCAATCAATTGGTCATCATCACGAAGGTTAACAGCAATAATACCGTTTGAACGAGGGTTGCTGTAAGCCGTTAATGCTGTTTTCTTAATCGTACCGTGAGCCGTTGCCATCACAATATATTTGTCTTCAGAGTATTCACGTACTGGCAAAATTGCCGTAATACGTTCACCATCTTGAAGAGGCAATAAGTTAACAATTGGGCGTCCACGAGCAGTACGGCTCGCTAATGGTAATTGATAAACTTTTAACCAGTACATCTTGCCGAAGTCAGAGAAACACAAAATTGTATCGTGAGTATTTGCAACTAACAGCTTCTCAACGAAATCTTCGTCTTTCACTTTTGTAGCTGCTTTACCCTTACCACCACGACGTTGAGCTTGATAATCAGTCAATGGTTGATACTTGGCATAACCCATGTGCGAAAGCGTAACCACTACGTCTTCTTCATTAATTAAGTCTTCAAGACTCATATCAACTTCATTTTGGTTAATTTCAGTGCGACGCTCATCGCCAAACTCAGCAATCACTTGCTCAAGCTCTTCTTTAATCACTTCCATCAAACGCTCTGGACTGCGAAGGATATGCAATAAACCAGCGATAAGTTCTAGAAGCTCTTCATATTCACCAATAATCTTGTCATGCTCAAGACCAGTAAGGCGATGTAAACGAAGTTCAAGAATAGCTTGTGCTTGCTGTTCAGTTAAATAGTACTGACCATCACGTATACCATACTCTGGGTCTAACCATTCTGGACGAGCGGCATCGTCACCTGCTTTTTCAAGCATACCTTGGACATTGCCAAGCTCCCAACCTTGTGCAATAAGCTTTTCTTTAGCTTCAGCAGGCGTTGGCGAGTCTTTAATCAACTGAATAACAGGATCAATGTTTGCCAGCGCCACAGCAAGTGCTTCAAGGATATGAGCACGATCACGCGCTTTACGTAGTTCGTAAACGGTTCTACGAGTAACGACTTCACGGCGGTGAAGAACAAACGCTTCAATCATTTCTTTCAGGTTGAACAACTTAGGCTGGCCGTTTGCAAGCGCAACCATGTTGATACCGAAAGAACTTTGCATTTGTGTTTGTGCGTATAAGTTATTTAAAACAACTTCACCCACTTCACCACGTTTAATTTCAATAACGATACGCATACCGTCTTTATCAGACTCATCGCGTAGGCCACTGATCCCTTCAATTTTCTTATCTTTAACCAGTTCAGCAATCTTTTCGATTAAACGAGCTTTGTTAACTTGATAAGGGATCTCGGTAACAATAATGGTTTCTTTACCGTTATCCGCAGTCTCTACGGTGGCAAGTGAACGCATTACTGCACGGCCACGGCCTGTTTTATAAGCATCAATGATGCCTTTACGACCATTAATTATCGCTGCCGTTGGAAAGTCAGGGCCTGGAATGTATTCCATCAATTCATCGATGGTAATTTCAGGATTTTCAATAAGTGCTAAACACCCATGCACAACTTCATTTAAGTTATGTGGTGGGATGTTGGTAGCCATACCAACAGCAATACCTGAAGAACCATTAATAAGTAGGTTAGGTACACGAGTAGGTAAAACGGCTGGAATTTGTTCCGTACCATCATAGTTTGGTACGTAATCGACAGTTTCTTTATCTAAATCTGCTAATAAAGAATGCGATAACTTTTTCATTCTAATTTCGGTATAACGCATTGCAGCTGCTGCATCGCCATCGACCGAACCAAAGTTACCTTGACCATCTACTAAGGTGTAGCGCATTGAGAATGGTTGTGCTAAACGAACGATTGTGTCATAAACTGCTGAATCACCATGAGGGTGATATTTACCGATCACATCACCAACGACACGTGCTGACTTTTTATATGGTTTATTAAAGTCGTTCTTTAATTCGTTCATTGCGAATAGAACACGACGATGCACAGGCTTTAAGCCATCACGTACATCAGGTAATGCCCTACCTACAATTACACTCATCGCATAATCGAGATATGAAGTTTTTAATTCATCTTCAATGTTAATTGGCGAAATAGATGATGCCAGATCAGTCATAAACCGCTCGCTCTCCTGATATTTTGCTGACGACACTTGCTTCCGTGTCACTGTCGAGCCCAAAAATTAATTTATAATCGTACTTTGCTAATTAGCGTACTTATTAACAGTACAAGAGACTCATTCTAACACAGTTATTTAAAGCTGCTAGACCTGAAAGTATTACAAAAGACCAGATATTGACCGAATTACCTCCAAGCCTCATAAACTCTTGCTTTAACGTTATAAACTCTTTGAACGACTGCTTATATTTCGCACTATTAAGTCACGAGTTACTTTCAATAAATTCCATATATAGGTATATAATGTGTCTTTCTATTTAGCATCGCTTAAAACAGGCTTGAACATGCAAAACAATCAAAATGTAGATCAGGAAGAAATCGCCAAGTTCGAAAGTATGGCGGCAACATGGTGGGATCCAAACGGTGAGTTCAAGCCACTGCATTTATTAAACCCACTTCGTCTGAATTATATCGACGAAAAAGCTCAAGGTATTTTCGGTAAGCACGTGCTTGATGTCGGTTGTGGTGGCGGTATTCTTTCAGAATCAATGGCAAAAATTGGTGCAAAAGTTCAAGGTCTTGATATGGGTACTGAACCATTAGAGGTTGCCCGTCTCCACGCACTTGAAAGCCAAGTAGATATTGATTATTTACAAATCACCGCAGAAGAGCATCGTGAAAACCATCGTGAACATTATGATGTCATTACTTGCATGGAAATGCTTGAGCATGTTCCAGATCCACTCTCCGTTATTCAGGCGTGTTGCGATATGGTAAAGCCTGGTGGTTTCGTATTTTTCTCGACCATAAATCGTAATATAAAATCTTACATTCAAGCAATTGTTGGTGCTGAATACGTATTAAAAATGCTTCCTGTTGGCACTCATGATCATTCAAAGTTCATTAAACCTTCAGAGTTAATCAAATTAGCAGAACACACAGAGTTAAGCTGTTTTGATGCCCTAGGTGTTAAATACAACCCTATCACTGAAATCTTCAGCTATACCAATAGCCTAGACGTTAACTACATGATTGCTTGTCAAAAAGCCATATGAATACCAACACTAAAATAACCGGAGTATTGTTTGACTTAGACGGTACTCTCGTTGATACCGCACTTGATTTAGTTCATGCGTTAAACCTGAGCCTACAGGATCATGGCTTTTCTCATTGTGATGAGAGTAAGGTAAGGCTTGCAGCTTCTCATGGCAGTCTAGTCATGGTACAAACAGCTTTACCCGACCAAACTGAAGATGTTCATTCTGGTGTTCGTTTAAGCATGCTCAGTCATTATCAACAGGTTAATGGTGATAAGGGCAAACTATTCAAAAATTTGGATAAGTTTTTAGATTTTCTCTCATCTATTCATATCCCTTTTGGAATTGTAACGAACAAGCCCGCAAGATTTACCCGCCCGCTTACTAACAAGCTCAATTTGACTGATAAACTGAAATGTATTGTATCTGGTGACAGTACAAAAGTTCAGAAGCCTGAGCTTGCCCCTATGCTTTTAGCTGCACAACAACTTGAATGTAAACCCGAAAATATTTTATACCTCGGTGATGCTCAAAGAGACATTGATGCGGCGAATAATTCGGGTATGATCTCAGTGCTTGTTGAATGGGGATA
Source organism: Parashewanella sp. 2304DJ23-3 (assembly GCF_056591695.1). Taxonomy (NCBI): domain Bacteria; kingdom Pseudomonadati; phylum Pseudomonadota; class Gammaproteobacteria; order Alteromonadales; family Shewanellaceae; genus Parashewanella; species Parashewanella sp. 2304DJ23-3. Next base: position 207,953 of record NZ_JBWQOH010000003.1, read on the forward strand.
TATCGGCGAAAAAGACAACCCTGAAGGTTGGAATGCCGATCTTTCAATCAAAGATCCTCTTGATCTTTTACCATTGTTTAAAAACTAAAACTTTGTGTTTAACAAATATTTAACTTATTAAAAAATCAATTTTTTTAGCATAAATTATCAACGATAGTATTGCAGCGTTTTACAGGAAAAAGGTCTGGGGTTAGCCGTCACTAACTGTAAGAATTACACTCAAGTTATCCACAAGATAACCCCAACATATACTACTTGCAAAATGAGTCAAACCTCACTATCTTGTATCTAAAGAAAACATAAACACTATATCTTGTGTAGTAGACTTAATCGAGCACCTAGAGTTGTGGTTGTAAAAAACGCCAAATCCCGCATATTGCCTTGACTCGCCGATGGTATTGCAGCTTGAAAGATTTACATGGGCACCCAGCATTTTTGCTGATAGATATATGAACCAAGGCACATCTTAAATGAACAGCAATTTAACAGTAACTAAACGAAGTGGTGAGAGAGAAAGGATCGATCTCGATAAGATCCACCGCGTAATTACGTGGGCAGCCGAAGGGTTGAACAATGTATCAGTTTCTGAAGTAGAACTTCGTTCTCATCTCCAGTTTTTTGATGGTATTCCTACAGAAGCAATTCATGAAACTATCATCAAGGCAGCAGCAGATTTAATTTCTCCGCAAACGCCTGATTACCAATTTTTAGCTGCTCGTTTAGCAATTTTCCATTTGCGTAAAAAAGCATTTGGTCAATTTGAGCCACCAAAACTATATGACCAAATTACTCGCCTAGTAGACTTAGGTAAGTACGATAAACACATCTTAGAAGACTATACTCGTGAAGAGATAGATGAGATGGACAGCTATATCGACCATTGGCGTGATATGAACTTCTCTTATGCAGCAGTTAAGCAGTTAGAAGGTAAGTATTTAGTTCAAAACCGTGTATCAAACGAAATTTACGAGAGTGCTCAATTCCTATACATACTTGTAGCGGCTTGCCTATTCTCACGCTATCCAAAAGATACTCGTCTTGATTTCATCAAGCGTTTCTATGATGCGGCATCGCAATTTAAAATTTCATTACCTACACCAATCATGGCCGGTGTACGTACGCCTACTCGTCAATTCAGTTCATGTGTACTAATCGAATGTGATGATAGCCTAGACTCAATCAATGCGACTTCGTCTGCAATCGTAAAATACGTAAGTCAACGTGCTGGTATTGGCATTAATGCAGGTCGTATTCGTGCGCTTGGTAGTCCAATCCGTGGTGGTGAAGCATTCCATACAGGTTGTATTCCATTCTACAAGCATTTCCAAACTGCTGTTAAGTCTTGTTCTCAAGGTGGGGTTCGTGGTGGTGCAGCTACCCTATTCTACCCAATCTGGCACTTAGAAGTTGAATCATTGCTTGTTCTCAAGAACAACCGTGGTGTTGAAGACAACCGTATTCGTCACCTAGATTACGGTGTTCAAATCAACAAAACCATGTACTCTCGTCTGATTAAAAAGCAAAACATTTCATTGTTTAGCCCTTCTGACGTGCCTGGTCTATACGATGCGTTTTTTGAAGATCAAGATGAGTTTGAACGTCTTTATAATCAGTATGAAGCCGATACAAGCATTCGTCGTCAAACGATCAAGGCATCTGAGCTCTTCTCGCTTCTAATGCAAGAGCGTGCGTCAACAGGCCGTATTTACATCCAAAACGTCGATCACTGTAATACACACAGCCCGTTTGATTCTAAAGTCGCTCCGGTACGTCAATCCAACTTATGTCTTGAGATTGCACTACCAACTAAGCCTTTAAGCAATATTGATGATCCAAATGGTGAAATTGCACTTTGTACGCTTTCTGCACTTAACTTAGGTGCAATTGACGATTTATCTGAAATTGAAGAGTTATCTGACTTAGCAGTACGTGCGCTTGATAACCTACTTGATTATCAAGATTACCCAATTAAGTCAGCAGAATTGGCTTCAATGAACCGACGTACATTAGGTATTGGTGTTATTAACTTTGCAAATTATCTTGCAAAGAACAACATGAAGTACTCTGACGGCAGTGCAAATAACCTTACGCATAAGACATTTGAAGCAATTCAATTCTACCTATTAAAAGCGTCAATGAACTTGGCAAAAGAATACGGTGCTTGTCCATTATTTAATGAGACAACCTATTCTCAAGGTATTCTTCCAATTGACACTTATAAGCGTGATTTAGACAAGGTTTGTTCTGAAGAGCTGCATCTAGATTGGGAAACTTTACGTACTGAGATTCAAACACACGGTTTACGTAACTCAACGCTTTCGGCGCTAATGCCTTCAGAGACTTCATCACAAATCTCTAATGCAACAAATGGTATCGAGCCTCCACGTGGTTTGATCAGTGTAAAAGCCAGTAAAGATGGTCAGTTAAAGCAAGTAGTACCTGATTTTGATGAACTAAAAGACAAGTATGAATTGTTGTGGCAAATGCCTAGCAATGAAGGTTACTTACAGCTTGTTGGCATTATGCAAAAGTTTGTAGACCAAGCAATTTCTTCAAACACCAATTATGATCCGGCCAAATTTCCAGATCGTAAAGTACCAATGCAAGCGTTATTAAAGGATTTATTGACCGCATACAAGTTAGGTGTAAAAACGTTGTATTATCATAACACCCGAGATGGAGCATCGGATCAGCTTGATGATATTACCAGCGTAGAAGAAGAGGATGACGGCTGCGCTGGCGGTGCATGTAAGATCTAATTCTTATATTGGATTACCCAAGTAGTTTGGGTAATCCCTAATTTACCAAATTAGTTTAAAAATCGGGCTTGTCCCGCTTGGAAGCAGAACTCATGACCTATAGTACTTTTTGTCAAACACCTAACGACGCAACAAAAGAACCTATGTTCTTTGGACAACCTGTAAACGTTGCCCGTTACGACCAACAAAAATATGAAGTTTTTGAAAAGCTAATTGAAAAGCAGTTATCTTTTTTCTGGCGTCCTGAAGAAGTTGACGTAAGTAAAGACAAAATTGATTACACAGCTCTGCCTGATCATGAAAAGCACATTTTTATTTCAAATCTAAAGTATCAGACTCTACTTGATTCTATCCAAGGCCGTTCACCAAACGTGGCGTTTTTGCCTCTTGTTTCGATTCCTGAGTTAGAAACTTGGATTGAAACATGGTCTTTCTCAGAAACCATTCACAGTCGCTCGTATACACATATTATTCGTAATATTGTGAATGATCCTTCGTTAGTTTTTGACGACATTGTTGTTAACAAAGAAATACTAAAACGTGCGACTGATATTTCAGCCTACTACGACCATTTAATTAAACTGACTCAAGTTTATGAATTATTTGGAGAAGGTACGCACCGTATTGACGGTGAAGATGTTTCAGTCAGCTTACGCCAGTTAAAGAAAGCACTTTACCTTTGCATGATGTCAGTAAATGCACTGGAAGCTATCCGTTTCTACGTGAGCTTTGCTTGTTCATTTGCGTTTGCTGAACGTAAACTCATGGAAGGTAATGCGAAAATTATCCGTCTAATTGCACGTGATGAAGCCCTGCACCTTAACAGCACACAACACATTCTAACTATTATGCAATCTGAGAAAGAAGACCCAGAAATGGCTGAGATTGCAAAAGAATGTGAACAAGAAGCTTACGATTTATTTTTCAAAGCTGCTGAGCAAGAAAAAGAATGGGCTGAATACCTATTTAAAGATGGTTCAATGATTGGTATGAACAAAGAGATTCTTTGCCAATACGTCGAATACATCACTAACCAGCGTATGAAAGCGGTTAATCTAGCACAACCTTATGAGCAAACGTCTAACCCACTTCCTTGGATGAAAAACTGGTTAGAAAGTGATGCGGTTCAAGTAGCACCACAAGAAGTAGAAGTATCTTCTTATCTAGTTGGTCAAATTGACTCATCTATTGATGAAAGTGAGTTCGAAGACTTTGATTTATAAGAAAGCGCCTATTGTCAGTTTACAAGGTCAACCTGTTCTCCTTTTCAACGAGCAGACGACCTTGTTAAATGCGCTTGAATCAAAAGCAGTAGATGTGTTTTCTGAGTGCCGCAGTGGATTTTGCGGCGCTTGTAAAACCAAGGTAAACAGCGGTGAGGTTTCCTATATTCATGAACCTCTCGCCAGTTTAGAGGAAGGCGAATGCCTCCCCTGCTGCTGCAAACCTGAATCTGATTTAGATTTAGACATTCCTCACCGTCATGTTGAAAAATCCAGTAACGAACCAAAATAGAATTATGAGGGAAGTCTATCTGCTTCCTTTTTTATTTTCCTTCATACCACTTCACACCTTTTATACAGCGCACTGATTTCTTCTTTATTGTTTTCGCTTATTATCATTGATACCCTAACCTCAACATAATTTAGAGTTTTTATACCATTACGGAGTAGAGATGAAACTGACATGGACTTTGTCGGCATTTATGGCTTGTATGCTATCAGGCTGCAGTGAGGGTACTAATAATACGACTAACAACAATGCCCGCCCGAATGAGCAATGCTCAGATGAACACATGTATCGTGATGATAATGAACGTCTACGTGATCACAACGGTATTTACAAAGGCATCGGCTCAGATTCAATTCTTACCGTAGACCCAAATGATGGCATTCGAGTCATTGACTTTGGTGAACGTTTTACTGCGGATATTGACCCCGTTATAGGTACCAATGTGGCTGGTCTTTTTGTCTGTGGCGGCAATACCTATCAATTCAGTAACGATGAGCACATACCTAAATCACTGATAGACGAACGTTCTGTCGTTGATGTCCGCTTTCAAAATGATGAAGCAACCATATCAGGCACACTTCGAGATCCAATTGAAGATCTTACTCAATCATTAAATCATCGTTTTAAAAGACAAAATTATTTCATCGAACTGAATGAATTAGCAGGTACTTACAATGAGAATGATGCGACCTTAACCATATCGTCGGATGGCCGAATCACGGGGTCTGGTTTTGATGATGTTTTTGAAGGCTGTGTTTTACGGGGTAAATTGAGCCTTGAAGACATCGACTATGGGTTTTATCGCGGAGCCATCGAGTTTATGAACTGTAAACATGCTGTGCACGATGCACCATTGGTTTATGTGGAAGGCCAAGGTACATCTGTCTTTGTTTTTGGGTACCGCACTGATTCTGGACTTAAAACGGTTATTAGTTTATCCACTGACAGAGGGTATTTGTTTCAGAAGCGGTTTTGACCTCTTAAACCAATTGAATTTCACACCAATTAGACAGTACGGATACTCATGAAAGTAATAATACCAGTATTGATGATCGCTTTATTGAGTGCTTGCTCAAACTCTAATATTCACCTTTATTCTAAGTATTTATCTAAAGCTGAGGCTCGAAAAGTCAGCAATATGTTAGAAAATGAAAACTATAACGTGATCGTCAATACCTATGACTTCCCTGAAGCTATCAATAAATCAACGATCCTCTACTCGCCAACTTCGTATCAATCTGGTGCTATTGCAAATGTCACTGCCGCACTATCAAAATTAGGATGGTCATCGATAAATGTTGAATCTAAGGTAACAAGCCTTCATATGTTTACCGATGGCAACATTGGCCTTTATCTCGTACCTAAAGCAGGTATAAAAAAATTGACGATTGCGGGTTTATCCAATACCTACATTAGCAGTGATTGCGATTCACAAGTGTCTATCCAACTCAATAAAAACAATAACTATAAGATTACTTACAAGAATACAAATCACTCATTAAGTAAATCTGATTATATGAAAGGGAAATGGAACATCGACAACCTTCCATACCTTGAAATGGTCTCGAAAAATGGCGGATGGCGGTTTTATTTCAAGCTTTCTGAACACATTCATACCGATAAGGTAAGCAATGTTGAGACTATAAAACTCACACCAATGGATGACTACCACGTCTTCCCACACTGTAACTTTATTTACGGAATAATAACTTAGCTCAGAGCTAAACGCTCTCTTAAATTGAATCATTAATAGTGAGCAGACATAAAGCTAAGGATTACAGATGAAAACATATGACAGAATATTATGGATTGATGGAATTGCAGCTTTAATCGCAGGTAGTATTGTACTGTTCGCACATAAGTGGATAAGCAGCTTATATGGCTTACCTCTTGAGATTGTGCTTCTCATTATTACAGGTAATTTAGCTTACTCAATCTACTCACTCTCATTGGCCAGAAACACATCAAGGACGCGCAAAGCTGTTATCGTTCTTGCTTTTGGTAATCTTTGCTGGGCTATTTGCTGTATGTTTATTCTTACGATGTATCTTGCAAATATAACCATTATCGGCGCTATTGTTGTAACTTTTGAAGCCATTTTTGTATGTGGTTTAGCATGTTTGGAATGGCGCTGGCGTCATCAGTTATCGAATTTAAGCCACCAAACTTCACTTTAATAACTAAAAATCTCAGATCCTAACTGGGTATCTATTTAAGTACCTGTCTATAAATTCTTTGAAAATTATTATGTTCAGGGGATAAATCAGACGGATGTTTTGTGTGATGAAATTAAATGCACCGTTTAATCCAATACTAATATGATTTTTCAGCTCTTATATTGTAATTCCATAATCGAATTTCATCTCTTATAGATTGTAAAAAAGAACTTTTATTAGACATAGCACAATTCCATTTGATTAACTGTATTTTTATACAGTATGATTTGCTGAATATAAAAATCAAGCATGTTTTTACAACTAAAGAATCTCATTTATACAGATGACGATATTGTAACCGTATGAAATAAAAGTAATAAGTATTTTTATATGATGGAATAACGAGAATGCTGAACAGGATAAATGCGCACTCTCATTTTGCCAGCATGTTAAAAATAAGATAGGATAAGTTTTTTAATAAAAACATGACATTGCGTGAAATTTATTATTCAGCTATTTCTGGATAAATGCGAATGCGCAGTATTAAAATGTTAGCTGTAAACACTATCATTCAAGGATTACATGATGATAAAAGTTCAATTTAAAGCTCCTGCATTTGTCATTGAAGGGGAATCACAAGTCACTGACCAAATAAAAATCAAGTCCCTTGATGGCTTAAAGTATGATGACGAAGATTCTATCTTCTCAGATTACTTATTCGATGGTGGTGAAACACAATTAGAAAGTGCTGGTATTTCTGGTGGCGTATTATATTTTAAGTTTGATCCTAAGTCGGAATCATTATATGGCTTTGTTGAATACAATCTAGCTAGAAAATTAAGCCCTAGTGAACTTGAAGAACTTCAAGAATATACAGTTGAGCAACTTACAGATGGAATTGGCTCAAACTTCGAACAAGAAAGATCGCTAAATGAACAACTACTTCCAATCATAAACCATGATGAGTTTGTAGCAGAATACAGCTAACAAGCAGTTCAACAGGACAATATAAACAGCGCAGCCGCTTAATGTAGCGTTAGGCTCTAGGAAGGTATGGCTAAAGTAATCTATTTCTTCAACAGAGAAGATAAGTATTATCAGTTATCAAATTTTGCTGGTTTTGGCTTCACGCTAGATGGAAACAAATGGCGGACTATGGAACATTATTTCCAAGCTATGAAATTTGAAGGTACAGAGCAATTTGATAAGATTTTAAATTGTGGCTCGCCTAAACAGGCAAAGGACTTAGGCCAGTCTCGTGCCATACCAATTCGTCAAGATTGGGACTCAGTCAAAGAAGAGGTTATGCTCAGAGGCTTGAGACAAAAGTTTAAATCTCCAGAGTTGAAAGAGATATTGCTAAGTACTGGGAAGAAAGGTTTAGTTGAAAACTCCCCATATGATAAGTATTGGGGAATTGGCCCAAATGGGAAAGGTAAAAACAGACTGGGTGTACTTCTTGTGGAACTAAGAGCGGAACTTAAGCGTGAAAAAGCCTAACAAAAGCATCATGATCGCATCCTGCGACTGCTGGGACGGCTTACACTTCGTTCGTTCCTCACTACGTATAATCCGTCACATATGCGAGCGTTATGTGCTATTAAAAATTTAAGCATCAATTGAAATAGAAAGGATTTCGATGAAAAAAATTATAACTTTAGCTGTAATCATTGGCTTCAGCTTTCTTGTGTATACAAAGTTTGTAGAAGCAGCTTATGCGCTTGGTTTTGTAAAATACTACAAGGTAACTGTACTTGAAGGTTCATTAAAAGATACAGTAAAATGTAACACTTGGGCTTTTGGAATTATTGATGAAACAGGTTTGGAAGAGAAATATCAAAGCTGTATCACTAATTATCAAAAACAAGGTTATGAAGTTATTAACCAGCAAGGCACATAATAAGAAAAATCAACAAGGACAAATACTGGTTGGTTCCTACGCTGCGCTTCGGATTTTAGCCAACCAGTATTTGCCTGTTAAATGGGCGTTATGTGAGTAATGGAGAATTATAGGTGTTCAAAAATTTAACGGATTTTTCTTTTCATCGTAGTCCAGTTCAAGCGCTAGGCTTTTATATTGCTTATTTTATATTAGCTCTCCTATTAGGCGGTCTTTCTGGCGGAATTTTCGCAGCAGTTAGTGGTGATAATTCATTTGAAACTGGTGTTCAAGTAGGCTCTGTTGTAGGAATTACTTATTGCCTTGTGATTAGTGTTCTAGTTGCAATCAAAAAGCAAAGTTTAAACTCGTTTAAAAGCATTTTGCTTATTGTGGTTAGCGGTACTTTAGCGGCCTTAATCGGTGCAATATGCGGGCTAATTCCAGCAGCATATATGAGTACTCAGGTAAACTCACATGACAAGACAGTTAATAAATAAGGATAGGCGTAGCGCAATCTGATTTAGGCGTTATATGAAAAGGAATTCAGAAATATGTATATAGCCTTAACTATTTTTCTTATCTGGGTAATCTTTTTTGGTGGAGCTGATAGAATCGAAAATACCTTTCTTGGTTATCTAGGCTTTGGTGCTGATGGTGACAAAGCAGCTTTAATTAAAGCACTTGCATGGTTAGGCCTTATTGGTAGTATCACTATGTTAATTTTTTAGTTATTTTGTAAACTTTAACTATTCACTTAGCGAACATGCAGTTCAACAGGACAAATACTGTTTGGCTGCTATTGTGGCTTAATATATAACGAAGGAATACTGAAAAGGTGGCAACTTTTTCAATAGTAATCGGTTTTGTCATACTTGCTATTTCAGCTATCAGTTATGGCACTATGTTGTATTTTACAGGTTCAAGTGATTCGTTTGGTTTTGGGCTAGCCGCTCAATTCGTACTGATTTTAATGGCAAGTTTGTTAATTATGCCATCTTGTATATTTCAAACATTTAAAGTTGTTAAAAGTAGTAACATTATGTCAAATGGTGAAATTACTATTTGGCTTTTAAGTGTTCTATTCAGCTGTTTTATAGTAAGTTTATTCTTTTTATAGTAGGCAAATCAACGAGAGCTAAAACTGGTTGGCTTTAGTCACTACGTTCCTAAATTCTAGCCAAACATTTGCAGCCCGTTAATTGGGCATAGGTACGCTAAAGGAGTGGCAACCCATGAGTATAGAAGAAAAGGTAGATCTAGTTTTGGTTTTAGTTAGTATTCTGACCTTTATATTTACTATAAATGCCTTAATCAATATAAAAGCAAACCTTTTTACAGGTCTTATCCGTAATGGTATTGAACGGTTAGATAAACTTGATAGCCTAGGACAATACGATTTAATGCTGGAAAAAGTAGAGCATTACATTAATCGTTATCCAAATGAATTAGGTTTTAAATGGCGAAAAGCCAGAGCTTTATATAAAGTAGAGAAACTTGAACTTGCAAAAGAAGCTTTTTTGTCGATTGCTGATTCAGAGCCAAGTTGTAAAGAAGATGCAGAACAATACATAGAAAATATCAATAGTAAATTAAACACATAACAAGACTATGGTAGAACATTCTTTTGAAATTTAATCATAATCATTTGATAAGGTGGAATAAAATGGAAATAGATAATGATAAAATTGATGATGCTGCAATGGCTCTATTATATCTAACGCTTCATGAGCATCGAAGAGCTTGGAAACAGATAGATTGGGAGGTGACTAATCGTCTGTTTGATAAAGGTTATATTGCTGATCCAACGGGAAAGGTTAAGTCTGTAGTATTCACTGATGATGGCTTAAAAAAAGCTGAGCAACTTTTCAAAAAAAAGTTCACAAAAAAACCTTAAAGCCAACGTAATTGATAACTTTATTCATTAGCATTTTTAATGCTAGTAGTTTTTGTGCTTATGAATTATTGTCACATGTATGTCCAAAAAAGTCCTTCCCACAAAGTAGGAAGGACTGCAAACAACTTACTTGCCTCTTACAATTCGACGATAATCATCTCTTGAAAGCACAGTAAAGCTACCTTTGCCAATATCAGCACGTAGCGTTTCATCACCATCTGTTAACTTACTACCATTCGGGTTTACTAATAGCTCAGCAGTAACGTTATACTCACCTAGGTTATCAACACCGTTAAGCTTTACTTTAACCACACCACTTTCGGCATAACGCTTAGCAATGCGTTGCTCAAGCACAATAGCTGTTCCACCCGCTTTTGGTGTTACTACAAGCTTGATAATGTCACCCCAAACAACGGTATCAGGTACTGTAACCAGTAAGTTTGCAGGGCCACGACGAGGGATCATCGTGTACTCTTCATATGCATCATTACGCTCAACATAATTCAGCTTGATAAGCACTGGATCATGATCAGACGCTGAGAACGCATTATCATACTTCGGTAAATTGCCAGTGAATCGGCTGCTGTACTCAAGCATATTACTTTCAGTTGAGTTAATGTGCCAATCAACAACTTCTTCCACTTTAGAAAGTACAGAAGTATTACCCAAAGCGTGGTCTAAATTACCAAACTCTCCTTCATACGTGTACGAGAAAGTATAATTTCCGTGCTTAAACGTATTTAAATTTGTGAAACCAGCACCTTTAGTAATGGTTGCAGCTTCAATTTGATCGGCTGTTCCGTCGTTGTCAAAATCTAGGTATGTGGCGGTTTTAACTTCTGGACGACCATAATTGTTAGTTTCAGCATCATAGTCGCCTAAAGCTAGTAATGGATCTTCCATGCCGTAAGCATTTAAGTCACCCAGAATTAGAACATCACCGTCTAACTGATTTAAGAAGTCACCCGCCACTTTTGCAGCTGCAACACGGAAACCGTTACAGTGACCTTGTAAATCAGCAGCGTCATCATCCTCTTCAAACTTAACCCAATCTTCTAAGCAAGCAGAGCCTTTTGATTTGAAGTGATTAACAGCAACAAAAAGCGGTTCGTCTTGACCTGGAACGCTAAAGCCTTGTACAAGCATTTTACGCATGTACTTGTCGTATGCAGGGCTAGATTCATTATCTGAACCACGAGTTGCAGCACCCTCTGGTGCGTGTTGCTCTGGCATGTTAACAACCATTGCATCACCTGCAAGCGACACTTTACCCTCACGGTAGATTAAACCCACCATGATGGCATCAGTGCCTAAATGCTTACGACCATTCTTTAACGACGCATCTTGATCACTAATTCGAACAAACTGATACTTAGCAGCTTCTGACGATAAACCAGCGTTTAATGTTGCAACAAGATCATGAATCGCACTGTCAGATTCGAAACCATTGTTTTCAATTTCCATTAAACCAAGAATATCCGCATCCATTTTTTGGATTGCGTTTACAATCTTCGTTTTTTGAAGCTCATATTCTGCAGGATTATCAGTACCACGGTTTTGACCTGAATACGATGCCGCACCACCAATTGAATCATTGAATAGATTCAATACGTTGAAGCTTGCAACACGTACGCCACCTTCAGAAATAGCAGGAGCATCTTGACGTTGATATTTGTCACCAGCCTCAAAGTTAACTGCACTAACGGTATTAGTAGGAACTAAACGGAATGCACCATAGCTATAACCTAATACACCTTCTAAGCCGTTAACTAGTGAGCCTGTGCGAATGTATTCTGATTCAGTTTGTCCAAATTGAGGATAATATGGCAATTCACCATTTGCTGGTTTTGCATCTGTATCAATGAATAGACGGTTTTCAATATTTAAATCAGCAAGTGCTTTAGCTTCAGCCGTTTCAGGAGCAAAAATTTGCGTTGGCTTGAATGCAGCGCCACCGCGAGAAAGCACCATATTGTTACGGAAGCTGTTAAAGTCAAAGCTGTAATTACGCGTCACATGCATTTCACTTTCTGAAGTTAATGCTACATGCATTCCTTCAAAACGCTCTAATGCATCTGGTGTAGTTTCACCATTCAAGTAATTTATTGATTCAGCAACAGGTACGCCCGGTAGGTTACCTGTAACCCCTAAATTATTGCCTGATACAACAATACGTGTTTGTCCAAAAAATTCTTTAACAATACCGTTTACGCAGACCTCTGCACCGGGTTCAATGTCGTTACCTGGTGCTGAAGCAGTCTCAATAAAGATACCGTCAGAAGTTAATGGGTTATCATCCGAGTTCGTTTGCATAAAGAAGCCAGTGTATAAACCTGTCATTCTTTTCGTCACGACACCGCGAACATTAAAGGTCTCTGATGTTTCAAAGCCTGATTCAATCAGTGGACTGCGGCTACCCTCACCTTGGATAACTTGAATACTGGTGTAATCGTCAGAGGAAATGGCTTCACAGCTAAACTCAACAGGAGCAGGACCATTAGCTACAGAACCTAAACCATCTGTGTAGTTTCTTGGAAATGCCGTCCACTCACTTTCGTTATAAACTGATGTTGCTTCAGTTACATTTGAGTTTCTTTGCAAGGTTACATCTTTACCCCAACCACTTGGCGTAGGTACAACGCCCACTGTATCAACAATAATATTATGATTATCGATGAGTGCTACGGCATCACCACCATTATGGAACAAAGCAACGGTCGTCGGTACAACGCCTTCTGGTAAAAGAGTTGTATCAAATCGACTGTGAGCATATACATGAACACCACCTGGAGCGATTTCACCTGACGGTCTAGCCATGTTAGAGAAAGACGTTGAACCATCTTTGTATCTCACAATTCTATAGCCAGTTAAATCTACAGGTTGATCACCAGTGTTATGCAATTCAATCGCTTTGTTATTGCTAGAACCTTCTACATATTCTGAAATGATGATGTCTGCGAACGCAGACTGCGACAACAACGAACTGACTGCGAGCGCAGCAGCAGATATTGTAAATTTTTTCATTTTTATCGACCTTAATAATTTTTATTTGTCCGCCCTTTGATGCCTCAGTGAAATACTGCGACATACCACCCTCGGGCAATGAGATTTTGCCATAGGCGAACGATTATTGATCGATATAATTTGATTAAATGTGACAGTTGTTACTTATTTGAGCAAATGTAAAATAACTGTCACATTTATGGTTATAAAAAAAGCTGATTAAATAACATTATCGTCTTACGATAGAGTTAATAACTACGCTTTAACACCTTTAATAGAATATATGAGTGGAACAAGTTGGTCCTTGTGACGCATTATATATTTGCCTTCTTCGGCTTTTTCAAGACCATCAAAGCAATCATACGGGCTATACGGGAACTCATTAAACTGTTCAATTTTTATGCCTACTTTAATCAACGCATTCAATACTTCGCTGATCGGATGGGGCCATAAAACGACTGTAGAGGTTTCCTCTCCTGCATTTTCTGAGTAAGTTGCTTCTTCTTCAATATCTGGCTCATTTTTAGCAAAATATGAGTAGCCTTCAACAATATCGTAGATAGGGTGAAACTCCGCCATATAGAAAGTGCCACCGGTATTTAGTTTACTCGCAATCAATTGTGCCCATTTATCCAAATCAGGCAACCAGCAAATAACCCCATAACTGGTATAGACAATATCAAATTTTTCATCTGACTTTTCAGCAAATGAATAAACATCACTGCAAACAAACTGACTATCGAGTTCAACGGTATTTGCAAGCTCTTGCGCTTTTACGATGGCAGATGAAGATAAATCGACACCCGTTACTTTCGCACCTCTTCGTGCCCAGCTTAATGTATCTAAACCAAAATGACATTGGAGATGAAGCAGCGATTTTCCTCTGACATCACCTAATTCACCTAATTCGATATCATTTAAAGTACAGTCACCTTTTATAAATCCATCGACATTATAAAAATCAGACTTTACATGTATTTCGGTACGCTTATCCCACGTTTCCTTGTTTACTTTTAAGTAATCCATACTTCTACTCATCCCAATTAAAGTTGTATTCTTTTTCTATTTTAGTAATGCTTACTTTTTAAGCAGAAAACCATTTTCTTTGCCAAATTTTAGACTCAGTGATAGATAAAGTCTGTCCTTCATAGTTTCTAGTTAAGAGTGGCTATATAAGTACGTTGCTTTCTTAAGGAGTAATCTTTACCGTACCGATAAGTTTCACTAATAATCGCATGCTTATTATCCACTGTTGGTGCACTAATCTCCCATAGTGTGTAAGGCTCTTTTGGCTCTTCACCTTCCATTGAAACATTTTGAACTTTTAAATCTGTCATATCAGTAGAAATCATGGAAAAATGATCGAGGCGATTAGAAAATAATAAACTTTTTCCATTATTAACAACCAGAACTGGAGAGGAAGTATTATAAACACCTTGATAACTATTTTTGCCCCATGTGACGCCTCCATCTCGACTGTACCAAATCTCAGAACCGCCGTAGGCATAAATGTAATTTACATTTTGAGGATCAAACGCAAAGCCTATAATAGATTTCGCTGCCAACGATGCATCACTTTTAAAATTAACTGTTTGCCATGTTTTTCCATGATCAACAGAACGTTTTATTTGAGATGCAGAAATTGCAAAAATAATCCCACCTTCTGGGGAGCTTGATAAGTACCATGCTCCATCACCAAGGTTACTTTCTTCACAGTTTCTTCCCATATCAGAAGAAACAAGCGTTCTATCTTTGTCGATGCTAGAACTGGTCATAGTTAAGTATAAGAGACTGTTATCACCTTCAGTAAACGCTACAGAGTTAATATAATGACTTCTAAGCTTTTTATTACAGTATGAAGATGGATCATATTGCCAAGTAGTTAAGTCATCAGAGACGTAAAATTTATCACTATCTATCGCTACCGCAGCCTCATTGTTATAACTTCGTGGAAAGAAAGCTAAACGATCAAAACCATATTTATTTGACTTTAATGGAGTCCAATTTTGACCATTATCATATGAGCTCCACTCTCCCCCTTTTTGATAGGCAAGAAGAACACCATCATCTGATCGTGCAAAACCTACAAAACCACCAGCAGAATAATCTTTACCAATAGAGAAAGGTTTTAGTTGAATATTAAAATCTTCAGCTGCACAAGAAAAACTAGAGGTAACATAAAAAGTAGACATAATATAGAAACTTAAAGTATAGAAGCTTAAAGTAGCCTTACGCATGTGCTTACCCATTCTACACACCGACAGTAATTGATTTCTTACCCCTTATAAATCTATATGTCAAACTGAAGTTTTAACATATGAAATTAATGCGTTTTGAACGCAAACGGATAATAAACCTCATAACATCAAAAGCTCATTGAGATTTCTTAACGTTTATTTCCATTATGAGTTTCAAAATTGTAATTAACAGAGTATTTTCAGACAAAATTAATATTAAAAAGATAGTTAATCTTCAAAATAAGCGATTTTTTGCCTTTTCCTGTCCACTGTTAATTTAGTGACATCCGGTCTTGAATAATGCCCAGTTGGATCAAAGTTTTGCCTTTCTTCTCGCACTACTGAATGCTCAACTGAAGCAACAATCAACGCTTCTTCGTTCAATACAGGTTCCACTAGCCAACTTCCATCTGGGGCAGCAATACAAGAAGCACCGTTAGAAATAATCCCTTCATGTCCTTTTAGAATATCATCACGATACAGAAGACCTTCAGGCATATCTTGTGAACGCATTAAGCCTGAGACAGAAAGGACATAACTACGGCTTTCTTTTGCGATAAATCGAGTAATATCTTGTGTATTCTGTAATCCGCCCGGCCATACTGCGACATGCAAATCTTCACCTTGCGAGTACAGTGCGGTTCTTGGCAGCGGCATCCAGTTTTCCCAACAATTGAGCCCTCCAACAGTAAAAGGACCCAGTTCATGAACTCGTAAACCATTACCATCACCTGGAGACCATACCAACCGCTCTTCATAGGTTGGTTGCAACTTCCGATGAACGGATTGTATTTCACCCTTTTGATCAATATAGACAAGAGAGCAATACAAACTGTGCCCACTTCTATCTTGAGCCCTTTCGATAACTCCAAGATAAACAGAGGTCTGATGCTTTTCAGCAGCCGCACAAACTGAATCTAAGTGCCCTGCTTCTATTACTATCGCTTGTTTAGAGTATTCAGCAAAGAATGCCTTTTGAACTGGATCATCAAAGTTAGCACCGGATGTTCTTTCAACCCAATACGGATACCCGGGAACTAAGGCTTCTCCGAAGCTGACAAGTTGGCAGTCTTGTTGACCCGCTAACTCAATCGCTTCAACAACTTTTTTCAAAGTTGCATCACGATTTAGAAATACTGGAGCCAGTTGAGCAAGTGCTACCTTTATTGATTCATTTGAAGCATCACAGTTGCTGGGGGCGGTAATAACGTTCATCAGAGCTCCTTAAAGTTCTTCTTGCTCACCGTTAAACGTTCCTCTGAACGCTTTTCCTTGTACGAGAAACAATATTTGTCCAGATTCACCACGTTTAATATTGGTATCAACCGCAAATATTTGACCATTATTCAGCTTTTTAATTTCATCCTGAGATGTATGACCCACCACAATCCTATTAACACTATATTGCTTCAATATTCCATCTATCTGCTCAGCCGAAAGGTCGTCGTTAAAATAACCTCTATACCAAATTGGGCTATCTGAATTATGATATTTTGAATAGTCATCAGAGGCCTTAATGTCAATTTTTGTCATATCAATGGTCTTTCTATAATCAGAATTTACATTTTTAAGCAGCTTATTATGCTTGGAAAATGACATTGATATACCACCATGCATATATAAGGTATCGTCAACCTTAATGACGGTAGCCTTGCTTCGTAACCAGCGACCCATCACCGTATCTTTTGCAAACAGATCTTTATAAGGTTTATTAAGCAATTCAGATGTTTTTAAGTACTTCTCGTGTAAATAGCGTTCGTCACCTTGAAGCACCATATATTCATGATTGCCTAATAAGTAATGCACTTTACCACCAGCGTCATTAGCTTGCTGTTCAAGCTTTTGGATCAACCATAATGTCTCAACTACATTTGGCCCTCTATCAAAAATATCGCCAGTAATCACAAAGTGACCATTACCAAATGACCAGTCTTCGTTTTCATCAATAATATTATTATTTTTAATCAGAGTGACAAACACATCATGCTGGCCATGAATATCACTCAGTACCGCGACCTTACCGTTACTCTTATACTCAGAAAGTGCATCAATAAATTGTGTAGGTAAGGATTCAAGCGCTAATTCAGAGTAAGCAACCGTACCATGATTCACTCGAACCGAAACTAGCTTTTCAGACTCAATAAACACATACGGACCATCGCTATAACTATTAACGTCAGGTGCTGATAAATGAGTTTTTGCGGTGTATGCATCGAATAACTGATACCCGAAAAAACCTGTAACAACCAATAACACAGATAAGTAGATATTCCTTTTCATTAAGAATCCTTATTGTCTGAACATATCATTGTCACTAGGCATATGGCATTGTTCTACTTTGACCGTATTATTTCCACGAGTTACAATCCAACAGTCATCATAAATAGAACAATAACATAGAGTTATTGCAGTGTCCTTATCGTGTTGATTGTGCTTACGTATATTGTTGCTGGTCACTAAAATGGGTTTGTAGGATTGATTTGATGGCAATACTCGATTGCCCATATGAGACTGTGAAAAGCTCTCAACGTTGTCTAACTCAGGAATTTGATCCCACGTTTCTATCGGCTTTCCTTTATATTTAACAACTGCATACTTAATGATAGCTGGGCCATTACCATTATTTTCTAAAATATATCCAAATTGCTTGCCATTGTATGTTTTTGAAAGCTCTAATCTCGGCCAAACTGACGCTTTAGCGTAAGACCTATCAATATATGTTGAATAAATTGAGGTGATTGTCGTGACGACACTGATCAATAATGCTGATAATGCGATGATCATTTCAGGCTTTGCGAACCAAGCCTTTTCTGTAGAGATCTGTTCTTGTTCTTCCATGTTCTTATTTTTATTCTTCAATTGTTGAGAAAGGCTTGTATTTAAAGTACCTGATGATAAGTGCTTTGAAAATTATCGTGTTCAAATTTAGCGTAATACAAGGCGCAATGATAAGGCATAGCCATAGCTATGACGCAGAATTGCAACGCCGTAGAGTGCTGAATATGGGCACTATAAAATCTTAAGAAACTTATGATCAGGTACTTATACTCCATGACAAGCCGTTTAATTACTGAATCATCTTACCAAGCTAAATTACGCCCTTTACAATCATAAAAGCCACCATTATTTTCATCACTCAAATTATCCAGTAATGTTTTTAAACCATTTGCAGATTCAGCTGTGCCAATCAATGCATTAGGTCCGCCCATGTCTGTCTGAACCCAGCCGGGGTGCAACGCAACAGCTTTGATGCCGTCTTCCCTTCCATCCATAGCAATGGATTTTGTGATGGCATTTAATGCTGATTTGGATGAGCGATAGATATAGGCCCCACCACTTGTATTCTCTCCCATAGACCCCATTGCTGATGACATATTAGCAATGGTTCCCTTGCCCGCTTTTACGTTCGAATGAAAAGCTTCGGATATTTTCATTGGCGCAATCGTATTAATTTCTAGCACTTTTCGCCATTCATCTACATCAGTATCACCAAACGCAACACCTTTCGGGCCGTAATAGCCAGCATTGTTAATTAACAAGTGAATGGGAGTACCGTTAAGTTGTTGAGCAAGCTCGGTCACATTGTCGTAATTGGTAACATCAAGCTCATGAGTGCTTAACGAATCAAATTGTTCATTTAGCTCCTCTAAATGAGACGCTACAAGTGGATTTCGACAACACGCAATGACATTCCAATTATCTTTTAAATAAGCCTCAACAAGTGCTAGACCAATTCCTCTGTTTGCTCCTGTGATTAAAACGGTTTGCTTCATATAAACCTCATATATTAATAAATTCTGGCTATTTGGAGAGAGCCATGCCTAACGGATTAAAATAATTAAGCATTGACTGCATTATTACTTGTCTGTGTTCTTTAGTCGGAAAAACACCTAGTGAAAGTGACTTTGAATCTAGACTCCCCGAAACTAAGTAATTATTTTTTATATCAGTCTCGGTCTCGATGCAAGCTTCAAACGCTCTCGCCATTATTTCAGTTGGTTGTGAGTAATAATTAATTTGGTTATTTTTATCAATTTGCATTCCCTTTTTTACAAATTCATGGGGATGATTACCACAATCCGAAAGCAATACGTTTTTAAAAACTTCATTCAATCTATCATTGAGTGGATGTGGCTTCATTGGTTGATCCAGTAACCACAAATCACTCGCAAACTTTTTTCTAACATCAGAATATACAAAGACTTTATCTGCGATGTAGTGATCAAAAGCATGCCAAAACTCATGCGCTAAAGCACCTGCACCTGCATTTTTTGCCAAAGCCAGCTGCCTTGCATTGACGTCATAGTGCGCTTGAACATCCTTACGTCCACCATGCCCAAACGCCAAACTTAAACTTTCTCGTAATCCTATTGCATGAGGCGGTAAATTAAGAATAAAAGCGAGATCTGCTAAAGAATCAAAAATCAAGTTTGCAGCTTTTAGCGACTCATCTTTAGTCACCCAACTGCCAACTCTAACATGATATAAATTGAAGGTTTGTTTTATGTCGAGAAAATCAACCTGTTCGCCAAAACGATAGTCTGGACCATCTCTGTAGTAAGAGTTTTTTGAAAGCAATTGAATTTAAAAATATGAGTATGATTTGGGTGTTATACCATACTCATAGTCTTAACGCGTAGGTTAGTAAGCGAATAACCAGTTTAAGCGGCTTTTTTGAATTTTGTATACACGGGCTTAAAACCTTCTGGTCGAGATTTAAGCACTTTTAAAAACCACATATATTGTTCAGGATAAGCACGGATACTGTCTTCAACCATTTTGTTGAGCGCTTCAGCCTCTGTATATTTACATTCCACACAAGATAAGTCGTACGCTTCCATAACACAGAGTTTAAAACAGTGTTCTTTGCGGTCATAACCAATTTTTACAGGTAGCACTTCAGCATTTCCAGCCTTTGCAAGACGCGATACCACTGGTAGCGTCGCTTTCATCGTTCCAAAGAATGGTGCAAAGACACTTTGTTTTGGTCCGAGATCTTCATCAGGTAAGTAAAAAAAACTGTTCCCTTTTTTTAGTTCACCAAGTAATGCTCGAATACCGGCTTCTCGTTTGTATACGTTACCACCCCGACTGCTTCTTATTTTTAAACTAAACCAATGAAATAATGGATTACGATGTGCCTTTGCCATTGCAACCATCGGCAACTCAAGGTTTAGACGTAAACCAGCATGCTCGACTCCCCAAACATGAGGAAGAATAAATATAATGGGTTTACCTTGCGATCTCGCTTTATGAATGTTCTCTAAACCCGACAACTTAACACGTTTTCTCAAGGTTTTTTCTGAGCAACAAAGAAGTTCAGCTTGAGCAACTAATGTCATCACGAACTGTTCAATATTTGTAGCTAAAAGTGTTTTAATTTCTTCCTCAGATTTTTCTGGAAAACATATTTCTAGATTTTGTTTAGCAACTCTAAGTTGTTTTTTGGCGAGTTTTTTTACTAGCCGTGAAATTGCACAAGCAAATGGTTGACGAATAGCTGCAGGAAGAAGCCCTAAAAGAAACAAAACCGAAATACCTATCCAAGTAGGCCAAAGTTTTGGATGACAAAGTCCATAATGAAATTTACAGCAAAAAGTTTTATTTTTTCCTGACAAAATGTATCACCTTATAACTCGAATATCCTAAGTTCCATTTTTTAAAATCGATCCTTAATATTCATATTTATTATTTTTATGTGTTCTACTTTTGTAAACCGTGTGTTTATAAAAATGGAACATCGTCAGTATAGCGATTTTGGCCTCAAGATACACTACAAAGTTCAGACTAAAGAACTAGGAAAATAATAAATTTGGTTAACAGCAAAATAAGATTAAAATAACCTTTCGATTTATAAATAGTTTTAGTCATCATGAACCAATTGAATTTTGATATTAATTTTTTTATAGATAATATCTGGCAAAAAAAGCCTATTGTTATCAAAAACGGAATAAAGGACTTTAACGATCCTATTTCTCCGGAAGAGTTAGCAGGTCTAGCTATGGAATCCGACGTTTCTTCAAGAGTTGTAGTTACAAAAGATGGCGATTGGGAAATAGTTCATGGCCCTTTTGAGGATTATGAGATATTTGGTGAGCAAGGTTGGCAGCTTTTAGTTCAGGCAGCTAATCATTGGCATGAAGCATCTACAGACTTTACAGAAGCCTTTCGATTTTTACCGGACTGGCGATTTGATGACTTAATGGTTTCTTTCGCAGCAGTGAATGGTGGTGTGGGTCCGCACATCGACAATTACGATGTCTTTATCATCCAAGGTTCAGGAAGACGACATTGGAAAGTTGGCAATAAGGGTGAACATAAACCAAGAAATAATGATCCTCTCTCTCCACTTGTTGAAGATTTCACTCCGGTAATCGATGAAACACTGGAACCTGGTGACATCCTGTACATTCCTCCAGGTTTTCCCCATTCAGGCACTACGCTGGAAAACTCGATGAGTTACTCTCTTGGTTATCGGGCACCTAGCCAACAAGAGCTATTTAACGATCTTGCAGACTTTTTGATGGATAATGATCTAGGTAAACAAAGATATGAGTCTACAAACAAAGCTGTAGGAAAAGGAACGGTAAATTGTTCGGAGCAAGTAGGTTTGATGAATCTCATTTCTGATTTTGTTAATAACCCAGAGGTTCATCAAACAGCTTTAGGATCGTTACTAAGTAAGAATCGATTTGAGTTAGATATCAGCCCAGACGAGTCCATTGAAGCTGAAGACGTAATTTCGTCTATCAATGATGGAAATGATTTTACTCGAATCGGTGGATTGAAAGTTCTTAGCCTTGAACAAGACAGTCAACGCAGGCTATTCGTTGATGGTGAAAGTTACACTTTCAATGAGACCTCAGAAGAAATTCTGACCCATTTATCTAATCATTTAGTGTTAGATAATGATTGGCTCAATGAGCAGATTAAAGATAAAGAGTTGATAGAGTTTCTAACTCAGATGTGCCAACTTGGTTATGTGTACTTCCAAGAGTAAATTTTAACAAACTCCTGTTAAAAAGAGGTTTATCACCTCTTTTTAATCAGTTGTAATAAACTAGCTTTCGCCCCACAATTTATCATCATCTTGCATCTGATATAGGCTCTGAGCACGTGAAATAAGTAAGTTAGCATACTTGGCTTGAGTTTCATCTCGTGTTGCACCTGAGCGAATGAGGTTTTCTGCTTTTAATTGCCAAGTCATTGAAAAGTGACGAACAGCTTCACGAGCGGTTTTCGCAACATTCACATCGACCATATCTGATGGTAAATCACCAGACATAACCCAGTAGGTTTTCTTAGTAGGTTGCTTAGACTCCATTTTCCAAACCGCCATATAAGGGGCTAGATATCGGCTTTCTTTGTCAAGAACTTTGCTTGGAATTATACCCTTTTCAGCCATAAATCGGTTTGCTTTTTGAAACTGTGCTCGAATCCACTCAGCACGCATTTGCTCTAACTGCTCTGGAGTTGGCTCTGCCTGTTGTGTCTGCGCTTCAGCATTTAATTCTTCGTTTTTAATTTGCTCTTCAGCCATTACTTCTATTCCTTGCTTATTGCTGCTTGTTATAACCGTTAACGTTAATGGAGTTTACGTGCATAAAACCATTATTTAACCAACTTAATAAAGTGGAAACCTATATTGCCACATGTCTCAAAAATATTGCACATTTCATTTTGTTGAGACTATCGCGAAATGCTAAGGTTTCGCAACAACAATAACAAGTAATCAAACAGAAAAATCTGTTGATGAATATAACTACAACATCGGAGATAAAGTAGTGACAGTATTTAGTAATCTGTCTTTTGACGATCACGAGCAAGTCGTTTTTTGTCAGGATAAAGCAAGCGGCTTAAAGGCCATCATTGCAGTTCATAACACCAATCTTGGGCCTGCTGTTGGTGGTTGCCGTATGTGGAACTATGAATCAGATGAAGATGCATTGAATGATGTACTGCGTCTATCACGTGGTATGACTTATAAAAATGCTTTAGCCGGTTTAACAATGGGTGGCGGTAAATCCGTTATCATTGCAGACAAAAACAAAGTCGATCGTGAAAAGCTGTTTAAAGCATTCGGTCGTGCAGTTCACCAGCTAAGTGGTAAATATTACTCTGCTGAAGATGTTGGCGTATCAACGACCGATATAATGATTGCACTGCAAGAAACACCATACATGGCTGGCCTTGAAGGCAAAAGTGGTGATCCTTCACCATTTACTGCATTAGGTACATATTTAGGTATCAAAGCCGCAGTAAAGCATCAAAAGGGCTTAGGTAGCTTGAAAGGTCTAAAGATCTCAGTTCAAGGCGTTGGACACGTAGGTTATTACCTTTGTAAACACTTACATGATGAAGGTGCTGAGCTATTTGTTACCGACATCAACCAAGATAACCTAGACCGTGTTGCGAAGGACTTTTGTGCAGTTGTTGTCGCTCCAGAGGACATCTATAAACAAGACGTTGATATTTATGCTCCTTGTGCACTTGGTGCAACAATTAATGATGAAACTCTTCCGCAGTTAAAGGCAACTATTGTTGCTGGTTGTGCAAACAATCAACTTGCTGAGGCACGTCATGGTGAGCGCCTGAAAGAAATGGGTATTTTGTTCGCACCAGATTATGTCATTAATGCTGGTGGCATCATCAATGTTTCTTTTGAACAAGATTATGACGTAAAGAAAGCAACGGCAAAAGTTGAAAAAATTTACGATACATTGTTAGAGATTTTCGTAAAATCAGATGAGCAAAAT
Source organism: Parashewanella sp. 2304DJ23-3 (assembly GCF_056591695.1). NCBI lineage: Bacteria > Pseudomonadati > Pseudomonadota > Gammaproteobacteria > Alteromonadales > Shewanellaceae > Parashewanella > Parashewanella sp. 2304DJ23-3. The sequence continues at coordinate 232,152 of NZ_JBWQOH010000003.1, forward strand.
CGTACAACAAATGTAATTGCTGATGAAATGGCGCGTGAAATTATTGAAGCAGCAGCTAAATAATTTCTAATGACGCTATACAAAAAGCCCTTCGATAATTGAAGGGCTTTTTTGTGTCTCATTGATATCTGCATCCCATTCATAGGAAAAATGAATCTGCAGAAATTCTAAACTTCACTCGCTGGTACAGTAAATGCGACTGATTTAGTTTTATTCAAATGCATAATGGCCGCAATAAACATACTTACCGATATAAATATCATTGCTATCGCTGTTGCAATCGCTGCACCTTCGATGTCGAAAATTGGAAGCAATAACAAATTCAATACGCCATTAAGTAATGTTCCAATGATAAGTAATATAACGGTAAGGTTTTGTTTACCATTGAACTGCAGCCAAGTGATGGTTCCTGTAGATAGAATACAAACAATATAGCTAAAACATAATGTCAGAAGTGTTTGATAAGCCAGCTCAGTATCATGTCCATAATACGATAATGCTTCATGCCCATAAACCACAATTATCAGGAAAAAAGGTAAGGCACAATATAGCGGAAGAGTCAGACATTTCTTAAGTGTTTTTAGTATTTGCTCTTTGCTTCCATCTTGAACAGTAACAATTTTTATCGCAAGTAAATAAGCAAAACCATATTCTAAATCGAAAAAAATCCAACTAATAGTCTGAGCTGCAGCAAAGTGCCCAACGGCACCTTCACTTCCTAAAATTTCAATCATAAAAATATCAATTTTTTGTATTAGATATTGAGTTCCTGTTGCAATCATTAAGGGAATAGAAACCTGCAACCAATCTTTTTTGGCTTTGCTAAGCGCTATTTTATGTTTTGGAATTAAATTTAAATTTTTCAATTTAAAAAAGTTGAAGAGTAACAATCCTATAAATGTTATAAAAACAGCGAAAATAACATGTTTATCATTGACATCTTCCATCGCAAGAACGATGAACGCAAAGATACAACCACAAATAAGGCCGTAGCCTAAAGAATAAGGTAAGACCGCTAAGTTCAATTTGTTTGCAGCTTGTAGAACACCACTTAACAAACAATATATTGAATAAATAGGTACGATTAATACAGCGATCAATATTGAGTGGTAATGACTTGTGTTAAATATTGCTACATGCAAAAAGTAAAGTACAGCCATTATGGCTGCAATTACTATTGTTGCGAATATAATCAGTAATGAAAAAAACTTTACGTATTCCCAACTCGCATTGCTCGTCTTACTCTTTATTTGATGGCTCAAAAATTTGGGCGCTGCTGCTGCTCCACCAATAGAAGCAAATATTGCACAAAGATAAAAAAAAGCTTCCGCAACTTTAAAGTCGCCATAACTTTCAGAGCCAAGTTGTCTAGAATAAAAGACATTAACTAAAATTGTAACAATGGACCCAACAACGATAAATGCAATGAATTGCATATCTTTTATTGAGCTTTTAGAGATCTTTGAGCGCACTGAACTTCCCTTTTCTGCAGGCATCTCAGAAAGTATAGAAGAGTTTAAGCAGATTAGATTATAGATTCGGAAAGTGATGATATTTAAATATTAAAAACAAAAAGGCCTCATCTAATGATGAGGCCTTTTTGCGAATATTGGCGGAGCGGACGGGACTCGAACCCGCGACCCCCGGCGTGACAGGCCGGTATTCTAACCAACTGAACTACCGCTCCAATGGCAAAGAATATTACTGACGCAACTCGCAAAGGTCAAACACTTTTAACAACATGAATATTCAACTGAACAACTTTTATACACCCTATGTAAGTACGTTTAATTTGACTTCTCTTCAGGCAGTGTCAAATCGATCTCTTCGAGTGTTATCGGAGCTTCATCAGCTAACGAATCATTCATCGCTTCATTAAGCACATTCAATTCTGCCGCTTTCATAGCTGCTTTCATAATCTTACGTTTTCGCCAGTAAATGAAGCTTACAATGCAAGCAGAGATAATGATTAAGTTGGCCACTATTGCTGTAATTATGATACGAGACTTTGCGCTTTCTTCTTTACGTTTTGCTTCTTGGAGTTTAACCAGCGCAACTTCCGCTTCTGAGGGGCCTTTCTCTGGCGGTTCGATTAAGCTAAATGATGAAGTAGGCAGTGAAATCATGATCTCTCGGCCATCTTTAGTCGTTGTTACTGCTTTACCGCTTAATGTGTAGTTACCATAGTTTGTAACTTTAGGAAGCTCAAGTCGCTCGTCTTCATTAAAAATATGATCAAGAATCAACTTATCTTTAAATCCGTTTGGCCCATATAGATTATATTCAACATGTGTTTCATCAAGCTTAATGTTATTTCTATCAGCTCGAATATTTAAACGATAAGGTAATACCGAGTTTTCAGGCGGTGCAACAAGGTCTACTTTGATAGGACTAGGCTCTAACTTAATAGGAAAAGAATATTCGCGACTGAATACTTCATTACTCGCCTTTACCGCAAAAACATAATCGCCCCAAGGCAAATCTAAATCAAAATTACTGGTAAATATACCGTCGCCAGGAGCTTCATCTAGTAACTTACCATTATCATGATAATCACCTAGACGTTTAAAGCCAGCGGCAAAGTTTTCCTGATCAGCTTTCTGAGCGCTTGTGACAGTCGCACGCCAATCCATTAATAATTCCAAACCAGGAATCTGTAGCAACTTGCCGTCACCTTTCAAGTTTGCAGTAACTTTAACAGTTTCACCTTGATATAAAGGCTGAGGTAGCGGTTGTACTTCGATTTGAATGTCGCTGACTTTCTCCAGCTTAGAACCCGGAGTAATTCGGCTGATCAATTGCCATGGGCCAGCCATTGGTTCAGGTATATATACGATATCTCCAGTTATTCCATCCATCCACTTGACGTTCTCTGGATGGCGAGTGGAATACCACTTACGCCCATCAGGTAAAATGATGATTGACGGTGGAGAACCATATTCTCTTTGAATAAACAACGTGACATGAGACACCATATGATCTATTCGAAAACGGTTTTCTAATTCTTCAGCGGTGTTGAAATTGACGATTTTTGCTTGTGATACGCTAATAGTCCAAATAGATAAGACGAGTGCAAATATGCCAAATAATACTTTGTTCAACGTTAGTCTCTCCAGACACACTTACCTGCTTTAGCAACTATGTCGAGTCTTTCTTCATGCTTAAGTAATTCATCGGCACTTGCAGAGATGACTTTAAGACTTTCTCTATTTTCAGGTAATCTAACAATTCCTCCAGTTCCTTGACCTTCTGAATCTGTAGACAAATTGAATTTAGTTTGCCCACCTGTCATTAGCAAATAAACATCTGCTAAGATCTCAGCATCCAATAAAGCGCCGTGAAGGGTTCGTCTGGAGTTATCAATAAAATAACGTTTACATAATGCGTCAAGATTATTTTTCTGACCTGGATGTAAAAATTTTGCGATATCAAGTGAATCTACAATTGTGCAAATATCTGCAGTAATTGGACCTTTTGGGTTCAGCAAGGAAAATTCATGATCCATAAATGAAATATCGAAGGGCGCATTATGAGCCACAATTTCTGCGCCATCGATGAACTCAATAAACCCTTTTGCAACCTCATGAAAACGTGGCTTATCAGAAACAAATTCATCGGTTATTCCGTGAACTCTCATTGCTTCTTCATCAATTAACTGACCCGGATTAATGTATTCGTGATAATGCCTACCGGTGAGCTTTCGATTAATTACTTCTACACAACCTATTTCAATGATTCTATGACCCATGTAAATAGGACCACTAGACTGGTTCATACCCGTGGTTTCTGTATCAAGAATAATCTGGCGTGCCGCTTTAGAAACAATATTCATAGGATTTGTTATACCAAATTTGTATACTCATTATTAATTAATGAATATGGTAGCAATTTGATGGAAGAACTGAAACAAATTCACATTTATACTGACGGATCTTGTTTAGGTAATCCTGGTCCGGGTGGTTATGGTGTTGTGATGAACTATAAACAACATCGAAAAGAATTGAGTGGCGGTTTTGTATTGACCACCAACAATAGAATGGAGTTATTAGCTCCAATCGTTGCTTTAGAGTCACTGAAAGAGCAGTGTGATGTAGTCCTAACGAGTGATAGCCAATACATGCGTCAAGGCATAACTCAATGGATACATGGCTGGAAAAAGAAAAACTGGATGACATCCAATAAAAAACCGGTTAAAAATGTCGATTTATGGAAGCGTTTAGATCTTGCTGCCCAAAAACATAAAATTGATTGGAAATGGGTAAAAGGTCATTCTGGTCATCCAGAAAACGAAAGATGCGATGACTTAGCCAGAAATGCAGCTGAAGCCTCGCCTTCAGAGATAGATGAAGGCTATCAACCTGCTGATTAATCTTTCAATCTTGGCACTCTTCCTGCTGAAGGTGCTGTAGCCCAGTTGGGTGCTCTTTTCTTTTTCCAAGCTTTTGATGGCGTTAAAGGGCACTCTACTTTTTTAGCATTTAGAATATAAAATGAGCCAACTTGAGGAATCCAATCTTCAAGCATATTTTGCCACAAGCTATAATCAGAGTACTTTCCTATTAATGGGTGATAAATCGCTTTTTTTTCTTCAATCACCTGATACCCCAAAACTTCAAGCCAATCTCTTACTCTATGAGAAGTAAAAAACCGGCCATTCCATGGGTATGTATTTTTTCGTTTGGGAATCATTTTACCCAAGCTCAACATGCTCAAAGGATTGCACCCAATAAGATATAAATGTCCACCTGATACCTGAATACGGTTAATTTCTCTTAAAATTTTAAAAGGATTAGCTTCGTACTCTAAAAGTAAAGAGCACACTATTGAATCAATTGAACTGGTTTCAATTGGTAAATGAGTGTATTCACAAATGGCATGCGCCAGCGGCTTATCGCTCAAAGACAATTGATTTGATATTGAAGAGTTTAGTGTATTAATTTCAGCAGAAAGACGCCCGATTTTAAGTAAATGATAACCAAAAGATTGACTTAACATCGGCGATAGAGTTTGTTCTATATTTTGTTTTAACAACTCACCATGTGGGAGTTCAATCCATGAATTTGGCTTATTATGCATAAATGCCTACTCAAACCGGTTTCCAAATAGCTTAAATTTAAAGAATACTCTAGTTTACTTTAAATTGTTATGTACACTGTCCTTATAGCAATATTTTAATCATAAACACAAGTGATAAGTATGTTTGAAGTCAAAAGTATTCCAGCATTTAATGATAATTATATCTGGTGCATTGTTACCGCCAATAATAATGCTTTTGTAGTTGACCCTGGCACTTCCACACCTGTTATCAAGTTTATTGAAGATAACAATCTTACATTAACTGGCATTTTAGTTACCCACCACCACCCAGATCATATTGGTGGAGTAAATGATTTACAAGAATACGCTGATAACCAACTCATCGTTTACGGTCCTGACTCGAAATACATTTCAGAAATAACAAACAAAGTGTATGAAGCCGACTGTTTTACACTCGAAAATATTGAAGAGGAAGTAAAGGTACTAGAGATCCCTGGTCATACGCTTGATCACATTGCATATATGATCGATGGTCATTTATTTTGCGGTGATACATTATTCAGTGCTGGTTGTGGTCGTATTTTTGAAGGAACAGCAGACCAAATGTATTCTGCACTTCAAAAAATAAGCCGACTACCCACTTCAACTTTAGTTTATCCGGCTCACGAATATACATTGAATAACCTAAAGTTTGCCGTTGAAGTTGATGACCAAAATGAACGTTTAAATGACTATATTTTAAAATGTGAACAACTTCGACAAAGTAATATTCCAACACTCCCAACAACAATTGAAACTGAAATTGCTATTAATCCATTTTTACGAGTAAACGAAAAAGCGGTTTCAGAAAAATTAATGTTCCAATTTCCTGAATCTCCGCAACAAGATGCAATCAGTCGGTTTGCAACCTTAAGAAAATGGAAAGACAACTTCTAGCATATAGAGTAGTATGCTTAACTTTAAATCAATTATAAGCCTAGGGAATAAATCCATTTATGAGATTTTCGCACTACTTCCTTACAGGATGTTTTACAGTACTTGCGGGCTGCCAATCCGTTCCAACACAATTAAACAAGCCAACGACTGTTATTGAACAGCCTATAGTAGAATCAGAATCTCTACCAGATCTCTCTACCGATATAGAACAAACCCAAACAACAATTGATGTTTGGGAAAGGCTTCGTTTGGGCTTAGATATGCCGGTACCAGATAAGAAGCTGGTTAACCAATATCGTAATTGGTACTTAAAGCACCAAAAACATATTTTAAGAGTGACAGATCGTGCACACCCATATATGTACATGATCATTGAAGAGTTAGAAAAAAGAAACCTACCTCTTGAACTCGCATTACTTCCATTTGTTGAAAGTTCTTTTGACCCATTTGCATATTCTCATGGCTCAGCCTCAGGACTGTGGCAATTTACATCACCAATGGCCAGACACTTCGGTTTAAAAATTGATTGGTGGTATGACGGCAGAAGAGATGTTTACGCTTCTACCATTGCGGCACTCGATTTTCTCGAATATTTATACAAAAAAACCAATCAAAATTGGTTGTATGCTATTGCGGCTTATAATACTGGTGAAGGTCGAGTTTTAAGAGCAGTAAAAAGAAACAAAAGAAAAGGAATGAATACCGATTTCTGGTCTCTTGATTTACCAACAGAAACTGAGCGATATGTTCCTCAACTACTTGCTTTAGCGGATATCATTAAGCACTCAGATAAGTATGGTATTAAACTATCACCGATTCCGAACGATCCACAAATCAGAGTAGTGAAAGTTAAGCACCAAATGGATTTAGCTGTAGCGGCTGATTATGCAGGTCTAACAACAAAAGAGTTGCACCAGTATAATCCGGGATATAATCGCTGGGCTACAGGCCCAAAAGGTCCACATACATTTGTATTACCACTTGAAAGTGCTGATGAATTTGAACTTGCTCTTAACGAAACGTCACCTGAAGATCACATGAAGTGGCAGCGATATAAGATCAAAAGTGGCGATAATATCGGGGTAATCGCAAAACGTTTTAATACAACACCTTCAGTAATTAAATCAGTTAACCGTATTCAAGGTAATACAATCATTGCTGGCAAACATTTACTAATACCTATTGCGACAAAAGATTTAAGCCACTATACGTTAACTGCAAAAGCCCGTTTAGAGCGTAAACAGAATATAAAACGTGGCGATTATAAAGTTAATCATAATGTACAATCTGGTGAATCGTTATGGACAATTGCTAGAAAATACAGCGTTAAGACTTCACAACTTGCTCGTTGGAACAACATGGCACCAAAAGATCCCCTAAGGGCCGGTAAAAAGCTTGTTGTTTGGCAAAAAGGAACCGCAGTTCAATCTAAAAGTGTTATCCGTAATATTAATTACAAAGTAAGAAATGGTGACTCGTTAGCAAGAATTGCAGATAAGTTTAATGTACGTATCAGTGACTTATTAAAGTGGAACCAATTAGACGCTAAAGAATATTTACAGCCAGGCCAAATGCTGAATTTGTATGTTGATGTGACTAACTTCTCGTCATAAGTTCTAAATTAAATAATGCCCGCTTTATCTTGTAGCGGGCTTTTATTAAAAGTGTATTCACTTCCGCCCTTTCAATCTGAATGCCGATTACCTTCTATTTATTATTTAACCAAGTAGACTTCAACAGCACAGCTATTTATTCGAACTTCGGTATGTAGTCGCTAAAGATAACTCGCTATTTCTTCTCAACTACGTCTTATTCTTGTAATTAGCAGCACTGAATATTACATATTAGGTTTGATTTTAAATCAAACGAATATTGATTTCGCTTTGCAGAGCTCAGGCTATTTAAATTCCAATATAAACAAGGCAAAAAAAACGCCACATTAAGTGGCGTTCAATAACTATCTATTCTGCGGTTAAATCTTTCCAAGCTGCCATGATATAAGCCAACATAGACCAGAAAGTAAGGACGGCTGCAACATAAAGCAAGGCGTAGGCTAAATAGACCATGAAGTCACTTTGCTTCCAGATAAGACCAATAATGGCTATCATTTGGAATGCTGTTTTATATTTACCTATCCAAGAAACGGCGACAGTTCCTCTTTTTCCAATTTCAGCCATCCACTCTCGAAGCGCAGAAATCACAATCTCGCGCCCAATCATAATAATTGCAGGAATCGTTAACCAAACCGATGAGTATTGCTCAACTAATAAAACTAAAGCTAATGCGACCATTAATTTATCAGCGACTGGATCTAAAAAAGCACCAAAGCGTGTTGATTGCTTTAGCTTTCTAGCAGCATAACCGTCTAATGCATCTGTAATTGCAGCTAACCAAAATGCAAACGCAGCAGCAAAAGGCGCCCATGTAAAAGGTAAGTAGAACAGAACAATGAAGACTGGAACTAGGAATAATCTGAAAAGTGTCAGTGCTATGGGTACATTAAACGGCATTATTACATCACTAGTTTGAAAGTTATTGCAATCTTGCCTGATTTTTATCAACCCCGCAATGCATCATGAATCGTTTGCGCCATTTCTGCGCTAATTCCAGGGACTTTTGCTAATTCAGCTACACTAGCACCTTTAACTTCCTGTATTCCGCCTAGAAATTGTAAAAGTGCTTTGCGGCGCTTAGGGCCAACACCAGGAATGTTTTCTAATGAAGACGTACGGCGAGCTTTTTGCCTCTTTCCTCTATGCCCAGTAATAGCAAAGCGATGCGACTCGTCACGGATGTGTTGAATTAAATGTAGGGCTGGAGAATCAGCACTAAGGTTGAACTCTATTTCACTGCCGCCATAAATCATCGTTTCTAAACCCGGTTTACGTCCTTCACCTTTTGCGACACCGATTAAGGTAGGTATATTATCTAAATCGTTAAATTTTTCGTTGACGATTTTTTGAGCGCAGCGTAACTGCCCTATTCCACCATCAATAAAAAGAATATCTGGTACTTTTGCTTCTGCTGTAACTTTGTCAAATCGTCGGCTTACAGCTTGTGACATTGCGGCATAGTCATCACCAGGTGTTATGCCTGATATATTATATTTACGATACTCTGCTTTATCAGGGCCTTCTCGATTAAATACAACGCAAGAAGCTACCGTATTTTCACCCATAGTATGGCTTATATCGAAACATTCCATTCGAGTGATTTGTTGAGTCACTTCAATCGTTTCTTCAAGTAAGTTAAATCGACGTTCTACGGTGTCTTTGTGACTTAAACGAGTTTGCACAGCATTGTTTGCATTGGTTTGCGCTAATTTTAAAAAGTTAAATCTATCGCCACGAACGTTCGTTTTGATGCTAACTTTCTTATCTGCCGATTCTGATATAGCTTTCTCTAGATCTTTGCCTTCTTCAAGTACTTCAGAAAGCAAAATTTCACTTGGAATCGTTCTTTGAATATCATGGTTAAGATAATATTGCGTCAAAAATGAATAAAGCACTTCTTGAATAGCCGTTTGCTTTGGTACATCAGGAAAATAGCTGCGACTTCCAAAAACCTTACCATCTCGGATAAATAAAATGTGAAAGCAAGCAATGCCTTTCAAGTAAGAAACACCTATCACATCCATGTTCCCATGTGTCGATGAGACTTCTTGTTGCTCCGCAACTCTTCTTAGTGCCGTAATTTGGTCCCGAAAAATAGCCGCTTTTTCGTAGTTGAAATCTACAGCCGCCTGCTCCATCTTTGATACAAGATCAGTCATTACCTGCTGGTCTTTACCTTTTAGAAACAATTCAACTAAACGAACTTGCTCTGAGTAATCCTGTTCATTTATTTTATCGACACAGGGGCCACTGCAGCGTTTAAGTTGATATTGTAAACACGGACGTGAACGCGCTTTATAGTAAATATCAGTGCATTGGCGAACAGGAAATATTTTCTGAAGTAGATGTAGGCTTTCTCTTACAGCGCCACCATTAGGGTATGGCCCGAAATATTGACCTTTCTCTCGCCTAGCACCTCGATGATAAGCAAGGCGTGGGTGTTTGTGCTTACTGAGAAAAATATAAGGGTATGACTTATCATCACGAAGCAACACATTATATTTCGGCATGTAGTGCTTAATATAATCATGCTCAAGAATTAATGCGTCGGTTTCACTGTGAGTAACCGTAACATCGATACTTCGAATATGGCTGACTAAAGCTTCTGTTTTTACACTTCCGACATTTTTTCTGAAATAGGAAGTTAAACGCTTTTTGAGATCTTTTGCTTTTCCGACATAAATGACTTCGCCTTTGTTATCATACATTCTGTAAACCCCAGCTTGTTCTGAAACCGTTTTTAAGAATGCTTTTGAGTCAAATAGTGAAGTCATTGGTAATTTATGTATCGATTAAAACTGAGTGGTATCTAATATTTTATAACGAATTGCTAAACGAGTAAGTTCAACATCACCACTGATACTTAATTTATCAAACAAACGATATCGATAACTGTTTACTGTTTTAGGGCTTAAGTTGAGGCGCTCTGAAATATCATTCACTTTCTCGCCATTCGTAATCATCATCATGATTTGCAGTTCACGTTCAGAAAGTGAAGTGAAAGGATTTTCGTCAGAATGCGAAACTTGATTTAACGCCATTTTTTGGGCAATGTCAGGTGCTAAGTACCTTTGACCGTGAGCCACTTGCCTAATGGCATTCACTACTTCGGTCGGAGAAGAATTTTTAGTTAGATAACCAGATGCACCAGCTTGCATTACTTTTGTTGGAAGTGGATCTTCTGCGTGAATCGTCAATACAATAATCTTAACATGAGGCTGATAGCGCATTATTTTTTTGGTCGCTTCAAGCCCGCCCATCCCAGGCATATTCATGTCCATTAGGATTACATCAGCTTCATTTTGACGAGCCCATGCTACAGCCGTTTCTCCGTCAGGAGCCTCTCCGACAACATCAAATGACTTTTCGTCTTCAAGAATACGGCGAATTCCAGTTCGTACTATTTCATGATCATCAACAAGATATACTTTTATCAAACTTCGCAGTCCTTTAACTCAATATAGTGAAATGCTTTGAAGGCGACAACAATCTATCCTATATAAGCGTCATAATGAAGTAATAAATGACTTAAACTTTTTTTCGGTTAAATTCTATTCATTCAATAACATAATTGCCTTCAGTGCCTTGTTTGTATGTTCGGCCTCTTACAAATAAATAATAAAAATGCGATGATTTATTTTGTCTCGCATTTTTTTAAGATTTCATGGCCAATATATTACTCATTGCGAATTTAAATTGTGATCGTGTTCTCCACCTTGATAAACCTATTCATTTAGGTGGGCGTTTTTTATATGAAGATTCAGGTCGCAGAATTGGTGGCGGAGGCTCCAATACTGGAATAAGTCTAGTAATGGCATCTCATAAAGTCAGTTTAATCACCGAAGTTGGGGATGACAATACAGGTCATTGGCTTGTTGAAGCAGCACATGAGCATGGAATGCAAACGGGTTTAATTCAACACAGAACTGGTGACACTCAAGAACTCTTGCTATTAGTAACACCTGATGGCGAAAGAACCATTATTAGACCCTACCGACCACTTTTCGAACTTGGAATCCCACCAGAATTCTCCGAAACAGATGCAGTTTATGTTAACTCATCAGCACAAGGCATAAATAGCTGGTGCAAAATAGCCCTCAATCGGTGCCTTGTTGTTGCACAACTCGGAAAAGATGAACGAAAAAGGCCTTGTCATGTATTGATTGCATCTGCCACTGATATGTTAGGCCGTACGCATGGTGAATTTTGGGAGTATGGTTCCAGTATCGCTGGAAGTTCACTTAAATATTTCATTGTTACTAATGGTGAGCATGGCGCAACGGTTTACACATCAGAAATGAGAGAGTCCGTTCTAGCTGTAAAAACTGAAGTTATAGATGCAACAGGCGCAGGAGATGCCTATGCAGCAGGCTTAATCCACGGACTCGTTAATGAGAAAGATATTATTGAATCCATGCAAGAAGCCGCTAATTGGGCAGCCTGTGCCGTAGCAACAGACTCTTCGATCCCAGGAGAAAAATTAGAGAGTTATCTATCTGAATAACCATGCTAAAGATACTCTCATTTAACCTTGAAGCCTTAGATTTCTAAGGCGAGTTCAACACCTTGTCTAATGGCTCTTTTCGCATCAACTTCAGCAGCAACGTCAACTCCGCCAATCATATGAATAGGTACAGCTGTCGCTTGCAACGCATCTAATAACTCTCTGTTTGACTCTTGCCCTGCACAAACAACGACATTATCAACAGCTAGAACCTCAGGTTTATCATCAACTTTGATATGTAAGCCTTGATCATCCACTTTTTCGTAGTTCACCCCAGACATGTTAATAACACCATGTTGTTTGAGTACACTACGGTGTATCCAGCCAGTTGTTTTACCGAGACCTTTACCCATTTTTGTGGTTTTACGCTGCATTAAGTATATTTTTTTCTCTCGGTGGTGCACAGGCTCATTACCATCAAGGCCACCCGCATTTTTATATTTTTTATCGATGCCCCAATTATCGAACCATTTATTTTGATCTAACGTAATGGAATTGTTTTCAGCAATAAAATGTGCAACATCAAAACCGATACCACCCGCTCCAATGATTGCAATTGATTCGCCTAGCTCAACTTCACCATTGAGCACCTGTTGATAGTCAGAAACCTTATTATGCTCAATACCATCAATAGTTAATTTTCTCGGGGTTACACCTGACGAAAGTATGACTTCATCAAAGCCATTTTCTTTCACCATATTAGGGGCAAATCGTGTATTTAGTTTTAGCTCGATGTTTAACTTTTTTATCATTTCATGGAAATAGCGAATGGTTTCATTAAATTCTTCTTTACCTGGAATTTTTCTCGCTAAATTGAATTGTCCGCCAATTTCGCTTTTTTGTTCAAATAAGACAACTTCATGCCCTCTTTGCTTTGCACTCATTGCAAAAGCAATCCCAGCTGGACCTGCACCAATGACAGCCAATTTTTTTAGATTCGTTGCCTTCGTTAAATTAAGCTCAGTTTCATAACACGCTCTTGGGTTTACAAGGCAAGTTGCTCTTTTTAATTTGAACGTATGGTCTAAACAGGCCTGATTGCAGCCAATACAAGTATTAATTAATTGAGCTTCATCATTTTCAGCTTTTTGAACAAAGTGCGAGTCCGCCAAAAATGGACGAGCCATTGAAACCATATCCGCTTGTCCTGATGCGATGATATTTTCTGCGATTTCAGGAGTATTGATGCGATTTGTTGCAATAAGAGGTACCGATACCTCTTGCTTCATTTTTTCTGTTACCCATGAAAAAGCAGCTCTAGGCACGCTGGTTGCAATCGTAGGAATTCGTGCTTCGTGCCAACCTATTCCTGTATTTATGATTGAGACACCAGCCGACTCGAGCCATTTTGCTAATTGAACGACCTCATCCCACGTAGAACCATTTTCAACGAGATCCAGCATCGACAACCTAAATATAATAATAAAATCAGTTCCGACTTGTTCTCTAACGGCTTTCACAACTTCAATGGCTAAACGACAACGGTTTTCTAACGAGCCACCCCACTGATCATTTCGTTTATTTGTTCTATTACAAATGAACTGATTAATTAAATAGCCTTCAGATCCCATCAACTCAACGCCATCGTAACCAGCCTGTTGAGCTAGCTTAGCTGCTCGCCCATAGTGTTTAATTGTCTTGTGAATTTGTCGACTCGATAAAGGAGACGGAGTAAAGGGTGAGATTGGAGACTTAATTTTACTTGGGCCTACCGCTAATGGGTGATATCCATAGCGTCCTGCATGAAGGATTTGCATACAAATCTTGCCTTCTGCAGAATGAACTGCGTCTGTGACTAATTTATGCTTTTTTACTTGCCAACTAAAACTCAATTGCGATGCATTTGGTGCTAAACGGCCGCGAAAATTTGGAGAGATACCACCAGTAACAATTAAACCTACACCACCCTCTGCTCTTTCTTTGTAGAACTGAGCGAGTTTCAAAAATCCATTTTTTTCTTCTTCTAAACCAGTATGCATCGACCCCATCAGTACTCGGTTTTTTAATTGAGTAAAACCCAAGTCTAATGGTTGTAATAAATTTGGATAGCTCATTTAAACACCCTTTTTAAACGACTGATTGAATTATTATGTTCAATAACATAGCCTGTACAACCACTAACCACAAGTTAGATTTATAAAATCAGTTACAATTGAATTTAGAGATATTTTTTAATTTAAAGTAGCATTTAGCTAATATTTTCAATAAGGGAGTGGCCATGTCCACTAAGAAGCCTCTAACAACCAAAAATACATTAAAGTTGATTTGGAGTGTGATTAACTTTATTCGTCAACTCGTGCTGAATATTGTTTTCTTTCCGTTACTTTTTATAGGGCTAATTTTAGCTGTATTTGCTTTAAGCTCTGATGAGCCAATTACTGTCGAAGATGGTTCAGCTTTAGTCTTAAATTTAAATGGCCAGATTGTTGATCAAAAACATTATGTTGATCCATTGGAGGCTGCCATTATTGAAAGTAAAGGCGGAGCAAAACAATCTGAAACTCTACTTTCTGATGTTCTTTATGTGATAAATAACGCCGCTCATGATAATCGTATTAAAGCGATCGTTTTAGATCTTTCTGGCATGAGAGGTGCAGGAATCAGTAAAACTGAAGCCATCGGTAATGCTTTATCTAAGTTTAAAGAAACGGGCAAAAAGATTTATGCTGTAGGTAACTATTACAATCAGCAACAGTATTTACTTGCAAGCTATGCAGATAAAATCTACATGAATCCTCAGGGAACCGTTTCTCTAGAAGGTATAGGTATTTACAGATTATTTTATAAGTCTGCATTAGAAAAACTTAAAATTACTACGCACGTCTATCGTGTTGGTACGTTTAAGTCTGCAGTAGAACCATACATTCGAGATAATATGTCTCCAGCTGCAAAAGAAGCTAATCAAGTACTTATTAATGATTTATGGTCAAGCTATTCATCAGTAATTTCTAAGAATCGCAATATAAAAGCTGAAAACCTTGTTTTATCACCTAAAGATTATCTTACAGAGTTAGACTCTGTTGATGGTGATGATGCGAAGTTGACCGTCAAGCGTAAACTCGTTGATGAAATTGCAACATCTGAGCAAATCCGTCTTGCGATGATAAAAGAATTTGGCAAAGCTGACTCTGGTCATTCTTATAACAACATTGACTTTAATGATTACCTATCCATTGTAAAACCTAAGCACAACATCATCTTAGGTGACGCCGTGGGTATCGTCGTTGCGAAAGGCACAATTCTGAATGGTTCTCAACAACCTGGAAATATTGGCGGTATCAGCACATCGGAGTTATTAAGAAAAGCACGCTTTGATAGCAAAATTAAGGCTGTGGTTTTACGCGTTGATAGTCCAGGCGGTAGCGCATTTGCCTCAGAGCAAATTCGCCAACAGATATTGGCATTAAAGGCTGCAGGAAAACCAGTAGTTGTTAGTATGGGCAGTTATGCTGCTTCAGGCGGTTATTGGATTTCTGCAAGTTCAGATTATATTTATGCAACACCAACAACTTTAACAGGCTCTATTGGTGTATTCGGTATGATCAATACTTATGAGAATGCGGCTAAGTACTTAGGTGTTCACACCGATGGTGTTGCAACATCTGACTGGCCTTCCGCTTCTTTAACCAATGGTATCTCTCCTGCTATCGGCAAAGTCATTCAACGTGGTGTTGAACACAACTATCATAACTTTATTTCTTTAGTGGCTAAAGAACGAAATATGTCTCTTGAAGACGTAGATAAAATAGCTCAAGGACGTGTATGGACTGGTAAGCGTGCTCTTAAATTAGGGCTTGTAGACGCTATAGGAAATATGACTGATGCGGTAACTAAAGCGGCTGAATTGGCCAAATTAAAATCGTACGATACTGAAGTTATCGAGAAGGAACTGTCTCCAGAGCAGTTATTTATGCAAGAACTTTTTGCTCAAGCTTCAGTATACCTTCCTGAGAGCAGTACTAAAGAGTCATTGCTCAATAGAATAATTAGCAATATAGACACAAGTTTGACTCAACTATCACAATTTGATGATCCTAATAATATCTACATGCTTTGTGAAAGCTGTAATGTTCACTAGGTTACCTTCTATTTTTCAAAAATAGTTTCTTAAAGGGTGGAGAAATCCATCCTTTTTTATTATTTTAGATTCGGCAAAGTATAGTAAACTTCATTTATCCACTCTCAGTAATCACCAATAATGAACAATAAGACTATTTATGTCGCCTATACCGGCGGAACCATTGGCATGCAACAAACAGATAATGGCTTCGCTCCTGTTAAGCACTTTTTAACTGAAACAGTTAAATCGATGCCAGAGTTTTATCACAGTGAAATGCCAGCTTTTGTTATAAATGAGTATTCACCACTTATTGACTCATCGAACATGCAGCCTGATGACTGGCAAAGAATTGCAGATGATATTAAAACCAATTATGACAAGTACGATGGATTTGTGATCCTACATGGTACTGACACGATGGCATTCACTGCTTCTGCATTATCTTTCATGCTTAAAAACCTTGATAAGCCGGTCATCGTAACGGGCTCACAGATTCCGCTTTCTCAATTACGATCTGATGGTCAAGCTAATCTATTGAACTCACTTTACATTGCTGCTAATTACCCTATTCCTGAAGTGACGTTGTTTTTTAATAACAGTCTGTTTAGAGGAAACAGAACAACGAAAGCTCACGCTGATGGCTTTAATGCTTTTGCTTCTCCTAATTATCCTGTTCTGCTAGAAGCGGGAATAAAAATTTCACAAAAAATACAACTAAATACGCAAGTCGAACGGAAAGCTTTGGAGGTTGTCTCGATAGAGCCTCAACCAGTTGGCGTTGTACTTCTTTATCCAGGCATTTCTATTGAACTATTCAAGAATATTTTGCAGCAACCTGTAAAAGCATTAATTATCAGAACATTTGGTGTTGGCAATGCACCAGAAAGTGAAGAGCTGTTAAATGTACTAAAAGAAGCCGACGAAAAGGGAATTGTTTTAGTGAACTTAACCCAATGTATGCAAGGCCGAGTTAATATGTCTGGTTATGCAACCGGAAACGCTTTGTCTAAATCAGGCGTGATCAGCGGTGCAGATCTAACCATCGAGGCAGCTTTAGCAAAACTGCATGTGTTACTTTCTCAAAACTTAACAAGTAACCAAATTAAGTCTGCTATGCAAACAAATTTGAATGGTGAATTAACACCTGATTAACCTTATTGGTCACGTTTTTTTAGGTATAAGCGGTTTGTTTTAATAGCTAATCGCTATATTTCATTTTAATTCATCATTTAATAGAGAACGATGAACTCAATCACGAGCATTAAAGCCAGCATTATCAACACTATAAATGAGAACAAACCATTAACCGATTAAGTATCTATTAATTATATTTCACTGTAATTTTTTGTAAATTCGAAACAAAATCAAACAATAAAATATTGTTCTGAGTTCAAATGATTATTACAACCAATAGACGTTCATCGAACGAAAAGAGACAGCAACCCTTAAATAAAATTTCAATGGATTATTGTGCTTTTCCCAAAGAAGATTCTGTCCTAGTAGAGAAGTTTATTGAAGCCCTTAATTGTTGTTCTTCCATGAATGACTTTGTTGGTGTTCTCATCGATTTCAACGTTGTCACCGAAAACAAAAACTCTTTTCAATGTGAATTAAACTCAAACCTTTCCGAAGCATATCGCAAATTGATAAGACAAAAAATCAAAGTAAATGACTGCCTTGAAATTAGTATTTCTAAGTTTGTAAGAGAATCACCTAACACCTATTTCAATGAGAACCTCTGTGATGCTTTAGGCTCACCAGCAATAACTGCGCAACACTTAAAGGCTCTTAGTGAGCGTGGGTTATTGATAAACAATGACAAAAGGTTATTACAACCTAAAATTATCGCTGAGATGCCAGCCAGTTTTATCAGACAACAATTTGCCTCTCAAACTTTACAAGCAGCAATGTTGAGATCAATTGCCGCCGATAATGCTAAGGCTGTAAATAATTTACTATTGGCAGGTATTACTCTCAAAAGAGATAAAGATTTCCAATTGCCTTGGATACATACCTGTGTATTAAACGACAGTGTAAAAGTTACAAAACTTATGATTCGCTGGGGCATCAATGTTAATGAATTAGATACAAACGGTTCCGCCCCGCTTCATACAGCAGCAAAATCTAACCATTTTAAAACGTTGAGCGTTTTGCTTAAACAGCCAGAACTAAATATTAATATTGAAGACGCTAACGGCAACACCCCAGCTCTTGTAGCCGCAAATCATGATTCATGGGAATCACTTGAGCTTCTTCTTTCATCTGAAAGACTTAATATAAATGCTGAAAATCAAGCTGGTAAAAGTTTGATCTCTTTTCTATTATTTTCGGATAGGGAGCAAATACTCTCTAAAGCCATTAATCATCCACAAATACAATTGATGCCTAAGCACTTGATCAATTCGATTCATAGACACAACCAATATGCTGCATTTGCCATTTTGAATGCTTCTCCAACATTACTAAAGCAATGTGAAAAGGAAACTTTAGCTGTCACAGTTTCGCATGGACATGTAGAAATCCTAAAGTATTTAATTGAAAAAGGCGTTGATATTAATAAACAAGATGCTCGTGGTTGTACACCTCTTCATATTGCGTGTGAGTACAGCCATCCTGAAATCGTGGAACTTATACTCGCATGCCCACAAGTAGACCTCACATTACTTGATTATAAGAGCCAGAATGTTTTATCAATTGCGAATTTGGCCGCTGAATCAGCACTTGCACAAATTAATAATTCAAGTGAAATAACGCCTCAGAAAATGCAGCGCTTAAAAAACAGCCAAACCGTTCTGGATTTGTTAAACGATTACCTTAAATCAATGTATTTATAAAAACACCCTGACCATTTGATCTTTTTTTCATCAAACAGCACAAGATCGACATAACATTATGTAATTTAATTACATAATCCCTTTTCTTTTGTTATCTTGCTCACAGATTTAGACCCCATATCACGGTAAATTTCGTAATAGAAAGAACATTTAGCCAAGTAAGATTTGCCTAAATATTTTTATAGGAATCATCATATGCCAGTAACAAACGAACAAGAGCTTGATCTTCTCGTCGATAATGTCGCAAAAGCTCAAGCTGAGTTTGCTAATTTTAGCCAAGAAAAAGTGGACAAGATTTTTCGAGCTGCTGCATTAGCTGCTGCAGACGCTCGTATTTCACTCGCAAAAATGGCTGCAAAAGAAACCCGAATGGGTGTTCTTGAAGACAAAGTGATTAAGAATCATTTTGCATCAGAATATATTTACAACAAATATAAAGATGAAAAAACGTGTGGCATTTTAGAAGAAGATCATACCTTTGGTACTATCACTATTGCCGAACCAGTTGGTTTAATTTGTGGTATCGTTCCAACAACGAATCCTACTTCAACTGCAATATTTAAAGCACTGATCAGTCTCAAAACTCGTAACGGTATCATTTTTTCACCGCACCCGCGTGCAAAAATGTCGACTACGACTGCAGCTAAACTAGTTTTAGAAGCTGCAATAGCCGCTGGCGCACCAAAAGATATTATTGGTTGGATTGATGAACCAAGTGTTGCGTTATCAAATCAGCTGATGACTCATGACAAAATGAATCTGATTTTGGCGACGGGTGGACCAGGCATGGTTAAAGCTGCCTACTCTTCTGGTAAACCAGCAATCGGTGTTGGCGCTGGTAATACACCAATCGTAATTGATGAAACAGCAGATATTAAGCGTGCTGTTAGCTCAATATTAATGTCAAAAACATTCGACAATGGTGTTGTTTGTGCCTCTGAGCAAGCAGTAGTCATCGTAGACAGTATTTATGATGAAGTAAAAGAACGCTTTGCGACGCATGGTGGTCATTTACTCTCCACAAAAGAAACAAAAGCGATGCAAAAGGTCATCCTTAAAAATGGTGGCTTGAACGCAGATATCGTTGGTCAAAGCGCGATTAAAATTGCAGAAATGGCTAACATCAAAGTACCTCATACGACTAAAGTCCTTATTGGTGAAGTCAGTAAAATCGAAGATGCTGAAGCATTTGCCCATGAAAAGTTATCTCCATTATTAGGCATGTATCGTGCGAAGAATTTTGAAGAAGCTTTGGATAAAGCAGAAGCACTTGTTGCACTTGGTGGTATTGGCCATACTTCTGGATTATACACAGACCAAGATACTCAAGAAGACCGCGTGAAGCAGTTTGGTTTCAGAATGAAAACTGCACGTATTCTTATCAATACGCCAGCTTCACAAGGTGGTATTGGTGACTTATACAACTTCAAACTTGCTCCATCATTGACACTAGGTTGTGGCTCTTGGGGTGGTAACTCAATTTCTGAAAACGTTGGCCCAAGTCACTTAATCAATAAGAAAACTGTTGCTAAGAGGGCTGAAAACATGCTTTGGCACAAACTCCCTTCTTCTATCTACTTCCGCCGTGGTAGCTTACCTATCGCTTTAGAAGAGCTTAGTGACAAACGTCGTGCATTAATCGTTACTGATAAATTCTTATTCAATAATGGCTACTGTGACGAAACCGTTAAAATATTAAAAGCTCAAGGTCTAGAAACCGAAGTATTCTACGATGTTGAAGCAGATCCTACCTTAGCAGTAGTTAAAAAAGGTACAGATGTTGCGATGAGCTTCCAACCTGATGTGATTATCGCACTAGGTGGTGGTTCACCAATGGATGCAGCAAAGATCATTTGGGTCATGTACGAACATCCGAATGTCGATTTTGCTGATCTTGCGCTTCGCTTTATGGATATTACTAAACGTATCTATAAATTCCCTAAACTGGGTAAAAAAGCAAAGATGGTTGCAATTCCAACGACTTCTGGCACTGGTTCAGAAGTAACACCATTCGCAGTTGTTACTGATGAACAAACTGGTCAAAAATACCCTATTGCTGATTACGAGTTAACGCCTAATATGGCTATTGTTGACCCGAACCTAGTTATGAATATGCCTAAATCACTTACGGCATTTGGCGGTGTTGATGCGATTACACACGCTTTAGAAGCTTATGTAAGCGTTATGGCAAATGAATACAGTGACGGACAAGCATTACAAGCGCTGGATCTACTCGTTAAGTATCTACCTGATTCATACGCAAAAGGGGCAGATGCGCCATTAGCTCGTGAGAAAGTGCATAACGGTGCCACAATTGCTGGTATTGCATTTGCGAACGCATTCCTAGGTATTTGTCACTCAATGGCACATAAAATTGGCGCTGAATTCCATGTACCGCATGGTTTAGCGAATGCATTGTTGATCTCAAATGTTATCCGCTTTAATGCTACTGATTTGCCGACTAAGCAAGCTGCATTCAGCCAGTATGATCGACCTAAAGCGAAATGTCGTTACGCCGAAATTGCTGACCACCTAAAACTGGGCGGAGAATCAGATAGTGAGAAAGTTGAAAAACTTATTGCTGCTATTGAAGATATTAAAGCTCAAGTGGGTATTCCAGCATCTATCCAAGAAGCTGGTGTAAACGAAGCTGATTTCTTAGCGAAGTTAGACGAAATTGCCGAAGATGCATTTGATGATCAATGTACTGGTGCAAACCCTCGATACCCATTGATTTCAGAGCTTAAAGAGCTTTTATTAGCAAGCTTCTACGGCAAAGAATACAAAGATTAATCGCTAATTTACTCAACTTAAAAGTGAAATGCCTTGAATAAAGTTCAAGGCATTTTTTTATGCAAAATAAGATTATTTCAGGGATTATATTAAAAATAGTAGTTCACTATTGACTGGGATTAATGTAGCAAGGGTCAGTTCAGTTTTTAAATGCTAGCATGTCTGGACTTACCAACTATATAAAGAGGTAGTCATGAATTACAAATCACCATTAATTCTAGCTTCACTTTATTTTTGCTCCCTAAGTCCAGCCTTTGCGAGTGAAATCCCGAGTGAGTCCCCTTATATTATGATTCATTATAAAAGCCAAGCCGTTCACTCAATGGCCCACGAAGTTAACGATCGTGGCATATTCGATTATGGTTATGGATATGGTAATGGACAAGCAGTCTCACAACGATTTGATAATCTTAAAGGTTGTGAGCTAGCCGCAAAAACAGTGATCCAAACACTATCATCTGACGGAATGAGTGTCAGTATAAGTGCACGAGAAATTGATAGAGATGATGTAAAAGTCTTTGTGCCTAATAACCAAGGCTTTAATGATAAAAGCTCTATTGCTTATTGTATTCCGAGTAGTTCACAAGGTTAACTGAGTCTGACACTGAAAAGATTTCAGTCATTGAAGAAAAGTTTTCATTTACACAAAAAGCCATTCTAAAGAACAGCTTATAACGTCAGAGATTAGAATAGTCAAATTCACACTTACCACTTTGCCCTTATATATAAGGGCAGTCAGTGATTTCTCAATTTAGAATTGATAAAAAGCTTTAAGTTAAACATG
Source organism: Parashewanella sp. 2304DJ23-3 (assembly GCF_056591695.1). Lineage (NCBI taxonomy): Bacteria > Pseudomonadati > Pseudomonadota > Gammaproteobacteria > Alteromonadales > Shewanellaceae > Parashewanella > Parashewanella sp. 2304DJ23-3. The sequence goes on from NZ_JBWQOH010000003.1 coordinate 254,713, forward strand.
ACATGGTAAATTTATAAAAACACTAAAATGGTATTCGACATTAAGTTGAAACTACTCATTAAGCTGAGCAGCCATTTTTTGTCAGTTCGTATTCAGACAACGTATCGTAACATATCTCATTTAAAGCATGAGACTCTCATATGACTATCAAATTAGTTTTTTTTTCTACTCTATTAGCTTTAAGCTGCCAAAGTACTGCTATGGCAGAAGAAGCACCATATATATTACTCCACTACAAAAGCCATACCGAAAGTCATACTGGCTTCAAGTATGAAAAACCAGAAAATAATGTCGAAGGATATGGCTATGGCTATGGGAGTGGCTACGGGCAAACTCTCTCACAAGAGTTCGCAAACCTTACAACTTGTGAACTTGCAGCTGAAACTGTTATTCAATTGCTCTCAGCTGATGGGCAGAACGTATTAACTAAAGCAAAAGAGATTGATAGGAATGGTGTGAAAGTTTTCGTCCCCGAAGACAAAAATTTTAACGATCGAACTTCTATTGCTTATTGCATACCTAAAGACTTAAACAATCAATAGTAATACTACAACAAAAATTCAAAGTGCCAACACTGATTGCCAACGGCATTTAACCATTAGAACGAAACCTTCAGAATAGAAAAAATATAAATTAGTGGGCACTTAATGAATGAAAGCAAAAAGCCGCTCTATTAAGCGGCTTTTCTAAATGATGGCGGAGGAGCAGGGATTTGAACCCTGGAACGGGATAAACCGTTGCCGGTTTTCAAGACCGGTGCATTCGACCACTCTGCCACCCCTCCGAACGCCGATAAAGATACTGATTTCCTCGATAGTTGTAAAGCGCTACATCAATATATTTTGTTTAACCGACTATTCTTCAAACAAAATCATTCAAAGTTGATAAACCTTTAACCATAACGTTGATTATTCAAACAAAAGTTACTATTGTTTATATCGTTGAAAATAATTCACAGCAGAGAATTGCGCTTATGTTATCTGAATCTACCCTCAGCCTTATCGATCTTGTTGCCAAGCTCGGCAGTTTTACAGCAGCAGCTAATCATCTAAATAAAGTGCCATCAGCGGTTAGCTATTCAATCAAACAAGCTGAAGATGATTTAGGAACTAAGTTATTCATTAGACATCATCGTAGCGTTACCTTAACACCTGCTGGTGAGCATTTTATCGGTCACGCTAGAGAACTACTGAAACAAATCCAAGAAGTTAAATCATCTACTCAGCGTATCGCCAATAATTGGCAGCCAACACTTTCGATTACGTTTGATACTCTAATTAGAGCTGATAAAATCAGTGCATTAATTGCAGATTTCTATAAAGAGTTCGACGATGTCGAACTTGCGGTCAGAATGGGTGTATTCAATGGAGTTTGGGAAAGTTTAACTTCAGGTGAAAGTGATTTAGCTATAGGTTCTACTGCTGCTATTCCTAACGGTGGTTATTACAAATTCAGAGATATGGGAGAAGTCGAGTGGACATTCTGTGTGAGTGCAAAGCACCCTCTCGCTGCAATTGATACACCATTAACGAATGAATCATTAGCAGAATTTCCTGTTGTATGTGTTGAAGATACCGCCAAAGATACACCTAAAAGAGATTTATGGCGTTTGCCTAACCAAAGGCGCATTATTGTTCCAGATTGGATCAGAGCGATTAATTGTGTTGGTACGGGGTTAGGCATTGGCTTTTTCCCTAGACATTTAGTGGAAATGTTTATCCAAGCTGGCCGGTTAAAAGAAAAACATCTTGAACAACCACTTCCTTCGGAGGCTTGTTGCATCGCTTGGCGTAATGACAAACCCTCTGAGGCGTTACAATGGTTATTGGATTACCTTGGTGAAACAGAGCAACTCCATAAACAATGGCTCTCATGAACAATACCAACTAACTTAGCAACACAAAAAATTAATCATTTATAGAATAAATGTGAGCTAAAATGTTAAAGTAACGGCAATTATGAACTTACACTCTGTTGTTTTGTCTAAGTTGATAAACCGTTTCGTTATCAAAAGGAAAATGAAATGAATCAAAATACGATTTATTCAAATGATGCCAACACAGTTGTCGTCAACAAAATGATTCGCAACACCTATATGTTGCTATCAATGACATTAGCTTTTTCGGCTGTTTGTGCCGCAATTGCAACCATGATCGGAATCGGTCGTTGGGCTTCAATTGGTATGTCTATTGGTGCATTTGTTCTACTTTTTGTTACTCTTAAAAAAGCTGAAGGTGCTTCAGGTATTGTCTGGGTGTTCGCATTTACAGGACTCCAAGGTGCATCTTTAGGTTACATTCTTAATCATTACCTTCAGTTTGCGAATGGTCCATCATTGATCATGCAAGCATTAGGCTTAACCTCAATCATCTTCGTTTCACTATCCGGTTATGCATTGACAACTAAAAAAGATTTCTCGTTCATGAGAGGCTTTTTAATTGCAGGCTTAGTCGTCATGATTGGTGTAATGCTGATAAATATCTTTGTTGGTAGCGGCATGCTATTTATGGCGATGAATGCTGGTATCGCATTATTAATGACGGGTTTCATCTTATATGATACAAGCCGAATCGTTAATGGCGGTGAAACCAACTACATTCGTGCAACCGTTTCATTGTATTTAGACTTCATAAACTTGTTTATCAGTCTTTTAAACTTGTTAGGTTTAGCAAACGACGATTAAGCTTTTATATGAAGCATTAATATCGCAACGGTAGTAACTTACCGCTATAATGGCCCGATTATTCGGGTCATTTTTATTTGAGCTCTATACAGTTTATGAGTCAATTTTTAATACAAGTTACTTGCCCAGCTTATGGTTCAAGCTCTGCATACAGAGCTATCAAGTTCACAGAAAGTGCACTAGAAGCTGGCCATCACATATTAAAAGTGTTTTTCTATCAAGATGGTGTTTCTCACGCCAATGAGCTTATCTGCCCTGCTTCAGACGAACACAATGTCAATAAGAGTTGGAAATCACTCGCTTCCAAATACAATATCGAATTAGTTTGTTGTGTATCCGCAGCATTAAGACGCGGGGTTGTGACAGAAATTGAGTCTCAAGAAGAAGGCTTACCGCAATATAATGTTTCTGCTCCGTTTGTAATGGCCGGGCTTGGTGACTTAATCACAGGTATTGAAAAAGCGGATAAAGTGGTGACGTTTTAATGAAGCAATTAACGATAATATTCAGAACGAATCCTGCTTTTAATAGCAAAGGCCGTGAAGCCTTAGACTTAGCCATGCTCAGTGCCAGTTTTGAACAAACAGTGAAATTGATATTCATCGATGAAGGTGTTTTTAATCTTATTAAAAATCAAAAACCAGAATTAGCCGGCGGAAAGGATTATATTTCTACCTTCAAGGCATTACCTTTATATGATATCGAAGATATCTATGTTTGCGAGAATGCCCTTTCGCAAAATTTAATTGAAAAGTCTGAACTGATTATTGACGCAACCTTAGTGACTACTTCTCGAATAAAATCATTAATCAATGACGCTGATGAGGTCTTAGTATTCTAATGAATTTACACTTGATACAGACCTCAATTATTCGAGATAACGCTCTAGCACTTTGCCTAATCTATAAATCTAGCAATGATAGTATCGTGCTAGCTGGTGAAGCTATTCCAGGTCTTTTAAAGCAAGATTATGAACACTTCTTAAAGGGACACTCGGTTAAAGTACTGCTCGATGACGCTAATGCCTTAAACTTGTCATCTAAGATTAAGCACTTTGAAATGATCAGCTATGAGCAATTTGTAGAATTAACAGTAACACATAAGAAGGTTATTACTTGGTGAGCAGTATTAATTATAATGGTCAAGAAATAGAAACAGACAAACAAGGCTATTTGCTAGACTTCAAACTTTGGAATGAAGAAATCGCAGAGTTAATTGCAAACTCAGATGAAATTGAACTGAGTGATGCTCATTGGGAAGTTGTGCGATTCGTTAGAGCGTTTTACTTAGAGTACAAAACAAGCCCTGCAATTCGTGCGTTAGTAAAAGCAATTAAGTTATCAATGGGTGAGGACAAAGGTAATTCTAAATATCTTTATAAATTGTTTCCTGAAGGCCCAGCAAAACAAGCAACTAAAATCGCTGGCTTACCTAAACCAGCTAAATGCATTTAAACGTTTTATTAATGTATCCCTAAAAAAAACCTCAAACAAAGCTTGAGGTTTTTTTTGTAGGAAGAAAAGATTAACCAATCTTTTCTAAGCCACCCATATAACCACGAAGCACTTCAGGAACGGTAATTGAACCGTCTTCGTTTTGATAGTTTTCAAGAATCGCCACAAGAGTACGACCAACAGCCAAACCTGAACCATTCAGGGTGTGCAGTAATTCAGGTTTCTTCTCACCTTGGCGACGGAAACGTGCTTGCATTCGACGAGCTTGAAAATCTTTCATATTTGAACATGAAGATATTTCACGATACGTTTTCTGCGCAGGTAACCAAACTTCAAGATCAAAAGTTTTCGTAGCACCAAAACCCATATCGCCTGTACACAGTGTCATTACACGGTATGGAAGACCTAAAAGCTGAAGAATCTTTTCGGCATGCCCAGTCAAATCATCAAGTGCTTGCATTGAGTCTTCAGGACGAACTAATTGAACTAATTCAACTTTATCAAACTGATGTTGACGAATTAGACCACGAGTGTCACGACCGTAAGAACCTGCTTCACTTCGGAAGCACGGCGTATGAGCAGTAAACTTAATTGGCAATTCAGACTCATCAACAATGGTGTCACGCGCTAAGTTGGTTAGCGGTACTTCTGCTGTTGGAATTAAGCTTAAGCCTTGCCCTTCTTCAGTTGCTGGTTTGGTATGGAATAAATCTTCACCAAATTTTGGCAACTGCCCCGTTCCTAGTAAACTATCGCTGTTTACTAAGTAAGGGACGTAAGCTTCTGTATAACCATGCTGTTCAGAATGCGTATCAAGCATTAACTGTGCTAATGCACGATGCATACGAGCAATTTGACCTTTCATCACGATAAAGCGCGAACCAGTCAGTTTAACAGCATTTTTAAAGTCCAAACCTTCTAGGGCTTCACCAAGATCAACATGATCTTTTACTTCGAAGTTAAAAACTTTTGGTTCACCCCAGCGACGAGCTTCTATGTTTTCGTCTTCGTCTTTTCCTACAGGCACAGATTCATCTGGCAAATTAGGTAGACTCATAGAAATGTCTTGTAACTCTTCTAAAAGTTTCGCTAGTTCAGCTTTTTTAGCATCTAGCTGCGCACCTAAATCACCCACTTGAGCAAGAATTGGTGCAACGTCTTCACCTTTTGCTTTTGCTTGACCAATGGATTTCGAAATGGAGTTACGCTTCGCTTGTAATTCTTCAGTTTCAACTTGAAGTGACTTACGTTCTTCTTCAAGTTTAGTGATACGAGCAACATCTAGAATATAACCGCGACTTGCAAGTCTTTCAGCGGTTTGTTCAACTTCATTACGAAGGTATTTAGGATCTAACATGATTGATTTCTTTTAGTTAAATGCGAGAAATTATGAACTGCTGACCAAGATATACCATAAACAGGCATATGCCGACATTCAGCAATACGTTAAAAAAAGCTTGGAGCCATTCTCCACGTTGAAACAGCAACAGTGTTTCGTTAGAGAATGTAGAAAAGGTGGTTAACGCACCTAACATTCCAACACCAATAAAGGCTTTCAAAATATGGCTTTCATGCATATGTTCGCCAAAGGCGTATATGATTCCCATGAAAAATGAGCCAATTATATTTACGAGCAGTGTACCAAAAGGAAAACCAGTTCCAAACACTTGAATCATAAATAATGAAATTAAATAGCGTAAACTTGCACCAACTGCACCACCGAGTGCCACATAGAGCAGATTAATCATATCTTTTTGTCTCGCTACTTACGTCAAGTTCAGATAATTGCTCAAGTTTTTGCTTAATACGCTTTTCAAACCCGTGATCTGTTGGGTGATAAAATTGTGCTGTTTTTAAGGTTTCGGGGAAGTAGTTCTCGCCAGCAGCATAGCTATTAGGTTCATCGTGGGCATAGCGATAGTCTTTACCCATTCCCATTTCTTCCATGAGTGTTGTTGGAGCATTACGAAGATGCATAGGTACATCAACGTCACCCGTTTCTCTTGCTAATGCCCTTGCATTAGAGAATGCAATATATGTTGCATTACTTTTTGGTGCACTGGCAAGGTACAACACCGCTTGTGCAATGGCACGTTCTCCTTCATAAGCACCAACTCGATGAAAACAATCCCATGCATTTAACGCAACCGTCATCGCATTAGGGTCAGCGTTACCAATATCTTCTGATGCAATGGCTAATAATCGACGAGCGACATAAAGCGGATCGCCACCACCTTCTAGAATTCTACAGAACCAATATAAAGCAGCGTCTGGAGCTGAACCTCGAACCGATTTATGAACTGCAGAGATCAATTCGTAAAATTGATCACCTTTTTTGTCGTAACTGGCAATTTGATGTCCTGCTACTTGAACCAGCATCTCTAGGGTTAACTCATCACCGTCGTTAACCATATCTGCCATCAATTCAAGTAAATTAAGTGCCCTTCTTCCGTCACCGTCACTTAAGTTTGCTAATTTAAGTAACACATCATCAGGCATACTTAGCTTACGTGTACCTAAGCCTTTTTCTTTGTCGGATAGCGCTCTGGTACAAAGCAATTGAATTTCATCCTCTGTGAGCTTATTAATCAAATAAACTCTAGCTCGAGATAATAAAGCCTTATTAACTTCAAATGATGGATTCTCAGTCGTGGCACCAATAAAAATAACTGTGCCATCTTCAATGTACGGTAAAAACGCATCTTGCTGACTTTTATTGAAACGATGGACTTCATCCACAAATAATAGGGTTTGTTGACTGCGAGATTGTGCAACAGCCTTTGCTTGCTCAATTGCTGCTCTGATATCTTTAACACCTGATGACACCGCAGAGATACGTTCAACATGAGCATTAGCGTAATTAGCAATAAGCTCTGCTAGTGTTGTTTTTCCTGTACCTGGAGGTCCCCAAAACAGCATTGAATGTGCTTTGCCGTTTTCAAGGGATTTTCTTAAAGGTTTTCCTGCGCCTAATATATGAGATTGTCCAATATATTCATCCAATTTTTCAGGGCGCATTCGTGCCGCAAGTGGACGAAAATCAGGAGCGAAATCGAGTGAAAAATTTGACACTTTATTCTCTATTGCTGAATTTTAGTTTGGCGTTGATCATCAATATCAACACCTTTCGGCGGAGTGAAATCGAATAACGAAGTTTCGTGAGGCTTCAACATTCTCTGATGTGATAAGTCAAAAGTACTGGTATTACCCTGAGCATCATGGATTACAAACTTAGAGAGCTTTTCATTATCAAAGCATGACTCTACTTTTGAAACGTTTACGTCCGTCGCTTTTGGCTTAATTTCAAAGCAATGACCATGTTTGGTCACATCATAATTCGACCATGTTTTATCATCTCGATGTATTAACAATGTCATCGGTGACGAGGCAATAGCTTGTGCAAGGTCCATCACAGTTACTTCTTCAGCAAATGGATTATAAACCCAAACACTGTCTCCTTTCGTGACGATCAAAGATTCATCAGGCTGAGTAAGATGCCAATACAGCTTACTTGGCGTTGCTAAAGCAAACGTTCCCTGACCTTGCTGAATAACTTTGTGATTAACATCTACGACAGTCTGCTTAAATGTAGAATGTAAAGACGTCACATTAGCTAACTTTTGTTTTAGTTGGTCAGCTTCATTAGCCAAACTCTGATTAGAAAAAGCTACTCCTGACAGCAAAAATGCTGAGCAGCAAAAACTGATGATATTACTTTTATTCATTTAAAAATCCGATTTTGGTGGCGGTGGTGCTAGCACTTCTCGATTACCGTTATGCCCCTGAGAACTTACAACTCCAGCAGCTTCCATTGATTCAATAATTCTTGCGGCTCGGTTGTAACCAATTTTAAATTTTCGCTGCACACTTGAGATTGAGCCACGGCGAGTTTCTGTTACAAATGCGACCGCTTCATCATAAAGAGGATCAGTATCTTCATCAGACTCCGATGCCTCTCCTGGCAATAAAACTTCAGAACCTTCACTAGAGCCATTAAGGATTTCACTCACATACTGTGGTTTACCACGAGCTTTCCAATCAGCAACAACTTTATGTACTTCATGATCGTCAATAAATGCACCGTGAACACGTATTGGCACTGAAGTTCCCGGAGGTAAATAAAGCATGTCCCCCATACCAAGTAAAGTTTCTGCACCTTGTTGATCTAGGATAGTACGAGAATCCACTCTCGAAGAAACTTGGAAAGCCATGCGAGTTGGTACATTAGCTTTGATTAAACCAGTAATGACATCAACTGAAGGACGTTGCGTTGCTAAAATAAGATGAATACCTGCTGCACGCGCTTTTTGGGCAATACGTGCTATCAGTTCCTCAACTTTTTTACCGACAATCATAATCATGTCAGCAAATTCATCCACAATAACCACAATCGAAGGTAACTTTTCTAATTCTGGCGCTGTATCATCCATACCTTCATTTGCCTTCCATAAAGGGTCAAGAATTGGTTCACCTTCACTTTTCGCTTTAGCAACCTTAGCGTTATAACCTTTGAGGTTACGTACACCAAGAGCAGACATCAGTTTATAACGACGTTCCATCTCACCAACACACCAGCGCAGTGCATTAGCGGCTTCTTTCATATCTGTTACTACATCACACAGTAAATGTGGAATACCTTCATAAACCGATAATTCCAACATTTTTGGGTCAATCATGATGAAACGAACGTCGTCTGGGCCAGACTTATACAATAAGCTGGTGATCATCACATTTACACCAACGGACTTACCAGAACCTGTTGTACCTGCAACCAATAAGTGTGGCATTTTACCTAAGTCAACGACAACAGGTTCACCTGAAATATCTTGTCCTAGCACCATAGATAACGTGGACTGGCTCTTTTCGAAAGCGTCACAATCCAGTACATCACGCATAAATACGGTTTCGCGGAACTTATTGGGTAATTCAATACCTACATATGGTTTACCAGGAATAACTTCAACTACGCGAACACTTTCAGAAAGTAACGAGCGTGCTAAATCTTTCGCTAGATTTGTAATTTTAGATGCTTTAATACCCGGCGCTAATTCAAGTTCAAAACGGGTAATCACAGGCCCAGGAAATACGCCCACTACTTTGGCAACAATATTAAAATCGGCTAACTTAATTTCCACTAAACGCGCGACTTGCTCTAACTCTTCTTCACTGATTGGATTCTTTTTACGATTTGGGACATCGAGTAAAGAAATGTCAGGCAATGGAGGCATATCTTTCGGCGCTACTTTGTCTTCCTGCCCAGGAATGACAATAATGCCATCGACAACTTTGGCTTTTTCTTGTTTGGATTTTGTTTTCTTTACTGGAACAGTATCCAGTTTCTGATTATCTAACTCAACGAGTTGATCATCATCCCTCTTATTCTGAAACGCAAAGACAGGTTCAACTTTTTCAACAGCTTCAGCATCATCTCGCTCTTCAAGCTGAGCATCTTTCTTATTTTCTCTAGCACGCTTAACTCGATCGACTAGCGCCATAAAACTACTTGATTCTTGTTCTGCATCGCGACCACTTCGGTTAAATCTGTCAGGTAAGCAGACGAGAAAATTAAATACGCCTATTAAGCCCTGACCAATCCATTCAATGACCGTTAAAACACTAATACCGGTCAATAAGGTGAAACCGGAAATTAAGAAACATAATAGAAGTAATGTCGTTCCGATAACATTAAAGTAACTGACCATAATATGGCCAATGACGTTACCAACCAATCCTCCCGCTGAATATTGGTATATATCATCGGCGTTTAAACTGGTTAACGTTGCGATACTAAAAAGAAGTAAGAAAAAGCCGATAAGCCGAAGTGCTACAGTGAAGTAATCGATTTCTAAAAGCCGATATGCCCGCTTAAACAACATCCAGCCTGAAGCTGCAATTATCATTGGAATGAAGAAAGCAACATAGCCGAAAAAATACAAAAGAATATCTGCAATCCATGCACCAAAAGGCCCAGTTACATTAGTGACCTTTTCGCCGCTGCTTGATTGACTCCATCCAGAATCAAGAGGATTAAAACTTGCGAGTGCAACTAAAACAAGCGTGGCAAACATACAAGATAAAACGAGTCCACCTTCAAAAAGTCTTTGCACACCTGTTAATTTTGTTTTGGTGTTTCCCTGCATCAAATCTATATGCCTTATTGACCAAAAAATAAAAAATAAATCCAGTTGTTAAAGATACCAGAATACTATGAATTGTGCAGTGTTAGAGGTTAGGAGATTAAAAAAACGATAAAAAAGGGAGCATTTTGCTCCCTCGGTAAGTCTAGTGTGAATATTTAATAATCAATAGTAGGATTAATTGCAATTCTACTCGACTGTTTTACTTCTTCCATTACTACATAGGTACGAGTGTCAGAAACAGATGGAAGTTTAAGTAATGTTTCACTCAATAATCTACGATAAGCAGACATATCTGCTACACGAGTTTTTAATAGGTAATCGAAATCTCCTGATACAAGATGGCACTCTTGAATGTCGTCCAATAACTGAACAGCTCGATTGAAGTCTTCGAAAACTTCTGCGCTGTCTTTCCTTAGTGTGATTTCTACAAAAACTAGAAGTGATGCACCAAGATAATGCGGGTTAACTAGAGCTATATATCCATTAATAAAGCCTTGCTTCTCCAATCTTTTTACACGTTCTAAACAAGGGGTAGGGCTTAGTCCGACTCTTTTAGATAATTCCACATTAGAAATGCGGCCATCCATTTGAAGTTCATTAAGTATGTTTTTATCAATACGATCCAAGTCTTTTATAGGACTCTTTTTATTATATGACATATTTATAACCATTTTTTCCATAAAAAAAGGTGTTTTATGCTGCAGGCATCCAAAGTTTAGCAACATAAACTACAACATGGATACTATACTAAATCCCTCTGAGATAATCATCTCAGAATGACTAAAATAACAACAATTCCCCTAAAAAAGTGGGATTTTATGCAATTCGAGGCTTGAAAAATGATTATTGGTGTTCCTAAGGAAATTAAGAACCATGAATACCGTGTAGGTATGGTTCCATCAAGTGTGCGTGAGCTAACCTTACATGGTCACTCTGTATTTGTTGAAACGACTGCTGGTGAAGGTATTGGGTTTTCAGATCAAGATTATATCAATGCAGGCGCAGAAATTTTAAAAACGGCTGATGATGTTTTTAAACAATCAGAAATGATCGTTAAAGTTAAAGAGCCATTAGCCGTGGAGCGTGCTCGTTTACGTGAAGATCAAATCTTATTTACTTATTTACACTTAGCTCCAGATTTACCTCAAACTCAAGATTTAGTTGATAGCGGTGCAGTATGTATTGCATATGAAACGGTTACAGATGATCGTGGTGCTCTTCCTCTTTTAGCGCCAATGTCAGAAGTTGCTGGACGCATGTCTATTCAAGCAGGCGCAATGGCGCTAGAGAAATCTAAGAGTGGCCGTGGCATGCTTTTAGGTGGCGTACCAGGCGTAGAACCTGCTAAAGTCGTTATTATTGGTGGCGGCATGGTTGGTTGTAACGCTGCACAAATGGCTGTTGGTATGGGCGCAGACGTAACTATTCTGGACAGAAGTATTGATGCTCTTCGTCGAATCAATGTGCAATTTGGTTCAACAGTTAAAGCTGTTTATTCGACAGCTGATGCAATTGAACGTCATGTTATAGAAGCAGATTTAGTTATTGGTGGTGTTCTTATTCCAGGTGCAGCTGCACCAAAACTAGTTACCCGTGATCATATCGCTCGTATGAAGCCAGGCAGTGCCATTGTGGATGTTGCAATAGATCAAGGTGGTTGTGCTGAAACTTCAAAAGCAACGACTCACCAAGACCCAACATACATTGTTGATGATGTTGTTCACTATTGTGTGGCTAATATGCCTGGTGCAGTAGCTCGTACATCTACATTTGCACTAAACAATGCAACGCTACCTTACATCATGAAGTTGGCGAAGATGGGCTACAAGAAAGCCCTTCAATCAGATAAGCATTTATTAAATGGCCTTAACGTAATACACGGTAAAGTGACCATTAAAGAAGTTGCTGAAGCTCATGGTATGGATTACGTACCTGCTGAACAAATGATCTAATCGTATTGATTTATTTACAAAGGGAGGCTGGAGCTTCCCTTTTTTTATAAAGAATCGATTAAGGCAATCGAAATTTTTACCTTTACCACCCTATCTAAATTCCATACAATCTCAGCAATTTGCTAACGCACGGAGAATAAAATGACTGAAGCTCGTCATTGTAAGCTTTTGATCTTGGGTTCAGGCCCAGCTGGTTATACTGCCGCAGTTTATGCAGCTAGAGCTAACTTAAACCCTGTAATGATTACTGGTATGCAACAAGGTGGTCAATTAACTACGACTACTGAAGTGGAAAACTGGCCAGGTGATGCAGAAGATCTTACAGGTCCAGCATTAATGGAGCGTATGCAAAAGCACGCTGAAAAGTTTAATACCGAAATTATTTTTGATCACATCAATGAAACTGACTTATCTGAGCGCCCTTTCCGTTTAAAAGGTGATTCAGGGGAATATACATGTGACGCATTAATTCTTGCTACAGGTGCTTCTGCTATGTACCTTGGCCTTGATTCTGAGCAAGAATTTATGGGCAAAGGCGTTTCGGCTTGTGCAACATGTGACGGTTTCTTTTATCGTAACCAAAAAGTTGCGGTAATTGGTGGTGGTAATACTGCCGTTGAAGAAGCGCTTTATTTAAGCAATATTGCTTCAGAAGTTCATTTAGTACATCGTCGTGATACTTTCCGCAGTGAGAAGATCCTGACTGATAGACTAATGAAAAAAGTTGAGTCTGGTAATATTGTACTTCATCTGAAGCAAACTATGGATGAAGTTGTTGGTGACCAGTTGGGCGTTACTGGCTTAAAACTTAAAAGCACTGAATCTGGTGATATTTCAGACCTAGACGTTGCTGGTGTTTTTGTCGCAATTGGCCATAAACCAAACACTCAAATTTTTGAGAACCAACTTGAAATGAACAATGGTTACATCAAAGTTGAAAGCGGTTTACAAGGCAATGCTACTCAAACTTCTGTGAAAGGTGTATTTGCATGTGGTGACGTAATGGATCAACATTATCGTCAAGCGATTACTTCTGCAGGCGCTGGTTGTATGGCCGCACTTGACGCTGAACGTTTCTTAGATGCATTAGAATCTTAATAGTTTCTCTATAATAAAAAAGAGCAGCTATTTAGCTGCTCTTTTTTTATAACTTTAACTACTTCTTAAACCTTCTTCTAAAGAAGGCGAATGGAATTAAAGCTAAAAGGCCTGAAAAGATTGCAGCCCCTTTACGTTCATATTTAACTTCTTCAGGTGCATCAGTAATATCGCAAGCTTCCTCACCTTCTGCAGCAGGTTTTAGGACAACCATTCTAGGAATTGCATTGGTCACAGGATTTCCATCTGCATCTAATACAAACAATGGCTTTTTCGTTTCAGGATCGACAATTGGATTTCCGTTCACGTCGACTTGGTAAGCAGGTCTCTGAATTAGTGCAGTACCTACAATTGTCCCATCATCATTAATACCAGTAGCATCAACAACTGAAATTTTACTGTCGTAAGTAAGCGTCTTGCCTGTGCCATCCGTTACTTCAACTTTATGTCTTGCCCACTTCCCATCACTGTTTCTTTCATAACCTACAGAGTCACAAGTAAGTAATGTGTTGATATTACTGAATGTTTTTTCATTAATATCAAATAGGAACCCTACATGAGGACGAGTTGTACTTGATTCATTCGTAGTTTCAGTGTAACCAACTACCTGACCTTCATCATTAATGGCACGCCCACGACTTCTTAAATCTGATACTTTGCCGGTAAAGTCTTCTGGAGTAACGACTTCTGCATTATCAGCTTTAGTATCGTAATAGAAGAATTTATCAACTGGTGAAGTTTGAGTGCTAAAGAAAGTTGAGTACGAACCTACAGCAATACCGTTGTTATTAATATCATAGGCAATCGATTCTCTATCATCTTTTACATCTGGAACAGGGATCCAGTGATATTCATATGAGCCATCATCTTTTTTAGTCCAGAAAGCAGCATCGTAGCGCCTTCGGTTACTATTCCCTTCACGCTCGACATAAGATCGCCCAACTACAACACCTTCATCGTTAACACCTAAAGCTTGAGCACTATAAATACTGTTATCATTTTCGTCGGGTGTAAAACCTAATGGTAATGCTTGTGGAGTGACAGTGTTGTTTGAATCAATTTGCCATACATAACCACGCACTTGATAATTAACTCTTCTAACATTTCTAGAGTCAGGGAATTGATCTTGTTGAATACAGATAGGAAGAGGAAGCGAGCGATTATCATTATTTAAACAATCATTATCTAGATTGTCTTTACTGTTTTTTGAAATATCTATCCCTGCGTAACCAACAACTAAACCATTTACATTAATAGCTGTTGCTCCTGAGAAACCACCAATATCAGCAGTTTCTCCTTCATCGTTAGTATACGAAGTATATGGAGAAGGCAAGTCAATTTGTTCGCCATCCTTTACTGCAACGGCTTGTTGTTCATAATCTCTGTAAAACCAATACTTTTGCTCTGTATCGTCGCCGTCATAAGGAAGCGTTTTCTCTGCTGCGCTCATATTACCGACTCTAATACCGTCTTCATTGATGCCAAAGTATTGCGCATCGACTGAGTCTACTGCATCAGTATCAGTGGAATCTTTAGGCGCTGTGGCACCATTAATCGATTCAAAAGTAGGAACCCAAGTTTCACTGGCAACAAAAGGATAATTATTGGCAATAATTTCAGAGTTAACACTGTAAGAGATAGCTTCCGATGGTGCGATGCCGTCATCAGCATCAACGAACTCATCGTCAACATCCTCTGGGTTTAACTTTTTACGGCCAAGAGCAATACCCACTAATTCATCTTTCGAATTAACGCCTTGTGCATATCCGTTTCTCGTGGATTCGAGTGTTCCTTTACCCGGACCGACGAAATCGAAATCCTCAATATTTTGAATTTTATAAACGGGTGCTGCAACAGCAGTACCCAATGCACTTAATACACCCACTGCTACTGCAGATAAAGCGGCTTTACGCTTCAACTTCATTAACTTCTTCCTGTTTAATTCAGCTACTCTGACCAACCTACTTCTGGGACTCTAACTCTTCCCAACGCTCAAAGTAAACTTCTAGTTGTTGTTCTTTTTCAGCCAATAAACTCAACTTTTCGTTAACAATACTTTGTTCTTGGCTATAAAAATCACCAGCATTCACTAATGCTTGTAACTTCTCAATTTCTGTTTCAAGGTTATCCATTTTAGCTGGTAAATCTTGTAATTCTTTTTGAAGCTTATAACTTAACTTCTTAGCAGGCTTTTTAGCAACTTCTGTTTTAGGCTTTTGCAATTCAGCTTTGTTATTGACAACAGGTTCTTGCTCAAGTTCCTCACGATAGAATTTTGCACCTTGAGAAACAGCATCTTGATAACCACCAACGTATTCTTGCCAATGGCCATTACCAGCAAACCACCAACTGCTTGTCACAGTATTATCAATGAACTCTCTATCATGAGAGACAATTAATAATGTCGCTGTATATTCTGATAATAAAGACTCTAACAATTCTAAGGTCTCAATATCAAGGTCATTTGT
The DNA here is from genome assembly GCF_056591695.1 of Parashewanella sp. 2304DJ23-3. Lineage (NCBI taxonomy): Bacteria > Pseudomonadati > Pseudomonadota > Gammaproteobacteria > Alteromonadales > Shewanellaceae > Parashewanella > Parashewanella sp. 2304DJ23-3. Next base: position 270,508 of record NZ_JBWQOH010000003.1, read on the forward strand.
TGGTTCATCCAAAACAATTAAGTTTGCAGGACGTAACAATAATTTAGCAAGTAGTAATCGATTCTTTTCACCACCGCTTAATGCTTTCACTGGTGTACGTGCACGAGCAGGTGAAAATAAGAAGTCCTGAAGGTAACTCAAAATGTGTCTATCATTACCGTTGATGGTAATGGTCTGTTTTCCATCTCCAACATTTTCTTCAACCGTTTTTTCAGGATCAAGCGCTTCACGATATTGATCGAAATAAGCAACTTGAAGCTTAGTTCCTACTCTCACACTGCCAGACTGAGGTTCTAATTGCTCCAGAAGTAACTTGATGAGTGTTGATTTACCACATCCATTCGGACCAATAAGAGCAATACTATCGCCACGCATAATTGAAGTAGAAAAGTTTTTAACCAAGCTTTTTTCTGGAATACTAAAGTCCAGATTTTTAACTTCAAATACCAGCTTTCCTGAACGTTCTGCATCTGCCACGGCCATATTCACATTGCCTTGACGATTAATGCGTTGACTACGCTCTTGTCTTAAAGCTTTTAATGCACGAACACGACCTTCATTGCGTGTGCGACGTGCTTTGATGCCTTGCCGTATCCAAACTTCTTCTTCAGCGAGTTTTTTATCGAAATGTGCATTTTGTTCTTCTTCTACTCTCAGCCATTCCGCTTTGCCAACAAGGTATTTTTGATAACTGCCCGGCCAGTTTGTTGCCACACCACGATCAAGATCAACAATCCTTGTCGCAATACGATGAATAAAGCCACGATCATGGCTGATAAATACAATCGCACCTTTGTAATTCAACAAAAACTGCTCTAACCATTCAATGGTGTCAATATCTAAATGGTTCGTTGGCTCATCAAGTAATAATAAATCCGGCTCACTGACTAAAGCTCTAGCTAGAGCTACTTTGCGCTGCCAACCACCAGATAATTCAGATAATGGTTTTTCTGCATCTAAACCCAGTAGTTGACACATTTGGGTTATGCGAGATTCAAGCTGCCATCCATTGTTATGATCAAGGTGCTCTTGTAGACGTTGCATTTTATTGAGCAACTTCTCCATTGTTTCACCTTCAGCAGTAGCAACTGACAGTGATAACTCATGGTATTCTTCAAGCATATCCCCAATTTCAGCTAATCCACCGGCGATATAGGCATAGACTTTACCTTCTGCTGATTTAGGTGGATCTTGCTGTAAACGACTAACTTTGACATCCGTAGCGATATTAAACTCGCCATCATCAAGTAGGATTTCGCCATCTAATATCTTTAATAGTGTTGACTTACCCGCACCATTACGCCCAACGATACAAACGCGCTCACCAGGTTCTATCGTAAAATCTGCATTTTTAAGTAATGGAATATATCCGAAGGCTAATGAGCCATTATTAATTCTTACTAGACTCAAGTTACGCTCCTAAAAACTTTGAAATATCTTCAACATCAAATGGCCATCCTAGTTCTTTGCCATTTGCGTTGTTCATTAATACTGGGATACGGATCCCATACTGCTCAGCTAAAGCTTCTTCGTCACATATATCTTTCATGACAAACGTTAAACTGAGTTGTTTCAATTGTGCCTCTGCAACCTCACACAAATGGCAACCATCTGTGTGAAACAGCACTAATTCAGCCTCAAGTTTATGCATGCTTTACTGACCAAACGTTATGAATTTGTGGATTACGCTTAAAATCAAGAGGCAGTAATTTAGCATCAAGGTTATGTACTACCAATCCAGCTTTTTCTAGATTTTCATGGTCAATTTTGAACTTGCGCTTGTTGTTGGAGAAAATGATCTCACCCTCTTTACTCATTAATTTAGCTAATGTAATGAGCATGCTGGCATGATCGCGTTCAACATCAAAAGACTCTTCCATTCTTTTAGAATTTGAAAAGGTTGGCGGATCAATAAAAATCAAATCATATTGTGTAGTTTGCTCTTCAATCCAAGTCAAACAATCTGCTTGAACAAATTGATACTTACGCCCTACTAACCCATTTAAGTCAAAATTTTCTTTTGCCCAATTTAAGTAGGTATTAGACATATCAACTGTCGTTACAGATTGCGCCCCACCCATTGCAGCATGAACTGAAGCTGAACCTGTGTATGCAAACAGGTTTAACACAGATTTACCACTCGACTTCTCGCCAATCAGCTTTCTCGTCAGGCGATGATCTAAAAATAGACCCGTATCCAGATAACCTGACAAGTTAAGTTTAAATTTCGCCCCATACTCATGAGCCGTTAATTCAACTTTTTCTTGTCTTAGTTTTTGATACTGATTAGCACCTTTCTGTCTTGAGCGAGTTTTGACAACAATATTATCTGAATTAACACCAGTAAGCTCGGGCAGAACTAACAAGATGTCACTGATTCGCCTTTTTGTAACTGATTCAGGCATTTCTGCAGGAGCAGCATATTCTTGAACTACAAGATAATCTACATAATGGTCGATTGCGACGTTGTATTCCGGAATATCTGCATCATAAATTCGGTAGCAATCTAACTCTTCTTTTTTGGCCCACTTAAGTATTTGTTTTAAGTTTTTCTTAATTCGATTACAAAAATCAGGAGCGACATTAGCAAGATCAGCTGTTTGCGCCGTTACTTCACGTCGCGTACTTTTTTCATGAAGTGTATAGGTATTGAAACCACACTCGATAGCGCCATTAAATAGCTTCAATTGTTTATCTGCTTTTAATTTAAGTGCTGAAAGTAGTTCGATTTCACTGCACAACATCGAAATTTTCCAACCACCAAAACTGGCTTTGAAGTGCTCACCTAGACGATAATATAGTTGCAATAAGCTAGTAACTTTACCTAAACGCTCGCCATAAGGTGGGTTACTTACAATTGTGCCTTGACTCACCGGAGGCTGAACTTGAGTTGCATCAGCAGTATCAAAAGTGATTAATTGATCAACACCTGCACGTTTGGCATTATTTGTCGCAATCGACACTAAACGTGGATCAATATCAGTACCAAAGAATTTTTGTTCACAGCGTGTTCTACCGATGCTCGCTCTCGCTTCAGCTTCGTTAAAAACCTCTTTCCATAACGCTTCATCGTGTCGATGCCAATGCATAAAGCCAAATTCAGTGCGTTTTAAAGCTGGGGCAAAGTCGGCAGCAATCATTGCTGCTTCAATGACAACAGTTCCACTACCACAGAATGGGTCAAATAAATCAGTTTGATTTTCAGTCCAACCGCTACGTGCAAGCATATTTGCTGCAAGATTCTCTTTTAATGGTGCAGAACCTGTTGCATCACGGTAACCACGCTGATGAAGTGCTGGACCTGAGAAATTAATTCCGATCGTTAAGTTACCACGGCGGAAGTGAGCATCGATTCGAAAATCAGCATGACTGCGAGAAACGTCTGGTCGTTGCTCATCATCATCCCTAAAACGATCAACAACTGCATCTTTAATTTTTAAAGCACCGAACTGTGTGTTTTTGATAAAACCACCGGTACCGTGAAAATCAATACTAAAAGTACTTCTATTTGAAAAGTGACTTGGCCAGTCAATACAATAAGCCGTGTCATATAACTCTTCTGGATTATTACAGGTCGCTTTTTGTAAGATTAATACAATACGGCTGGCTATTCGCGACCATAAAGTGATGCGGTACCCTAACTCCAAGGATGCAGAGAAATATACTCCTGCAACACTTTCTTTAATTTCAGTAGCCCCTAGATTTTCTAATTCTCTAGCAAGACTATATTCACACCCCTTTGGGGCAGCAGCAAAAAACTCAAACATGCGTAACTTCAGCACAATAAAATAATGGTCGGCATTATACCGATATAAGCACCTAAAACCTAAAAACTAATCGATAAAACCATTAATTAAAGAAGCTGTAGTAAAGGATTCATACAATACAAGGAGTCCTGAGCCAGCTATGCCGCAATTTTAAGCGACTGAAACTTAATTTCAAAATACTGCTTGCATTGAATCTACCATGTGGCTATAGTTCGCCCCGCTTTAAAGGTGGACGCGGGATGGAGCAGTTTGGTAGCTCGTCGGGCTCATAACCCGAAGGTCGTTGGTTCAAATCCAGCTCCCGCAACCAAGTCATTAAAGCAATTGAAAATTATTAGGACGCGGGATGGAGCAGTTTGGTAGCTCGTCGGGCTCATAACCCGAAGGTCGTTGGTTCAAATCCGGCTCCCGCAACCAAATAATTATTCGATATCGGACGCGGGGTGGAGCAGTTTGGTAGCTCGTCGGGCTCATAACCCGAAGGTCGTCAGTTCAAATCTGGCCCCCGCAACCAATTCTTTATACATCTGAGATGTTAAAGACAATTGTTAGAATACAATTAAAAAATTCTCATCCGGACGCGGGATGGAGCAGTTTGGTAGCTCGTCGGGCTCATAACCCGAAGGTCGTTGGTTCAAATCCAGCTCCCGCAACCATTTTTAGTTAGAAGGAAAGCTCATCGGGCACAACTCTAACTAAGCCAGCGAAAGTCACTGATTCAATTCAGCCTTCGCAACAAATTCTTTATATATCTCTTATATTAAAGAAAATTGTTAGAACACAATTAAAAAATTCTCATCCGGACGCGGGATGGAGCAGTTTGGTAGCTCGTCGGGCTCATAACCCGAAGGTCGTTGGTTCAAATCCAGCTCCCGCAACCAATTTTAGTTAGAAGGAAAGCTCATCGGGCTTAACTCTCACTAAGCAAGCGAAGGTCACTGATTCAATTCAGCCTCCGCAATAAACTCTTTATATATCTTTGATGTTAAAGACAATTGTTAGAATACAATTAAAAGATTCTCATCCGGACGCGGGATGGAGCAGTTTGGTAGCTCGTCGGGCTCATAACCCGAAGGTCGTTGGTTCAAATCCAGCTCCCGCAACCATTTTTAGTTAGAAGGAAAGCTCATTGGGCTCAACTCTCACTATGCTAGCGAAGGTCATTGATTCAATTCAGCTTCCGCGACAAAATATTTATATATCTCTTATATTAAAGAAAATTGTTAGAACACAATTAAAACTTTCTCATCCGGACGCGGGATGGAGCAGTTTGGTAGCTCGTCGGGCTCATAACCCGAAGGTCGTTGGTTCAAATCCAGCTCCCGCAACCAATTTTAGTTAAAAACAGAATTCATCAAGCTCAATTCTCACTAAGCAAACAAAGCTCGCTCTTCTAAGTCAAATTCTCAATTTTTTAGTTTCACTTTAAATTTTAGTAATCCCACTAATATTGTTTATCATATCTCATCTTAAATACTCGTTAAGTTGTATTTCATACCCTACTCTACTCCAATAGCCATATTTTCATTTTGTTTAAGAACCTCTTGCACAGTGCAATTAAATTAAGTTGCTTTAACTAAAGCAATCTTTTTTAATTGCTTTTGATGTTGCAGTTGACTATTATCTAATCATCTATCATTGAGGCTAAAAAAATGATCGCTGTATTAACGGCTGACTTAGTCAACTCGACAAAATTAGAACCAAAAGATTTAGTGAAAACTACGACTTGGTTGGAGGAATATTTTGTTCAAAATTTAAAGACAACTCATACGTTGTCAGCAATATACCGTGGAGATGAGTTTCAATTAGTTTTCAAAAAACCACAACAGGCCCTATATGAAACTGTACTTCTAAAACTTAAATTAAAACTCGCATTCACATGGAACCAAGACTGTACAATGTCATTAGCTTATGGACACGCAGATATTATTACTGATGGGCCTCAAACATCTCAAGGGCCAGTCTTTGTAACTTCTGGTCGTAACCTAAGTAAAACCAAAAAAGGCGATTTGCTCATAAGTTCACCTGTTCAATCAAGCAAAACCTATACATTACTTTTAAAACTAATAAATCATCAGCTTGAAAAGCTGACAAGATCCCAAGTAAAATTATTGACGACTTACATAGAAAATAAATTTCCAGAACATAAAGAATTAGCTAGGATTACAGATACATCCAGACAAAACATTAGTAATCGATTGAGTTCAATAGGTGCAGATTTGATAAAGGAATTTATACAATTAGACGAATATATCTAAGATTATAGAGAACAATAAATGGAATTATTATTAGCGCTTACCGCAATTCATACTTTATGCGACTTTTACCTTCAGCCTAATTCATGGGTTGAAGATCGATTTAAGAACAAAGTTCTTTCTACTGCTCTACTTAAACATATTTCTGTTCACTTTATCGCATTCTTGGTTTTTCTATCAATTCTAGATTTTACTCTTATACAAGTAATTTCTGTGACCATATTTATGGCATTTTCACATTACCTTATTGATGTTTGGAAAAGTTATCAGCCACGTAATAATCTTTTCTTTTTGATTGACCAATCATTACATTTCATTGTCATACTCTTCTGTTGGTTATTTTTAAAACCTGAAAACCTACATGCTATTGTTGAAACTTTTGACAAACTTTATTCATTTAAAAATATAAGTATACTCCTTGCTTATTTACTGGCATGTAAGCCCATTTCGATTCTCATGTCACTTGGACTACAAAAATATTCTGAGCAAGTTGATAATCAGCAGCACGGCCTTCAAACGGCAGGAAAATGGATAGGCTATATAGAAAGGTGCTTGATCATTACCTTTATTTTAATAAATCAATTCACCGCTATAGGATTTTTACTCGCAGCAAAAACAATTTTTAGGCTCGGTGACTTGAGTAAAAGTAAAGATATGAAATTAACTGAATACATGATGATAGGAACGCTATTCAGCTTCAGTAGCGCAATAGTGCTAGGTCTTTTAGCAAAGTAAATATGGTTGCCTATTAGCAAGCAACCATAAATGATTGAATATTTACGCTTCGTTACGTATATGTTCTCTCGTTAATTTATTGAGTTTGGGTAGTACCAATAAAGAGATCAATGTACACCCTAATGCGGCAAAACCTAACTTATAAAACAAATCAGTATATATGACCATCGTTTTGATTGGATCAGTAATATCGTGAGGCACACTGGCATAGTTTGCAACAAGCCCACCTAAATATTGTGAATTCCCTGATGAAACAAAATATGCCCCCATCATAAACCCACAGATACGTTCAGGTACAAAGCGTGCAATCATTGCGAGCCCCAAGCCCGACACCAGTAGCTCACCTAAAGAGTATGCAGCATAACCCCAGACCATTACCCATGAAGACGTCTTACCATTTAAAGCAAAAAGATTTGCTTGAGAAAAAATAAAGAATCCGACAGCTACAACAAAGAAACCAAGTGAAAACTTTATACCAATGGTAAAATTCACCTTGTTTCTATGTGTCCAGTTATATAACCAAGCTAACATTGGGCTCATAACCATAATCCAAAGGGGGTTCAGAGCTTGAAACTGAGCTGGTTGCCAATTCCATAAATGAACGCCAAAGGCATCAAAACTCCAATCAACATTTCGTAAAGCGAATAAAGAAAGTGATGTAGATAACTGCTGATAAAAAATGAAGAAAAAGACACTTTGTAAAGTTAGAATCAATGCAATGATAAGGCCAGGACGTTCGACTTTCTTAGATTTAGAGATCAAATATAAGAATATTATCGCTACAATTACGAAGGCAGAATATACGAAAAACTTTGCAAGTTGTTCATATTGTAAAATAATGGCTGATACACCAACAGTCAAAACACAAGCAAATAACACAGCAAGTAAATGCTTAATATTAATTGGCTTTTCCTCAACACGGGATCCATATTGCTTTAGTGTTCCTTTCATTAAATTGTAGTTAGCGATACCAATCAATAAACCAATAACAGATACACCAAAAGCACCATGCCACCCAATCTCAGGGCCATACTTTGCGGTCAAGATTTCTTTAATAACAGGAGTAACAAGAATAGTGACAGTCGAACCAACATTTACTGACATGTAGTACATCGTAAATGCACTATCGATTTTAGAGTTATCACCATGATAAATTTTACGAACTAAATTACCGGCATTTGGTTTAAACAACCCATTACCAACAACAATCACACCTAAAGCACAATAAAGAAGCCAATGATTGGTAGAAGGGATTGCCATCATTGAGTAGCCAATGATTAGCACAAAACTGCCCAATTGTAAGGTACGTTTAGTACCTAAAATTTGATCACCAATCCAACCGCCAAACGCCGGAGAAACATAGATAAGAGCTGCTGCAGCACTCCAAACTAAAGTTGCTTTTGAATCAGGGAAACCTAGCCTCTGCACCATATAATATACGATGATCGACTGCATTCCGATAAACCCAAAGCGCTCCCAAACCTCAATCAGACAAACGGTCATAAATGAACGAGTTTTACTAACTGATGGCAGATGCTCTACTGACATACCTACCCCACTTTATCTTGTATTGTGCATTTAAAACTGATTTTACATAGCAAGAGTGCGTTGTAGATTAGTGTAGGTTAAAATTCTATTTTGAACTTTTTAATACTTATTCAATCAAAACTTCAACACTAGGGGTTGGCAAAAGATTTGCGGCAAGAATGCTTCCCTGTTCAAATTAACTTTTTCTGACAGCTCCTCTAAGTGCCTCCTTCTTACGCACATTTGAACGTGTATATCAGACTAATATTTATGTAACGTATTCACGCTATTACTTAGATACTACAGCAAGATAAAGATAATAATGATTAATTCGGATTAATAAAGACAAGCCAGTACAGCAATCATTCAACTGTGAAATGCAAGATCAAAATGGAAATGAAAACAATTACTAACTGCTTAAAAGTAGATAAATGTAGGTCTAATTATCGATATTATAAATAAGCAGCATAAATAAACATTTAGTGAATAATTACGCTGCTGCTTGAGACTTGGACTTTAGAGAATGTAGTCGATCTTGCATGACTTTTATCGTATCAAATTGTTTAAGCTTTTTTGTATCATTAAGCTCAACTTCAGCGGATAAAACCATAACAAGCGTTGCTTGTAACGTAGACTCAATGGCTAAAACCAACGTTCTTTGTCTTGTTTCTGAACATATTAATTCAAACACCTTTCCTTGTTCACTATAAACACAAACTTGGCTCGATTCGAAAAACCAAGATTTAGGCATTTGAGGCTTTAACATAAAATGTGCAGCAGTCGCATTAAGTGCAATTTGCACAAGCGCGCCTTCAGTACAAGTGAGTACGTTTTGTAATCTATCGATTAAATCAATATAAAATTTAGCATTTTCAACATTAAACTCCATAACACCTAATGCGTCAGGTATGAGCAGTTTATTTGTATATGGTGTTAAAAATTCTAATTCTGGACCAAGCGATAAACCTAATACACCATGTGCATCATTATATTTCCATTGCCAGTCCTTTTTTGGCATTAATAACATAACAATAACCTTTTGGGTGACAGTCGAAAATATATTAGACTATTTTTTACACTAATTCAAAGCTTTATTATAATTTGGTATATTAAATATATAAAGATCGTATTTTATATTTAGATCATAATTTGATCAAAACATTAAATACGATCATTTAGACTGATCTAAATAAATTTTAGATCTATTTTTTAATTAAATAACTTAAAATATCTTTAATTAAGTCTGGGCCTTTATAAATAAAACCAGTATAAATTTGAACGAGTGATGCACCTGCATTCATTTTATCTTTTGCATCTGAACCACTTGATATACCACCTACACCGATAATAGGAAGTGCACCATCCAAAGCTTTAGATAGTTTTTGAATGATGACTGTTGATGCCTGTGTCACGGGCTTACCACTTAAGCCCCCTGCTTCATTTCCGTTAGGTAAATGACTTACGCCATCTCTACTTAAAGTAGTATTAGTTGCAATAACGGCATCAAACTTATTTTTTAATAACGAGTTTGCGATCTGTTTAACTTCATCATCATTTAAATCAGGTGCAATTTTTAAAGCTAACGGTACATATTTATTGTACTTTTCACTCAGATCTTTTTGTTTAGTTTTTAATGAACTTAAAAGATCATCTAATAGATCACCAAACTGTAAAGATCTTAAATCAGGTGTATTAGGCGAAGAAATATTGACTGTAATATATGATGCGTAAGGATATACTTTTTCCATACAGATCAAATAATCATCTTTTCCGTTTTCAACTGGCGTATCTTTATTTTTACCAATATTTACGCCAACAATAATATCTGATTTTTTTGCCTGTAAGTTTTTAACTAAATAATCAACTCCATGATTATTAAATCCCATTCTATTGATAATACCTTCTGATTTTTCAATGCGAAAAAGCCTTGGTTTCTCATTACCGGATTGAGGTCTCGGAGTTACAGTACCAACTTCAACAAAACCAAACCCCATTGAATGAAAAGCATCAATGGCTTCTCCATTTTTATCTAATCCTGCAGCTAATCCAACTGGGTTAGGAAAATTTATTCCCATAACATTAACTGGGGCTTTCGCAAATTTGTGATGATAGAAGCACGAAAAAGGTGTGTTTGCTGTTTTCTTTAGACTTGAGATAGCTAAATCATGCGCTTTCTCAGCATCCATGTTAAACATGAACTTTTTCGCAATATTGTAAAGCATGATCAATCCTTATTATTTTTATATATTTTTCATCAAAAAAAGCCCCGGCAATTTGCCAGGGCTTTTTAACGTAATTAATTACTTAGAGCCTTCACAATGTAAGACCAGTAAATTAAGTTCACGTAATGCTACTGAGAATTTAGCAAATTCATGACCTTGGGAGCTCTTAAAGTCGCCCAACATATGATTCCAACGTTCCAATAGATTTTGATGTTCATCAATCCACTTAGTAATGATGTCACTTGCATCACATTTAGCTTCGCAATCAGCCAAAATAGTCCCTGTTAAAGAACGTTGTTGCCAGTCTAACTCTTCACGATAAGCAGCTCTAGCAAGTGCTTGCCAGTGATTTGATACTGGTTGTCCTGTAATCTGAACCAAGAACCAGTGAAGTTCTAAACGTGCACCCAACTTAAAGTATGTTTCAGCCACTAAAGATACAGGCTTACCGCTATTTTCAGTAATTTGTGCAATATCCAATGCAGGGAACAAAGTAGTCATGCTAGCAATTACTTTAGCAACTTCAGGCGTTACATTTTCTTCAATGAGCGAATCGACATCGGCTGCAAGCTCTTGAACTTCAGCTTCTACCATATAGTTGTTGATATTTGCTTTTAAATCTTCAACAACTGGTTTAAAGAAGCTTACTGTTTGTTCAATGCTATTACTGCGATTTCTGTGACGTAACAACCAACGGATTGCACGACGCATACTACGGCGAATCTCATGGAGCATTTCACTTTGAACAACAGCTGCAACACTAAAGTTAAGCTCATCAATTTGTTTAATTAAGTCACCTAAGTCGAATACTTCACGTGCAATTGTGTAACAAATACCAATTTCAGCTACTGATGCACCTGTTTCATCTTGCATACGTTGAACAAAATTCAAGCCCATATTATTAACTAATTCATTTGCTAATGAAGTAGCAATGATTTCACCACGCAACGGGTGTGAAGCCATTTGAGCACTGTATTGTTGTTGTAACTTCTGCGGGAAGTAAGAAATTAACAGCTTACTTAGTAACTCATCTTCAGTAATTTCAGGAGTTACTAATTGTTCTTTCAATACCATTTTTGCATAAGCAACAATAACGGACAGTTCAGGACGAGTTAGCGCTCTACCCTTTGCCAGTCGATCGGCCAACTCATCTTCATTTGGTAAGAATTCAAGCGCTCTATCTAACTTACCTTCTTTCTCTAAATGATGAATAAAGCGAATTTGCTCTTTAAGTTGTTCTGCACCACGAACCTGCGTAACAGAAATCGAGCGAGTTTGATCTTGACAGTCTTGAAGTACGATTTGACTCACTTCCTCAGTCATTTCTTCAAGTAATCGGTTACGTTGTTTAACCGTCATTTCACCGTCAGTGACAAGAGCATTAAGTAAAATCTTAATATTTACTTCGTTATCTGAACAATCAACACCACCAACGTTATCCACGAAGTCAGTGTTCATACGGCCGCCATTTGCTGCGTATTCAATACGGCCAAGTTGAGTACAGCCTAAGTTACCACCTTCACCGATAACTTTTGCACGAACTTCGTCACCATTAATACGAATAGCATCGTTTGCACGATCTCCGACTTCAGCGTGTGTCTCTGAAGTAGCTTTAACATAAGTACCAATACCGCCGTTCCAAACGAGATCGACAGGCATCTGTAAAATGGTTTTTAATAACTCATTCGGTGTCATACTAGATTTGCTAGTACCCAACATCTTCTTCATTTCTGTAGAAAGCGAAATTGACTTCGCATGTCTAGAGAAGATACCGCCACCTTTTGATATCAACTTACTATTATAATCTTCCCAAGAAGAACGAGGTAAGTTAAACAAGCGCTCACGCTCAACATAACTTGCTTCAGCTTCAGGGTTAGGGTCAATAAAGATGTGCATATGGTTAAATGCAGCTTGCAGCCTAATATGTCGAGACAGCAGCATACCATTACCAAATACATCCCCAGCCATGTCGCCAACTGCTACACAGGTGAAGTCGGTAGTTTGACAATCAACACCAATTTCGCGGAAATGACGCTTAACTGACTCCCAAGCACCACGTGCTGTAATCCCCATCTTCTTGTGGTCATAACCATTACTACCACCAGAAGCAAACGCATCACCTAACCAGAAATTATATTCTTCTGAGATTTCGTTAGCGATATCAGAGAATGTGGCTGTTCCTTTGTCTGCAGCAACTACCAAATATGGATCATCTTCATCGTGACGAACAACATCAACTGGAGGAACAATATCACCGTTAGAAATGTTATCTGTAATATCTAATAAGCCACGGATAAACATACGGTAGCAGTTTTGTCCCTCAGCGAAGAAAGCGTCACGCCCGCCTTCGGTAGGTAATTGTTTACATACAAAACCACCTTTAGCGCCTACAGGAACAATTACTGTGTTCTTAACTTGCTGCGCTTTTACAAGGCCTAAAACTTCAGTTCTGAAATCTTCACGACGGTCAGACCAACGTAAACCACCACGAGCAACTTTACCTCCACGTAAATGGACACCTTCGATTCTTGTTGAATAAACAAAGATCTCATAATGCGGCAGCGGCTTAGGCATTTCAGGAATAAGATCCGGCTGGAACTTGAATGAAATGTAGTCTTTGGCCTGACCATTTTCGTTTTGTTGATAGAAGTTGGTACGGAGTGTAGCGTTAATTAAATCAAGGTAACGACGAATAATTCTGTCATCATCAAGGCTAGATACTTCATCTAGACGTAAGTTAATTTGCTCAACAAACTTATCTAAAGTTCGAGTCTTAAGTTTCGGATTGAACTTACGGATAAACATCTTCACTAGCAATTCGGCAATGAAAGGATAGCGAGTAAATGTTTCTTCGATATATGATTGACTGAACGTTGCATCAATTTGACGCATATACTTCGCATAAGAACGAATAACAGAAACTTCACGACCAGTTAAGCCTGAAGATAAAACGATACGGTTAAACCCATCGTCTTCGAGTTTTTTCTGCCAAACTTGGGATAATGCATTTTGGAAACGATCTTGGCTATCGGCCAAATCTTCAGTAACAACTGTACCTTGTACCGTCATTAAAAAGTCAAGAATCCAGTATGTTGCACCATCCGTTGTTTTAACTTCGTATGGACGCTCGTTGATAACACGAAGACCAAAGTTTTCAAGCATCGGAAGAACGTCTGAAAGATGGATTGGTTCATCTTTATGAAATAACTTTAAACGAACTTTGTTGTCATTCAGTGCCGCTTCTTGCGGCTGATAGAACAACATACCAAGTTCATTGTCGATATTTAAGGCCTCAAGTTGCTGTAAATCAACAACTGCAGAACTTGGTAAAACATCTTCTTTGTAACTTGGATGGAATGCGCCAAGATAACGTTTAGTTAGTGCTTTACCTTTCTCTTCGCCTAATACATCGCTAAGGGCAGAATTTAGCTTGTCTTCCCAAGAACGGGCTGCTTCAATAAGGTTATTTTCAATTGCTGGCACATTGACGTCCATATTGTTGTTTTCAACTTTCACAATGTAGTGGGTTCTTGCAAGAGTCGATTCAGAGAAATAAGTTGTGAATTCAACTTCTTCATTGCTTTTGAAGTGTTGAGCAAGAATACGCTGAGTATCTTCACGTAGCTTGGTGTTATAACGATCCTTTGAAACATAAACCATGCATGATAAGAAACGGCCATACCCATCTTTGCGGACAAACAATTTCAGTTTGTCACGGTCTTGCATATCAAGAACACCTTGAGCAACAGAAGCTAGCTCTTCTTCCTTCGCTTGAATCAGCTCATCACGTGGAAGGTTCTCAAGAATATTCAGCAGGTTCTTGTAATCATGTGAACGTGGTACAAAACCAGAGCGCTTCATGACACGTTTAACTTTATCTGCTAATAACGGAATTTCGCGGGCACTACGGTTATAAACGTTTGAAGCATATAGGCCAATAAAACGATCTTCACCGATGACTTTACCGGCATCGTTAAAGCGTTTCACACCTACATAATCGATGTAAGCTGGACGGTGAACACGGCTCTTGCTATTACTCTTTGTCAGAATCAATAAACTGCTATCAAGTGCTTCTTTACGTGCAGTTTCTGAGAATGACGAAAGCATCAAACGACGCTCAGGTTTTGATGCACCAGGTTTGTTCATCAAGCCCAAGCTTGAATCTAAATCTGGAACCAACTCCATATCACCTTCAACACGCTTAAGATCATAACGGCGATAACCTAATAATGTGAAATGATGATTATTCAGATAATCAAGAAACTTAACAGCTTCAGCGCGAGAGTCTTTATCACCAGGGTAAGGACGCTCTGGTAATTCAGTCACAACTTCAGCAAGTTTTCCTGACATCGCTTCCCAATCATTAACAGCAGCCGCAACATCGATAATTACTGACTCAATCTCTTTCGTGAGAGATTTCATTTCAGCAACGTCACTCTGACGGTCAATTTCAACTAAGAAGACGGCGATTTTTTCTGATTCTTTTTCTTCGCCTGTAATCGCAGAAATGCTACTGACAACCTCTTCACCTCTCTCTATTGCCAAAGGTGTGTGAAGCATCATATGAGCAGTGATACCCATACGGTTTAAAATCATACCTACTGAATCAACCAAAAATGGCATATCAGGTAGGATAATTTCAATAATGGAGTGAGCTGAATGCCAACCATGTTTAGATTGACTCGGATTAAAAACTCTCAAGTGAGATTCACCTGATGGAGTCTTATTTAAAGCATTCCAGAGGCTTAGAATTGCACCGTATAAATCGCTATCGTTACGGTCGTTCAAGTCGTCTTTCGACATGTGGGCGTATAAGCTAGTCGCAAATTGCTCAACTTGCTTCGCTTGAGAATTAGGTACTTTGGTATGAATCAAACTGATTACATTTTCAAGTAATACTGAAGGCATTGCATCTTTCAAGGCCATTTTGCTGTTTCCTTAAGCGTCTATGGCAGCGCTTTTTTTATCATAGTTCGGATGCTCAAAATCGGGTATGCAACATAAGTATAACTTCAATTACAAAAAATTAACGAAAACCTAGTCATACCAGTATACAGAGCCGCTTGCAGATTCTGTAATATGTGGCGCAGTTTATTACTAAATGCGATTTATTTCGAGTAATATTTTTGTGGTAATTCCTCTCATTTTAGAGAAATTTTGTGACTTTGATCTACAGGATGAAGAAACAAGCAGAATTTTGAATAAACTATGCATAAATATGCGGGAACTAAGTTCCCGCAAACTTAACATTAGCAAGACTTTCGCCAGAAAATAGATGAAAGTGCAGGAATAATAATTATTGCACCCAACATGTTAACTAAGAACATGAATGTTAATAAAATTCCCATGTCCATTTGGAATTTAAGTGCAGAAAACACCCAAGTACTCACACCAATAGCTAAAGTCAGACCAGTAAAGATCACTGCACTACCTCTTTCTTTAAGCGCTTCAAGGTAAGCTTTTTGAACATCAAGACCATCTGAGAGCTTTACTGACATAGTAGACAAGATATAAATACCGTAATCAACACCTATGCCAACGCCTAAAGCAATAACCGGTAACGTACTCACAACTAAACCAATATCTAAGAAAGTCATTAATGCCTGAGCAAGCGTAGAAACTACGTATAAAGGAATAATCACAACAATGGTGGCTTTTAATGACTTAAAGCTCAATAAACATAAAATGAATACAGCAGCATATACATAAATCATCATTGGAAGCTGAGCTTCAGCAACCGCTTCGTTTGTCGCAGCCATAACACCGACAGGCCCAGACGCTAATTTAAACTTAATGTCATCATTATCCAATGCTTGCGAAATTAATTTAACTTTGTCGATAACCGTTTCGATGGTTTCAGCTTTATGATCTTCTAAAAAAATATAAACTGGCATCACTGAGCAATCACGATTCAACAACCCAGAGGTTGTAGGAATTCGACTGATCGCCTGACCCAGTGTTGCCGTATTCCGCGGTAGAATAGCCCACTTAGCATTACCTTCATTGAACCCAGCATTAACCTTCTTGGCTACTGACGCAACACTAATTGTTGATTGTACTCCAGGAGTATTACTCATTAACCATTCAAATTGATCAACCCGATTGATGATGTCATGGTACGTACACCCTTCTTCCTTTGTTTCAGCAATTACAGACATAACATCGGTTGTGATAGAAAACTTATCTGTGATAAATGCAGTATCAAGGTTATAGCGAGAATCAGAATGAAGTGCAGGTGCACCTTCATGCAAATCACCAATTTTCAGTTTTTGAGCTTGATAGAAACCTAATCCATAAAGTACTGCGGTGATGGCTAGTACACTAACAGCATATTTAGGGGTAGCAAACTTAGAGAGTGCAATCCAAACCTTTTCAGTCTTATCAACCTCTTGAACGTTAACTTGCTTTTCTAAATGAGTAAACGAAAGTAAGACAGGTAAAAGTACAAGGTTAGTTAAAATAATGACCGCAACACCCAAAGACGCTGAAATTGCTAATTCTCGAATGATCCCAATATCGATGGCGAGTAAAGTTAAAAATCCAACTGTATCTGAAAGTAACGCAACTCCGCCAGGTACCAGTAGGCTTCTAAAAGCAAGTGTTGCTGCTACTTTTGTCGTATTACCTGAAGCAACACGCTTCTTAACAGCATTGATCATTTGTACGCCATGGCTAACACCGATAGCAAATACTAAAAATGGAACCAATATCGACATTGGATCTAGCCCAAAACCAACAACTGTTAATAACCCTAGTTGCCACTCAACAGCAACAAGGCTACAAACCAATGGTAATACCGTGAGCAATAACGAACGAGAAAACAGATAAACCATTATTCCTGTAATCGCAATAGCAAAGAGGAAGAACAATACAACCCCTTTTGCACCATCTGCTACATCACCTGCCATTTTAGAAAAACCAATAATATGGATTTTGATTTTATCTGAC
Source organism: Parashewanella sp. 2304DJ23-3 (assembly GCF_056591695.1). Lineage (NCBI taxonomy): Bacteria > Pseudomonadati > Pseudomonadota > Gammaproteobacteria > Alteromonadales > Shewanellaceae > Parashewanella > Parashewanella sp. 2304DJ23-3. The sequence continues at coordinate 287,962 of NZ_JBWQOH010000003.1, forward strand.
TCAAATTTTTTGCGAAGATCATTCTCTAATTGCTCAGCTAGAGCGATAGTATCGAGCTTCTCACCCGTTTGAGGATCAAACTCCATCAGTTGGGCGGAGACCATCGCCGAGCTATAATCTTCAGCAACAAGACGACCTACAATACCTGCTTTTTCAATGTTCCCTCTGACTCGATCTAAATCAGATTGAGAATATGAGAAATCCGCAGGAATTACGGGGCCACCGGCAAAACCGTCTTCAACAACTTCTGTAAATCGAGTTGATGGTGAAAATAGTGATTTGACTTGAGCCCGATCGATACCTGGTATAAAAAATAATTGGTCGTGAACATCTTTTAGTGTTTTAAAGAAGTGTTCATTGAACACTTCCCCACTCACATCCTCTACTGCAACCATTACAGAATTTGCACCACCAAAATCTTTTTGATGCTTCAAGTAGGTCTGCATATAAGTATGTTGTAGTGGAATGTTTTTGGTAAAAGCAGCATCCATTTTGAGCAGGCTTGCCTGATAGCCCAAAAATAATGAAGCAAGGATAAAAAATGAAATTACCCAACCACGGTGACGAAAAAGGAAAGTTTCAACACCATTTACAAATTTTTCTAACATGAAACGTCCCTATTTTTATTTTTCTAAGACTGTTAAGCCATTAGTGCCAGCAAGCCAAATATTGCCATCTAACTCAGATACACTCAGTAGGTTCACACCTTTAATTTGTTTTAAAAGTTTCACATCATCATTAAGTCCTACTGAGTAAACAACACCAGAATTTCCAACAAGTAAAAGACCATTATCTTTTTTAAGAATACTGTGAATGGTTGAATCATTTGGTAATGCAACTTTTGTCCACTTAGAGAATATTTTATCCGTTTTGAATAAATTTCCTCTTAAACCAGCCACATAAATGTGGTCACCTGTTTCAATCGCACTGAACATCGAACCTTCATATGGAAAGTCAATTTGTTGAAATGAATGACCAAAATCATCAGAAATAGCAATTGTTCCGAGTTCCCCAACGATTAATAACCGACCGTCTTTTAACAGTGAAGTCTTATTAAAATGTGGAAGTAATGACCCTTTCTCTATTTCATAGCCTTCAGGATCAACGTCTTTCAATTCTTCTAAATAAGCTTGGTCATCAGGATGAAGAAGCTCTAGATGAAACTCTTCTCGCCAATTGTTTCCACCATCTTTAGTTCGATAGAAAAGGCCATAGGCACCGACGGCAATACCATGCTTCTCATCAAAAAAAGTGATATCTAGAAACGGTTTTTCAATACTCTGAGATTCAGATTGAGTTAACCACGTCTTACCACCGTCAGTTGTCTTTATAATCGTTGCATCATGGCCAACAGCCCATCCAAGTTGTGCATTCAACATGGTTGAATTTGTGAGGTTTACTGAAACAGGAGACTGAACCTGTTTCCAGCCATTTTCATACATAAAAATATGACCACGCTCTCCGACAGCAACATTTCGATCAATATCAGTGACAAGAGAAGACAAAGCTTTGGGTTGAATTTGAGGGTTTGCGATGGAGAGTGTACTAGTAAAGAGGAAACAGAAACTCAAGCCAAAACCGACTTTTTTAAAAAAGTCATTGTTATTCATATAAATACTACCTTGAATATTGAAATTATAATTATGGGTAGAATATGCCACTCTTCAATAGCAAAGAGTGGCATTTTAACAATTAGCGAATACCGCGACGACGTAGCGCTGACGGAGTAAAATCAGCATCAGTTAGCTTTGCATCGAAGTTGTACATACGACCTTCGTTATCTAATCCCATTGCAATATAACGACGAGATTGAAGATCATGGAATACTTCTAATGTACTCCACTGTGCAGGAACTTCGTAATAGTTCAAACCATGAGCAACGGCAACACGATATAATTGATCTCGGTTGTCATAAAGATCAGCCGCAGAAATTTGCCAAGAATCTTCATCTATATAGAACACGCGAGTTTTATACAAGTGAGAAACGCCTGGTTTCAGTGTCGCTTTTACTTCCCAAACACGATGTTTTTCCCAACGTACATATTCAGGGTTAATATGACCAGGTTTCAAAATTTGGTCATAAGTTAACTTGTCTGAATGAAGACGGTAATCATTGTAAGGAATATAGATTTCTTTTTTCCCAACAAGATCCCAGTTGTAACGCTCAGGTGAACCGTTGAACATATCGAAATCATCGGTCGTTCTTAAGCCGTCAGTTAATGTACCCGGGGTATCAAAAGCAACATTTGGCGCTTTGCGAACACGGCGTTGACCAGTGTTATACGTCCATGCTTGACGAGGCTCTTTTTGCTGATCCATGGTTTCTTTTACAAGCAATGCTGTACCTGCACGACGTGCTGGTTGTGTTACAACTTGCTTGAAATAGAACAATACATTATTTTCAGCCAGTTTCTCTGCGGTTTCATCAGGTCGAGTGTATTTGAAGTGAATTTCTTCGTCATACTCCACAAGGTTGTATGAACCGCCAGCAGTAGGTGCAGCTTGAGCACGAGAAGTTTCGATATCAACACCACGGAAACGCAAAATGTGATTCCAAACGGCTTCCAAACCATTTTGTGGGATCGGGAATGGAACACCAATTGCTGCGCCTTTTAAACCGTTTCCGCCATCGATTAATTCAGCACGTGTAGCATTAGCTTTCGTTGCGTCATAAACGTATTGAGGTGCAGCAGCACTTCGGCGAGTTTGGTAAACATTCATTTTGTATGTATCAGGATACAATTCAAATAATGCGTTTTGACCTGCAGTTAAAAAATCTTTGTACTTAGCTTTATTCGCATTTGTAATAGTGAATTCAATCTTATCATTCGGAAATGGATCGATATGATGATCACCTTTCTTAAAACCAGCTACAGGTTTAGTGATACCACCAGTCCATTTTGGAATTGAACCATCAGCATTACCTGCAACCTCACCACCAATTGGAGTTAATGTTGTGCCCAACTTCTTCGCTTCATCAGGTGAAACTTTTGCCAATGCTGCTGGAGTAGTTAAAGCCAACATAACAGCTAATGACAATAGGTTTTTCGTTTTCATTAGTATCATCCTTTAAATCGAATACTTAATGTTGAAAGATACATAATCACGATCTTCCAGTGCATTTGTTGTACCTACACCACCAAAGAAGTTGTTGTAGGAGATATCAGCTCCCCACTTGCTTTGATAATCAAAGTTAATCCCAACGGCAACTGATTTCTTACCTTCGGTAAATAAGAATAATGGGTCCGGCGTAATACCTTTAACGTCGTGTGAAAAAATGACTCGAGGAGACATGTTCACACCAGCAAATACATTGTTAAAGTCAGCTTTCGCTACAAAACGGTAACCCCAAGCGAAATCCGTTGGAAATGGATTAGTTTCTGGACCGTTATGTAAACCATTTAATAAAAGATCAGGAATTCCACCACCAGAGCGAGCTGTACCAGGTCCATTTAAGCGAAGTTCATCAGGATCCGGCATATCATGAATCCAAATACCACCGAATTCAGCGAGTGCTACAAGGTTATCCATGCCGAAAGCACGGCCAAACGAGTGCGTTAACGTAAACTGTGCTTGAGTAGTATCACTACGAATAAAGCCTTCAGCATATTCACCTGGACCTACGTCTTTAACATTTCGATTATATTGAGAAATGCCGCCTAATTCAGGACGGTGACCTGCTTTTGCCAATTGCTCAGGCATTGCAGCAAACAGTAATTCTACGTCATCAATTTGCAGCGGTTCATCTTGACGATGAGAAATTTCACCCGCTAAAGAGGTATCACCAATCAGAGTGTTAAAACTCAAGCCGTAAAGCTTAATATCATCAGGAAAAACAATTTGAGCTTTAGAAAACGTCTGTAAATTAAGCAGAGTATCGCGATCAATATTGCCTGCATTTCTGCCCAGAACAGCTAGATCGGATACTATGGCACCAGAACCAAAGTCAGCCGTTTTACCGCTAATTAGCGGGCGACGACTATTGTACTTCATGAAGTAGAAACCGAATTCAGTGTCATGAAGCTCAGGCGCATACCAACTTAATTTAATACCATACTGACCATCGTCAGAGGCTTTTCCATGGTCATCAACCAATGTAACTTTTGTTGTGTATGCTAGCGCAAGAGGACCGAGTTGCTCTGCTGGGACTTGCCCGCTAGCAATCATTCCACCAAGTTTGTTGTACTCTTGAAGCAAGAAATCAAGGCTGATATCTGGGTTGCCACTGAAGCCTAATTGAGCATTATTCAGGTAGCCGCCATAGCCAACAAAGTCATTGGTTCCAAAAAGAGAACCTGGCGTAGGGATCCAAATTGGTTCCCAATCATATTGATAGAATGCTTCTACAGAAACTTCGTCTGTAATACCTAAAGAAGCCCAAACCATTCCTTGTGGTCTAAAGGCTTCTTTAAGTTCTGCACCTGGTTGATTCAAAATGTTTAAATCAACAGGGTTGATTACACCAATACCATGTGGAATTAGTGTACTTTCACCCCAAGAAATAACTTGGTTACCAACTCGCACAGATAATGGGTTTTTGCCATCATTTAAATCAAAGTTACCGTAAACAAAAGCATCAAGTAGGCGAACATCTTTACACTGTACTTTTTCAGCTTGCTTATCTTCACAAGCATCATACTTTTTGCCTGTTAACGGATCCGCATAATCAAAACCTTTATCATTTAATTTGCGGTCATAGAAATATAAACCACGAGCAAATAAACCAAAGTTTTTATACTCTAGTGATAATTCATGCAAACCTTTAAAGATTTCTGAAAAAGTTTCACCACTCGTGTGAAGTTGATTACTTAAATCATTGTTAGTTGAATACGAACCAGAATTGGCCCAAATATCAGTACTTTGATGAATTGTATTTCCAAAAGCAGTATAGTTCGCCCAATTATAATTAGGCTGGTTTGCCTTACCGATTTGGTCTTTCCAATTTCTATCTGAAACTCGCCAACTTGCACCAGCGGTCCAAGTGGAATCGAATGTTCCAGATACTTCTCCCCAATCAAAAGAGGCTGCGTTAACGTTTGACAATAGTCCTAGAGACATTGCCGAAGCCACCCCCATGGCTAACGCAGATCGGCGAAAGCCGCGTTGAGTCTTGTTCATTGTTGTCATTCTCCATAACCTGCAAAATTTCCATTTGATAACCTCCACTTGTAATTCTTATGGTAAAAGTATCAAACAGGTGAACACATTGTTACAGGAATAAAGGGTGTTGGGCAAGACATAGAGACGATAAAAACGTTTTTATTTTTTCTTTATAAAACAAAGAGGAAATACATTTTCATACGTATGTTTGAATAGGTTGCATTCTTGTAAAGCACAATGCCATAAGACATATAACTATTTATTTTTAAAAGGAAATAAATAACACAGATCAGACCAGATATTTTTTAACATACGTCGTTGCGTTTAAAGTATTTACTCTAAAGCTTTTCAATTTTTTGTAACTTTCCATTATCATCTATCTGTATTTTGAAATTACCTACAATGCCTTGAGGGGTCAAAAAGGGCTTAAAATGATAAGCGTTAATGTGCAATATGCGCCCATATTGTTCACGAACCTCTACCCTTTTAGCTACTCCTTGATAGTAAGGCAAGAAGTTATCGTAACTAACTGAAAGTCTGAAATAAAATTCCATAGTAAAACTATTTTTGTTGAAATACTCGCCATTCGTTAATTAAATGGCGAGCTAAGACTTTATGCTAAAGCTTTTGTGACCTTCTCAAATAAATCTTTAGATAAATTTGGTAGATCGGCCAGCTCTTGCAACCCTTGTTTAATCATTGATTGACGCTGCTCATCAAACTTTGAGAACTGAATCATTGGCGTAATAATTCTGGCCGCTAATTGTGGGTTAATGTCATTCAACTTCTTTAATATCTCCGTTAAATAACGGTAGCCTTCACCATTGGCATTATGAAATTGCTCAGTGTTAGCCGCAGCAAACGTACCTATCAAGGATCTCACTCGGTTCGGATTTTGGAAACTAAATGCAGAGTGTGAAGCCAGTTCTTTCAAACGTTCGATGACATTATCAGCTTTATTCGTCGCTTCAAGCATAAACCACTTATCCATTACTAAAGGAGTTTGGTTCCATTTAGCTTCAAAAGCTGCCATCAGATGACTTCGACATGCAAGTTGTGAAATATTTGCAGCTTTAAGTGCGCCTAATGCATCAGTCATATTTTCAGCGCCATAAAACTGCTGTTCAACTAACACTTCATATTGCTCACCAATTCGACTCACCCAATTTAAACATGCATTTTTAAGTGATCTAGAGGCCGGTTCATCAGTAAGCTTAAGTAAATGATATCGAGCATTTAACTCGTCTTCACAATAAGCAGCAATTTCATCAATAACAAATTCACGTGCAGTAACTAGCTTATCTAAATCAACTGTTATCGCTTGTTCGACAAGTTCATTCGTTGTTGGAACCGTTAATATTTCCGCGACTAACGCAGGATCTAATTGACTATCAAGCAACGTTCCTTTAAATGCATCAAGAATAACCTGATTGACTTGCATACTAGCGTGGTTTTGAAGTGCCTCTACATTGCTCCAAACAGCATTGCTGAAAATTGAAACTGAAGCTTCCCAGCGTGCAACTTCACTACTCGCATAACGCATTAAGTTGACGAGATGGTCAAGTTCGAATTCAAAATCAAGTTTCACTGGTGCAGAGAAATTTTGAAGCAATGAAACGGTTGGTTTTGCTTTGATATTGCTGAATACAAAAGTTTGGTTATTTTCTGTGAAATTAAGAACCTCACTCACTAGAGATTCACCTGACTCCGAGATAAGCTCGACATCAAAGGGAATATGCATCGGTAAGTCATTGTTTCCAGGAATCACTTGTCGTTCTTGTTTTAAATGCAGTTTGTATTCTTGTGCCTTCGCATCAAACTCTTCAACTACTGAAACTGACGGTGTACCCGCTTGGCTATACCAATTCCGGAATTGCTTAAGGTCAACACGACTTGCGTCCTCCATAGCACTTACAAAATCATCACAGGTAACCGCTTGGCCATCATGACGCTCAAAATACAGAGCAATGCCTTTCTGGAAGTTTTCTTCTCCAAGTAAGGTATGCATCATACGAATAACTTCAGCACCTTTGTTATAAACTGTAACAGTATAAAAGTTATTCATTTCAATTACAGCTTCGGGACGAATTGGATGTGCCATCGGTCCAGCATCTTCTGCGAACTGATGATTCCTGATAACTTTAATTGCATGAATCCTGTTTACGGCCCTAGAGCCAAGATCTGAGCTAAACTCTTGGTCACGGAAAACCGTAAGTCCCTCTTTTAAACTCAACTGAAACCAATCACGACAAGTTACACGATTGCCCGTCCAGTTATGAAAATATTCATGACCAATGACAGATTCAATACCATGAAAGTCATCATCTGTAGCTGATTCTTTATCTGCTAAAACATACTTAGTATTAAAGACATTTAGCCCTTTATTTTCCATTGCACCCATATTGAAAAAGTCTACGGCAACGATCATATAAATGTCTAAGTCATACTCTAAATTAAAGCGTTCTTCGTCCCACTTCATGGACTTCTTAAGAGATTCCATAGCATGGTTAGCTTTATTTATATTACCTTTATCAACAAAAACTTGAAGCTCAACTTCACGTTCACTTCGTGTGATAAAAGTATCTTCGAGTAGGTCAAAATCACCCGCAACAAGTGCGAATAAGTAGCTTGGCTTTGGAAATGGATCTTGCCAACTAGCAAAGTGTCGACCATTTTCTAGATCGCCTTTTTCTAACAAGTTTCCATTACTTAGCAGATAAGGAAATTGTGCTTTATCTGCTTCAATTCGTACATCAAACTTTGCAAGCACATCGGGACGATCAAGGTAATACGTAATACGACGGAAACCTTCTGCTTCACATTGTGTGCAATATGCACCGTCTGACATATATAAACCTTCAAGCGCTGTATTCGCCTCAGGTTCAATCTCAGTAACGATTTCTAATAAAAAATCGTCAACGTCTGCTGAAATATGTAAACGGTTTTCTTCAAGCTTATGCTCAACATCTTTGCCATCAATTTTAACACTCACAAGTGAAAGCGATTCACCATCAAGCACTAAAGTGGCAGCTTCATTTTCTACGCGTTTGACCTTGCTTGATGCTGTAATCGTAGTAACTGGAGTATTAAGCTCAAATTTTAAGGCTATGTGTTCTACGGTATATTCTGGTGCACTATAGTCCTTAAGTAGTTTTGCTTCACGTTGTGACATAGTGGTCCTCTTAGGTATTTTTTAATTTTATCTTTCAGACAAAAAACGCGCAAAATGCGCGTTTTTTTTATATATTTGTTGGATTTACTTTTTCTTAGTTAAGCCAACTAAATCTAAAGTTATATCCGCTGTTTGCTCAAGAAGTACATCAGGTAACTCTTCTTTATCTTTAAGTTTAGATAACTCATCGAGGTCTTTTACTGGCTTTTGACCTTTTGCAATACGACGTTCATTAGCACGTTGTAACGCTTTATCATCTTCTTCTTTTTGCAATGCTTTGCGTTTTGATAGGTCCAAAGAAACGCTTTTTTCGTCTCGTAGTTTACGATACTCTTTAATGTCATCTCTGATATAACCAAACTCAACATTATTTTTGATACGTGCATCATAATCTTTGGTCAGTTCAGAAATTATCATCGGCGTAATATCGTTGAACTTATGATATTTAGCCGCTGGAACTTTATCCCATGGTAACGCATTATCTTCTTCAGATTCACCAAATTCACCAGGTTTCAGTGCACTTGGAAACATGATGTCTGGAGTGACGCCTTTCAACTGAGTGCTACCACCATTGATACGATAAAACTTAGCAATCGTGTACTGCACACTGCCTAACGGTTTATCATACAAATCATAAATGCGTTGTAATGGTTTATGCTGCTGTACAGTACCTTTACCAAATGTTGACTCACCGACAATTAAAGCTCGTCCATAATCTTGCATAGCGGCCGCAAAAATTTCTGATGCAGAAGCACTATAACGATCAACCATTACTGTTAATGGTCCTGAATAGGTAACACTGCCATCGTTATCACGATTTTGAACAACTTGGCCATTGGCATAGCGAACTTGTACTGCGGGACCCATATCTATGAACAGACCAGTCAGTAATGTTGCTTCAGTCAATGCGCCACCACCATTACCTCTCAAGTCGATGATAATGCCTTCAACGTTTTCTTTCTTAAGCTTGGCAATTTCTTTCGTTACATCTTTTGAAAGGTTTACATAAAAACCAGGAATTTCAATAACGCCTACTTTTCGTTTTTCGTACGCACCAACATCACCTTCAATAACTTTAGAGCTAGCTGCTCTATCTTCTAAACGAATTTTGTCACGAGTGATAACCACTTCAACGGGTTTAGCACTTGAACCTGCTTTTTTCTTGAGTACTTGTAAAGTAACTTTTGTCCCTTTAGGACCTTTGATGAGATCGACAACGTCATCTAAACGCCAGCCAATAATATCAACAATTTTCTCTCCAGCCTGACCAACACCAATGATTTTATCGCCCGCTTCTAATTCTTCACTTTTAGCCGCTGGACCACCTTTTACAAGGCTACGAATCATAGTGTAATCATCTTCAGCTTGTAATACGGCTCCAATACCTTCAAGGCTCAAGTTCATTTCTTGTTGGAAGCGTTCTGCATTTCTTGGTGACAGGTAACTTGTGTGTGGCTCGATTGAACGCGCAAATGAATTCATCAAAATTTGGAAGACATCTTCACTATTAGTTTGAGTCAAACGTTTAAGGGCGTTGTTGTATCGTTTAGATAAGATCTCAACAATTTCGCTCCATTTTTTATCCGTCAATTTTAGATTTAAAGCATCATATTTAACACGCTGACGCCATAACTCATGAATCTCTGCTTCAGATTTTGGCCAGCTAGCGTGCTCACGATCGTAATCGTATTTATCACCAACTTTATTGAAGTCAAACGGTTTATCATTATCAAGCAGGCTTAAAGCGTAAACAAAACCTTGATAGCGACGTTTTTGAACAAGATCATAAATCTTGTAAGCTTCATTTAGATTGCCACTGGTGAGCATTTTATCAAAATCATCTTGATACTGCTTTAACCCATCAACATCAGCTTGTGTGAGGATATTGCGTCGAAAATCTAAGAGTTTCAAATAACGATTAAAAATTTGCTCTGAAAAAGATGTATCAAGATCAAACTTGTGATAATGAGAGCGTGTGAATAAATCAGTGATTCGTTTACTTGAGACTTTATGTTGAGGTTCTTGCTGTAGATGGGGTAGCTCGTTGATTTGAATTTTTGGCTCGACTGCCAGGGCGTTGAATCCAAATACAAGTGTAGCCAACGCTGTGGCCAGTTTTAATTTTCGCATCAACAAGTTGCTCCTTACTTTTGATAATTTTTATAAGCTGTTTGCAAATATTGACTTAAGTATATATCGCAAACAGCTTATCTGCTCAAGCTTTTCCGCTATGAGTGATTTTAAAGTAAAATATGTTCAGGCTTAACTTTAACGCTTAAACCACTATCCAGCTGGACCATAATTTCACCTTTATTGATATCCGCGATAACGCCAGTTACAGGTGACTTACCAAGTTTAATGTTTACACGTTGGTCTTTACTAAGTTGTGACAACTCAGCTTGAACAAGTTTAGAAACATCGATTGCTGGTTTTGCAGGCTTTTTATCCTTAGATTGCACTTGCTTGAAGTTGCGATCTTTGCGCTGACGATTTGCGGCAGGCTTTTTAGCGAACTTTCTTTCAGTTTTTGGCTTATCACCGCGCTCTGCAGCTAACTTGGCTTCTTTTTCTTGACGGCGTTGCTTAGCACGTTCTTGGCTTTCTTTAAGCGTTTTTTGAGCATGTTCAATGTGCTCTGCTTCAAGTTCACCGCAAGGGTTACCGTCTAAGTCGACTCGAACTGCGCCTTCTTTGATACTCTTTAGATAGCGCCAGCTGCTGGTGTAACGTCTTAAAGCAACGCGTAATTGCGTCTTACTTACTTTAGGATCTTCAGCAAGCTTATCTGCTAAATCTTGAAATAGGCCGATTTTTAAAGGCTTAGCTTCTCCTTCAGCAACAAAGCACTGAGGAAAAATTTCATATAAATACGCCAAAATAGCATTAGTGTCGGTCAACTTTTCTGTTGATTCCATTATTACTTCCACATTTACTAGGACATCGGCCGTGAAAAGATTTGGTTTACGGCTCAGTCGTTTATCTTCGTCTAAATAATTAGACGTACAATTTTGATATGCTTCTTACAAAAACAGTAACAAACATAAACTAACAAAGTTAGATTTATCAAGCGACACTAAAGCAAAGCATAGCGCGAGTTCAAGCCGCAAGCAGCCGCCTATTATAAAGCCAGAGCTTATAATTGCGACCTCGAATTGAAAAAAAATGTTCGATAATTAGCCGAATAGACACTTTTCGAATGAAGACACGACCATTTCTAAGCCATTTTTATCTTCTTTATCGAACCTTGAGAGGACTGGACTATCAATATCCAAAACAGCAATCACCTTTCCGTTTTTATGGACAGGTACTACGATTTCAGAATTACTGGCCGAATCGCAAGCAATGTGACCTGCAAATTGATGTACATCGTCAACCAGTTGTGTTTCATCATTTGCAGCAGCTGTACCACATACGCCACGACCAAGCGGGATTCTAACGCAAGCTACTTTTCCTTGAAAAGGGCCTAAAACCAGCTGTTCATCACGCTGAATGTAAAAACCTACCCAATTGATTTGTTCAAGATTCTCATTTAACAGCGCAGATAAGTTTGCCATCGCAGCAATTTGATCAGTTTCGCCTTCAAATAGTGCCAAAACTTGACGGTTTAACGTGTCGTAAAATTCAGATTTCATTTTCACCCTTAAGTATTACTTCTTTTTGCTTAGCTTAATATCAAGCTATGCCACAACTTCCAAGTTCTTTTTAGGTTTTTTCACCATTTTAGGAGCTGTGCTACCACCTTTAAGAAGTGATAGTAAATCATCTTTGTTAGAAGCTAAATAGAAAGAAAGCTGTTCTATGGTATTTTCTTCAAGTTCAAGCTCTGATTGCTGAATAAATGGAAGTAAGTTATCAGCAATATCTAACATTTTGTCGTATGCATCAGCTTCCTTTTTAGACGTAAAAGTCATTTTTTCTACCCCTTCCCTTACAACAACATATTGAGTGATAACTGCCATTTTTGCCTCACACTGTATTTATAAACAGTAGATAGAGTGTCATAAAAAGACATTTAAATGCAAAAGGTTTGTAATAAAAAATGAAATTCGTCGATACATTCTAAAAACTGAAAATAAAATAAATGCCGAATAAAAGTTCACAAAACAAAAAATGGTATCGCAAGCATGAATAAACGTCATGCTTGCAAAGAAAGGAATTAGTCCTTATTCAAAACTAGAACAAAGGAAACTGGAATTGCAGCAGATATACTTGATAGTTTTGCAACTTCTTTTAAAGATTCAATTCCAGAAACTAAATTAAAGTCGGAAGCATTAATAATGGTCGGTTTTAAACTCGTTACCATGGCTTTGTTATCAGTTAGCTTGGCGACGTAAGCTTTAAAATGTAATGTTTGTATTAAACCATGCAGCGCAACTTGACCCTCTGTATTTATTATTTGGGTATCTCCAGGCTCCATATTCTCTAGTAACTTACCTTTAAGATTGGCTGATAAAATGACTTTTGGATATCGACTAACATCAAATAGCATACTCTGCATTCTCTCGTCTCGAATGGCTATTCCCGTATCAACACTTTTAAGAGGGATCGTGAGTTCAAAATGCCCCGTGCCAGTTAAATTTCCATTAACTGATTTAAACCGATGCACTTCTCCGATGGAGTTCTTTTTTACTGAAACAAAGCTTACAACTGATTTCGATGAGTCAATATTCCACTCATGAGCTTGTGCACTAAAACCGACGGACATAGAAAATAGACAAAGTAAGGTAGAGATTGCTTTCTTCATGATTTCATCACTAAAGTATTCGACTAACCAAAGAGTAGCAAAATTAAGCTCTATAGAAAAATATCATATTGAAATATGTTAAAAAATTATACTGGGCAAATTATCGACATAGATAGTTAGTATAAGGTCGTATCTATCCATATCAGATTTTTTAAGATGATTTAATACCTCACTTTAAAAAGTAGCTCTTTGAACCTTCCGATTTATCGAAAGGTTCCAAGCAGACTGTAATCTAATTTACCTTGGCATCAATCCAAGGGCTAACTTTTAATGGTCTCTTAGAAAAGCTCAATTGTTTTAATGTACCCATTTCAGTCGTTGAAAGTTTAAATATACTCTTGGTTCCCTTAAATTCACCATCAACTTTAATCTCACTCGGTGAAGCAAAAGTAAATGTCAGCCCATCAATATCATCACTGAAATATTTTAAGGGAAAACCCTGCATACTGGACATCAATGCATTCATCTCTGAGTAGATGTTATCTAATTGCTTCTTCGCATATTGAGTTTTGAGTGACGTGGCATTCACTTGTATTTGAATTCCACACTTTTTCGAGTCGCCAGCCAAATCCAAATTAATGAGCGCTCTATCGCTTTTAAGCTTTTCGTTATAAGGAAGAAACAGCTCTTGGTGTTCTGAAAAACTTAAAGGATACTTCTTCCTTTCGGTTGTGATACTTCCCGAATTAATTTTACAATCATCCGTTTGGGGTAAATAAAACCCCATTTTCACAAGTGAATAGCTCCCCTTGTTAACACTTTTCATTCGATTAAAAAAATCTTTATATTCTACGGATATTGAAGTCGCACTTGATGTGAAACTGACGAACAAACTTGCTAGAAGGACTTTCTTAAACATCACTTTTGTACCAAATATTTTTTGTTATGACGCAACATATCTAAAAGCTCATCAATATAAGCTTCTTGCCTTTCGGAATAATTAACAAGCCCGTATACTAATTCAGCAGCATCTGGTTGTTTTCCTTGCTTACGCAGATCATAACGAATTGAACGAAATAAACTATAAGCTGCATTTGAGTTTAAATTTTTCATATAAGAAGCAATAGAAGCTTCAACAGAAGGAAATACTGTCACCTCGTGAGTTAACCCATCAGTACGCGATGATGGAATTAACCCGCAGCCTTTTCGATAACACCATTGCCCAAAAAAGTTTAGACCTTCAAGTGCAAACCTTGAACTACCCCATCCAGACTCATTAGCAGCTTGAACGAGAACTAAAGATGATGGAACCGTATCGACTCTTTTGAGAAGTTCTTTAATCGTATTTGAGTCGAAACGTCGGTAACTTAATTGATACTTTTTTGCTAACTGAGTGACTTTAAATTGAGTGCCGTCATCAAGAATGTTCCCTGAAATTAGAACTTTTTTCACAGACTGTAAAAAATTACGCTCTTTGGTAATTAACGCATTTTGTTCTTCAATAGCGGGACTTAAAAAGTCAAAAAATGCTTTTTTTCTGGTTGGGATATCTCTTATCTTTTGAAAGTCAGGGATGGAAGTTGTTTGTGATTTATTCTTTGGAGCAAGAATGAGCTCTTCAACTTCACTTAAAGAGGTCGGTAAGAAATGAACTCGGAAGCCATATATGATAACGAGTACGGCTCCAATTGCTATAGTAAACTTTCCTATTTTACCGCTTTTCAATAACATATTATAAAGTTAGCCGTTCTTTTAATTGTAATTTTGTTTAATAGTATATTGAAAATGAACGGTAACCACAAAATTATGCTCTAGATATGATCTGTCTCAATTTCATGTTATGGAAACTTTAACAAAAACGTCATATAATTTATCTTTGTTTTAAGATTATGACAGGGTTTCGTTGTGTCTGAAGTACTTATCTCGCCAAACAACAAGGTCGTAGCGATTGGCGGAGGTCACGGTTTACCTCAAGTTTTAAAAGCTTTTTCCTTCCTAGGCAACAATTTGTCAGCGATTGTCACTACCACAGATAATGGTGGTTCGAGTGGACGTCTTAGAAAAATAAACAACAATATTGCTTGGGGAGACATTAGGAATTGCATTGCAAGTCTCGTCAATGACGAATTAGCGCAGGAATTACTGTCCTTTAGGTTTCCTGGTAAAATTGAACTTGGTGGTCATAATCTTGGCAACATAATTTTCACTGCCCTTGAGCAAATGGGTAATACTCCTAGCTCTGCAATTCAGTTGATTAAAAACCTTCTAAATATCAAAGCAAATATTTTTCCAATGACAGAAGAAGTATCAGATTTAAAAGCGATACTTGAGGATAATTCAGTCATTATTGGTGAAACACAGATAGATGATCTGCAACGTTTACCTCAAAAAATAACTTTACACCCAAAAGTTCAAGCTCTAAACCCTGCAATCAAATCAATTTCTGAAGCCGATATTATTGTTTTGGGACCTGGTAGTTTTTTTAGCAGCATACTGCCACCACTTTTAATTAAAGAGTATGCTCAAGCCATCAGTCAGTCTAAAGCAAAAATTTTTTTTATAGACAATATCTTACCAGAGCAATCCTTAGCAAAACTCATGTCCTTAACGGATAAGACTACTTATTTAAATACTTTAATAGATAGAGAAATCGATTACATCATTTCTACCAATCGAGAAAAAAATACAGTCAAAAATTTAATCACTACCGATGATATAAAACTAGCAACCAACTATCATTGCTCTCGATCTCTAGCTGCTGTTATTAGCCATTATTATTATCGTATTGATAAAGCGGCTTTAGCTATTTAATATACAGCCTAAGTGTTGAATTAAGTTTTAAATAATGTAAATTTCGTTAGATAACATATAAACGGAGTTTACAATGTTTAATAACAAGTTATTGGTTCTGTTATCCTCGACCTTACTTTTCGGCTGTGGAGGGGATGGTTCATCGTCTAACGCGCCAACCTGGACACAAGATACATTTGAAGCCGCCTCCAAATTTAAAGATTATTGTGAATCGCCTCGTCTTGGTGACTTTCCAGATCGAAATGGCACATCGATGCATGAAAAATTATGGCTTCGCTCTTGGGCAAATGACAGTTACCTTTGGTATGATGAGGTTGATGATATCAACCCTACTCCGTTTAATGTCTCTGAATATTTTGAAAAACTGAAAACAACAGAAAAAGACGAGTTTACAGGAAAAGACAAAGACAACTTTCACTTTACTCGTAATACAGAAGAGTACAGAAAACAAACTCAAGCAGGCGTTTCATTAAGTTATGGCATGAGTTTAAAAGTAATCAGTAAAAGCCCTCCAAGAAAGGTCGTAGTGTCCTATGTGGAGCCAGACTCAATTGCAGAAGCTAATGGCATTATTCGAGGCGATGAGGTGATACAAGTCAATGACGTCGATGTCATAAACTCTAGTGACGTAAACATAATTAATGCAGGCTTATTCCCTTCTGATACTTCTCAAGAATATCGTTTTCAGTTTGAACATGTCTCTTCAGGTGAAGTGAAAACAGTATCGATGCGCCCAAGCGAGCTCGAACGCTCACCCGTTTTAAATGTTAAAACAATTCAGCGTGATAATGACAATATCGGTTACTTTCAATTTAACACGCACAACAGTCCATCTGAAAAAGCGCTTAGAGATGCTATAGCACAACTATCGGGCAATAATATTGATGATCTCGTCATTGATCTACGTTATAACGGTGGCGGTCTATTAGCTGTTGCAAGTCAGTTGGCTTATATGATTTCGGGTGCAAACTCTAATAATAAAACGTTTGAACTTCTTAAATTTAACGATAAATACCCAAACACAAACCCTGTAACGGGCGAAAGAATTGATCCCATTCCTTTCTTCAACCAAACACTTGGTTTTTCAGACGGTCTTACAAGTGGCTTATCTCTACCAACATTAAACTTAAATCGTGTATTTGTGTTAACGACGGAAAATACTTGTTCGGCTAGCGAAGCACTGATAAACGGTTTGCGTGGTATTGATGTTGAAGTAATTCAAGTTGGAGGTAAAACCTGTGGTAAACCCTATGGTTTTTATCCTGTTGATAATTGCGGAACGACTTACTTTAACGTTCAGTTTCAGGGCGTGAATCACAAAGGATTCGGAAGCTATGCCAGTGGGTTCGAACCAAAACAAGCTAGCCCTATCACTGGTTTTCAAATCCCAGGGTGTGTAGCTGTAGATGATTTTCATCATCAATTAGGCGATGAAAGTGAAGCCATGTTAAGTTCAGCGTTACATTATCGTTCAACGGGCAGCTGCCCAATTATCGCTGCTAGTTCAGCTTCTCAAGCTCAGAGTACCGAGCAAGGTACTCGAGACAGCAAACTCGATATCTCTGACCCTAAAGAACTTACCGAGCAAGTTATGAACAACAAGATTTATTAATGTGAAGGGGCTGAACAGCTCCTTTTTTAATGGATATATAATGATGAAATGGATTTATTTTATAGGTTTTGTTTTTGCTTTTTTTGTTTTAACTGGATGTAAATCTAAAGAAGCCAATAGTCACTTTAAACCAGCTGTTTTAGTTGAGAAATCAAATCAGAATATCGTTTCTAGCGTCATCGAGAAACAATTAAAACTGACGTCATTTCTAATGTCAGAAACAGCATTTTTAACCTCATCAGAGATAAGTATAGATTCACCCCTTATTTTGATTAATGGCGTCCTTACAGATACTCGGACTCGTTCAACAACTAAAATCCAACTTTTAAAAGCCAGTGATACTTGTTATTTAAAATTTGGAAAGGGTGATCCAATAGTAATTAACGGTATTCAATGCATTTCAAAATAAAAAAACGCCAGAAAAAATCTGGCGCTTAAATGTTACGATTATAAAATTGTTTTGATTATTTAATTGGAATTCCATTTAACCTATCATCAACACCTTGTCTCCATCCTCCTAACCATTGAGAACGGGGATCAGGGTTCAAATATGGACAATTATCCTTAGATCTTCCACACATACCGGCTTGGAAACCTTTTGCAAATGCACGCTCTAAGCGATCACGTTTTTGTCTTTTCATATTCATGTCCTCAGTTACAGCAATTTTCCGTAATATCTAGCTAATAACTGTTTTGTTTAATCTTGCTTGTTACGTGTAATAACAAGAAGTTTTGAACAGAAAAGAAACGTCAAACAAACAAAAATCAAACATAAACAGAGCTTATAATTATAACTTTTAAGGATTATGGTCAAGCATTTTTAGATTAATTTTTGAGCGATCTGATTAATTTACGTACTCACACTTCTATATTACCTTTCCGTTGAGAGCTTATTTTATGGCAAATCGACTTATCAACGAACGGAAAATACCGACTGTATTCTCTAACTTGTGTGATGCCTCAAGTGATTGTGCTGACGCTTCTCTTGTGTGGTTAGAGCCATCAGCAATATCTACAATCTGTTGGTTGATATGATCAGCTACTGAACTTTGCTCTTCAACTGCCGCAGACATCTGAAATGTCATATCGGTAATTTGCTTTACAGCATCTCTAATTTCACTAAGTGCATTTTTAGTTTTATCAACAACTTGAACACCATCCCCCGCTACTATTTGCCCCTGCTTTGCGGCTTCAACAGCTGAACTTGCTCTTTTTGAAAGCTCTTGAACAACATTGTGAATTTGATCTGTCGATTCTCGCGTTTTAGATGCTAATGCCCTCACCTCGTCAGCGACCACACTAAAACCTCGCCCATGCTCACCCGCTCGAGCAGCTTCAATAGCGGCATTCAATGCTAACAAATTTGTTTGATCTGCAATTGTAGTGATTAAGTCAGCAGCTTGACCAATCTGACTCGTTGAATCAGCGAGCTCCTGAACCGTTACTGCAATCGATTTAACGGAATCATTCAGATTATGAATCACTTTCAATGCATCACCTGCTAAACTGACGCCTGAATCAACATTATGAATGGCCGTTTCAGCGCTTGATGAGTTTGACTCAATCTTTTCAGCGACTTCTTGGATAGCTTGAGACATTTCAGTAATTGCTGATGCAATCTGTTGTGTTGCTGCACCTTGTTCTTCTACAGCAGACGCCGTCCTTTTCGCCTCTGTTTGTGTAATGTCAGTAATTTCATCCAAACTCGTGACGGAATCATTAATTCTTGTCAAAGCAGTTCTTGAGCGTGCAATTTCTGTCGCTAACACCAATTTAGCTTGTGCTGCGATTCCACGTTCAGGAAAATAAGTCTGAGCAACCTCTACATTTGAATATGACTGTGGGCTGATTTTCATCAAACTCTTCCACTCAGATTGTCTAAAGAATAAAACCCAGAATATACTTAACAGTCCAAAACCAGCCGAGATTAATCCAGCGGATGGTGAGTGGAAAACAGCGAGTACTATCGACGCTAATATTGCAGGAACGGATACAGACAAGGTTTGACCGACAAAATCTTTTAACTTCTCAACCCAAGAAACCGAATTCTGCCCATTTGAAAGCCTTTTATACGCCTTTTCTGCTCTCTTTTTCTCTGATTCATCAGCCGCAACTCGTACGGATTCATAGCCGACCAATTTATCTGCTTCGAATACCGGGGTTACAAAAGCACTAACCCAATAGTGATCACCATTTTTACGCCTATTCTTAACAAGTCCCATCCAAACTTGACCTTTCTGAAGTGTGCTCCACATCTCAGCAAATACAGGTTTGGGCATATCTGGGTGGCGAATAAGATTATGAGGAGAGCCAATCAACTCATCACGTTGGTAGCCACTCATTTCTACAAATGCTTCATTACAATGTTTTATAATCCCTTTCGCATCAGTTGAAGATATCAGCCTTTCACTACCTTTGAATGGGTACTCGCGATTGGTAACAGGTAAGTTTTTACGCATTTAAAATCCCTTTAAATCTCGTTTAACTTTGATTGGATTCACTCAATATAATCACTTACTTTTTGTAATGACTTGAGCTAGGCAGTTAAAGTATAACAAGACATTAGCACTCTGCTTAGAAATCAGTATGCAGAGTGTCTAAATAACAAAAAAAGAATTTTAACAGTCATTTGCACATCATGATATCGTCAATTATTTATCTCCAGAATAACACCTGCAGAACCACAATCTACTTAACACCCCTTTAACAGTTCAAAAATCCTATCTTGTTACAAAAGTCAGATACATAACCCATAAATGCCAAGCTTTATAGTTTTTATGAACAGCGCCACCAAACTGACGCCACTGTAATATTTTTGTAATAATTGATTATTATTAAGCCATTGCGATAAAACCAATAAACGCTAGGGTCGCAGCGATTAATGTATAAGGCAGTTGAGTCACGGCATGGCTCACTAAATTGCACCCTGAACCTTGTGCAGCGAGTACCGTTGAATCCGAATAAAAACAAGCTTGGCTACCAAAAGACGAGGCCGATAATAGCGCCCCAATAACTAACGGTATATTTGCATCCATCGACTGAGCCAACGGCATAACAATTGGAATTGTGACAGCAAAAATCCCCCAACTCGAACCCGTTGCAAATGCAAGTACTGCCATAGAAAGAAACACCACAGCAGGCAATAATTGAGGAGTCATAAACCCTTCAAGTGAATAGATCACATACTTGGGTAGCAACAATTGATCACAAACATCTTTAAATATAAATGCAGCAACAACGGTACCAATTGCAGGAAGCATACTTTTGAAACCATCAAACATCTGCTCCATCATCTCTGATAACGGCATGAGTTTCTGACAAAAATAAAATGGTAAAGTTATAGCTAAAGTTGCAAGTAATCCCTTCCAAACATCAATATCAAAGTAAATCGTAAATGCAATCAAGAGTATAATCGGGACTAAAAAGTTATAAAGTTTGCCATGTGGCTTTGCTTGTTTGAACTCGTCCTCGATAGCCTGCACAGCATAGTCGTCAGCAGTATGAACGTCGTTGCTAAATGGTACTTTTTGTTGTTCAATTCCAGCTTGTGCTTTTAATTCAGCATTTTTCATTGGGCCAAATATAGGTATAACGCCCATGATCACGAGTACTACTACGAATAGTGATAACAATGGGTAAAGCATATATGGAATAGCTGAAGCATATACAGCAATGCCCTCTCCGGTTGATGCAATACCATTATCAACTAATAAACTCCCAAAAAATACAGCCCAGGTTGAAAGTGGAACTAAGACGCAAATTGGCGCTGCTGTTGAATCTACGACATAGGCTAACATCTCTCTACTTATTTTATATTTGTCCGTCACCCTCTTCATTGATTCACCGACAGTTAATGCATTTAGGTAATCGTCTATGAAAATGACAACACCTAAGCAAAAAGTCATGACCAATGATGACTTCCTTCCTTTAGCGAGCTTTAAGGATGTAGTACCAAAAGCACTTGCTCCGCCTGTTCGAACCAAGAGCGAAATCAACGCACCAAAGCTTCCACATACAAGAATTAACCAACCTATTGTTTCATCACCCATAACGCTGAGTGAAATATCAGCAAGTTTACTGAGAATAAATTCAGGATTCGGTTTAAGTAGTATGAGTCCAGATATAGACCCAATAATTAATGATAAAATTGGCCGCCTTAGCCAGATGGCTAATACTAAAACAACAACAGGTGGAATCATGCTGATTGCTGAAGGTTCGGTCATTTTCTATAACTCTCTATTGTTATTGTGAAAAGACGTTATTAAGACGTAACGTACATATTCTTTTAAGCTAAATTGGAAGCGAAAAATAATCGGCTAGCACTAGTTAGTCAATAAAAAGTTATTGATGAGTAAAATTAATCGATTTTTGAACAGTTTCTTTTGCTATTTACGTGGGTACTTGCATACTTGAGCTAATAACTTTAGTTACAAAGAATGAAATGATTAACCAAAAAGCATTTAAGCCAATTTTATTATTGCTCTTTTTATTCTCATCACAAGCTTTAGCAGTAGACCCATTAGACATTCTAATTACAGCCGTTAAGCCTAAGAGCTCCTCTGTCTCAGTTGCTGTTTGGGACTTAACCTCTAATAAACCTGTATATAGCTATAATTCTCGTCAATTAATGTTACCTGCAAGTACTCAGAAACTCTTTATTGCATCTTCAGCCCTCAAAGAGTTGGGGCCCAAATTTCATTATCAAACATCAATAGAGAGCAATGGCAACGTAATCAATGGTACGTTAATCGGAAATTTATATATAAGATTTGATGCCGATCCAAGTTTGACCACAAATGACTTATATACGTTATTACAACAGGTTAAAGCGCAAGGAATAAAACACATTTCGGGTGATGTGCTTTTGTCCGCACCTCTCAAAAAATCCTCGAGAGCAAAAGGATGGGTTTGGGATGATTTAGGGATTTGTTTTGCAGCTCCGATCTCTGGATATATTCTTGATAAAAACTGCGTTACTGCAGAGCTTTTACCGACGAAGGGAAACAAAAGTAAAGTACATCTTTTTAAACATGTTCCACTACAAATTACCAGTAATGTGTATTTTGACCCAAAACACGTCCAACAAGATTGTCAAATGGAGTTAAATAAGGTTTCAATCAACCATTATGTTATTGATGGTTGCCATCAGATTAAAAGGAACGTGCCTTTAGAAGTCGCAATCCCCGATCCACAACAATTCGCTTTAGACTTCGTAGCTCAGAGTTTATCTGAACTTGGGATACGAGTGTCAGGTCGGATTTCGAACAATAAAATCAACCTCATTTCTAATAATTTGCATATTGGAAAAGTGATTGCCCGCCATAACTCTGAAAATCTTCCTGCTTTACTTAAAGAAATGCTATTAAATTCGGACAACATGATTGCAGATACATTGACGAAGAAGATTGGTCAACTTGAATTCAAAACACAAGGTAGCTTTGTCAACGGTACCCGTGCGATCAAAAAAACGATGAAGAGTTTAGGCGTAGATATTTCTGATGCCGTACTTGCCGATGGTTCAGGCTTATCAAGATATAATCTAGTTTCAGCTCACCAATTATTAGAAACCGTTAAGGCAATTCACAACACTCCTGCTCTAAAGCTATTGACGCACGCTTTACCTGTTGCCGGACGAAGTGGCACGCTTCTCAATAAGCATGCTTTTAACCACCCTCCTTTAAAAGATGTTATCACAGCTAAAACGGGCTCAATGAGTGGTGTCAGTTGTCTTGCTGGATACATCAATATTAGAGGGAAGCATCATTATGCTTTCGCAATTTTAGAAAATGGTATTAGTCATCAAGACTCAAAAAAGCAGCCATTCGAAGCTGCTTTCTTAAAAGGGTTTATAGAGCAGGTTAAAAGTGGGAATATCTAAAACTTATCCACCTCAAGATTCATAATTCCTGTTTTCATAACTGAAAGCTGCTCAAGTAACCCTGTAGCTTTGGGCATAAAAGTATCAAAATAATACTCGCAAAGAATACTTTTAGTTTCAAAACAGACTTGTTGACTATCTACTGATTTTTCAAGCATCAATAACCAAAAATATCCGTAAATGATATAGCCTGTGGCATCTAAGTAATTAACTGCATTGAGGTTAATTAGGTTTACATCTTCTTTGCTTTTGATTGCTATCTGCTCACCTACATTTTCAAGCTTTGAAAATAGCTGCAGTAATTGCTTAACTTTTTTATCATCACCCACTTTAAATAAGTGCAGATCTTTCCTAAAAGAATGCAAAAGATGCTTTAACGATTTCAGCTCATCTTTCACTACCTTACGGCCTAGAAAATCGAGCGCTTGTATCCCATTTGTTCCCTCATAGATTTGAGCGATTCGGTTGTCTCTGACAATTTGCTCAATACCCGTTTCCCTTATGTACCCGTGACCACCAAAAACTTGCTGGGCTGCAATGGCACTTTCTAAGCCTCGATCGGTAAAAAAAGCTTTTGTAATGGGCGTTAGGAGTAATGCTAGATTTAATGAATTGGTTTGGCGCTCACCTTGTGCATATTTACTCAAATCCAACTGCTTTGCGGTAAATACAGATAATGCTCTACCTGCTTCAGTTAAACATCTAATATTCAATAACGTTCTGCGTACATCCCCGTGGTGAATCAGAGCACTAGCCGCTATTTTTTCACCCGATGCAGATATAGCACTGCCTTGCACCCTTTCTTTTGAATATTTGCTGGCTAATTGGTAGGCAAACTCTGAATTGGCTAGTCCTTGAATGCCTATAGCAAGACGCTCGTAATTCATCATAGTGAACATACAAGCTAATCCTTTGCCTTCTTCACCGATTAAGTACCCTGCCGATCCCTCATAATGCATCACACAAGTTGCTGAACCATGAAGTCCCATTTTATGCTCAATTGAACCAACGGTTACGTTATTGAATTCACCAAGACCTTCGAATTGATTGCAGTGAAACTTAGGAACCACAAACAGTGACAGTGCATTTTGGCCTTTAATTTTAGCTAACACTAAATGCACAATATTTTCGGCTAGATCATGTTCTCCGGCTGTGATAAATATTTTGGAACCTGAAATGAGGTAATGTTCATCCTGTTGTACTGCAGTCGTTTTTAAGTGTCTCAGGTCAGAGCCTGCATGAGCTTCAGTCATCGCCATTGCTCCAGCCCATTCACCGCTATACATTTTAGGCAGGAAAAAGTTTTTTAATTTCTCACTTCCGTGTGATTCGATGCAAAGTGCTGCGCCACTGGTTAAAGAATTGTATAAAGTGAAAGAATTAGAAGCAGAATAAAACATTTCATCAGCCAGAACGCCAAGCATTTTGGGCATCCCCATCCCCTGAAACTCATCATTGCCGCACAAACCTATCCACCCCCCAGCTGCAACTTCTTGATAAGCTTCCTTAAAGCCATCGGGGGTGACGACTGTTTTATCAACAAGTTTGACGCCTTGTTCATCTGAGTTTCGGTTTAATGGTGCAATTAACTCCTCACTCAGCTTACTTGCCTCACTCAAGATTGCTGAAGCAGTTTCACTATCAAGCACATTTTCGAATTTGGGTAATTGCTGCCATACATTATCGGCATCAAATACATCGTTTAATAAAAATTCCATTTCATTGATAGGTGCTTGATAAGGGTACATTTTAGAATCCAATAAAAATTTAAACACTTGTTTAAATTTAAGTGTATCTCAACTAAAAAACAAGCAGGAATTCATTATATCGAATGAAGAAAGGGGTTTATATTTGTAAAAAAGGAAACTTTTAAAAGCTTGCCTCTCAACTGAAATTAAAAATGGACTTAAGTAGATTTCAGAAAAATCATATTGAAGCGAGGTCGTTTAAAATACCTCGCTATATATCAAGATTGCTTCAAATACCTCTCAACAGTATTCACAATTGTCTGTGTTTGACTGTCGATCTCAATATTAAATGCATCTCCAACGGTGTAGCTTTCAAGGTTTGTAAGCCTCAGCGTTTCTGGTATCAAGTGTATAAGAAACTTATTTTCTTTAATCTTTCCTACAGTTAGGCTGCACCCATTGATTGCAATAAAACCCTTATACATAATGTACTTCATCCACTGTGAAGGAAGTTCCACCTCAATATTATAGTGCTCATCAGTATTAGAAATTTTTACTATTTTAGCTTGAGTTTGGATATGACCTGATAAAACATGCCCTCCAATCTCACAGCCAAAAGTTAAGGAGCGTTCAATATTTACTTTATCCCTCACTTTTAAAAAATTTAAATTTGTGAGCGCTAAAGTTTCTTCCATCACATCGAAAAAGACACTATCATTCTCGTGTTTTGTAACGGTAAGGCAAACCCCATTAACCGCAACACTGGCACCTATTTTAAGCCCCTGAGTTAAATGCGATTCAATGTCTAGCTCTAAAACTTTTAAGCCGGGTTTTGCTTCTATCGAAACCACTTTACAAGTGGCTTGTACAATTCCAGTAAACATATTTCTTCTCTGATTTATTTAGGAATTTTATGAATCATTCAGGCTATCAAGTCAAACGCTTGATCCAACTTGCCCTGCCTATTCTCATTGCGCAAGTCACCCAAACACTAATGGGGTTTATTGATACGGTAATGGCTGGGAGAATAAGTGCAACAGATATGGCTGCAGTCGCTGTAGGCACAAGCCTATGGACCCCTGCAATTTTATTTGTCCAAGGCTTGCTACTAATCTTTACACCGTTTATTTCACACCATTATGGTGCCAATCAATTAAAAGCCATTCCAAAACTTGCTTATCAAGGTGTTTACCTTGGTTTAATTGGTGCTGCCATTGTAATTTTACTCTTGAGTTATTCAGAAGTATTTTTATCTAAAATGTCTATAGAGCCTGCTCTAGCTCAATTAACTCTCGGGTATATCGATGGTATAAAATGGGGCGCACCAGCATTCGTATTATATCAAGTTTTACGATGTTGCAGTGAAGGTATTTCATTCACAAAGCCAACTATGATCATTGGTTTTGTAGGATTGCTGATCAATGTTCCTGCAAATTACATTTTTATAAATGGCCACTTTGGAATGCCTGCACTAGGTGGTGCTGGTTGTGGTATTGCCACAGCACTTGTTATATGGGGAATGTTCTTGGCCATGACCATTTATGTTCTCTGCAGCCAAAAATTTAAACCTTTAAATCTTTTTTCTCATATTTATGCTCCTGACTTAAACATGATGAAGGAAATGTTTATTGCAGGTATGCCAATTGCAATGGCACTACTTTTTGAAGTCAGTTTATTTGCCGTGATTGCGCTCCTTCTTGCACCGCTAGGTTCAAATGTGGTGGCCAGTCATCAGATTGCTTTAAACTTCTCATCAATAGTCTTTATGTTACCTTTATCAATTGGCATGGCCGTTACCATTCGGATCGGATATTATTTGGGTAGAAATCAGCCAGAAATCGCTAAAACGGTAACCAAAGTCGGGTTAATGGTCGCATTTGGTTTGGCTGTAGTCACCGCTTTAATCACTGTCATTTTAAAAACACCCATTGCCTACCTTTATAATGATAACCCTACAGTAGTATCACTGGCTGCTGGCCTCATGTTTTTAGCCGCCTTGTACCAGTTATCCGATTCAGTACAGGTAGTGGCCGCAGGCGCATTAAGAGGCTATAAAGATACTAAAAGCGCTTTCTATATTACGCTTATCTCATACTGGGGGATCGGAATGAGTCTCGGCTATGTTTTAGGAAGAACAGATTATATTGTTCCAGCCATGGGCGCCGAAGGTTTTTGGATAGGGTTAATTGCAGGCTTATCTTCAGCTGCGATATTATTTGCATTCAGACTTATTGTTATTCAAAAAAGACATAAAATACCTGAAAACTGAAGCAGAATTGATCAATATGAGCGACAAGCGAGCAATCAAATTAAATTTATTAATTTATTGCTTGCTAGCAGCTTCAACAATGCATATTATAAGCGCCGTTCAAACGAACACTTCAAAATATACAACCGTAGCTCAGTTGGTTAGAGCACTACCTTGACATGGTAGGGGTCGGTGGTTCGAATCCACTCGGTTGTACCAATTCTTTAAATTACTTTTTTCAATAAAAATTATTTTTTTGATTAACAAAATCAGATTGTAAATATTATTTTAATGTAACTAATATATTGTATTTCATATAGTTACACCTAAACTTGAGAACCTATTCAAGCGATCACTGCCAGTCAATTTTCTATTAATTCGTCCAGTTATTTGTGTGATTTAAATGTAAGTTTATCTTCAGAGAACTCTGTGAATTTACAATTGTGACTTATTTTGACCAACTCATGGGCGCAATTACATTTCAGAAACGTTTCTAGGTGACAACAACAGTAATAACCATTTTAACTACTCAACAAGATAGACGAGGATAGCTTGGTAATAAAATCTGCTTCAACCTGAATCATCACACATCCTTGCTTGAGCAACTAACGCCACATTAAGGTGTAAGCAACGCTACCACGAAGCAAACCATTACACCTTAAACACGAAACCCAACGATGGAACTGAAAATGTCAAGCGTTGGGAATCACTCTTAAATGCGTTGTTATACAACTCTCTAGAACAACGAGGTTTGAATCTCTATCGGCTCATTAAAATGCTCAACCCCTTTAGAGTCTCCAACCAAACCAGATGGATCATGTTTTTTAAAATTGTTATTAGCTTGCCCCTTGTTATCAGTTGCGTAACAGTATTAGCATCCATGCAAGCACGTATTATCCCTCCCAATATCGACACTTTTTACACATCCACACTCCAATCGTTGATTCTTGTCCTTACCATCTTTAATAGAAATACCAAATATATTATTCATAAGGTTATAATCAATACATTTACCTTTTCCTATCCCAAGGTGACTCAATTCCACACCTTCAGAACATGTGGTTATACTCAGCCTGTACTGATTGCGAAATGATATGGGAAGGTTGGGATACGCTTCAATCTTACGATGATGGTTACCGAGTAGCAAAAGAAATGCTGGCCGATGGTGAGATACTTTGAAATATGATCAAGAGACAGCTATTAAAAGTACTGCGAGATGTCGGGGTCATTCATTATTTGCAAGCCATAAGCTTAATGCGGCAATACTGGCAATAGAAAATGCTAATAAGTTAAATTTTTGGCTATTGATCCAGAAATCCAGCAATAATACTAATACGGGTATCACACTAATAAAATTAGAAAATGTTATTACAGGTATATATTTAATACTGTTCTGACTAAAAATGTTAGGTAATAATTGATTTGTCCATCCTATAAGTAACATCAACTTGTAATCATCCCAGTGATAATTTATTGTATTATGGTTTAATGTATGAAGGCTATAAATTACACATACGATAATACTTGTTAATAAATATCTTATTAATAATAATTGTGCTGCTGTTATTTTCCAATTACACATGTATTTTTTAGAACAAACCCAATAATAATGTAATAAGAATCCAGACAATGTTGCTAAACTGATATCTTGAATATCAGCCATTTTTATTGTATAAAATCCGCCACAAATAAAACAATAAAAAAGTATAAATTTATATCTTTCACCAATAATAGCACCAGCGAGCGCATTACTAAGAAACATTAGAGTTAAGGCTATAATAGCTGAGCTATGAATGGCTACAACATAAAAAAAATACCAACATAAGGAAATTGATGATGTTAATAATAAAATTTCCAAAGGGTATTTTTTAAAAAATGATAACGATTTTGGTAAGCCTGTTAAATTAATAAGTAGTAAACTAATGCAGGCTGTAATAGTAGTAACGCAATAAAGTGTCAACTCATCAACTTTTTGACCTACAGTGTGAACATAAATAGTTGATAGCGAGTAACATGCTATATAGCAAATAGCTAAAACATATCCTCTAATCATTGGATTATATAACTCCCATTTTTTTCTATTTCTCGTATTTTTTTAGTATCCTGTTCAATGTTATTTATCGATTCATCAGAAAGAAGAATAAAGGCTAACGTATTACTAAGAGACAAGTCTGAAACTCCACTATTAGCTGATTTTAATACAGTGATTTCATCAAATGTTCCTAAATTTTCAAACACACCAGTGTTTAAGGAATTATAACTAAACCCTAAATCATTTAACACCACAGAACGATAATGTTTACCGGAATCTATTTTTTTTATTTGCCTATTTTGAAGAACAGAACAACAAACTAAAGGTTGATCAATTTTATATTTTTTTAGACACATACAATTAGCTTGATTAGACATTCCAGATATTCTAGGATTCAGTTCAATCAAGTTAAATTGCTTACCATTTCCCATATATTCATTATGAGAAAACCCATACTGGACATCAAGTGCGTTTAATACTTTGTAATTTAATTCAGTTAACAATTTTGAGACTTCGTTATCATGAGATAAAATTTCTAGATATTGATATACAGGTTGGTCATTAATGAATTTTTTAGAATATTTGAATACAGCGGTTGTAATATGGTTTTCATCATAACTAAAAGTATCAACAAAATATTCGCACCCACGTACAAGTTGTTGCAATATAAGATCTTGATCATTGTTATAGTTAGAAAGATATGTTTTTAACTCATTCAAATTAGAAATTATTTTGACTCCTTCTGAACAATTACTATCTTGATTTGGTTTAACAATAGCATTTTGATGTTTAGCAATGAAACTATTTAAAACAGACCAATTTAATTCATCATTAGCCTTGATTAATGTTTGCTCAATCCATGGAAGGTTAGCCATATGTAAACTATCATTCATCAATGCCTTTTTGTAACGCTTTTCTGTGGTAGTAATACTATTACTTTGTTTTGGAAATAACTTCGACAATAACATGTCGCCATAGGGCAATGCTGTCTCACAGCCGATAAATCCGTATTTAATATCTACATTTGTTAATTTGGTTGTTAACATTTCTATATCATCATCTAACGAATTATGTAGATAAATAACCTGATGAAATTCATTTACGTTAAAACTATTTGCATAATATTCTTTTAGTTTTTTCTTTGTCATTAAAGCGATAATTTTGTAATTATTTTCAGAGAATGTTCTTACTAAATTTTTCGTTGAAATTATAGGATCAATAATTACAATATATTGTTCATTCATATAAACACCCTTATCATTTAAATGACTCTTTTAGAAAGAAGGCCGATACTAAAAGTAATAAAATAGAGCTAATAGGTATAGTCGACAAAGCAATTTTAAAATCATGTAATTGATATATAGTTGCTTGATTAATACTTTTACCTTTTGATGCTGACTCCATCAAAAAACCAACTAATGGTTGACCAATTAAACCACTGCTTACCACCATAAAGTTATTAAATCCTAGTGCAGCGCTTGTATTTTCAGACGGAAAGATATCTTTAATAACTGTAAAACTCAACACCTGCGTTGAGCTTCCAAAACCAATCATAAATAAAGTTATGCAAAAGAGCCAAATGGGCAAATTAAGATATATTGTCATAGTAGAGCCTACTATGCTTATGCAACTAAATAATAAAAAAGGTAATTTACGCTGTTTAAGTTTTTGGGAAATCCATCCAATGCTAAGTGAGCCAAAACAGACTCCGACCCATAATGTAGCAATTAATTGAGAACTATAATATGCATCAATTTGGTACTTCTCTGAAATAAAATGAATGCCCCATAAGGCGGCAAAAACTGTTATTGGAAACCATGATAATAATCCACATAATCCTACCCAATAAATTTGTTTTCGAGTCAAAATGTTTTTAATTATAAGTAAGATGTTATTTTTTGTTTTTTTTTCTGATGTTAAATAATTCTGTGGTTGGTCGCGTACTAATAAAATAATTAGTACTAGTAATGCCATACCAGCATAAAATAAATATAACATGGATGTTCGCCAACCATATATTATGGTTAGTTTTGAGATAACAATACCGCTAAATATGGAACCAATAGCACCAAAAAATTGTGTAAGACCAGTAACATAAGGAAAGTAGCTTAATGGTAACCAGCGAGAAGATATGATTAAAGGAGCTACAAAGGCTATTGAAGCGCCCATTCCAATAAGAAATCGACTGATAGTAAGCATTGCAGGATTATTTGCATAACTAAAACCTAATACTCCAATTACACAAATAGTCGTAAAAAATATCAACACTTTCCTAACACCGAATTTATCATATAGCAAACCTCCAGGAAATTGCATAAAAGCATAAGATACATAGAAAAATGCTAAATATATCCCTAAATCTTTTGCCGTTAATTGTAAGTTGCTCATCAGTAGCTTAGTCATAACCGATGGCGCAACTTGTGCGGTGTAATCATATAAATAAAAACACATACAAATAAAAGTAATGATTAATCCCTGCAGAGAACAAGTGTTCTGTGGTTTTTTCTTGTTGAGCATAAGTTTTCTCTTGGCTATGTTTCTCTAAAGTGCTGGTACTTCTGTAACTGATTGAAGATGGGTTGTATTAAGCTAAATAATAGTTTTATAAACGCACTATAATTCAACATGCTAGAGATCTAACAACACTAAATATGAACATAGCCTTTCTCTTTATTAAAGTTACTTACGCAAACTTAGTATGTGATTAATTTTTGTTGACCATGATCATGCCTGTAGAAGACTTTATCATTTCTGGCTCTTCGTCCTAAGACCCATTATCTCAAAAATAAACTCGTTAAATTCACACTAAATGACGAAGACCCATATTTCACAATGAGATGAACTTTTATTTATTAAGAACTGAGGACAATACGTGTCATCTGGAATATCACCACATTGTTCAACTTTACTGGAAAAAAATCAGTAAGTGATTTTATATTAAGTTTCTATAGTCGTTTTAGCTCGCTTATTGGGAAATGAGAAGTATGTGTGCCCCTAGCTGTATAATAGTCAGCATCCACATAAAAAACTTTCTTGGCTAGCTAATCTTATACTAACGTTTAAACTCATAAACTACGCAACAAAATTGATTGTTTAAGATACAATATATTACATTTTGTACTTGAAAATTAAGATTTGATTAAGACTGGATTAAGATTTGTTTAAGTTTTATGTAAACTTTAGGTCAAAGGATGATAACATTTAGAATTAATGCTCTAACGCATTTTGGGGCAAAAGCGTTTTATCCCACGCTAATGGCCATCATCAAAAATGTTCGTTTTTGCTTTTGAAAAAGCACAAATGAAAAGGTCTGTTTTTACGATAAGAAAAAGATCACTAAGAATCAGTTTTATAGGTTTTTATTAAAGTCAGATAAAGTGAGCAAACCAAACCGATAGAATTACTTAATCTGAGCAAAGAAAGTCATAGTTGCAGTTAATGTGAGCAAGGCCGAATTTATACAGTCATTTATATTGAGCAGAAAGTAACGGATAAATGCGAGCAAGTGTGCTTATGGAAGTGATCAGCTACAAGTAACACCCTAGACTATTCTCAGTACTCAATTGAAGAACTTGAAGATGTTTTAAGAATTATCGATAAATCCTCTTATCTTGAACGTTATGCAGAAGCTAAAGCTGCTCTATATGACAAGCTTAAAGATCCTGCGTCAAAATGAATTGACGAGTCAGCTCATGAAGAAACCCCAACCCCAAAGCCTATTTCGTCTCTGTTGTATTATTAGAAGAATGCTCTGCAATAATATGTTGAATCCATTCTGCGAAATATGAAATGCGAGAGTAATTTTCAATTACTCCATATTTTGCTTCTTGCCATTTTGTAGGCTCAGCGTTTTGCCATGAACTCACACCTAAAATATAGAGAGTATTACTAACTTTAAGTAGAGCAGGTCCCCCAGAGTCACCTGGACCACTAATACCTTCTAACGGTAAGGCGTTTTTAGTGCCATCAAAATTAAAGCGGATCCACTGACCACTTGTTTCTGTGACAGTATTTTGTGCAGCCCTCAAGTTATCATCTGCACCAATAACCCCAATTGTACCTGTACCAAAGTCACCGCGACCAATAAAAGTTAGGTTTTTATTAAGCTCATCGGCGTCTTCGTATAAAGCTGCAATTTCACTACCTGAAACTCCTGATTGTAATTTTACAAGAGCGATATCATTTGGAAATTGTTGTTCTTTCCATTGCGGATGTTTAATTACCTTTTTTATCTTATAATTTGAGTCTTGAAATCGTACCCTACCATCAACCTGTAGATAGTTCGCTACATGAGCCGCAGTAACCACCCAATCATTAGCAATTAAAGTTCCTGTACCTTCAACAATTTCCTTACCTTTGTAATTTCCATAGAAGGTCACTATTGATTTATTGTTTTTTGCAAAATCTCGATACTTACTATCATCGACATCATGTCTCATAATTATTGCACCAGACATAAATGACAATGCAAATAAGAAAATTAAACTCCATTTCATATAGCATCCCTCTAACGCTTGCTTAACGAGAAAATAGCTGTAAACAACAATACGAAGTGCAGCTTATGAGCTAGCTCTTTTGTCCCCTAGTTGAACCACTTTTTTTACTGATTACTCCAAGCCAAAATAACCTAATTAAAGACTATTTTAAAGAGCTATTACAGGACCACTAGAATTTTAGCCGATGTCGCAGTAAGTATCACTCAGTTGAAAGCAACCCCAATGAAAATGGCTAAAAGTACTCACTGTGCAGCAGTAGCTGTACTAAACCGAAATGACCCAGCTTTCTACTGCGAACCAGGTGAAGCATATGAGATGATGTTGAACAGATTAGAAGAACTCGAACTACTTGCTATCGCTAAAGAACGTGAATCAAAAAAGAGCACTTCGGTGAATATTGATGACCTATAAGCTGGTTTAAAAAAGACTGCAAGTAAGCAAAGCCAATGCTTGCCTCAAAATAGTTAAAAATCGACTCGACATTAGCATCCGTCTTATAACTGTTCACCTCAAAATCATAATGACCAAAAGCATCAAACAAGATGGAATCAAAATTCATATGATGGATAGTTGATCTGCTGCTAGACTAAACCAATCTATCACTAGTTACATTTTTGAAACACTAATTACACATTACAGGGAATACAAAGCTAGAGCGAAACGGGTTTCTATGACTCTAAAGTGGTCAAATTTGGAATTTTGAACTTATGCCCATTTAGTGACCATAAATTTCGATGTTATCGTCAAATAAACTCAATTATTCATAATTACAGCAAGGGGTATTTTTCTCAAAACCCTTGCTGTTAAAGGCTTTCAGAGGTTTTCCGGCAATTGTAAATGGTTTATAATTCAAGCTCTGCAACGTATTGACATGGTAGGGGTCGGTGGTTCGAATCCACTCGGTTGTACCAGTTTTATTATCTTATGTTTTTCTATTTTTAACTCAGTATTTCATTAGTTTATTAAATCTATATTTATCAATAATTGCCGTATTTTATTTCACTTTGTGCTTCTGCGTGTATAACTTTGGTCTTATATTAAAAAGGTTTTTACGGAATTTATGGCGCAATTAGTCAACTTACTGTACTCTACCGCACCTTCTCTAGATCCCTGCCTGTTAGTGGCTGTTCGTAGGTTTATTTTATGAGCTTTAAAAATCTTGGTTTATCAGACCCAATCCTTAGTGCCGTTTCAAAAAAAGGATATGAAAAACCATCCCCAATTCAAGAACAAGCTATACCACCCGTACTCGCAGGAAAAGATGTGCTAGCTGCGGCACAAACAGGTACTGGCAAAACAGCAGGTTTCACACTTCCACTTCTGGATAGATTAGACAATGGTAATAGAGTGCAACCAAATCAAGTTCGCGCACTCGTATTAACCCCTACTCGTGAACTAGCGGCACAAGTTCATGAAAGTGTAGAAGCTTACGGAAGAAACTTAAGACTACGATCTACTGTTGTCTTTGGTGGTGTAAAAATAAATCCTCAAATGATGAAGCTAAGAAAAGGTGTGGATATTTTAGTTGCTACACCAGGCCGTCTACTCGATTTGTATCATCAAAAGGCACTAAACTTTAAGCTGCTAGAAGTGTTGGTATTAGATGAAGCCGATCGCATGCTTGATATGGGCTTTATTCATGACATAAAAAAAATTCTCGCTCTGTTACCTAAACATCGCCAGAATTTAATGTTTTCAGCCACATTTTCTGATGATATTCGCGCTCTAGCGAAAACTATTGTTCATAATCCAGTTGAGATTTCGGTGACGCCACCTAACTCGACCGTTAAACGTATCGAACAATGGCTTCATGTTGTAGATAAAAGTCGTAAGATGCGTATCATCATCAAATTGATTAAGCAACATAACTGGCAACAAGTACTGATTTTCAGCCGCACTAAACATGGTGCTAATAGAATCACTCGAAACTTAATTGAATCAGGTATCAAAGCGGCCGCCATACACGGTAACAAAAGCCAAGGCGCAAGAACAAAAGCATTATCCGAATTTAAATCTGGACAAGTAAAAGTACTCGTTGCGACAGATATTGCTGCACGAGGTCTCGACATAGATCAACTGCCGCAAGTGGTTAATTTCGACTTGCCAACAGTTGCAGAAGACTACGTTCACCGTATTGGCCGCACCGGTCGAGCTGGTGCGATAGGTTGTGCTGTATCACTCGTTTCGTCAGAAGAAGCTAAGCAATTAAAAGATATTGAGAATTTGATTCAGGAGCTCATACCTCGTAAAGTAATCGAAGGTTATGAGCCCACTCACAATGTACCAGAAACAAATTTGGTTAAGCCTAAACCTAAGAAACCTAAAAAACCAAAAGTGAAGAAGACAGGTGCTGAGTCTCAGAAAGACCAGACTCAAAGCAGTGATAAGTCGCAAAAGCAAAAAAACTACAGAAAACCAAACCAAACTAAGCGCAATACAAGCCAAAATAATAACAATAGAAAAAGTACGGCAGCGAAAAAAAGAATAAGAGACTAGAGGCCGTTCCCAATCAACATTTCGATAATTATTGGGAAATGTGATTATCCGTCATTTAATCATGATGACGGATAACCAAAACTCAGAGATGTTGTCTCTATGTATGTATACCCTGCCTCTTTCTTATCATGAAAGAGAATACCAACAACGCAACAGAAATTAATACATAGGCAGTTGGAATACCACTTTCCCAGCTTGTTAGATTATGAGCGCCAAAGAAATCTAGATACAAAGCCCCCTGAAGCGGTCCCATATACCATAATACTGGAAATACAGCTTCAAACATTCGTTTTGTCCCAAACATTGATCCACAAAACATTGCAAACGCCACCATAAAGCTAATTGCCATGAAAAGTTGTATGATCAGTGTCCACTCACCAAGACTACCCAATCGAACTAAACTCCCCACGCTTGCTCCTAATAATAAAAGCCATGCGCTAAAGTAAGATGCAAAACTTTGTATCGTTGAGGACTGTCGGCTGTAGGCTATTAATTCAATAGTGCCAGCTTGTTTTTCGAATTGACCTAATTGCGAAATGACCAAAGAACACCACAGCCATGCAACAGGTAAAATCACTGTTGTTAATAATGAAATATCTACAGCTAATTGTGCAATATTTAAACCTATTAGGCCTATAAACCAATAAATGCTTCGTCCTTTCAATAACAACTTAAACTCTAAATAGACTAATTGAGTAAAAGACGTGTATTGCGTTAAGTGGTGTAAACACTGATCTAAAGTTTGATGAAGTTTAAATAAAAATTGGGTAATCACTCCATCCTGTTGTGATTTTTTAGGTTCTGTATTCAAGCGGAATCGATCAAAACAAATATAAGCGATAATCAAAGCCAAAAAGCTTATGCCAAACAGTGGCAACATGCCCGTAAAATCATGAGACTGAGGCTCTACTCCTTCCCAAACAAATGTTTTGATCGGATTTGAATCGTCTTTTGCTGCAATACCTAAGTTAGTTGTCCCAGTCTCCGAGGGAAAACGGGTCTCAACTTCGGTATCCAAAGCTTTCATCATAGCGCCAACGCCAGTTACACTCTCCAATGTATACGCAATTGAACCGAACCAAAAAAGGCAATAAGCTATATTACCAAAGCTTCCCCTGAGCCATTTAATTGATTCAAACATCAAAGCCACGGATGCAACAGCAACTAACATCGGCCAAACAAAAATCACTTGAGGCCAAATGAGTAACCAAATTTGTACATCTTGAGTTTCGTCATAATAAAGCTGTACTAAAAGGCTACTCAACACCATTACGACTGCAAATGAAGTTAGTACGACTAAATTGGTAATCCACTTTGAAAGAAGGTAATGATGTTTACTGACTGGCGTTGCCGCAATAAGCTCACAAGTTTTCGATTTTCTATCTAATTCAATGGAGTTCTTTACCAGATAAAAACAAATTAATGGCAAAAGCAATGTATTGAGCATAGCTAAACACAAACCAATCCACGCACTGTTGTAGATCCCGCGATATCCGTTAATTATCAAGGTTTGGTATTCTGAATCTGGCGAAGGGAAAAACAGTAGCGTCAAGGCTGCCATGACTAGCAACGTGACCTTATAACTCTGCTGACGCATTCTGTGCTTTAAATTACTTTGAATCGACATCCATAACAAAGACATACTAAACCTCCTCTGTTTCTAACTGCTTTGTTCTATTAGAGGTGAAATACAAATAGGCATCTTCTAATGTAGGGCTTCTTGATACAGCCTTAGCAATAGGGTTAGAGGGCGAAATGATATCAACTTCAATACCATCAGCAACTCGTTGGCTGTGGCTCACTATTACATTTCGTTGCAGGTCATTAAGTTCGCTTTTCGATACAACCGCACGCCAACATTTATTTGCTGTCGGTTGCACGATAGTGAATGGCGTTCCGGATTTCATCAATTTCCCAGATTGCATTATCGCAATTTGATCAGCGATAGATTCAATATCCGAGACAATGTGTGTCGAAAAAATAATACAGCGATCTTCTGAAAGTTCTGTCAGTAGTTGCCTAAAATTATTACGTTCGTGAGGATCTAATCCAACAGTAGGCTCATCAATAATCAACAACTTAGGATTATTAAGTAAAGCTTGAGCAATGCCTATTCTCTGCTTCATCCCACCTGAATAGCCACTTAGTGGAAGACTTTTTACGTGGGCAAGATTCAACCTATCAAGTAGATTGTTTATCGTGTCAGTGGCTTTTGCCCTATCAATCCCTTTAATACTGGCCATGTAACTCAAAAATTCAGAGCCTGAAAGCTGATCATAAACCCCAAAATACTGAGGCAAATAACCTAAATCCTGCCTTAAGATTTGAGGTTGCTTGATGATGTCTTCGCCTTGCCAGTAAACTTCACCACTTACAGGTTTAGTAATTGTTGCTAGAATACGCATCAAGCTCGATTTCCCGGCACCATTTGGGCCTAACAGTCCTGTTATCCCCGTTTTAATTGTTAAATTAAGCTGGTCTATGGCGAGTTTATGAGTTTTACCGTCTTGGTATTGATGACTCAGTGATTTAATTTCCAATTGCATCATTTATCCTTAAATTCATAGCGTCCTTTGTTTGAGCAATTTACAAGCCAAATATATAACACACTGTAATACAGGTAATTTTTAAAAATAACATCATTATTCGTATTCAAATTTTGGTTTCATTTACTAATTTTTCGTGCAAATTGATCTTACAGTTAACTGCAAATGCAGCCATTCATTTAATGTATATAAAACAGCTCGATGCACTGTAAAACTGGAGCCAAGCAGTCTTGACGAAAAAGTGCTCACAAAACGCTGAACTTTATAGATTGGATAATGGAAGCAACTCAGAGTGATAAAGCTCAGCGATTCACTGAGCTTTATACATTTTTATCGTTTTAAGACTGTTCTTCTGTACTCGCTTGCGAAAGCAGCGTGAAGCTTCCACTGCCTAAATCTGCTTTTAGCGTTTCGTCTTCGTCTCGATTTCGGCTGCTATTCGGGTTAACGTACACTTTAGCCGACACTTTATATTTTCGTAAATTGCTTACACCTCGTAATTGAACAGGAACCATCTGTCTTTGTGCACGTCTTTTTGAAATACGTTGCTGAAGCACAAACACTTCTCCGGTATCAACAGACTCTACGATGAGCTCAACGATATCTCCCTAAACTACGGTTTCAGGCAAATCGACAATGGCTTTGTTATTACTCGAGCCTTCAAGATGCTCTGAAATGATGAGTTCACCTGTGCCATGAAGTGCTGAAACATTTGCTCCTAGCACTAATGCAAACAAGGACTATTTCGCTTTCCTTTTGAATTCCTTGTTTAATTTCCAGTAAGTTCTTTGCGACGATTTCCGAAAAGATGCTCACCTTTATAAGAACTCAAAATGAAAGCTATGTTTCAGTAAAAAGAAGGTTAAACCTATATAGCACTGATTTAATTAAATAAATGCCACCTCAAAAAAAGATACATCAATCGTTAATGTACCTTCTCTCTGTAAAATATGTGATTCTAACTAGGACATTTTTCTGATTGAATTGAGTAAGTTATGGTATGACCAAATAAATATCGACTAGAAAGGTAATCATTGACGGTTTGCTCGCACCATTCTAATGCCTCAGCTTGATCTTTATACCCTTTACCTTTCGCTTTCCAGCATTGCTGCTCGTCGTGCTGACGGTCTTCTACATAAAGCGCAAGCGAAGTCACAATTTTACATGACTTATATCTAGGTGAAGCTTTATCAGAACTTGAACCACCGCATGCTGTCAATGCAAGACAAGCACCTAAAATAAATGCCTTCTTCATATCAAGCCTCAGTATTTTCAAGTTTAAATGATTCATTGATTATCACTTGACTACCACATTGCACTTCAAAGTAGTCGTGAACCAAATCAGTCAACAGTAATTCAAGATATGAATAACCTTCGCAATGAAAAGACACACCAGATGATGGTGAAAGACTTAATTCTTTGCCATAGATATCAATTTTTACGGTTTCACTTGAACGATTTTGAATTGATAGTTTATTGGAATCGATTGAATTAACTTCAACATTTTGGATTGGAGAAGCTAATTGGCTTGCTACTGCTAAATTAGCGGTCATCAACCCTGCTAATAATGCCAGCCCTAATTTTTTCATTATTTAATTGTCCCTTTACAACTGTAATTTTCAGTAAAGCTTTGGTTAAAAAGATCAAACCTTAGCTTTACTGAACGGGATGTTATTTGTTTTTAAATTTAGGGCAATAATTTATTGATAAATAACCAACAAATGTGATCGAAATCAACTTTTTATTAAAGTTATAACAACTATTTATTTTCTTTATTACAATCAATCACTCTTTCTAGTAACGTTTTGCGCAGTCGTTTTCGAATGATCTTTTTTCTATCACTCCTCTGATTAAAGAGGTTAAAAACAATTTTATTGTTTGCTTTACAACCTTTAGCGCATCCAAGCATCATTAACCTCATCAGTCACTTCTTCTAACTTTTTCTCATTTTTCTCATTACGCTCATACCAATCAATATGTCGTGTTAACACCATCACCAAACTCAAAATAACAAAACACAGTAAAGTTCCCATCAACAATGCATAGCTTTCAGCTTGAAGCAGGCCGAATAACATTCCGTATAGTGCGAGCAGTGATGAACCAAATACGACACCGTGTTTTGATTGTTGTAACACTCCACTGACATAAACACTCAGTAATACGGTCGAAGCTATGGCTGAAACAACATACGCCCAATTAAAGCCAATATGCTCACTTAAAGAAATCAATAAAAGATAGAAAAGTGCTAACGCTAAACCAACAAATCCGTATTGAACCGGATGCACAGGTCTTGCCTGAAATAGTTCGAATAAGAAAAAACTAGCAAACACTAAGGTGATGACCAATAACGAGTAATTAACCGCTCGATGAGATTTTAAGTAATGATCGACTGGCGCAATCAAATCTACCCCCATTTGACGGTCCGATAATTCATGGCAGGTATCATTTGCGGTAAAACAGTGCGAAAACAACTGTGCGATATTGGTTGAAAAGTTATTGCTCGTCCATTGTGCACTGAACCCCGTTTCAGACACGTTTGATGTAACTGGCAAGTAATGCCCGATAAAGCTAGGATGCGGCCAAGCAGAGGCAAGTTCAACGGTTGAACGATTACCAATCGGGGTAACTTGCAACTTTCCCATGCCTTGCAATAAAAAATTGAGGTCGAAGTTTAATGGTTTGTCTAACGCTAATGACTCTAATGCCAATTCACGATGAAACCCTTGAGGTATTTGATTAATGCTCGTACCTGGAGAGAATTCGACGCTAGTACCATTCAGATTCATATCATCAAATCTTATCAACCCTCTGCTGTCTTTAACCCCTACAATGAGGCTAACGCTGTTAATTTGGTGGTTACGTAAATCCTCAATGATTTTCAAATTAAAGCTTCCTTTTAAAGCAGTCTGAGCTTTAAACAGTTGCGCGTGATAGATGCCTCGATATTTTTCGAAACTGTCAAGCTCTCCCTTCATCTGAAAAGCATTCGGTAAAATGATTTTTTTACCGTCTTTACGAAACATTTTATCGTCATGAATACTCATTTCGGTGTAATCCACCACGATGAATGGCCCAACGATGTTTTGCTCACCACTGCTACTTTTGCCGATATCATTTCTAACATCATTCAACCGATGTGAACGCTCATCGATTAAGTTACTTACCATAGAAACAGGAATTTGTAATAAGACAAGCAAAAGCAGCACAAAACCGAATTTTGTGCCAAGTTGGTTATTGAGGATCTTCTTCATGTTTTCATTCTCCTTAATTTATGACTTAACAATAAATCAGTAAATTGGAGAACAAATGGAGCTAATGTGGAGTTTTTATGGAGTTAACTGTCTATATCTTAAAATTTATTAATTTTACTGGTTAGTCCGCTGAAATTCAGTTGTGTACCTATTGTCTATGCTTTAATTGAACAAATTATCTAATGACGATTGAAGTTAACAATGGCAACAATTGAAGCACTAACAGTTAATCAATTAGCTTCGTCGTTTTGCAATGAAGAGGCAACGAGTGATAATAATAACACTCGTTTTGAAAGCAGAGATGCAAAGTCAAAGCAAAAAGATAAAAAAGTAGAGTTGTTTTTTTCTTCACAAAGTTTACCTCGTGCTCCTGAAACATCAAAAAATACGGAAACAAAAAGGCCAATCAACCCCCACAAAATTTTAATCCTAAAAAGAGGCGCTTCTGAAAGCTCATTGTTCGAACATGAACGAATGGCAGGTAAAATAAAAGCAACCAAAAAATCTTTCTCGGATTCGTTAAAAAGAGTAAGAACCCGCCTTGAATCAATACCCGAAATGGCTGAGACAGAAGATGCAATCGAAAAACACGAAGTAAAAATGAACAAAGAGTGTGCTGAAAGAACAAAAAAAGCAGCTAAGAAAGCACGCCAAAAACTAAATCGACAAAAAAATAAATTAGTAACAGAAACTAAAGAAACATTATGTAGCTTAGAAGTAAGCCATACAAGTATGGAGCTACAAAA
This sequence comes from Parashewanella sp. 2304DJ23-3, assembly GCF_056591695.1. NCBI lineage: Bacteria > Pseudomonadati > Pseudomonadota > Gammaproteobacteria > Alteromonadales > Shewanellaceae > Parashewanella > Parashewanella sp. 2304DJ23-3. The sequence goes on from NZ_JBWQOH010000003.1 coordinate 330,722, forward strand.
CAAAGATGTGAGGCATAATGACCAACATTCACAGAGGGAAAATAACCGTATTAAACTTAAACAAAGAAGAATGCAATTAAGACAAGGAGGGAAATTAATCCCTGTAACAGAATCTGGTAAGTCTGCATATACACTATCTACTGAACTTCAAAAATTTATTCATCAAGATTTATCAGCACATAGTTTCACTGGAACAATCAAACTAGAGCTTGCAATTGATAAACTTTTTAATTTTTATGAGCAACTACTCTTTATTAGTATGGGAATTATTTCAGACACGGCTTATAAAGATGATCTTGAACAGACTGACTTGATGGATATATACATTTGCTCTGCTTTCGCATTTACTGCATTCGATAGATTCAAAAACCAATGTGAGAGACAAAAATCGTCCTATTCCCGATTAAGTAGGCTTCAGCAATATCGTGTAGCTGGATACTCATTTTGTTGCCTAGAAATAATAGATAAATTGTCAGCAAAACTTTCGAGCAAGTCTCAATTAAAATTAAACGAAGATACAAATTTACAGCACCTTTATATTTTAGATAAAAGTATATGGTTCCAAGAGAAAAAAAGAGTCTTTGAAGGTTTAATAATCTTAATTGGAATCGAGATCGCAAAACAAAGTGATTTAGATCTAGAGAAATCCATATTTGCTGTTAATGAACAACTCAGTTCAAAAATCTGGAATGATATCTTTTTACCTGAAGTTGAAACGTTTCAGCTAACTGACTTTGATTTAATTAGGCCTGATGAATATTGGCATTACAGGTTACGGTTTTGCACTAAATATCAATTATGGCGTGCTTTCGGTTCGCTAAATCAACAAGTCTTAAATATTAGGGTCAAAGGAGGAACAGCCTTAGCCAACTCAGGTTTTACACACACTAAAGAAATTATTCTGCATGTAACTCTTGAGAGAGTGCGACGTTTAAAGTTTGTATTTGAAGGCAATCATTGGGAGACAATAGAAATACAAGAGCTAGACTTTTTAATGAATGCCGTCTCTGGTGAAAAAATATTAAGTCATTTGAGTAAGCTTTATCACAAAAGTATCTCAACAGATGAAAACTCACTTAAGCTTCAAGATGCCGAAAAGCAAATAAGTGATGCAATAACATTGCTAACAACTTACGCTGAAAGAATCAAAACTTCAGCAATGCAATTTCGTGAATATGAAAAGAAGTTTTATGAGTGGCAACTTGAAATTGCGATTGAGCGTGAACAGGACTTAAAAAACTCCCAACTATCTGAAGCACAAAAGTTTCCCCCTAGGAATAGGAAAGCGAAAAAGCGAGGTAAACCTTTAAAAAGCAAGGTTACAGCAAAGGAGCCTTCCCTTGAAGCACCCTCTATTTCAAAGTTACCTGTTACATGTAAACCAACTCAAGTTGCTGTACCACAGCACCCACAAAGCTTACTGTATCGATTTCAAACCATGCCATGCGCTCAAAGACGAGCATTTGCCCCCAGCATTATAAAACAATTCAAGGAACAGCTGCAGAGAACAAAAGCATCATCAAGTGAAATATTTGAAATAAAAGTAGCCATTGCTGACTGTTGTTTACTGGAATTGGATAGTCAGTTCAACTTTATTCAACAATATTTCAGTTACATTAATCGATATCGACAGTTAATTAATGAAGACTTTGAAGGTGCTAGAGCGCTAGAGGACAGTTTCAAAACCTCAATAAATAATCTTCCCAAGCGTTATGAACAAGTAAACCTATTGACGACTGAATTTACTCGTTTAATGGGCTCAATTAGCATCAAAGAGAGTGAAAGTGAAGCTTCAGAAAAATCACGATGCCTTCAATTCCTAAAAAGTGATTTTGATAGAATTTCAAAAGATATTAATAGGTTACCAAATATTCAAAAAGAAATTATAAAAACATATAAAGAGCGGGGTATGCGCATAAGGCAATATTTCGCTGCATCTGGTTATTATTTTGATAAAAGTAAACCTTCACCAGCTGCAGTACAACTCAAGAAAAACATTGACTGTGCAGTTGAAGCATCAGTAAAGTTTGAGACTTTCATGGAAACTTTAAAAAGCAAAGCAGATCAACTTAAGCTGCAATATTTTGATCGAATTCAAATTGCAGATAGAGAACTTTGATTTTCACTCTTAACAACTTAATTCTTATTCTTCGAAAACCTTACTTTGAAGATTTCTTAGGCGCTGCAACTTGTTTTGTTTTGATATAAAAATTTCAAAGTCACTTTTACTCCCTGCTCCACGTTTTCAATTTTCAATGAGCCGTTATGCAATTTAATCACTTGCTCAACAAAATTAAGCCCTAAACCTGTACTCTTAGCCCCGTTATCTCGAGCTAGAGAATAAAATCTTTCAGTTAAACGTGGCATTGCATAATCAGGAATATGTTGGCCGCTATTAAAAATAGTAAGCTGCACATTTTCATTAATCAACTCAGCATGCCAGTGAATTTCACCAGAATCATTGGCGAAGTCCAACGCATTATCCATCAGGTTAAATAGAGCTTGTTTCAGAAAAAACTCATCACCTGACACCTGAGTTGTTGTATCAATTTCTGCAATACACTTTATTGACTTTGCAGTTAACCGACTTTCTGACGCACTGATGATATCGGCAACTGTTTGTTGTAGTGAAATAGGCGCAGATACATCTAACTCAGGCTGTTTTTCTAACCGAGCCAGTTCTAGCAGTTTATCAATTAAAGACTGCATCCTGTCGCTTTCACGCTCAATGTTATTGGCAAAACGCATGACCTTTTGTTTTGGTAGCGGTGTTTGTAAAATTTCGCTGGCACCTTTAATCGCAGAAAGCGGACTTTTAAGCTCATGAGTCAACGTTTGAACGTATTCTTCAACGTATTGTTTACCATCGAGCTGATTTCGCATGTTTTCTAAAGAATTACTGAGAGTTCGGTATTCATAAAAGATTCGAAATGTGGGCTTTTCAGCACGCTCCCCCTTACCCATTTTTGTTGCGTAATGTTCAAGTTTGTTAAGTGCAGAGTGTATTCGCCAAGCAAACAATGCTCCTACAATCAGTACGAGTACACTCATAAATAACAACCACAACCAAACATTACGTTTGGATGAGTCAATAAACGGCTGAACCGATCGGTTCGACTTTGCAACAGTAACGCTACCGATAATTTGCCCATTATGATAAATCGGAGCCGCTACGTGCATCACTGTCGACAACGGATCTTTAGGGTCTTCTATGCTGCTGCGAGCACCATATTTTCCACGTAATGTAAGGTAAACATCGTTCCATTGTGAAAAGTCTTGCCCTATATCTTGCTGCCACGAGTCTGCAATTACAATTCCTTGTTTATCAGCGATGTAAATTCGATGATTGATGGCTTTTTTACCAACGTTCCAAATACGGGCTTGAGGCTCGCGCTTGCCATATGCAGTCAAAAGTTTCGAAAAACGACTTTGCGATAATTGACCATTTGCCACGCTTTCTTGCGCTAACACTGCCAGTAAATTTGCCATATCCACTAAGGTTTCTTCAGTGGTTTGCCTTACTGTGGGTTTGAGTTCTTGAGTGATGGTCTTACTGACCATGTAAGCCGTAAAGCCTACGAGTACAAAATAAAGCGTAAATAAACGTAATCCAAGAGGAATTTTAGGCCACTGCATTCAATTTATCCCTGAGTATTGTTGCAGTCAGAGCTATAGAAATAACCAAACCCACGTTTGGTTTGAATACACTCAGACCGCCCAAAGGGTTTTAATTTATTGCGGATTGCTTTTATGTGGGTATCAATATTTCGTTCATACGATGCTTCTGGTGCCATATCAGCGGCTAACATCAATTGCTCACGGCTCAGTACATTGGCTGATATAGAAATTAATTTATTGAAGATTTTAAACTCAACAGCAGTCAGACCAACCGCCTGCCCTTTTATAAAATAATCGTAATTATCGGCAACAAGTCCATCGTTATGACTAGCTTGAATCGGCGCATTATTGACTGTTACCCCTCTAGACTTAATTCTCAGTTTAATGCGAGCTAACATTTCCCTTGGGCTAAAAGGTTTTGTTACGTAATCATCAGCACCAATTTCTAAACCGACAACTCGATCAATTTCATCATTGCGTGCAGTTAAGAAAATAATGGGTAAATCAGAAAACTCACGAATAGCCTTACAAAGCTCAAATCCATTGCCATCGGGAAGACCAACATCGAGCACCAATAACGCTGCTGAATATTGCTTTAAATAGGTGAGACCTTCACCTGCTGTAGCAAACCACTGCACTGTATAACCATCAGCTTCTATGACATGAATTAAATTTTCCGCAATCGCAGGTTCATCTTCGATAATAACTACGGTTAATTGCTCACCCAATGTTGAAACTCCATTTTTTTAATTTTTTTGAGAATGAGAATATACCACGGATAATGCTGTATTAAATTCTTATACTTTCAAAAGACAAAGGTGTAAACACCATTACCAACTTTCTTAAGCAGAACTTAAACTTAGTTCATAAAAATTGAAGTCTTTTGATGCATTCAATATGAAGATCAGATAAACAAGCTCAAAGAAGGTCTTGAAATTCATTTTGTTAAAGACAATTAATTGCTTTTATACCCTTCCCTAAACTCACTCGGACTTAAACCGTAAAAGTTCCTAAAACAGCGACTAAAGTGGCTGGTATCTGAAAAGCCTGAATCAAAACACGCTTTAGTAATTTTATTATTTTTCTTGAGTAACTCTGCCGCTTTTTTCAGTCTCGCCTGTAATTGAAACGCCGCAGGTGTACAGTTGAAGTGAGTTTTGAACTCAGTGAAAAACTTGGTTCGGCTCATACCCGCGACCTTACACAGCTTATCGATATCGATATGAATGTCTAAATTTCGATGTATATAGTTAATGACGGCACTCAAACCGTTCGCATCTGGTGCAGCTTCGCTGTAGTCGAGTATAAAATTACGTGTCTGCTCTCTTAATAACCTTACCGTCAATTCAGTAATCGCCAAATCAATCATGTACTGTCTATCTTGATGATTCTCTGTGTACATCTGCACAATGCGATTTAATAAATGCTGAGTCGATGCCGCATGATTGATATGAAGTAGTCGATGATCATATTGCCAATGACCAAACTCACGCTCCAATGGGCTTGCTGACTCTAATTGTTCGACCACTCGATGAATGCGTTCCATCGATATTTCTATCGCAAGGCATGTAGTTGGATCATCAATTGAAGCTTCAGGGAAATCAATTTCTACGGTTTGATTTGGGGCAATAACAAAGGATTCATTGGGGAGAAAATCACTCTCGTAATTGGCGTTATCGTCGTGCATCACCTTTCTGCCACTAACCATTCCACAAAAAAGAAGTTGGTCAGATTTCAGCTTGACTCGATGAGCTTGCTCATAGGTATCATAAATGCCGAGTTCTGTTTCCGATGCAGTAAAGCTCAGCTTACTTTCAACCAATACCTTTGGATTATTACGCAAACTGGATAACTTTTCAGAGATCATTTCCGTGCCCTTTTGTACTGAGAGTCAAACATTGTGAACTTTCAGCAAAGATAATTCCATTTCTTGCCATTACGTTAATAAGAAAAGTCGACAATTACAATAGTAAGGACATCTATGATCTACTCTACTCCTGGTACAAACGGTTCCGTAATTCGCTTTAAAAATCAATATCAAAACTTTATTGGCGGTGAATGGGTACCACCTTGTGAAGGCCAATACTTCAATAACATCAGTCCGGTGAATGGAAAGTCATTTTGTGAAATCCCTCGTTCTTGCGCTAAAGATATTGACCTAGCTTTAGACGCTGCCCATGCTGCTAAAGACGCATGGGGTACTACTTCAGTGACAGAGCGATCAAACCTACTGCTTAAAATTGCTGATCGAATAGAGCAAAACATTGAATATCTGGCGGTTGCAGAAACGTGGGACAACGGTAAAGCAGTACGTGAGACGCTTGCTGCAGACATTCCACTGGCAGTAGATCACTTCAGATACTTTGCAGGCTGTTTACGTGCGCAAGAAGGTTCTATTGGTGAAATCGACGAAAAGACAGTTTCATACCATTTTCATGAGCCACTGGGTGTTGTTGGACAAATCATTCCCTGGAACTTCCCCATTCTTATGGCAGCGTGGAAGCTTGCTCCAGCCTTAGCCGGCGGTAACTGTGTGGTATTAAAGCCCGCTGAGCAAACACCAGCTTCAATTCTTGTACTGGCCGAGCTCATTGAAGACATCCTGCCTAAAGGCGTGCTTAATATCGTCAACGGTTATGGCGAAGAAGCAGGTCAAGCACTCGCCACCAGTACACGTATTGCTAAAATTGCCTTTACGGGGTCAACACCTGTTGGTTCACACATTCTTAAATGTGCAGCTGAAAACATCATCCCATCCACAGTAGAGCTGGGCGGTAAATCACCTAACATCTTCTTTAAAGATGTGATGGATCATGAAGATGAATACCTAAGTAAATGTATTGAGGGTGTCGTGCTCGCCTACTTCAACCAAGGTGAAGTATGTACCTGTCCGTCACGTTTATTTGTTCACGAAGACATTTACCCGAAGTTCATTGAAAAAGTTATCGAGCGTTCTAAAGCGATCGTACGTGGTAACCCACTAAACACCGAAACCATGGTTGGCGCACAAGCGTCACAAGAGCAGTTCGATAAAATCATGGGCTACATCGCCATTGGTCAACAAGAAGGCGCAGAAGTGTTACTTGGCGGTGAAGTTGAAACGGTTGATACCGAACATCAAAACGGTTTCTACATTCAACCAACACTGCTTAAAGGTTCAAACGATATGCGAATTTTCCAAGAGGAAATTTTCGGCCCAGTGATATCACTTTGTACCTTTAAAGATGAAAGCGAAGCCATTGAGTTGGCTAACAGCTCTGAGTTTGGTTTAGGCGCAGGTGTTTGGACACGTGATATGAACCTTGCCTATCGAATGGGACGTAAAATTGAAGCCGGCCGAATTTGGACCAACTGTTATCACATGTATCCAGCTCATGCGGCATTCGGTGGTTATAAAAAGTCAGGTGTCGGCCGCGAAACCCATAAAATGGCCCTTGAACATTATCAGCAAACTAAGAATTTATTGGTGAGCTATGATGTGAACCCATTAGGTTTCTTCTAGAGTTCTGAATTACGGCCTTTATTTGCACTAAGGAATAAAGGCCGAATAAGTAAGGTTTTCGATGTAGAAGCTCTGATATGAGAAGTAATAGGTAACACTGTTAACAGGAGCAGACTACCCACTATCGGCCAAAACTATTTAACTTCAATTAACGCCCAAGTGGCCCAGCATAAGTGTCACTGATACTGGTATCGTTCCCCACTTTACGTTTTGGTTTTTTGATAAAACGATCTTCTTGATTAAGATAAATGGCGAGGATTGCACCAATAAAAGGAACTAACCAAATAAACAGTAATTGATACACTCGCCGCATTTTATTTTCGAAATAGGTACGAAATACCACCACCGTAGCAATGAGATTGAACAGACTAATAATGCCTAGAAGTATGTATACATAAAGATAAACTTCATTCATAAACGAACCTCCTTGAGATAAGTTATGCTCACTAAAACGGATCCATTACATTTGCCCTTTCTAGTGATTTTTTGTTTTTATTTCAACTGAATAAATTAGTGAAAACCGAAACACACTACATAACGTATAACCTAGATATCAAACTAAAGGTTATTAGATATGTTTTCAATATTTAAACGAGATCCAATTAAAAAGTTAGACAAACTGTACGAACGTAAACTTGAAGAAGCCATGCATGCTCAGCGTAACGGCGATATAAAATCCTACTCAATGATCACGGCTGAAGCCGAAAAAATAAGAGTACAAATTTTAGAACTAGAAGCCTCTGAAAAATCATAGCAACCTGTTAAATGACTGATAGTTTCTTAGTAAAGTATCTGTTAGAGCAAAACTAAACTTAGTTTTAGCAGTCACGATTAATTGACTTGTTAATGACTGTTACACTGCACCTCAAAGTTTGACTTTTTTAATGTTACCAGCTTTAAATTTACCATTAAATTCATGAAAGCTATACCCACACCTGCTAAGTACCAAGGGGTAAATACGGGATCAGATGCTGCTTGCAAAATTATCCCCCATGATTCAAGTAGCAAAGGTTTTAAATTTGCCAAAGATACATCAGGGAAGTTGCCTCCAGTAGTCATTGTATAAGAAGCGAAGGCTAAAAAAAGGTAAATAAATATTAGGTTAAATGTAATTGATGGAATGCTCAAAAGAGACAGCCCAGGCCAAGACCAGTTGGATTTAAGTTTATTTAAAATGGACACTAGTACAAGAACTAATATAAGAGATACGGCTAAATAAACTTGATAAAGTGGGTCTGAAATTGGCTTAAAACCAAATAAGATCATCATAGTTATGTGATAGACAAACATAAGTTTAAAATCCAAGGATACATTGTTAGTGTCACCATCCTTATTTTGTTCATCCTGTTTTCTTTTTATTGATTTGAACATCTATAACTCCAAAAACAGTTAACATCCATTTGCCCTTGCTGGCAAACTGGTTTGGGGTTTAAGCCAATATAAATATAATATTGCTTGATTTGAATTGTTTAAGCTTAATTTTTGAATCACGAAGTGTTTGTTCTGCTCCGGCTACTAGCCAAAAGTTTTTAGCAATTTCGACGTAAAAGTAACCCAATAATTTTTCAAATCCTATTAATTCGAGCAACAGCCTGTTTTATAATGAAAAGTTATATTATCGTAATCTTTTAACTCAAGCAAAACGAGATTTAACATTTCGTGCGAGTGAAGCGTTCATAATGAAAAATCAATAATCTCTAACTGCCAAGAATCATTAAATACTCACTATCGTTGACAGTGACTGAGTTTGATATTTTCCTTTCTTAAGCCATTGTTTCCAGTCATACTCAAGTACACTTATTCCGCCGGGATACGTCGATAACAAGGCATTGATATCGAGAGCGCGGCATCTATTTTTAGCAAGACTTTTAAACAATCGATTTGCTAATCTTTTGCCTTTTGTTGTACTCATCAAGTAGTAAATCAATGAATGGGAGGCAGAATACATGGTTGGTCGCATTTTGCCTTTCCAATGCACACTATCTTCATTGGTCAGTGTGTTTAAAGAAATATTCCGTACTGAGCGATTTAAATACCAGTTGTCAGGTGTAATCACAGCGTTAAACCCATTTACACTGAGGTCTTCGAAATATTCTGCAAGCCCTTCATTTAGCCAGCGAGGTGTATTACCAAATAAACCTGAATTAATAACATGTACAGCCTCATGCAATGCAGTTGCTTTTGCTTGCCTTTGATTCTTATACCAAATTGCCGCTAAATTATGACTCGGACTGTAGAAGCCTTGGCTGGCTGTTACTGACGGAGCCATCGTGCTTTGGATGAGTTGATACTCTCGCTTAGAGTGGGCAAAGGTTAAATTGAGCTTTACCGGCTTTAAGTACTTTTTACCAATATACCCTCCCACTATTTGGTAGATTTTCTTCACCCCAATGGTAATTTCTTTCTCGAAGTTCATTGGCAATTGCCGATTAGTGGTAATTTCCAATTCGAATGGGTCTAACTCGATACCATAATGATCAAGAACTTTTATGTTGTCTTCGCCACCAAATAACTTATCAGAAAAATGAGAAACGCCATTATCATCAATCCAAGAAAATATTAAGTTACCTTCTTGTTTACGCTTTCGGGCTGCTACTTGCTCTATCGTAAGTACAGCATTGGTGCATGATGAGTTATGAACCTCAATGTAATCATTTCTGGGTACAGCTTGTTTACTTTGTTCAAGATGAGTTTCTATTGCAGGTAGTTTGATCTCAACATCGACGGTTTTAAAATCAAATTCATTAGATTGTTGTTCAAAAAAGTCTATCGCTTGTGTGACAAGATGCGTAACTCGATTATTGATCCATTTTCCTTGAAAGTGATCGACCCAAATAGCTATAGCAACGACTACTACAATAAACAAAATGTATCGAACTAACTTACTGTCCATGTTCCAAAAAGTCTCCGTGTTATTGATTTTATCGTTTACAAGGAACTTTAAAGTCGACATGGTAATGCTCGTCATGCCTCACCCATGATCGTCGTGTCGAAAACTGCACATGCTTTTTGAGGTAATGCCCATATTCAGTATCAAACAACTTAGGTTGTAGATTTGGGTCGAAAATTACCCTCCATAAATCATAGCCTTGGCTTTTAGCATTTTTATGAAGCGCAGTAATATGAGCGGCTAGAGCAACATAGTCGATGGTTAAGTTTTCATATCGGCCTTTTGCATCAAACTCAATGTCGTAACCGAACCGGTTTAATGGCGACGTCGACAAATGAACGGAATTGCTCTGCTCGTCAAGCATAGGTGTCATGAAATCCACCGATAATCCATTTTGATGCGTTTTATGAGGTTTAAATTTTCCGCCAGATTTAAAACCTGTTTCTGCATATTTGAATACTTTTTGGGGAAGTTCTGTCTTTAACTGCTGGTAGGACGAAAGAATGATGTTTCTCACCGCTGAGTGAACGTAAGTTCGACCTGCTAATCGTGCAATCCGGCTGTAACCAACAAAATTGTCCCCAGTGGCAGGCAGTTGTACACCATTCGTCAAACTTCCGTTTGCGGTTGAACCATAACAAATACTCGATTCAGCCTTTGAAGCGATAGGAATAAGTAGTAACAGTGTGGCTATTACACATAGGATCCGCTCTCTGTGTTTCCTTACCAATGCCAAATCTGTGTGGCTTGCAAAAAATTCCATATTTTCGTTCGGCAGTTATTATTGTTTAGAAATTAACAGAAACATCAAAATTAAGAAACTGAAAGCAAAAGAAAAAAAACCGCCTCAACTTTAACTTTGAGACGGCTTTATCATTACCACTTTGATTATGTTAAGCGAAGGCTAAGCCTTGTCTAATCTGTGAATTGATGTCATTAAATGCATTTGAAACTAACCCAGAAGCTCCAGTTAATCCACCTTGGAAGAAGTCAGTAACCCAAGGGTTGTTCGGGTCGAGTACTGAGCCATTTAAATGATCGACTATGCTTTGACCACCTGCAACCAGTTCTGAAAAGTCAGGTACTTCAAAACGGAAGTCAGTGTAGAACTGAGCATCATTTTCAGCCCAATAGTTCACAAGATCATTGTAAGCAATGCTTTGATCTCCAAACTGAATAATATCGTCAGCGCCGAAGCCACTTAGGTTCACTTCACCAAAGCTTTGATGATTGTTAACAAGGTTCAGTACATTATTTTCAAGGATTAAATTATCCAATGAAATATCGAAGTCTAAGCCTAGGCTGCTGATATCTAGGATATCTGCACCTTCAGAATCTTCGATACTAAAGCTACCACTGTCAGCATAGAAAGCGTATGTATCAGAACCTGCGCCACCTTTAGCAACTTGATGTCCAAAACCAGAAGCAAAGTAATCGTTACCTTCTCCACCTTCGAGTGTCAAAACGTTATCAGTATTAATCCAGTTACTGATTGCATCAATGTAATAGCTAGTATTGGCTTCAAGCAATGAGTTTAATCCTTGATATAAAATGCCCAGATCACTCGCTAAGCCTGAATTAGTCAGTAGATCAAGCGTTCCCCAACCAAAGCTTAAGAAGGCATCGTTACCTGAGCCACCTTCACCTTGTCCATCTGTACCAAAACTAAAGAAGACATCATTACCATCGCCACCGTCCATGGTGACGTTCCAGCCAACATTGATGAAGAAGTCGTCTCCTGCACCACCGTTAAGCGTGTTATCTTTACCGATGGCAATACCAATATCGTTACCTGCGCCTAGATTCAGTGTGTTCTCCATTCCAGCAACAACGGCAAAGTCATTGCCTTCACCACCGTTCACCAAGTTACTCTGACCTACGGCGTAAAGTGAATCATTGCCTTTGTCACCAAATAATTGGTTTTCACGGCCTAAACCGATAATAACGTCATCACCAGTGAAGCGGCTGTCGCCTTCTCCTTTTAGAGTGTTCTGATCACCAACGGCAAGAATGATGTCGTTATCCGCGCCACCAGAAATCGTGTTGGTTTGGCCGATTGCGGTTAAGGTGTCGTTGCCTGCACCACCACTGATCACGTTGGTTTGACCAATAGCAACAGCCAAGTCATCAGCATTAGCCCCCACTATCAAGTTGCTTGCACCAATGCCAATTAGGGTATTCGCTGCACCATCGCCTGCTTTAATGATGTTGTTATTACCAATTGCTACGGCTAAGTCATCGCCATCTCTATGGTTGATTCTATTTTGATCACCAATGGCAATAGAAATATCACGCCCAGTACCTGCGTCAATGAAGTTGTTTGCCCCTAATGCAATCATCACATCATTATGTTTACCGCCATACAATTCATTGTCTCTGCCACCAGCGAGTACAAAGTCATTACCATCATTACCGAACCAACGATTAGTCAGTCCTGCCACCAATGCCATGTCATTACCATCGCCAGACTGGACGAAGTTATTTTCTCCAGCGACGATCGCAGCGTCATCGCCACCACCCAGCAATACTTTATTCGTTTGACCCGCCACTAATGCCATATCGCCATTATCAGAAAGCAGATCATACTGAGTGTCTAAGTCGGGTAGATATTTAGACCAATCCACGCCCGGTATATTGGGGAAGTTGAACGACGGTAAAGAAAGCGTTTTCTCTTGCGAAGTCAGGTTTTCAACACCAATGACATCATGTAAGTCAAATTCTGGTGTACCAATTTCTGGGATTTCAAAATCTGGCACCTCATAGCCGTAAAAGTCTCTACCACTCAGCTTTTCACCAAGCAGTGAACTAAAGCCTGCAAAACTAAACGAGTTCAGGCGAAGGTTCGGTGCAGTGAGCGAACCGATATTGAAGGTCGGTAATCTAAACTCTGTTGAACCACGCTCACCCGAAGATTCAGGCGTAGTATCTATATCGTTATCAATGTGATCAAGCAATGGTTTAAAGAACTCAAAGTCTTGAGTCTGTTGACCGACAATGTAGTTAATACCCACTTGGTTTTGTTCAGTTGACGTTTGCCCAGGTAAATCCGTTAGATTAAAGTTGCCGTTTGCAAATATTGAAAAATCATTATTTGCAGCCGTCTCTGATGAGCTTCTTACCCACGCATCAATGTCTCCACCAATAAATGACGTACCTTGACTCAAGCCACCCAGCAATTGACTGAGTGCGGCGCCTGTGCCGTCGATACTGAAGTTGAAGTCGTAACTTCCTTCAATATCAAAATCACGAATATCCACATTCATATCGCTGAAGCGAGGCAACGTAATCGAAGGGATAGTGATGTTCGGAATTTGGAACTCAGGTGTCGAGAACGTCGGCAAATCAATGCTCGGTAATCCGTACTGACCGAGGTTGCCATAACGATACTCAAGATTAGCCCCTCTTAATTCCGGTGCATCTGGAATATCGAAATCAAACTGAGGCAGCGTAAGCGTTGGAATACTCCAGTCTGGTGTGTCTTGTTGTGAAAATTCAAGATCTGGGAACATCAACGCAAGCTGACCGCTTAAACGCACTTCAGCAGATGCAGTTAGCCCCAGTTCAAAATTACTTGCGTAATCACTATCAATATATTCACTTAGATTTGTGTTGTTAGAATAATCAAATGCGTACTGGCCACCATTTGGCAAATCTTCAAGATTAAACTCAACATCATTGTCCGTTGCCACCCAGTTATCACGTCCTGCGACTATGAGTAAATCTGAACCGCTGCCAGCTGCGACATAATTGCTTTCGCCAGCAACCAGCAGCTTATCATCGCCACTTCCTGCGAACACGACGTTAGTTTGTCCACCTACAATTGCAGTATCATCACCACCTTCAAGTAAGATGATATTCTGACGACCACCAAATATCCCAGTGTCATTTCCCCAACCTGTCGCAACGACGTTGGTTTCACCTGCAACTAATAGGGTGTCATCGCCACCGCCTGAAAGCATCACGTTATACTGGCCTCCAGCGACGATCGTATCTCGGCCATCAGCAGTAGACACCACGTTAGCTTGCCCTAAAGCGATAGCAAAATCATCGCCTGAACCTGCAATTTGAACGTTATACTGACCTGCCGCAAATAAACTATTGTTACCGTCACCTGCGAGCTGTATGTTTCCTTTACCCGCTGCAAGCATGGTGTCATCGCTGGTTCCTGCCCATTGCACATTTACAAGTCCTACGGCGGCGAGTGCGTTATCACCGTCACCCGCAACCTGAACGTTACCGACGCCACCCGCCAGTAATAAATCATCACCACTACCAGCAATTTGCACGTTGGTATTACCAATCGCAACAACAGTATTGTCACCACCACCGACAACAGCAACATTGTTCATACCGAACAAGCCCATAAAGTCATCGCCACCAGCAGAGAAAGCAAAATTATATTCACCAACAGAAACTAGATTGTTGTCACCATCACCCAGCAAACTGGTGTTGTACCGACCACCAACTGCAACATGATCATCGCCATTTCCGCCCCAAATAGCATTGCCATAACCTAGGGCATATATTTCATTACGACCATCACCAGCAATAATGGCGTTCGCACCACCGCCAGCGATGATGGTATCGTCATCATTACCTGTTTGAATTAAATTGCCACCACCAAGTGCTTTTACGACGTTATCACCATTGCCTGCAATCAAAATGTTCGCCACACCACCAGCCGTAATATCATCATCTCCAGATCCAGTAGCAATAAAGTTACCCGCTCCTAGCGCATTAATTTTATTGCCACCGTTACCTGCAAGTACAATGTTCAAACCACCAGCGGTATTGATGTTGTTCTGACCATCACCCGCAAGAAGAATATTCGCAACACCACCAGCATTAATGGTGTTATTACCGTTACCCGCTAAAACAAAGTTACCACCAGCAATCGTACTGATTTTGTTATTTCCATGTCCTGCAAGAATGGTGTTTGCTAGACCGCCAACACGGATGTCGTTATTACCATGAGCCACTTGGATTACATTTAGACCGCCTAGTGCATCGATATCATTATTACCACCGCCTGCACTGATTATATTAGCACCACCGACTGCTTCAATTCGGTCATTGCCCCAACTCCACGTCCAGCCAGTTTCAATAACGTTCGCACCACCAGCGGCGTAAATTTTGTTATGACCTGAATCATCTTTAATGTATGCCCCACCAGCGACAGAGCTGATCCTGTCATTACCTGTACCACCATTGAGTTTTGCATATAAACCGAACGCTCTGAGAATATCGTCACCGCTGCCTCCTCTCACGTCCGCATAAGCACCATAGGCTTTAACGGTATCATTCCCCGTTCCGCCGTCAGCAATCGCTCTAGCTCCCCAAACTTCGACATAATCATTACCAGAGCCACCATACGCTTCCGCGTTGAGTCCGTGCGCTCTTAGGGTGTCGTTGCCACTTTCGCCCCACAATCTTGCATCAGCCGCCCAAGCAACTAACGTATCGTGCCCTGTTCCCCCCCAGATTTTTGCACCACCTGCAATGGCCTCTAGATAATCATTACCACCGTGTCCCCACATTTGTGCTTTAAAATGAACGAGGGTTTTATGGTCATTGCCATTACCACCATCCCACTTACCTGTAAAAACGGTTCTAAAAAAGCTGAACAACCCCATATTATTCCCCTCGTTTACTTCGCTATCTATTTTTATGTAATTTCGCTAAGTAAAATCATTCAAGTTGTAATTAGACTTTAACCTATACAACACGATTGATAATAAATTGTTAAAAACTTATTTATTACATATGTAACATGTGAACAAAAAAGTATCCAAATATTTTTTAGAATATTAACTCTTATATAAATAACTTTTTTGAATATAAAGAGTGAGCCACTAAATAAGCATTAGTTAATATATATAAGCGACAGCAATAACAGAAAAATCAAATTAACAACCAATGCGTAAACATTCGGAGCACAGTGACGCCAAGCATATGACATAAGTCAGATTTACGTCACACACATCAGCAAAAGTGTGCGACAAATAGTAGATTTCATATTTTAAAAATTCAGTAAAATTAAATTTAACGGTATAAAACACCGTTTAAGTTACATGTTTTTCATATTTATCCAGCCTTATATTTGTGTTTAATAAACAAAAAATGGTATTAATAAAAAATAAAGTTAAAGATAAAAACAAACCATTAACATTTAGTTGGTTTATTAATTTTTATTAATCTTATCCTCTTCAGAAATTGTGGTTGTAATTATGCATTTTCAACAAGCATCAAAAAAAGAAAATAACCAAACTGGATTAATGAGTTTTATTATGATGTTGCAGTACTTAAAAAAGCCTGCTGATATCGAATCAATAAAACATGAATTTTGCCCTGATGGTAACGACCTTTCTCCTACAACCATGCTTAGAGCTGCGAAAAAGCTCAGTATTAAAGCTAAATCAACAATCATTCAACGAGACAGAGCAGAAAAAGCGGCTTACCCACTCATCGCTATTAATAAGGACAATACCTACTTTTTAATCGCTGCAATCCGAGATAAGCAAGCCCTGATACAAGTCCCCGGCCAGCAACCTCAAAAATTATCGACTGATGAATTATTTCAACAATGGGATGGCAGGGCGATTTTGATGACGAGTCGAGCTCGACTTGCAGATAAAGATAGAAAGTTTGACCTTAGTTGGTTTATCCCTGTCATTGTAAAATACAGAAAGTTATTTAAAGAAGTGCTTATTATCTCTTTCTTCATTCAACTTTTTGCTTTAGTTACGCCGTTTTTCTTTCAAGTAGTCATGGATAAAGTTCTGGTAAACAGAGGGTTAACCACACTCGACGTATTGGTCATCGGATTGATCATCATCACCTTATTTGACGTTGTGCTTGGAGGGTTGCGAACCTATATTTTCTCGCATACAACCAGCCGGGTCGATGTCGAATTGGGTTCACGGTTGTTCGATCACCTCGTCCGTTTACCTATTGCCTATTTCAATTCACAACCTGTAGGCCAAATCGTTGCTAGAGTGAGAGAGTTAGAAAGCATTCGTTCTTTTCTAACGGGGAATGCCCTAACCTTAGTGCTTGATCTTGGCTTCACTTTTGTCTTCTTTGTGGTGATGTATTTCTATTCCCCGACGCTCACTTACATCGTATTAGCGTCTATTCCGATTTACTTCTTGATATCAATATTTATTACTCCTGAGCTAAGAAATCGAACTGAGGAAAAATTTCAACGTGGTGCGGTAAACCAAGCCTTTTTAACCGAATCTGTCACGGGTATGGAAACGCTCAAGTCTATGGCCGTTGAGCCTCAAATGCGTCAACGCTGGGAAGAACAGTTGGCAGGATACGTTAAAGCCTCATTCCGGTCAGTGGTACTTGGTATTTTTGGTGGGCAATCTGTTCAATTGGTTAGCCGAGTTGTTTCAGCTATCTTACTTTGGCAAGGCGCACAACTGGTAATTTCCGGCCAATTAACGGTCGGTCAGCTTATCGCATTCAACATGTTATCAAGCCAAGTTTCAGCTCCTATTTTGCGACTAGCGCAATTATGGCAAGATTTTCAGCAATTCAGAATTTCGCTGGATCGTCTAGGTGATGTCCTTAACATTCCACAAGAGCCACAACAAAGTTTAGATCGCCAAGCACTCCCTCCGATTAAAGGAAACATCAAATTTGAAGGTGTGCATTTCCGCTATTCTTCTGAAGGACAAAAAATCCTACAGGGCGTTGATCTTGAAATTCCAGCAGGACAAACCATAGGTATTGTTGGAAAGTCTGGATCAGGAAAATCTACGCTAACAAAACTTATACAGCGGCTTTATATTCCAGAAAACGGAAAGGTACTCGTTGATGGTAGCGACTTAGCATTGCTTGACCCTGCTTGGTTAAGACGACAAGTGGGTGTCGTATTACAAGAAAGCGTGCTCTTTCATCGTTCAGTAAAAGAAAATATTGCCGTTACCGATCCCAACATCTCGATGGATCGCATTATTAACGCCGCAAAACTGTCAGGCGCACATGAATTTATTCTACAACTGCCTCATGGTTATGACACGCCAATTGGTGAGCGTGGTGCAGGTTTGTCAGGTGGTCAAAAGCAGCGTATCGCCATTGCCAGAGCACTTGTAACCAATCCAAAAGTCTTGATTTTTGATGAAGCAACTTCGGCATTGGATTATGAATCAGAAAAAGCAATCCAAGATAATATGAAACACATTTGCCAAGGCAGAACGGTGATCATTATTGCTCACCGACTGTCTACGGTTCGGCATTGCGACCGAATCATCACGGTTGAAAACGGTACCATTGTTGAAGATGGCTCTCATGATGCCTTACTCGCTAAAAATGGACGGTACGCCAAACTCTGGTCTGCACAAATTGGGGAGGCACAATAATGTTTGAGACATTGAAACGATACTCTGCAATCTGGAAATCAGCGATAAAGTATTACGACAAGCAAGGTGAGCAGGATAGGAAAGGTGATGAACTCGAGTTTTTACCTGCTGCGGTAGAGATTTTAGAAACACCAGCTTCTCCAGTTGGCCGGAGTGTTGCCATCATCATCATGAGTCTATTTATCATTCTAGTGATTTGGGCATGGTTTGGAAAAATTGACATTGAAGCCACTGCTCAAGGAAAGATTGTACCTGTTGGTCAGGTTAAAGCCGTCCAAGCTTTAGAAATTGGCAAGATCGATGCGATTTATGTGACTGAAGGACAGCGAGTTTCTAAAGGTGACAAGTTAATTAAACTCAATCCAACTGAGTCTGAGGTCAATGTCCAACAAGTTCAACACGACATGCAAAATGCGCAACTTAATGTATTCCGTTTAAATTTATTACTGCACAGTCTAGATTCGCCTAACGCTCAAGTGAGCTTTACTCAATCAATATCAACGCAACAACCTGAATTATGGAATAAAACCACTAGCAAACAAATTCAACTGCAAAGCCAGTTGTTTAATCGTGACTTTGAATTATTTAAATCACTCAAAAGCAGCCTTGCGTCGGCACTGCTTCAACAAAAAGCCACAATTGAGTCAGTTAAAACTAACATTGAAAAACTTAAAACATTGGAGCCACTTTTTACCGAACAAGAAAAAGTGACTAAAAAGCTGCGTGATAAAGGGCATGTTTCTTATGTGGATTGGCTTGCATACAAAGAAAAACAGGTAGAAACAAGCCAAACATTGAAAGTACAAAAAAGTCGGTTGATAGAGGCTAAATCTCAACTCGCCTCAATTATCAGCAATGGCGTTCATCAAGACAGAATGTTTCGCTCTCAAAGACTCAAGCAACTTGAAGAACAAACGCTTAAGTCAGAGTCTTATGCATTAACTTTGCGCAAAGTGAAACAAAGAGAACGTAATCAATATCTAACAGCACCTGTGTCAGGTACCGTTCAACAAGTTCAGGTACATACTATCGGTGGCGTTGTGCAACCTGCGCAACCATTAATGGTGATTGTGCCTGACAGTGCGAACCTTGAAATCGAAGCTTATGCACTTAACAAAGATATTGGATTTTTAAAACCCAATATGAGAGCTGAAATTAAAGTAGAAAGCTTTCCATACACACGATATGGATTAATACCCGGTGAACTTGTTCAAACCTCGCGTGATGCTATTGAGCAGCAGAATGTTGGCCGTGTTTATAAGATTAAGGTGAAAATGGACCAAAAATCGATTCTTGTAGGCGATAAACAGATAGCGCTACAGCCGGGTATGAGTGTCACCGTTGAAGTCAAAACCGGCAAGCGCAGATTGTTAGAGTTTTTCTTGGCACCATTTTTACGTTATCAAAATGAGGCGATGCGGGAGAGATAACAATGAAGGAGGTAGAGGCATTTGATTCTCTATTTCCTCAATAAATTAAGATTCAGAATCAATTAAATGATGCAATGCATCAGTGAAATTATCATTTAAATCTTCATCGGTGATATCCCAACGAACAAGGCTTTCGTCCATATCAAGCATTTCAGATAAAAAGCCAGTAAACCCTCTTGCTCTTCTGTCTATTTCGAATAATGCGCCAAGATGATGTGGTTCATTCAGCATCACAATTTCAACTTCATCTAACTTGCGATAAAAATCACCTGCTGTTGGCTTAAATTCAAACTCTTGAACAAATGGAATCGACTCCCCTCTGAGTTTTGCGGCTTCACATTTTACTTCTGAAATCCTAAAGCCAAGCGTTTCCATTGCAGATAGTAATGTATGTTGCTTAACATTAGGTGTTACTGAGAATGCATCTTTATCTGACTTATCTAGCGCATTATCAATATCTAGATCAGTAACTATCCAGTTTCTAGATTGTCCAATTGATAAAGGGGCACGTGAGTGCATATTGAACTCAAAATCAAATACCAAAGATTCATCACTTTGGATGGTAAATGCATCAGAGACCTTCACGGCTGATAATTGATACTGTCGTTTTCGTTTTTGACTATTACCTTCGCTGTCTTCTACTTCTTCAATATATTCACAAAAGTGTCGAATGATGATGTGGTTAATCTCTTGATCAACGTTTCCACCTTTCACTTGTACTTCACCGTGAATTGCGCCGCCGCATTCAAACTCGTTAAGCGATAACAGGGTATCAACTTTGGCTGCACCAATTCCAATCGTACTTAGGGCTTTTTTAAAAAATGACATTCCAACTGCTCTGTAAAACAAAATTTTGATGCATTTTATGGAAATATTCTGAGTTTTTATAGTCCTTAATCAGAGGGCTGAGCAGTAAAGTGTTGATCATAATAAACTTAGGACATCCACACGACACTGTTTCTGTATGAACTTATAAGCCTTTTGAGCCTTTTTAGTTTGTCGACCGGTTTCGCTTCTTATCGAATTGTCTTATGAAATTCATCCTCTGATTTATGAAACACTTGTTTTCGTTATGATTTCAAATACAAAGTCAAATTGACAACGAAAACCCAACCTAGATCAAATTTTGAATATTGAGAACTGTTAAGATGCGTGCACTTTTGGCAATACACTAAATCAAGGAAAGCAGCATGCCGATCAGTCACAAACATCGGGTATACATTCCGACAAGTGCTCGTTCTAATCAGTACATCACAGCTGACATCAAAGTCACTCCAGAACTCATTCAACATTTTGGAGGTTTGGAAAATTTATATAAAAATTTAAATCCGACGATTTTCAAATTAGCTGAAGATGAAGGACTTCATAACTGCCAAGTTATTGCCAATGACAAATTACCTGTAATCCGATATCACACTGAGTCATATCACTTTCAGACCAAAGAGCAGATCATATTTTTTTACAATCCTTCTTACCATGAAGCTCAAAATGTGTTTATCGATAAAGGCCATCAACCAAATAAAATCCGTATTGTGCTTTTAGCTACAGGTGAAGATTTAAGAGCAAATTCTGCATCATTCCATAGTCAGGTTCAGTGTTTTGTCACAAAGCTTCAGCAACAATATAAAGATGTAGACCTAAGAATAAAGTTTCGTGACCATCAACATCTTTCTTACGATTTATTTGCTAAGTCCAAAGGCTTTAAAGAATCATATGGATTTAAGCTACGCTCCATTTCTGAGCGTTATAAATCTAGAGGTTGTACATTACCGGATGAACACAGCTCTTTGGCTTACGTGACAATAAACTTGCCAATTAACAGAAAACTGAAAAATGCTTTAATGAACGGTGAAAGCGTTTTATCAAACTTATACGACACGATTCAAGACCATTACTTAACTGCGATTGAAACAAAGTCTCTTACCCGTACCGCTATGATCGCCAATGGGCGGACACCTCTTGTTAGAAACAGCAAATTTGACCAACAAGAAAAAACTGAAGAATTGCAAATGATTGGATTTGATCCTGAATCTAAAGATCTTCAATTCGTTTACGAATGTGATGTTAATGGCACTGCTGACTGTATCAATTTTATAATCGTAGCAGGTAGCGATGACTGTGATCGTGAAGGCTATGGTAAATTTATGAACAAAGTTGAAAAAGTGTTTAAAAAATTAACTGAACAACTAAAAATGGATAAAGAACATGAAGATATGATTGTTCGATTCCATCAACACATTAGCTACAGCAAGTAAGGTTTCGATAGTGACAATGCTGTCTCAAACCGAGGCAGCCTTTATCATTCACACTTGAATCGCATTTTATCGTTTTAGTCCACATAGAGAACCAAAGAAATTAAACCTCACCTTATTCAGCTACATTTGAAACTCTGTCAATTTAATAATTTCAAAGCCTAAACTAGAGGCCGTTCCCAATTAGTCATTTTGATTCTAGGCGTAACCCGTAGGGCTGTGTATATTTTTCATTTCTTCTGTGTTGCCGAACGCTTATGTAGAACAACTACACCTCACATTCGTCGTCTGTGAGCTGAAATTTTTTGTCAGGTTATTAAAATCACCATTCTAACTATCCTTTAAAAAACTAAACCTAAATGTGTAATGAATTTTCTTTGAAATTTAAAATTCTATAAACTTTCAAATTGAAATATTTATTTCATCGTGGTATTTTTTGTTCCATTAATTTCATAGTGGTAAATTGTTTAAGTACCTGACGATAAAATCTTAAGAAATTTATGGTTAGATACTTATGCCTACCACTACAAGAATAACAATAAATTAGGAATAGTTTGCGTATGGAACAACATAAGGCGCTCGACGTAATTTGCCTTGGCCGTGCGGCTGTTGACTTATATGGTCAGCAAATCGGAAGCCGACTTGAGGACATGACAAGTTTTGCTAAATATTTGGGTGGGTCATCCGGAAACATTGCCGCAGGTACAGGTAAACTGGGCTTAAAATCAGCGATGCTAACCCGGGTTGGTGATGAACACATGGGGCGTTTTGTCCGTGAAGAGCTCGCTAACAACGGAGTCGATGTAAGCCACGTTGTAACTGACAAAGAGCGCCTGACGGGCTTAGTGATTCTGGGTGTTAAAGATCAAGAAACGTTTCCTCTTATTTTCTATCGCAATGATTGTGCGGATATGGCGATCAGTTGTGATGATTTTGATTATGACTATATCGCACAATCTAAGTCGCTATTGATCACTGGTACTCACCTTTCACAATCTAAAAGTTATGAAGTGTGTCAGCAAGCCATCAAATACATGAAACAAAGTGGTGGTAAGTTTGTTTTAGATATCGACTATCGCCCTGTTCTATGGGGGCTTTCGAGTTTAGGCGATGGTGAAACGCGTTTTATCTCTAATGAAACGGTATCGAAACATCTTCAAAAGGTTTTGCCTGATTGCGATCTCATTGTTGGCACAGAAGAAGAAATCCACATCGCCGGCGGCAGTGAAGATACCATTACTGCACTTAACAACATTCGTAAATTATCAGATGCGACGATTCTATTAAAATTGGGCGCTCAAGGTTGTACGGTACTTGATGCAGATATTCCAGCATCGGAAGCTCACTTCGAAACCTTTGGCGGCTTTAGAGTTGAAGTGCTCAATGTTCTCGGCGCTGGCGATGCTTTCTTAAGTGGTTTCTTACGTGGTTGGTTACGTGGTGAGTCATATGAAACCGCTTGTGCCTATGCTAATGCGTGTGGTGCCTTGGTGGTTTCTCGCCACGGTTGCACACCAGCATCACCGTCAGAAGAAGAGTTATTCCACTTCATTAAAGAATACGCAAACATCAATGATGTAGCTAATGATCCAACGCTGAACTATTTACACCGTGTCACGAATCGTCCGCCAAAGAACGAACAAGATTTATGCATTCTGGCCTTCGATCACCGTAAACAGTTTTTCGATATGGCTGTTGAAGTCGGTGCCGACCCTAAGCGCATCAATAAGATGAAATCACTGCTCACTCAAGCGGTTGAAAAGGTGCAATCTGAACAAGGACTTGGCGATAAAGTGGGTGTGTTGATTGACGATACTTATGGTCAAGATGCTCTGAACCGAGCTACAGGGCAAGGTTGGTGGATTGGTCGCCCTGTCGAATTGCCTTCGTCTCGCCCTATCGAACTGGAAGGCGGTCGTGATATCAGTGCTCGCCTGCAAACTTGGCCTATCGAACATATCGTTAAGTGCTTGGTTTTCTATCACCCTGACGACAGTACAGAATTGCAAATTGCACAAGAGCGCCAAATCATCGAGCTTTACCAAGCCTGCTGTAATTCTGGTCATGAACTGCTGCTTGAAATCATTCCACCGCATGATATGGACAAAGATGACTCAACCGTTGTCACCGTAATGGAGCGTTTCTACAACTTAGGCGTTTTTCCTGATTGGTGGAAACTCCCGAGTCCAACAGATACAGCATGGCAATTAATCGACAGCTTGATAAAAAGCAGGGCGCCACATTGTAAAGGTGTCTTACTGCTTGGTTTGGATGCACCGATTGAAGTGTTACAACAAACCTTTAAAGCCAGCTGTAAATTTGATATTTGTAAGGGCTTTGCCGTTGGTCGTACGATTACGTCTCAACCGTGTAAACAATGGCTTGCGAATGAAATCGATGATGAAGAAATGGTTGAAAAAGTCAGCCAAAACTACATCAATTTGATTGAAATTTGGCAAAGCCGATAATAAGAAAAATACTAATTGAAGGTAGATTTATGGAAACCCTACGTCTTACTACCGCACAAGCTGTGATTAAATTTTTAGCGGCGCAAAAAGTCGAAATTGATGGCCAATTGGAATCCATGTTCGCAGGTTGTTTTGCAATCTTTGGACATGGAAATGTCGCAGGCCTTGGCGAAGCACTTTTTCATGCGCAAGATGTGCTGCCGACTTATCGTGGTCACAATGAGCAAGGCATGGCACATGCTGCAATAGCCTTTGCGAAGCAACACAACCGCCGTCGTATGATGGCGTGTACGTCTTCGATTGGGCCCGGTGCCGCCAATATGGTTACTGCTGCAGCTTTAGCTCATGTTAACCGCTTACCGGTGTTATTTATGCCGGGCGATACTTTTGCTAATCGCACACCAGACCCAGTATTACAACAAGTTGAAGCCTTCCACGACCCAAGCATTAGTACTAATGACTGCTTTAAACCGGTGAGCCGCTATTTCGACAGAATTAGCCGTCCAGAACAGATCATTACCAGTTTGCCAATGGCAATGCATTACTTGACTGATCCTGCTGATTGCGGTCCTGTTACCTTATCACTGTGTCAAGATGTGCAGGCAGAAGCATTTGATTACCCTGTGAGTATGTTTGAAGAACGAATTCATACTCCGCGTCGTCAAATGCCCGATTCATTAGAATTAGCTTCGGCGGCTCAAGCGCTTCTAAGCTCATCAAAACCAATGATCATTGTCGGTGGTGGTGTCCATTACTCTGATGCTACAGCTGAACTAAAAGCATTTGCAGAAAAACACAGTATTCCGGTTGCTGAAACGCAAGCTGGCAAAAGTACACTGACTTGGGACCATCCAAATTCTGTCGGTGCTATTGGTGTTACCGGTAGCCAAATCGCTAACGAATTGGCACAAGAAGCAGACGTCATTTTAGCTGTTGGTACTCGCCTGCAAGATTTTACTACCGCATCGCGTACACTCTTCAACGCTAAAACTTTCATCCAATTGAATGTTGCAAAACCAGATGCGATTAAACATGGCGCCCTGCCATTAGTTGGTGACGCTAAAGCAACACTGCCTTTATTGAGTGATGTACTAAAAACATGGCAAGCAGAGACTTCGTGGTTAACTCAAGCTCACGACGGTATTGCTACGTGGAATAAACATTATGATGAAGTCACAGCGCTGAGTGATTCTCCACAAACTGAAACTGGCTTACCCAGTGATGCACAAGTTTTAGGTGCCGTGAAACGTACTGGTTCGAATTCTGATGTAGTCATTTGCGCTGCAGGCGGCCTGCCTGGTGAGCTTCATAAATTGTGGCGTTGTGATTCTGAGAAAAGTTATCACGTTGAATACGGCTATTCGTGCATGGGTTATGAAATCGCAGCAGGTTTAGGCGTGAAAATGGCAAACCCAGAACGTGAAGCCATTGTCGTAGTTGGTGACGGATCATACATGATGATGAACTCTGAACTTGCAACATCAGTAATGATGGGGCAAAAAATCATTGTGGTTGTACTTGATAACCGTGGCTTTGGTTGCATCAACCGCCTACAAAAAGCAACAGGTGGCGCACCTTTTAATAATCTATTGGAAGATTGCCAAACTATTGAATCAGGCGCACCAAAACTTGATTTTGCTGCACACGCCAAAGCAATGGGTGCTGAATCAGAGCAAGTTTCAAGTTTAAGAGAACTTGAAGACGCACTTAAACGTGCTCGAACCTCTGATAAATCCTATGTGGTTGCCATTGATACCGACCCTTACCAAACCTCTGCTGGCGGTTACTGGTGGGATGTGGCTGTGCCAGAGGTGTCTCAGCGTCAAGCTGTTAACGCTTCGCATGAAGCCTATGTTCAAGGTAAGCAAAATCAACCTTACTAATCACTAAAATAAAGATAAGAAAAAATGAGTATTCAATTAGGGATTAACCCTCTTACATGGACTAATGATGATCTGCCATCACTTGGAGCAGAAACGCCATTAGAGACTTGTTTAACAGAGGGAAAACAAGCTGGATTTTCAGGTTTTGAATTAGGCAATAAGTTTCCTCGAACGCCTGAAGCGCTTGGACCAATTTTAAATAACCATGACTTAAAGTTGGTTTCTGGCTGGTTCAGTGGTCAGTTATTTGAACGCAGTGTTGAAGAAGAAATCGAAGCATTAAAGCCACATTTAAACTTACTCAAAACCCTTGGCGCAAAAGTCATCGTCTATTGTGAAGTGGATCGTTGCATTCATGGCGAGCAGCAAACCAGTCTATTGCAACGTCCTACTCTACAAGCTGAACAATGGGCTGAGTTTGGCGAAAAGCTCTCAAAGATTGCAGATTATTGCTTAGAACAAGGCATGCAGATCGCCTATCACCATCATATGGGCACTGTCGTACAGACTGAAGCTGAAGTCGATTTGTTGATGCAGCATACCCGTGACTCTGTCGGTTTACTGCTTGATACAGGCCATTTAACCTATGCTGGCGGCGACCCTATTCGTGTATTTGATAAACACAGTCACCGCATCAATCACATCCACTGTAAAGACATTCGCCCTACCGTGTTGAAAGACGCATTAAACCGAAACATCAGTTTCTTAGATTCGGTATTGAATGGCGTATTTACCGTTCCCGGTGACGGCAGCATTGATTACCCAACATTGTTTGAAAAACTGAAACAGTCTGATTATCAAGGCTGGTTAGTGGTTGAAGCAGAGCAAGATCCTGCCATCTATACACCGCTTAAGTACGCCACATTAGGCAACACCAATTTACGTAAATTCTGTGCCGATGCTGGCATTGAGTTATCAGAATAATCTAAACACAAAGAGTACCTTATGAACACACTAGGGAATTTCATTAATGGCCAGAATACGGCCAGTGAAAGTAATGAATTTGCTGCTGTTTATAACCCAGCAACGGGTGAACAAACCGCTAAAGTATCATTATCAACTGTAGCTGAAACTGAACATGCTATTGAAGTTGCTCAAACTGCTTTTGAAAGCTGGAAAAAAGTCACGCCTCTTAATCGTGCTCGTGTAATGTTTAAATTCAAAGAACTGCTTGAAGAGCACAAAGCAAGTTTGGCTGAGGTCATCACCAATGAGCATGGAAAAGTATTTTCTGATGCCATGGGTGAACTGACTCGAGGTATCGAAGTTGTTGAATTTGCCTGTGGTATTCCGCATCTTGTAAAAGGTGAACATTCACTGAATGTCGGCCGTGGCGTTGATAGTCATTCATTAATGCAGCCACTGGGTGTATGTGCAGGTATTGCCCCTTTTAACTTCCCAGCGATGGTGCCAATGTGGATGTTCCCGATTGCAATTGCATCGGGTAATACCTTCATATTAAAGCCATCTGAGAAAGATCCTACTGTGCCAATGATGATGGCAGAGCTTTTGAAACAAGCAGGTCTTCCTGATGGCGTATTTAACGTCGTAAACGGCAATAAAACTTCGGTTGATGTATTACTATCGGACGAACGAGTTCAAGCTGTCAGCTTTGTTGGTTCAACGCCAATAGCACAATACATTTACGAAACGGCAAGTAAGTCCGGCAAGCGTGTTCAAGCATTAGGTGGCGCTAAAAACCATATGGTTGTTATGCCGGATGCGGATCCGAACCAAGTTGTGCAGTCGCTGATGGGCGCTGCTTATGGCAGTGCTGGCGAACGTTGTATGGCAATTTCTGTCGCCGTATGTGTTGGTGATGAAGTGGCAGACAAACTGATCGGCATGATGAAAGATGAGATTGCTCAAATGCGTGTTGGACCAGGAATGGGACTTGAAGACGAAGCGCATATGGGACCGCTCATCAGTAAAGAGCATGCAGCAAAAGTTAAGTCATACATTGATTCAGGTGTTGAGCAAGGTGCAACACTTGTTGAAGACGGACGCAGTTTTGTTTGTGACGGTAATGAAAATGGCTATTTTGTTGGCCCTACGTTATTCGACCACGTTAAGCCAGGTATGCGCATTTATGACGAAGAAATCTTCGGCCCAGTATTATCTGTGGTACGTGTTGATACGTATGAAGAAGCCGTTGCGTTAATCAACGCTCACGAATATGGAAATGGCACCACTATTTTCACTCGTGATGGTGATACAGCCCGTCAATTCAGCGAAGAAATTCAAGTAGGTATGGTGGGTATCAATGTACCGATTCCAGTGCCTATGGCATTCCATTCGTTTGGTGGTTGGAAACGCTCGCTGTTCGGTCCATTGCATATGCACGGGCAAGATGGCGTTCGTTTTTATACTCGTATGAAAGCCATCACAGCTCGCTGGCCAAGTGGAATTCGTGCTGGTAACGAATTTACCATGCCGACGATGAAATAAGGTTTAGAACAACAGAATCACAAGCATAAGCTTTCTCCCCCTTCCCTTAAGAAGGTTTATGCTTTTTTAGATCATTTAAGAATAATAAAGAATTCAGCTCAAAAGAACTCAGCAGTATACAACTTGCGACATTCCACTTCGAAAAAACCAAACACACTTTCAATTCAAATACACATCGCTATACAGATCCACTCGCTGATTACAATTTCGTATCAATAAAAACACAAAAAATATTTCTATCAACATTAGATTACAATTATGTAATGCAATTGAAATAAATATTCTATATTATCATTCATGGAATTTTTTAGTGTTAACGTTTTAACTTTATATAAATTTTCTAAAAAAAATAAAGGACAAATGGAAAATGTCATACAACAAATCTATTCTTGCATTGGCTATTACTTCTGCTTTAAGTTTTTCACAAACACAAATTGTAGTGGCGGAAGAGCGTAAAAATTCGAAAGAAGAAATTGAAAAAATTGAGATCTCTGGTACCTATTCAGACAGTTTATCTCGTGCACGAGAACTAAAGAAAGATGCACCTACCATAACTGACATTATCTCTGCTGAAGATATTGGTAAATTCCCAACTGAAAATGTAGCTGAAGCGCTTCAGCTAATTCCAGGGGTTCAAATTGATAGAAATAGAGGCGAAGGTCTTGGTGTGAGTGTCCGAGGTCTTGGCCCATCATTTCAGGTAACTCAACTCAACGGTCGAAGCATTGCGGTAAATGAAAATGTAGAAAACAGTGGTCAAACTGGACGTCAATTTCGCTACGATATTCTGCCTTCTGAGCTTATCTCTGGATTAGAAGTTGTAAAATCTCCTTCAGCAAGTATGGAAGAAGGTGCTCTCGGTGGTATTGTGAATATTCAAACATTCCGTCCATTGCAATTATCGAACTCAGGATCTGTGTCAGTAAAAGGTAGCTATTCAGATTTAGCTGATAGTGTCGACCCTAAAATCTCAGGTTTGTATAACTGGGTTAATGATGAACAAGATTTTGGTATTTTATTTTCTGGCGCCTATTCTGAGCGTGAACTTCGCCAAGACCGTGCATTTACCTTTGGTTGGTTACAAGGTGCATTAAACGCTGCTGATGGAGAGCCATCATTAGAAGATGCATTCGCACCACAACGGAACCGCCCTACTTTAGAACGCCAAAACAGAGAAAGAAAGTCGATTTCATCTGCAATTCAATGGCGCAGCAGTCAAGAGCATGAAATGAATATCGACATATTATGGTCGAATTACGTTGTTGGTTTTGATGAAATCGGTATGGATATTGAGCTAGGTGGCGATGTAACTAACGCTGTAGTTCAAGGTAACTCGTTAATTTCAGGTATTGCACACGGTACTGGGTTGCAACTCTCTAGGGAGTCTTCTGAATCTGATCATAATTCATTCACAATTGGGATTAATAACGAATGGTCATTTAATGACTGGCGTGTTGAAGCTGATATCAGCCTTTCAAAAGCGGATAGTGAAACCTCTGATCCTATCAAACGTACTCGCTTAAGGTTAAAAGAGCAGGCCGTAGGTTTTAATTACAGCAGCGGTTACAACTCAGCTCCGCAATTTAGCTTCCCAGTTGATATTACCGATACCAATAATTTCCCTGGCCGTAGAATTGAGTATCGAACAATCGAAGCCAGTGATAAAGATAACGGTTTAAAACTAGATTTTGAACGCTACCTTGATGGGACTTTTTCAAGCTTAGAGTTTGGGCTTAGTCTCAGAGATCGTGAACGTGAATACAACCGTCGTGATATTAGAGTCTCTGATGGCATTAGCGGTGAAATATTCGATAGCGAGTTTTTTGATAAATTTCCAGTAAGCGACTTTAGTTCTGGTATTTCTGGTAATTACCCAAGCAGCTTTGCAGTACCAAGTGGCGACGCATTTCATAGCACATTTTTTGGTAATGACTTAACAAATCAACCTTTGACAACAGGTGATCAAAGAAACTCATATAAAGTTAAAGAAAAGGTTTACGCAGCTTACGTCCAAGCAAATTTTGAGTCTGCCGATGATTTACCATTCTTTGGTAACTTAGGACTCCGAGTGGTTCGTACTGAGCAAAATCCAATGGGTACAAGTATTATTGACGGCGAGCCTGTTAGCGTAGATTTCAAAAATACTTATACTGAGCTCCTACCAAGCGCAAATATTAACTTTGAGTTAGAAGAAGATTTAATTCTACGACTTGCATTTGCAAAAGTAATGACTCGACCTTCACTGCCAGATTTAAGACCGGGTCTCACGTTTAGTACTGATTCACCAACCGCTAAAGGTGGTAACCCAAACCTTAATCCATATGAAGCATTCCAATACGATGCATCGTTAGAATGGTATTTCGATGATTCAAGTTATGCATCTGCAGGAATATTCTATAAAGACATCACGACTTTTATTTCGACTCAAGCGCAACTGCTTAATGTAAATGGTACTGATGTAACCTTAAGTGCTCCGTCAAATACAGGGGAAGGTGATATTCAAGGCCTTGAGTTAGCCTTTCAACATGTATTTACCTCGCTACCTGCGCCATTTGACGGTTTAGGCATGCAAGCTAACTACACTTATGTAGACAGTAAAGTTGAAGCTGTTGAAAATGAAGTGCTAAAAGAACAAACCATTGCTGGTTTATCTAAGAATAGTTATAACCTTGTCGCATTTTATGAAACAGATGATTTTGGTGCTCGCTTATCGTATAACTGGCGTGATTCGTTCTTAGTTAAGAACGGTGTTGGTGTTGTTGCTGATGAAGTACAAGCTGATTTCGGTACATTAGATGCAAGCATTTCTTATTCAATTACTGATTCAATCAATGTTTCTCTTGAAGCCGTAAACTTAACCGATGAAACAATTAAATCATATTTTGAAGATGAAATTCGTGGTGGTCGTATTGACCATTATGGAAGACGCTTTTCATTAGGTATGAATGTGAAATTCTAAACGGGTAAAGTATCAAAAAGCCGCTTAATTTAAGCGGCTTTTTTTAATTATAATGAGTTATTTATCACTCACCATTAAATACTAAACTCGTTGCCAAGGTCTGCGCCAAAATCATCGTTGCTGATAGTGAACGGAATGTATGCACTTCCGCATCATGAACAGTAAAGGCTACTGTAGCGTTGCGTGATATTGGGCTAAACCCGTTATCAGAAATAGCAATATATGGCGTTTTGCTCGTTGATACATGGTTTATCACTTCCAATGCTTCTGCCGAATATGGGTGAAAACTGGTAACGATTAATAAATCTTTTCCAGAAATGGCAGAACATTGCTCTTTTAGTAATCCACCAAGTCCATCAAGTAAGTGCACCTTACAACCTGCATGACTTAATGTGTATGTTAAATACGTCGAGACAGGTAAAGATCGACGCTGACCACAAACATAAATATGATCGGCCTCTTTTATTAAACCCAATGCTTGTTCCAAGCTGCTGGGGGAAATGCCCAACTCTAAATGCTGTAATGAAATAATATTTTCTTGGCAGTATTTCTGCATTAATCCGTATGGCGAATCACCTGCGTTTAAATCAGCTTTAACCATGTCATTACTGATGCGCTCTTTATAACTGGCAGTGTGAGCTGTAACATACACCTGAAATATGCGCTGCATTTCTGTGAAACCAGAATAACCAAAAGCTTTTGCAAAACGAATCAACGCCGATGGCGGCACCTTAGCATCATTCGCAATTTTTGCCACCGTCTCTAGCGCCATTGCCGTCGGATGCTCTAGTGCAAAACTTGCGATATCTTTAAGTCTCTTACTTAAGTTTGGAAACTCTTTTTCAATATTTGCAATGAGATTTTCATAAGCTTTTAGAGCATTATCAGGCATAAGTTTCCTTTATTTGGGATACCAAGTGGCTGTTGAGTTATATGAAACTCGTTTTTGAGACCACTTATGAAATTTGAATTCTAAATGATATACAATTCATTCTACAATAGCCATATAACTTTGATTTTAACTCTTCCTTTGTTAATTTTACCGACTTTCGACCTCCTTTTTACACCCTTTAATTTCAACTAGTTATTATTGGAATAAACATTCCAGACAATACTCTATTCTGTTAGTATTTATATTCACTTAAAACTAAAATTATAAGTTGAAAATTAAATGAAAAATCGACTGTATCTCTCTGCCCTATCTTCTGCTTTGCTATTAGCTTCATCGTCTTTATTTGCTGCCAACGACACTGATAAGCCAAAGAATATAATTTTAATGATTGCCGATGGAATGGGGCCAGCTTATACCTCTGCTTATCGTTATTACAAAGACAACCCTGCAACTGAGCGACTTGAACGTACTATTTTCGATGATATGTTGGTTGGCATGTCCACTACACATCCAGATCTATCCAGCGGTTATGTTACTGATTCAGCTGCCTCGGCAACAGCAATGGCTTCAGGCGTCAAAACTTACAATGGTGCAATTGGTGTTGATGTAAATAAAAAGCCAGTAAAAAGCGTATTAGAAATGGCAAAAGAACAAGGGTTAGCCATTGGCATCGCTGTTTCTTCACAAGTAACGCATGCAACTCCGGCCAGCTTTTTAGCTCACATTGAAAAAAGAGGCGACTATAAAGCCATTGCAGAGCAATACCTTGATTCCGGTGCTGATGTAATTTTAGGTGGTGGAAGAAAATACTTCTCACCTGAGCTGATCAAACAATTTAAGAGTAATGGCTACAACTACGTAAATAAAACAGACAATCTAGATAGTGTTAACTCATCAAAGGTTTTAGGTTTATTTGCTGAAGAACAACTGCCTTGGGCAATTAACAACTCAAGTTCAAATCACTTAAGTCGTTTAACCGCCAAATCCTTAGAACTGCTTTCTCTGAATGATAAAGGTTTTGTACTGCTTGTCGAAGGAAGCTTAATCGATTGGGTTGGGCATGCTAACGATATTGCTACCGTTATGGGTGAAATGGATGAATTTGCTCAAACGGTTTCAGTAGTAAAAGACTTTGTTAATGATAACCCAGACACTTTAATGGTGGTAACAGCTGACCACGACACCGGTGGGTTAACACTTGGTGCAAATGGACTAAAAGCATGGCACCCACAGGTGATTAGAAATATTTCTATCAGCCCAATAACAATGGTCGAAAAACTAAAAGCTGATAAACAATGGAAAGCCAGTTTACAGAAATTTTTAGGCTTCATGCCAAATGAAAACCAATGGGCTTATCTCGTAGCGGCTAAAAATGATGATGAAAAGTTTTTAAAAGCAATTCGTGACGTCATTAATACCGAAAGTAATACTGGCTGGACAACCACAGATCACACAGCTGTCGATGTACAAGTATTCGCACACGGTGTGAAATCAGAAAAATTCAGTGGAATGCAAAACAATACAGAGATTGCTAAAAAGATTATGGCGTTACTTCCAAACGAAAAACTATAGGGAAATACAGAAGATAGTGAACTACGTTTTAGTTTTGTAGTTCACTATTTCTAACTTATCTAGAACAAGGTAAGCAGCTTGGCCCGATTTCCTCGAAGTGCTTGTAGGTTAAAATAAACTCTTGATGTTGCAAGGCTTCTGATTTAGTTGGTTTACCAGCTGACACTTTCATAATTAAATCATAGATTTCATCACCAACAGATTGTGGTGTTCCTTCACCCCGTAGTACCTTTCCAGCATTAATATCCATATCTCCAACCATCTTTTTATAGGTCTCAGGGTTAGCACAGATTTTAATTACTGGTGAAATAGCTGAACCAACCACTGAGCCTCTACCGGTAGTAAATAGAATTAAGTGGCAACCACACGCAATCATTTCAACAATCTCAGCGTTATCAGAGATGTTTGGAAAGCCATAGCGCACTTCACCGTCAGGAACGACGTCTAGAAGGTACAAACCTCCCGTTGCTGGAACATCGCCCGGCTTAATTAACCCAACAATTTTGGAGTCACCCGATTTACAGTAAGCGCCCATTGACTTTTCTTCTTGCGTGGTTAAGCCTCCTTCTGCGTTGCCGGGCGCAAAACTGCCATATCCAAGCACTTCATAATAATTAGCCGCTTTCTCTAAGCATTTATCAATTTCATCTGCAAGTTCAGGTGTTTCTGCACGGCTATTCATAACCTGCTCACAACCGATAAGTTCACCCGTTTCTTCGAAAATACAAGTTGCATTATCAGCAACTAATCTATCGAAGCAATAGCCGACCGCTGGATTGGCTGAAATACCACTAGTACCATCTGAACCACCACAAATCGTTCCAACAACCAGCTCATCAATATTGATTCTAGTTTTAGGTACTTTTACTAGTTCTTGTTTTAATGCTTTAACGCTCTCAATCCCTTTAATAATCGTATTAAAAGTTCCTCCATTTTCTTGGATGACTAGCGTCTCTACCGGTCGGCCACTCTGTTTGATATGTTGTTCTAACTCTTCTCGATTGAAGCCTTCACAACCTAATGAAAGCAACAGAGCACCACCAACATTAGGATGAGTACAAACCGCTTTCATCATTTTTAATGCGTAATCATTCGGGTAACAACCTGGGAATCCAATCAAATGGACTTCATGATCGTCAAATTTATGAACAATACGCTGAGCGACATGGTGCGCACACTCAACCAAGTACCCAACGACAATAACGTTGCGAATCCCTTTTTTTCCATCTTTTCTTAACCATGCTCTCATTACTTAAGCCTCGTCCTTTACTAAACCAGAGCGCTGATGGCTAGGAATATAATCACTTTTCAAATTGTGTAGATGCACATGTTCCCCAAAACTAATATCAGTCTTAGCGGAACCAATTTCAGCACCGTACTTAATGATTTTTTCAGTTTTAGAGATATCAAGTCTCGCTAACTTATGACCCACTTGAATCGTTTGTTTAAGCTCTACTTCTACCCCTTCAAGCATAATGTGCTCGCCGTCATCTAACTGCTGACAACACACTAAAATATTGTCTTGCTCATGGAGTAACACGAGCCTTTTGTCTGTAATTGATGTCATGCTTTATCCTCCAAGCGATAGAACTGAATTGCTGTATTTCTAAAAATTTCCTGCTGCTGAGGCAAAGTTAAATCAGCTACATATGTTTTTATCATTTCCAACCAGCTTTGATAATTTGAAGCCATATTCAACACTGGCCAATCACTGCCCCACATTAAACGTTTAGTGCCAAATTCATTGAACAAAACGGCTAAATATGGCTGTAACTCCTTTAACTCAGCATTAGGTGACGCTTCATTCAACAAGCCTGATACTTTACAAAATACATTTTCGCACTGAGAAAGGGCTTGCATGTTTAATTGCCAAGTTTGCATGTGCCCACCAGCAATGTCAGGTTTCGCAGCGTGATCAATCACGATCTTTAATTGAGGATAGCGTTGAGCAACAATAAGCAGTTGAGATAAATGTTTTGGCAAAACTAACGCATCAAAACTTAAATTTAATTTGACCAATAATTCAAATATCGCTTCGAATTTAGGGGTCAAAATCCAGTCTGAATCGTCAATGTCTTGAAGCATTGGACGTATCCCTTTGAAGTTAGGGTCTTGCGATAGAAGCTGCAACTCAATGATTGCGTTATCTGACTCCATATCAATCCAACCAACGACACCAGCAATCGAGTCTACTTTTGAGGCCAACATTAATAAAAAATTGGTTTCTGCGATTGTTGGAGCTGCCTGAACTAAAATGGTTTTCTCAATATCATGATTATTCAGATGAACATCGAGATCCTTCGGTAAATAGTCTTGATACAATACTTTTAAGTCAGGTGTTAGCCACTCATAATCTCCTCGACTTAACTGCCAGTAGTGTTGATGAGCATCAATGACTTTAAACGACATAACGCCCTCCTAAAGGCAAATAGTCTGCAGTTTTTTCTGAGATTAGGTTTTGCACTAACATCGCATGCCAAAATTCTTGAGGGATCGACTTTAAGAACAGTTCACTATTTTTATGCACTAAATCAGCGGAGTTTGCTCCTGGAATGACACTAATTACGCTTGGGTGAGTAATACAGAACTGCAACGCAGCGGCTGGCAATGGTATTGAAAATTCATGGCATAACTGCTCTATTTGCTTCACTTTGTTAATGATTGGCTCTGATGCTGGAGCATAATCATAATAAAGCGGGCTTTGAGTTTGTGTTCCTGTTGCTAAAATACCAGAGTTATAAGGGCCACCTATGATCACTGACGATTCCGCTCGTTCACATTTAGGTAAAAAAGACTCTAAAGATTTTTGCTCGAGTAAGGTGTATCGTCCCGCCAACAGAAAGCAATCCCAATAGCCATTATCCATAGCTTGTTCGCATATTTGATATTCGTTTACGCCCAACCCAATTGCTTTAACAACTCCCTGTGCACGTAATTCATCTAACGCTTTATAACCACCTGACATTGCATCAGTAAAGTGCTTCTGATGATTTTCACCATGCGTGAGTTGACCAATATCATGCATTAATAAGATATCGATTTTATCAAGTCCTAGCCTTTGAATGCTATCTTCAAAACTCCGCATTACCCCGTCATAGCTGTAGTCGTAACAAAAATCGAAAGGCATTGAGCTTTTAAATCCATGCCTTTCTTTTGCATATCCCGCAGGCTTTAAAAGTCGACCAACTTTAGTCGAAATGACATAGTCTTCTGCAGGTTTACTTCTTAAAAAATCGCCTAAACGTCTTTCGCTTAAACCTTGTCCATAATGAGGGGCTGTATCATAAAAACGTAGCCCACTTTCCCAAGCGGCTTGAAGCACATTTTCAGCTTCGCTATCTTGCATTGCTGCATACAAGTTACCAATTGGGGCACAGCCAAACCCTAATTCAGCAACCTTAAGAGAAGACTTACCTACCTTTCTTTTTACTAAACTCATCCTTTGTCCTTTTTATTATTGTTCTAAGTACTCATTCAAATGCAATCGGTTCAATAGATGAGTGCAATGCAAGGCGCATTAAGGGACGCATAGCTACTCTATGTGACCTGTTCTGAAACGCAGTATTGTGCTCAGGAAGCATAATCAGAATGTGTGCTTTCACTTGCATGGGAACTTAATTCAAAGAATGATCACACACTTACAACTAATTGCTTCTGCTCACCTAAGCCTTCAATGCCTAAATGAATTTTGTCACCCTGTTGTAAATATATCGGTGGTTTTTGGCCTAAACCGACACCAGGTGGAGTACCTGTTGTAATTACATCACCCGGATTTAATGTCATGAACTGGCTCAAATAACTCACAATAAAGGCTGGTTTAAAAACCATGGTTTTTGTTGAACCATTTTGATAACGATGGCCATTTACCTCTAACCACATTGATAAATTCTCAACATCCTCGATTTCATCTTTAGTAACCAACCAAGGACCAATAGGACCAAAGGTGTCACAACCCTTCCCTTTATCCCACTGTGAGCCTTTTTCTAATTGAAATGTTCTTTCTGAAACATCATTACAAACGCAATAGCCTGCAATAACATCATTGGCTTCATCTTCAGAAATATAATTAGCCTTCTGTCCAATAATGATGGCCAGTTCAACTTCCCAATCTAATTTATCGCTGTTTTTAGGTTGAATAATATCGTCATTAGGGCCACAAATTGCGCTGGTAAACTTACTGAAAACTTCTGGTTCTGCTGGCACTGGCATGCCTGATTCAGCAGCGTGATCGGCATAGTTCAAACCAATACATAGAAACTTCCCAACACCTGAAACACAAGCACCCATTCTTGGAGAACCGTTAACAATAGGCAGTGACTCAATATCTAAATCAGCGAGTGCAGAAAGATTTTGAATAGAGGCCGCATCAATATCGTTGATTACCGATGAAAGGCAGCGAATGTTATTGTTGTTATCTAATATTCCTGGTTTCTCTTGACCAGGCTCACCGTATCTTAAGAGTTTCATTTTACTTCCTTATATGAAGATACCGCTTACTGCGGAACTGTTTATTGGTAAGAGGATTAAATAGCCCAACCGCCATCAATGACATGAGCTTGACCAGTGGTATAAGCCGATGCTTCTGATCCCAAATACAAAGCCAGTTGTGCAATTTCCTCAGCTTTACCGATACGCCCCATTGGCTGACGTGCAATGAATTCAGCCTTAGCTTTTTCATAGTCCCCAGAATCTATCAACCTTTGTTCTAATGAAGGTGATTCCACGGTGCCCGGACAAATTGCATTACAACGAATCCCTTGAGAAATATAATCAGCTGCAATTGACTTCGTTAAACCAATAACGGCTGCTTTCGTTGCACAATAAACAAATCGATTCGGTACACCTTTCACGGAGCTTGCAACGGAAGACATATTAATAATGCTGGCGTTTCCATGCTTTAGCATTTTTGGCAAAAAGACGCTGATCATGCGATACATTGCCTTTACGTTAATATCAAATGAGAAGTCCCAATCTTTCTCACTGCAATCTAAAATCGTGCCGTTGTGAACAAAACCAGCGCAGTTAAATAACACATCTAAACGCTCAATATCATCTGCAATATTTTGAATTGCTTGATTATTTGTAACATTAAGCACCAGCGGATGAATATCTAGTTCTGACTCAGCAAAGCTTTGTTTTAGCAATTGTTCATTAATATCGGTGGCATAAACTTTTGCACCAGCATTGGCAAACGCAAGTACACTTGATTTACCAATCCCTTGTGCAGCAGCCGTAACTAGTACCGTTTTTCCTTGCATCGTTAAACTCATTTTGAATTCCTAAAAGTTATTCAGTTATTATTGTTTTTGTTAATTCTGAGGGAGTACTACATTTCAATTGACCCATTACCTGCTCTAATTGCATTCTTAATGTATTTATCGTGTGGTAAGCGCCCTTTTTACCTAGTGCAGCGACTCCATAGACAAAAGGTCTTCCAAGGAAAGTGAAATCAGCACCTGTTGCCATAGCCGCCGCAATGTCAGGCCCATTTCTGATACCGCTGTCCATCATGACGCTAATTTGATCTCCGTATTGCTGCTTTATATTTGCTAATACGCTCATTGGCGACTCACCACAATCAAGTTGTCTTGCTCCATGATTAGAAAGCACAACTCCATCAGCACCCAACTCAACAGAGGCTCGAACATCCATAGGGTTGATAAGCCCTTTAATTACAAGCTTTCCTTTCCAAGCATCTCTAAGAACTTTTAAACTTTCAAAATCGACACTGCCCATCACAGTCTTATTCATAAATGCAGCTAATTGTGATGCAGGCATATTTTTGGGCATGTACGGCTTTAATGATTGCATTTCAGGCTTTCCAGCCTTTGCCGTTTCCATTAACCACCTTGGGCAAGACATCATTTGCATGATATTGCTCATGCTCATCTTAGGCGGCATTGATAAACCATTTCGAATATCTCTAGGTCTAAAACCAAAGGTAGGCACATCAACGGTAACAACCAAAACTGAATAACCAGCCATATTTACTCGATTCAATAAGTCTGACCGAATATCACTATCCGTTGGATTATAGAGTTGAAACCAAGCCTGACCATTTGAGATTTCAGCGATGGTCTCAAGGCTTGCCGAAGAAACTGTACTCAATACATATGGAATATTTAAGTCGTATGCCGCCTTAGCTAAAATTTCTGGTGCCTTAGGCCACATTAGCCCTTGTAAACCTATAGGAGCAATACCAAAAGGGAAGTCATAGGTATGTCCCATCAAGTCAACTTTGGTAGAAATAGACGGTGTAGGCGCTAATAGATGGCTGCGTAATTTAACTGATTGTAATGCACTTCTATTCTCTTTTATTCCGTATTCGGAGTTGCATCCACCCTCTAAATAATCGAAAGCAAATTTAGGCATTCTAGACTTGGCTCGTAGCCTTAAATCATCGACATCAGGGAAGTCTGGGGTAAAGAAATTTTTCATTATTATTAAAGTCCAACTTTTGATGATTATTTCAATAAATATATCCTAATTATCATTGATTCTATCCCACTCAAAATGAAAATAAAATTTTATTCTTAACTTTTTTAGAATTTTTATTCCTTTATTTTCTAAAATGAATGTATTAACCTACGAAAAAATGATTTCCATACGGTAAAACCATGTTAAAAGGTATATCTCCTCTCCTAAGCCCTGACTTATTAGCATTGCTATACGAAATGGGACATGGTGATGAAATTGTCATTGCAGACGCACATTTCCCATCTAGCACTTGTAATAACACGGTATTAAGAGCAGATGGGCTGCGCATAGACGACCTTTTAAACGCCATTCTTCCGTTATTTGAGTTAGACAATTATGTCGAGTCGCCTGTAACTATGATGGCACCAGTAGTCGGTGATGCTTTAGTTCCGGAAGTAATAGAGTGTTATCAAAAAGCATTAGATGCTCATGTATCTTTCTCTGTGAACATTGATTTTGTTGAGCGCTTTGACTTTTATGACAAAAGTAAGAATGCATTTGCTATTCTTGCGACCGGTGATACCAACAAATACAGTAATATCATTTTGAAAAAAGGGGTTACCCCAGTAAGTTAAGGTTTATAAAAAACCTTAATATGATTACGTCGAAATTGGACAAATAATAATTTATAAAATGGAGTATTCGATGTCTCAACTGCCTTTTCGTCAAGTACATTTAGATTGTCACATCAGTGAGTTTATCCCTAATGTTGCGTCAGAATTTTCAGCAAAACAATTTGCGGATCAAATTGAAGCCGCACACATAAACTCTATTACCTGTTTTGCACGCTGCCATCACGGTTGGTTGTACTATGATTCAGAAATCATGCCTGAGGTGATTCATCCAAACTTAAGCAATAAGAATTTATTAAAAGAACAAGTAGAAGAGTTGCACTCAAGAGGTATAAGAGTACCTATTTATACTACAGTGCAATGGGACCAATATTCCGCAGAACGTCACCCTGAATGGTTGAGAGTCGATGAAAATGGCAGCCCTACTGTATCGCCCTACGAAGCGACTTTCCGTAGAGACTTATGTGTAAATACACCTTACCGTGATTATTTAAAGCAGCATTTGAGAGAATTGCTCGAAACATTCAATTGCGATGGCATTTTTTTAGATATCGTAAAAGTTAACGAATGCTCTTGCCAATACTGCCGACAGGATACTATTAAGCAAGGCTTAAACCCTGCCAGTTACCAAGACAGAATTACTTTCGCAACGAGCATGATCCACGAATTTAAACGTGATATCACTGCTTTTATTCAAGATATTCAACCAGAGTGCGAAACCTTTTATAACGAAGGTCACGTAAACCCTGACACTCGAAATGTGCTAGAAGCTTATTCGCATTTAGAAGTTGAATCTCTGCCTACTGGCGGTTGGGGATATGATCACTTTCCTGTTGTTGCACGCTACTCACGTACACTCACACCTGATGTACTTGGAATGACAGGAAAATTTCATACTCATTGGGGGGATTTTCACTCCTACAAGTCTCACACGGCTTTGGAGTATGAATGCTTCCATATGCTGGCGCTGAATGCTAAATGTTCAATAGGTGATCAAATTCTACCAAGCGGTCAACTTTGCACTGAAACCTATAAATTAATTGGTGATGTTTACGCTCAAGTAAAACAAAAAGAACCTTGGTGTGTAGATGCAGAAGCCATCACGGATATTGGTATACTGCATCCAGAGGAAGAACGTCAGATTATTAATGAAAATGACCGAGCGCTTTCTCTTCAAGGTTTGTATCGCATTCTATCCGAAGGAAATCAGCTGTTTGATATTATTGATTCTCATGCTGATTTTTCTGGCTACAAGCTTTTAATTTTACCCGACGAAATTATCGTTACTGAACATTTAAGTGCTAAATTGGAAACTTTTGTTTCGCAAGGCGGTAAAATCATCGCGAGTCATGAATCAGGGCTTAACGCTGATAAATCTGCTTTTGTTTCAGAAATGTTTGGTGTCAATTACCAAGGTCGAGCCGATCATGCGCCTGACTTTATTATCCCTAAAGATGAAATTGGTCAAGGTTTACCATCGACTGAACATGTCATGTATTTAGCGGCATCAAAAGTCCAGCCAACAAATGGCAGCAAAGTGCTTGCGAGTGCACATTCACCTTATTTCAATCGTCAAGGTCGTACTTACTGCTCACACATGCATGCGCCCGTAGATAATACGAAGCCAGAGCACCCAGCGATTGTTCAAAATGGCAATGTTGTTTACTTTACTCACCCGGTGTTTAAGCAATACGCTCACAGCGCACCTTATTGGGTAAAGAAACTGGTTTTGAATGCCATAGAATTACTTACTTGCACAGCAAGGTTAACCCATAACGGTCCAGCATCGATGATTGCAACATTGAATCATCAACCAACTCTTAATCGTTATGTTGCTCATTGGCTTTATTATGTTCCTGAAGCGAAATGTAAAGATATTCTAGTGCTTGAAGACACCGTGCCCGTTCATGATACCTACGTTGAAATTGAAACTGAAAACCCGGTTAAATCAGTCAAACTTGTACCTGAAAACACATCAATTGCATTTGAATTTAAACAGAATAAAGCCTGCTTCACTATTCCAAAGGTCAATGGTCATCAAATGGTTGAACTTGAATATTAATATTATTAAATGCCTCACACACAATTTGTGGGGCATTTTTTTATTGTTTATCTGGCCCTACGCTCAGATACATTCGATAACAAATAACAAAAACTGATAAACGGACTTTTGAATGAAAAATAATAAAAATAAAGGAGCACGTCATGCAATGGCTAAATAGCTTCAGCAAATTTATGGAAAGAAGAATTCAACCGATTGGCGAGAAAATGGAGCATCATCCATATATCGTCGCCATGCGAGAGGGGTTCCTTTTAACTCTCCCTTTCTTAATCGTCGGCAGTTTTATTCTCATTCTATTATTTCCACCGTTCGATAAAGATACGACTTACTACGTTGGTCAAGTTTGGTTGTCAACGCTCGAAAAAATCGATGTGCATTTATGGCGTTTATTTCAATTTTCATTTAATGCCATCGCACTTTTTGTGTCAGGAACTATTGCTTATAAGCTTGCCAAAGCCTACGGCAGAGAACCGATGTCGGCCGCTTTACTTTCAATAATGACCTTCTTATTAGTCAGTGCGCCATACAAAGATGAGTACATGCAAATCAGCTACTTGGGTGGTAGTGGTTTAATTCCTGCGATGTTTTTTGCTTTCTTCACTGTTGAGTTCACACGTTTTCTCGACAAAGTTGGCATAAAAATCAGATTACCCAAGGAAATTCCCGATCCAGTTGCTAATTCCTTAAACATGGTCATCCCTTTAGTTATGGTCATGTTAGTGATCTACCCTGCGGTCTTATATATTGAGATCTTTTTCGGCAA
This sequence comes from Parashewanella sp. 2304DJ23-3, assembly GCF_056591695.1. NCBI lineage: Bacteria > Pseudomonadati > Pseudomonadota > Gammaproteobacteria > Alteromonadales > Shewanellaceae > Parashewanella > Parashewanella sp. 2304DJ23-3. Next base: position 374,879 of record NZ_JBWQOH010000003.1, read on the forward strand.
CCCAATTCCCAAGTTAATGATGGATTGGCTTGCACCGTTGGTACAAGCCAGTGATTCCATCTATGCGATTATGTTATTCACTTTTGTCACCCATGTAATGTTGTTTGCGGGTATTCCAGGCTCACTCATTTTAATGCAATTATGGACACCATTTTTACTGACAAATATGGCTGCTAACCTTGCTGCAAAGCAAGCTGGTGAAGAGTTACCTTATATTGTGACCAATTCATTTTGGGATTTTTATGTGGTGCATGGCGCAACAGGTGGACTTTTAGCGCTAGCTATTCTTCTACTTTGGAGCCGCTCACTCCATATGAAGGCAATTGGTAAAGTCGGAATTGTTCCTGCTATCTTCTCAATCAGTGAACCTGTGTACTACGGGCTACCTATGCTGCTAAATCCTACATTTTTCATCCCTCTCATCTTAGCACCTGTGTTTAATGCCGCTTTTGCTTACATCATTGTTGATGCGGGACTAGTAGGAAAAATGTTCCTCATTGCTCCTTGGACAACCCCGTCACCCATCGGTGCGTTTTTAACAACTGGTGGTGACTTCCGTGCCATTGTTTTGAGTCTAAGTATCATTGCTCTTAATATTTTGATTTATTACCCTTTCTTCAAAATCTATGAGAAGCAATGTTTAAAAAAAGAGCAACAGCAAGCACAGGATAAAGAGAAGGAACAAGGAGTTCCTGCATGATATTTAAAAAAGAAAACTTTCAGTATTTGTTGCAACTAACCGCATCTCTATTGATGCTGTTAGTTACAACATCAGCAAAAGCTACAGACGTTGACAATGGCTACATGTCTCAGCCCTTGCAAAATACTTACTCTATGATGCCCCATAATTCATATCAAAATATGCTCGGGAAAAATAGTAGAGCAGGATTAATCGACTTGCTACAAAAAGGTTATACAACATTAGAAATTGATATTTTTAATAAAAAAAATTCAGGGAACGACTATGTTTCTCATGAGGGATACAGCAATCAAAATAGCTGTACTCCCAACACAACGAATGGCTCGTTAATTGACTGCTTATCCTCTGTGAATAATTGGCTAAACAAGAATGATACACATCATCCAGTCGTCATATTCATGGATTTAAAGGATATTGCAAATTGGCAAGTAGAGGATTTGCAACAGCTTGAATTAACGCTAAATCAGACATTTAAAAATAATAAAATCATCCAACCTAAAATGTTGTTAGATTGGAGTCAAAAACAAAACAACAATAAAAAGCTAGCGCTGAGAGAATCAATCTCGATATCAGGGTGGCCATCACCAACAAACTTGAAAAAAATGGGCGATATCATTATTTTTTACACCGCTGGTACTGCCGATTTCTATAATGCTGCAATCAGTGCTTTTAATGGCAAGTTATCTGGTTTCCCATGTCCAAATATTACAACAGCGAATGAGCTAACATTACACGGGAAACCTGGTAAAACCTCCAGTCTAAATTCAAGTTGGGTTGTGTGTGGCAACATCCAGTGGAAGTCTGATAAACAAGCTCAATCGATTCTTCGTACAGCAAATCAACATAATATTATTACCCATATATGGGAAATTGAAGATAATCTAGATTTTGATGCATTTGAAGATCTAACTAAAGCTATCAGCTTTAAAGCTAACTTCATTAATCGTAAGGATTTTTCTCGACCTCAAACCTTTGGTGGAAAAATACAAAAGCAAGGAAGCTTTTAATGCACATCATAATAACAATCTGCATTCAAATTTGAGTACAGATTGGTGTAAGTACCTGACAAGAAAGCCTTAAGAAATTCATCTTTGGATACTAAAACCAGGTAGGTCCTTATTTACCTGGTTTTTACAAATTAACGTCCACAGTCATTCATTACAGATTCAACAAAAACATCAACATTCTGATTTTTTTCATAGAGTCATCGACATCAATATTTACATCCTCGTAACAATAGAATATATTTAAAGTGAACCAAATGTTTCATTTTAATATAAATGAAATTATTAAAGCATAAGATGTTTTCTTCAAGAATTAAAATATAAAAAGAGACACATATGAAACTTGCAAGCATGAAAAGGAATAAGGTTCTCATTGGAATCTTAACCGCTCTAACCTCATACAATAGCTTTACCTATGCAGCAGAAACTAACAACAGCGATGAAAATATCGAAAAAATCGTTGTGAGTGGTATCAGAGGCTCGTTAGATAAAGCTTTAGCAACAAAAAAAGCAGCTAATAACATCGTTGATGCTATTGATGCTGAAGATATTGGAAAATTTCCTGACACAAACGTTGCAGAATCTTTGCAACGAATTTCAGGAATATCAATCACACGTGAAGGTGGTGAAGGTAAATTCATCTCTATTCGTGGTCTTGGCCCTCAGTTTTCACCTGTAACGGTTAATGGTCGACTGTTAACATCTGGTTTTACTGATGCTCCTAGTACAGTCGCTCTATTTAATGGCTCAAGTCGCGAGTTTGCTTTTAATGTATTACCTTCAGAATTGGTATCAGGTCTTGAAGTTTATAAAACACCAACAGCTGATTTAATAGAGGGAGGAGTTGGTGGTTTAGTCGAAATTAAAACTCGCCGTCCTTTGGACTTTGATAAGCAAACCATTGCAGCGAATGTTCAAGGCGCTTATGACGATCAATCAGGCAATACAGAACCAAAAGGTTCATTCATGTTTGCTGATCAATATGCCGATGGGACTGTTGGTTTTTTGCTTGCTGCGAACTATGCAAAAAGTTCAAGTGAACGTGACCGTTTTTGGACTTGGGGCTGGGAACAACGTGGGGTTGAAGATTTAAACACCGCACCAACCCTAGATGCAGACGGTAATGTTACCAATCCAGATCACCCTGAAGCATGGTATCCATATGAAGACGCTTTTCATTCACTTGAAGATGACAGCAAACGCCTAGGTTTAAATGCCTCTTTACAATTTATTCCTACGGAAAACCTTGAAATCGTTCTTGATGGTTTATACACAAACCTCGACGCTAACCGTAGCCAAGGTGAGCAAGCGATTCGTTGGACTTCAGGTACAAGTAATGGCATTGGTTTTGATGTTGATGGTAACCCAATAACAAGCCGTAACCGTCGTGCATTACGTCTATATGACGTGACAGTTGGATCAAAAGGCGAACTAATAAGCGGTAACACTGGTAACGAAGAAGTTGAAGTTGCTTCAGCTTACGAAATGGCAAACACTAATACCGATACGCTCGCACTTGGTGCTAACTTTAAATGGGAACTTGATTCTTGGAGTATTGATGGCGACATTTCCTACTCAAAAGCCGAATCTGAATTTGACTTAAGTTCAGCTCGCTTCTTGGGTGATGCGCCTATTGCTTATCAAAACACTGGTTCAAATATGCCAAGCTACACCAGCAGCGCTGACTTGAACGATGCCAGCATCTATGATTTTGAGAAGTTAGATATTCGTCGCGTTGAAGTAGAAGATGATGAAATCGCCGCAAAGTTAGACTTCAACTATTATATTGAAGGTGATTTTCTAGACAGCGTAAAATTTGGTGTTCGATATGCAGAACGCAACAAAGTCAATCATGAGTATCGCAGCAGCGGTTTTGCTCCTGGTGGTCACCCAGCATTCGATAATGCCGCTGGTTTAACTCTGGCTGATTTCCAATCCCACGGTTCTAACTCGGAGATTTCAATCAATGGTAACGGTAACTTTATTGTTCCTGATCTTAATAATGTTATCGATACTTTTAATGCAGGTAGCCTACCTTTAGATGAACGCGTAACAGATTATTACGACATCACTGAAACCACCACTGCGCTTTATGCAATGACAAACTTCAACACCGACTTAGGAGATGTTGCTGTTTCAGGTAACCTCGGTGTGCGTTACATCAACACAGATTTATCAGCAAGAGGTAATAGCCCGACCAGTATTTCAGTCGATACAGCAACTCAAACGGTAATTACGGAAGGTGATTTCAGAACGGTAAATCGTTCTTACTCAAACTTTCTTCCAAGTTTAAATGTGAACTTTCAGTTAGACAGTGATTTAATCTTACGCTTTGGGGCTGCAAGAACTTTAACACGCCCGAACCTTGCAGACTTAGCACCTCGCCTAAGCATTAATGCAGGTACATTACGTGGTGTTGGCGGTAACCCTGATCTCGATCCATTCACCGCTGATAGCGTCGATTTATCATTAGAATATTACTTTACTGAAAGTGCGTTAGTCTCTGGTGCTATTTTCTACAAAGACGTAGGCGGTTTTGTATTTACTAATGTTGAAAATCAAGTCGATGTATTGGGGACAACTTTTGATACTTTGTCTTCTCCTGACAATGCTGCAAGCGCAAAAATTAAAGGTTTTGAGCTCTCTTATCAGCAAGCTTTCGACATGCTCCCTGCTCCATTTGATGGTCTTGGCGTAGTAACAAACTATACTTATATCGACAGTTCAACAGCTTTCGATTCAGATTTTGTAACCAGCTCAGTAGATCAAGAGTTTAACTTTGAAGGTTTAAGTAAAAACACGGTCAACTTAACTGCTTATTATGAGAAGAATGCGTTTTCTGCCCGACTTTCATATAACTATCGAAGCGATTACTTACAAGCAAGTAAGTTTATTTTCTCAGCAAGATCAGTAGATGATTATGGTCAGTTAGATTTCTCATCTTCATATGATTTAACTGAAAATGTTGCACTTACGTTTGACGCTGTAAACTTAACAGAATCTGAAATAGAGCAATTCGATGGAACCATTACCGACTTACACTCAGTAATTACAGAAAACGGTCGTCGATTCACGCTAGGTGTTAGAGCAATATTCTAACTCTTCAGTTTTAGATATAAAATTAAAGCCCTGATCAAATTTGTGATTAGGGCTTTTTTGTTATGACGCCAAAAATGAAATTTAAATTTCATAAATCAAACATTGAAACGTTAATTTTATTATCGTAGCATTAGCTCCAATAAATAATAATAAAGGCATGATGCTGATGTTTAATTTTTGTCTCTTTGGTGCTGGTCGAATCGGTACTATTCACGCTAACTGCGCTGCACAAAATCCTGATGTTCAAATCAAATATGTTGTCGATGTATTTCCTGAAGCCGCTGAAAAGGTTGCAACTCAATTGAACGCTGTTGTCGTTGATGTTGAAACGGCATTAGCCGATCCAGAAATTCATGCTGTAATTATTGCAAGTTCAACTGACACTCACGCTGATTTAATTGAACGCAGCTCACGAGCAGGTAAACATATTTTTTGTGAGAAGCCTGTCGATTTAACTGTAGAGCGTGTTCAAGCTTGCTTACTTACAGTTAAAGAAAATAATGTTCATTGTGCTATTGGCTTTAATCGCCGTTTTGATCCTATGTTTGCCGAACTACAACAAGCCATTCGAAACGGTCAAATTGGCTCAACTGAGATCATTCAAATCACCAGTCGTGACCCTTCACCTCCGCCAGCTGAATATATTAAAGTATCGGGTGGACTATTCAAAGATATGATGATTCATGACTTCGACATGGCTCGTTGGTTATTAGGCGAAGAGCCTGTTGAGGTTTTCGCTAATGGCAGCTGTCTTGTTGATGATGCCATCGGCGAAGCTGGAGATATCGATACGGCATTAGTTACTTTAAAAACGGCCACAGGTAAACTTTGTCAAATCAGTAATAGTCGTCGTGCTGTGTATGGCTACGACCAGCGCATTGAAGCTTTTGGCTCACAAGGCATGCTACAAGTAAACAACAAGCTGGAAAATGGCTTAATTGTAACCGGTAATCAAGGTACAACTACCGCAAAACCACAGCACTTCTTCTTAGAGCGTTATGCGGAAGCCTACCGATTAGAGCTTAATAACTTTATCGAAGTATTACGTGGAAATGCTAAGCCACTTGCTGATGAAAAAGATGGTTTAAATGCACTACTACTAGCAGAGGCCGCATTAGAATCGTTCAAAACAAAAAAAGCTGTTGCTGTTGATTTAAAAGGTTAACTTATGTCTTACTTATTATCGAAAGCCCAATCTGCTGATGCAAATGGCAGTATTCAAACTATCACTCCTGAATCCGCAAATTGGGATTATATTGGTTTTGAAGTTTTTGAATTAAAAGACGGTCAACAGTTGGTTCAAGAATCCAATGAATTAGAATTTTGTATTGTAATCCTTGGCGGCAAAGCAAATGTTCAGTCTGGTGAGCAACAATGGACTGACATTGGTGCTCGCAAAGGGCCATTCGAACGCACCCCGCCTTATGCTGTTTTTGTGGGTCGTAATCAAGCCGTTAACGTAGAAGCGATTGGTGATCTTGAATTAGCTGTTTGTAAAGCACCAGCAAAAACTGATCGCCCTGCTCGCCTAATTACCCCTGAGCAGCTTAACTACATCAGTCGTGGCCACGGTACTAACGAACGTTTAGTGTGTAATATCGTGTTCGGTGAAAACGATGCTGACAGCTTATTGGTTGTTGAAGTTATCACTCCTGATGGAAATTGGTCGAGTTATCCGCCTCACAAGCATGATACAGATAACGGTAGCACTGAAAGTCAGCTTGAAGAAACCTATTATCATAGAATCAACCCAAGCCAAGGTTTTGCCTTTCAACGTGTATACACCGATGACCGCAGCATAGATGAAACCATGAGTGTTGAAGATAAAGATGTGGTGATGGTTCCTAAAGGCTATCACCCTGTCGGTGCGCCACATGGTTATGAGCTTTATTATTTGAACGTAATGGCAGGGCCTGATCGTCGCTGGGTATTTAATAATGACCCTGATCATGACTGGATTATGGAATATAAGAAGTAATTCAGCATAGTATTCGAATATGATTATGAGAGTGATGGATTAACACTAACCGCTTCAACATTACTGTATTACCAAAAACAGTAACCAATATAAGTAGCTATGGAACGATTCTATGGCTACTGTCTTCATTTTTGACCGCTTAACAATACGATTAATTTTCAATCAACTCTTCCAACAAGAATCACTCTTATTTTTGTTTTCTTTGAAACATAACATATACGTATTGGCTATAAGAAAATCGTCTTGCAGAGTCCCCCTGTATCGCCCTCTAATGAAGGTATCGTTTTCTATTACTTTGTCTTTTAAGGTTGTTGTTATGAAAACAAACAAGACTATTCTGTCTGCACTCAATAAAGTACTCACGTTCGAGCTCACTTCTATCAACCAATATTTTTTACACGCTAGAATGTTCAAAAACTGGGGATTTTCACAACTCAATGAAAAAGCTTACAAAAAATCGATTGAGGATATGAAGCAAGCAGACAAACTTATCGAACGTATTCTGTTTTTAGAAGGTTTACCCAACCTTCAACATCTTGAGAGACTGAGAATTGGCGAGCACACTGAAGAAATGTTGGCTTGTGATATCTCATTCCAAATGGACCAATTAAAGCTTCTTCGTGAGTCTATCGAACTTTTTGAAAACGAAAATGATTACGTAAGCCGTGATTTACTTGAAGAGATTCTGGAATTCGAAGAAGACCATGTTGATTGGATTGAAACTCAGCAAATACTCATCAGTAACGTCGGTATTCAGAACTATTTACAATCTAATCTTGAAGAATAAGGGGATACTATGAAAGGTAATGATAAGGTCATAGACCTATTGAATAAGCAGTTGACCCTTGAACTCACGTCAATGGATCAATATCTCGCACATTCAAAAATCTATGAAGATTGGGGTATCAACAAACTGCATCAAAAACTCGCTCATGAATATGAAGAAGAGCTAGCTCATTCAAATCTTCTGATAGAACGCATTTTATTTCTGGAAGGCAGCCCTGACACAGCTTCGAGGGAGAAAATACACATTGGCAATAACGTCAGCCAGATGTTGAACAACGATCTTGAAGCCGAACAAACCGTAGCAAAAAGTTTGAAAAACCTTATTGCCGTTTGTGAACAAGAACGAGACTATGAAACTCGTTTGATTTTACAAAAACTGTTAGATGATACTGAGATGGATCATATATTTTGGCTTGAACAGCATTTGGGGTTAATCGAAAAGCTTGGATTACAAAATTATGTTCAATCACAAATGGAAGCAACTGCTTAATGCTTGAAAGTCTGCACCTAATTTATGTGCAGACTTTGCTTTAACCAAGGATCATCCTACCTCTTCAGCCTCTTCTAATTTACCAGCTGCAGCGGCTTTCTTTTGTTTAATATCGAACCCATCAAGCAACAGCAATAAGTCGGCTATATTGGCTTTAAAGTCTGAATTAGCTTTGGTCGTTTTGCCTGTCCGGCGTTGTTCAATTGATTCTCTCAATGTCACTTTATCTAAAAGCTTTGCAAGCTCTGTTTCATTGAGTTCAGTGATCGAAAGCGGTTTTGACTTAGTGGTTTTATTGTAAGTTTCTAAATGTTGTTGAAATTTTTCTTTTGCAGCGCTTAATCTATCCATGATTGAACTCCATTTTGATAATTATCCTATCAAAAATAGTACAGCCTGAATCACTATTCAATTTAAAACAGTGTTTTCTAAGTAAACACTGTTTTTCCAATCAGTTAGATGAGACTAACAGAGCTTCATCAGGAAAAAATCAGCTTTTTATCTGGAATATATCAAGTATTAAAAATGTAGCTATTACATGGTGTTGTTTTAAATTGCATTTGGAATAACTATGAGCACATCAAGCAAACTGGTTTTAACCCTCTTACTCTCAACCATTTTTTTAAAGAATGGATTGTCTTCAACACTTGAACACCAGCATAGATTCGATTTCCCCACATCGAATGCTACTGAAACGGTCAAAGTATTCTTACCTGAAGCATATGATGAGTCGAAAAAAGCTTACCCTGTTCTCTACACTACCGCAGGCGCTAGACGATTAAATATGATGACACCAATGTTGGATTGGCTCACTCACATAGATTGGAGCCCTATTCCACAATTGATTATTGTGACCGTCCCAACGATTAATGAAGGCGTCGAGATGTTTAAAGACGACGGTGCTTCTGGGAAGTTTGATAAAGCGACTACCCAATGGCTTGAGAAAACACTTATCCCGTTTATTAATGACAAATATCGAACTCAACCATTTCGAATTCTTGAAGGGTTTTCATCATATGGAAACTTCCCACTTTATGTTTACCAGCATCAACCCGAATTATTTCAAAGCTATATTAGCCTGAGTCCAGCTCTGGTACTTAATAAGAATAAACTTGTTGCCAGTTTTAAAACGCCTAAAGGTGGTGCTAATTATAAAAACATATCTTTGTTTGTTTCTTTAGGCAGTTTCGAAGAAAACGCCCCTTTGTTCCAAAACCTTAAATCTCACTTACAAACAAGGCAGCAAGAAAGCTCACTGACGTTTATCGATAACCATGATGAGTTTTATTTGCAGCCACCAGTAACATCACTCACGCAAGCGTTAACGGCACTATTCTCTGACAGAACACCTTCTCAGAGTCAATTAGCTGCTTTATATAAACAAAATGGAGTTGATGCAATTGACGACTACTTTCAAAATCTAACTCAAAAATACGGAGCAACAGTATCAAGCAATGCCGCAATAGAGAGTCTTGCAGCAAACTTTGCTCATCAAAAAGATAAGCGATCAACCCGCTTATTTAAGCTACTCATTAAAAGAAAGCCTGGCAATATTTACTATAAAATGCGCTTAGCAGACACCTTTCAGTCTTTTTCGATGCAATCCGAAGCAATGGCGATGTTAAAGACAGCTATCAAGCAAGCTGAGTCACAAAAAAATGAAGAAGCCATTGTTTATTTAAACTCAAAGCTTAGCGGTTTTGAGCAACAATAGTTTATCCGTGCTACTTTGAAAACCATTCGCCATTTTTGACTTTGTTTGCGGAATATAGTCCGTTAAAAATGGCGTTTCTTCTGTGTACCTGTCGTAGATTTCAGGCTGTTGGTTAGGCTTAAAGCGCCAGATGTTAAACTGTTTATCTTGCACATAAAACCTGTCATCAATCGCAAGCATTTCGCTTTGCAATCGAAATTGCTCATAAGGCTGAAAAGGCTGAATGTAGCTGGAGTTCAAATCTAAACTAAAGACTTTGCCAGCCCGATCATTAAACAACAGCGTATGTGCTATTTTCTGCGCCCACTCGATATCACCTTCATACACAACCTCATCACTGAGTTGACTTATGTCTACTTCTCTCACCTGGTAGTTATCGTCTTTTCCACTATTCAAAACTAACACTTGATTTTGAGACGTAAACTGCAATAGACGTTTAACATCAAACGTTAGATCGAGTTTTTCTGGAGGAGAGATGAGGTTGGTTTTCCAAATATGGTTATCAGCCAAAAAGAACAAGGAGTCGCCTGATAGACTCCAGATATAATCATCAATTCCTCTAGGATGATTTGTAAGCCGATATTCATTATCACTTCTGCGCAACCAAATCTGTGTAGAACCAGACTTATTACTCAAGAAACTCATAAACTCAGTATTAGGCTTTAAACGTGCATGATGATTATAAGATGATTGAGTGCCTACCTTTTCAGTCTTAGCACTTTGCTTCCACATGATTTGCTGAGTTGGTGAGCTTACCAACAATACAACCGCTCCATCGTTGAGCGGTAAAACTTGACTGATGGCACCAGTATCAAGATGTTGATGCTCAATAATTTCGCTTTCATTGAATAAGAAAATTGAGTTATGACTTGCTGCGATTAGCTGCTCGGTTGGCGTATAAGAAACTGAATTAATATCATGAGGGACTGCATAGTTACTCTTCAAAACTAACTGGTGATCATTCGTAAACCTTAGTTCTACTATCTCATTGTCAGGCGTTGAAACATAAACCAGTGTTTTTTTCTTCTTGCTAAAAGCCCAGTCAGATACATTACTCGAAGTTAATGTTTTCATCTTATGAGTTTTACTGTTCCACAGCATTAATTGAGACTGTCTCAGTATATCTTGCTGTTCGAAGAGCATGTGTTCGTCATCAAACACGACCGCTGAATGATTAAAAAACTGTGTGCAACCCAAGAGGACCGACTCAAGTTTATTGATTAAATCAAACTCAATAATTTCACTGCATTTATGCGTTCCGGAGTACTTGATCTTTGAAAGCAACACTGTCGTTGGAGAAGAGAATGAAACCTTTCCCAGTAATTCACTTTCAAAAAGATAACTCGTCACACTCTCATTAAATCTGTTTTTGATAATAAGCTGCCAATGCGCATTACTGATCTTTTTTGTATAAGCTAATTTACTGAGATCAGCAGAGGCCGTTACCGATGAGATTTTTGACATCTGGATATCAATGGGTTCTATCGAAGAGAAATATTGCTTGGAATGACTTGTTGGAGAGTCAGCGCCGTCCAACCAATAAAAGATAGCTATAGGCACTAAAAAAACAAACAGTAATGCTAAGTAAATAAACGGGCGAATTTCTTTACTTTTTTTCTTGTTAACTTCTTCGTTCTTATCTGCTATTGGTGGCTGAAGAGGTTCAGTAGCGTTTAGACACGCAGGATTAATGCTGTATCCCAGTTTAGGGTGCGTTTTTATGACATATTGCTTCTTAGCGGAGTCATCAAATAGCTTTCGAAGTTGAGCAATACACCTTTGAACCGTATTGTTTGCAACAAAAGTTCCTTGCCAAACTCGGTCCAATAATTCTTGTTGGCTAACGATCTCACCTTGGCAGCTCACCAACACTTTCAAAACGGCACACAGCTTAGGCTCGACAGCTTCAACTTTGCCTTGATGATGTATTTCGTGCCTTATCCAATCAACTTTTTTATCAGCAATCCAGCTACTTTGCATTATTTATTATCATTATTTCCCTAATGCATTTAATTAGATAGCGATTTGAAGTTAAAAACAAGATCAAAAAAGCCCTTTTCAGGGCTTTATAATGAACCAACAGCTTGAACTACTATGTTTCTGACCAAACAGCGAATTCATTTCCGCTTGGTTCCGTAAAGTGAAAACGGCAACCACCAGGGAATTCAAAAATAGGACGAATAATTTCACCACCGTTAGCCGTCACTTTATCTTGTGTCGTTTGAATATCGTCACTATAAAACACTAATAACGCACCGCCAGCCTCAGTGGTATTAGCATGCTCTGCTTGATAAAAACCACCGTCTATTCCTTGATTTGAAAATGCAGAGTATTCATCACCGTAATCAACAAATTCCCAATCAAAAACGGAATTAAAAAAAGATTTTGTTGCTGATAAATTTTGTGACGGTAACTCAACGTAGTTCAACTTTTCATGTTGGCTCATGCTCAATTCCTTTTAGTATTAAACCCCTGAATATTCAAAATCATAGTAATGCTGGCCATTTTCGATACGAATCTTCATTTTCCCAGTTAACCCTGTCAAATCACCGGTTCCTGAATTTGGCACTACTTCAAGTATAAGCTTATCTTGGCCGCTTTCCATAATACCAAAGTGTTGTAAAACAAAATGCCCAGACTTCCCTGATAAACTACCAGCCACTTGTTCAATAGCAACGTAACCCGCAGATCCTTTAACAGAAGTCATAGCAGACAACATTTCACCTTTGCTCTCAGCAGACAGCTCACCATGAAAGTTCTTATTGATAGACATCCGTCCAAGGTTGTTTCCCTCGACGCCTTTTGCGTAAGTATCCATTGGCTCAAGTGCTACATCAAATGTCCCTGTTATCTTCATTATGGTCCCTTTTAATTAAGAAAAGATGTGGAATTTACTTAACTGAAAGCACCACTGTATACAAATACAGTACACCTGTAAATACATACAATATTTCCTTCTAACTTATTGCACTGACTAGCATTTGGTCAATCAATTGATGAAAGCTTATTTTCTCTTGACCGCATTAATGCCTTTCGTTAAAGTAGCGCTCCGTTATTGAGCTATCTCAAATAACAAATAAATAAGGTGAAGTGTCCGAGTGGCCGAAGGAGCACGCCTGGAAAGTGTGTATACGGAAACGTATCGTGGGTTCGACTCCCACCTTCACCGCCAGATTCAATAAAAAAGACGTCCAAGGACGTCTTTTTTATTGCCTGAAATTTACTCCTCAGTATCACAAGAATTTGTTATCCCTAATAAGTTCAATTGAATGTATTCAGTCTTTTGAAAGGCAGTCTACCTTATTCTTAAATCACCTCTGACTAACCTCTATTTCTGTAAGCCTAATTTTTAAATCAAATTAACTCAATTTGGAGTAAATATGTCAGTAGAAAATAACGATGTCGGAAAAATGGCAGGTCTGGTCCTCGCACACCTAACTCAAGCAATCGATAAAGGCGAAATACTTGGTGCAGACTCTGAAAATTCAAAAATAACAACTGAAAAGGGAAATACTTACAGATTAACCAAAGCAGAGAGCGCTTGGGTATATAAGTTCATGCGTCCAGATGATGATGATACTCAGGTTTATGATCAAGAAGTCATTTCACAAGAAACTAAACAACTTGAAAACATATTCAAACACTTTGAATTAAAAGACCTTCTTAACGAATACAATTCAAGTATAAACTCCTCTAGTCGAGTCAGTAGTGATGGGGACGAAATCGATGGTGGACCCAATAAAGTAAAACAAAGTTTTAAAGAAAAAATTGTTAAGTTCTTTACATCTAACTACACAATCCCTTCAAGGGGCGACCCCTCAGCAATGTTCGGTGGAAACATGTAGTTATTTTTATATGGAACCTTTTCAAACATGCCAGTAAAAAAACTGGCATGTTATATATTGGAATGGATAAGATAAAATCTATTTTTCCAAATTAATTTTTGGGCGCATCAGTCAGAGTACTGACTAAACCACATATTCGTTAGCTAATTTTTTATTATGATTTAACAAGTCAACAGTATTCCCCCTAATTAAACTGCAATTATTTCAGTAAAATTAAGAGACTATTACTTTTATAAAATTATCTTCAATCAGTATTAAGAGTTCTGTGAAAAAATTCGGGTACGAATGCTAGGTTAATCAAAACTAAGAATGCAGTTGCCTTAATTGCCCCTTCTATAAAGGTTGATGGCTTAAAGAGGTTAATTCCATTCATCAAAATACTTATTCAAACTTTCATCTATATTTTGAATACTCATAGTCACTAAAATCACACAAGTGGAAATCAGCATTTTATTGAGCACGCCGGGAAACTCCTCACTTCGGATATGGATAAAATTAGTATAAATTCGGTTAAACCTCATACATCGAACGACAGAATATAATTTGATATCTCTGAATATTATTTTAACTTCGTAAAAAATCACCTTTAGTGTTTTCTTAAATTTTTAGCCAATTACTATGTGTTCTGGCTAATACCTCTCGTTTGTCGGCGATAATTTACGCAATATGGCATTCAGTTCAATATAAGTTTCCAAAAATATTTAATTTAATAAACTCAAAGCAGATACCTTCCCGCTAATTGTCCAATCTGAATACCTAGCCCAAACATTGAAATGACTAAAACGATAACGATTAAGGTGATGACACCACCACGCTCGACTGGCTCCATAGACTCAAGCCACTTTTTGAAACTCGACATAAAATCCCTGTCTAATTACTTCATAAAAAATTGTTGAAATTAACAAGATAATACTAATCGATTAACTCATTAATTTAAAAAGAAAATAACCAAAAGCAGTTTAAGTGAGTGAAATTCATACTTTTCTTGATAGACATGTCGTTTTGAGTAAAGATACGTTCAATTTAATGAAACACATCTTATTAATATGAAATGGATTTTTATTATTTTAAGCCTTGTCAATGTAAGTGTTCAAGCAATTGTCATTCGACATGATATAGCTGATAAAAAGTACCTTGCACACCCCAGTGAATTGAAGGCACTGGCAACGTTCTACAAGGATGGTGCGCACGGTACCTTGATTAGACCTAACTGGGTACTTACTGCTGCACATACAACTTTTTGTTTGCAGAAGGGACGCTATATCTCGATTAATCATCGACTCGTCCCTATCAAGCAAGTATACATTCATAAAGGTTATCGACCGGGACAAAGTCACGATATCGCTTTACTTGAATTATCACATTCAATTGACGAAATAGAACCAGTATCGATATACAACAAATATGATGAGCAAGGTAAAGCAGTTTGGTTTATCGGAGTTGGTGGCACTGGAAATGGGATTGCAGGGCAAACAATTAATAATTATGAAAACGCTGGAACCTTGAGAAAGGCACAAAATATCGTTGAAAGTGCCAATGATGCATTCTTAACGTTTAAGTTCGATAGCAATATTAATGCGCTTCCTCTTGAAGGTGTTTCTGGTAGTGGTGATAGTGGAAGCCCCGCTTACTTTACAAAAGGTAATCGAACTTACATCCTTGGTATTAGTTCTCGAGTTAAAACTGGCAGTATTGGTAAATACGGAGTCATTGAAGTTTATTCTAGGGTCTCTTTTTTTGAATCTTGGATAAAAAACGTTATTAGTGGCAATGACGTTATCAGAGAAAAGATATCAATCAATAAATTGAAAGATTTACCTGCTGGATTAACACAACAAAATATAAATATGATCTGTGATGATATTGGCCAATCTAACCATCAAAGTAGTCGAGAATAAAAATTTGAAACCCAAACTACACCTTATTGCTGGAACCATGTGCAACCAAAAACTATGGTCTGAAATTGCACCCTATCTGATTGAAAATTATCAACTCGTCTATCTCGATATCCCATTAAATAAAGATTTTGATGAGATCGCTATCTACTTTAAGGAAACTATTCAAGAGCCAACGATCAATCTCATCGGGTTCTCTTTAGGCGGGTATGTTTCGGCCTATTTTGCGGCTAAATATCCTATGTGCGTTGACCGTCTTTTTATTATTTCTAACAGTCCTTGTGAGTTAAGTACCGAAGAACTTAAACAACGCCAGCAGATACTTAATTACGTAAAGCAGCACGGTTATAGCGGCATGAGTCGCAAGAAAGTAGCAAGCTTGCTTGATGCAAGTCGTTGTACCGAAAAGCTGATTGATTTAATTACTGAGATGGACGAAGAGCTTGGTGAGAAGACATTCATCAGTCATTATAAATACACTACACACAGAGTCGACCTAGCTGAGAATATTAAAGCATTCAAGTTTCCTACCTACTTTTACTTTAACGAAGATGACTCATTAGTTAACAAGGAATGGATGGCAGAGTTAGCAAGTTGTAATCCGGAGATTAAAGCCATCAAAACATCAGGAACTGGCCATATGCTTCCACTTGAAAAACCTCTAGAACTTGTAGACCTAATTAATCGATGGGCGAGCCATAAATCGTCGTATGCTGTTGAACTAATTTAATGTTTATCAATCTGATATTTGAATTTTAGGAATTTATAACAATAAATATGGAGATTTAATGAAGAAAATTATCCTCGTTTTCTTAGCTTGTTCCACAATGCTGCTTTCAGCTTGCAGTAATATTCCGCTGTCCACAATCTATAAAATGATGACAATGAATCCATTAGATATAGATCCACGACAGCTCGTTGTTGCCGTTGGCTCACCTAAGGGGATCTCGATTCAAACTGGCGACGTTGTTATTCACTTTGAATATAAAACGCCACAAAGTAACGTTACCTTAAAACATGAGTTTTTTGTTCAAGTTAATCCGAACTACAAAGTTCCTACTGAATTAAAAGAAGAAGTAGAAGACAAGGATCAGATTACTGTTTTACAGTTGAGTAAACATGACGCTGAAGCCATGTATCAGGCTCAACAGAAAATTAAAGCATACAAACAAAAGCATGATGATGGATTAGGCACTTTTACAATCCAAATCAAAGCTTCTTGTATGACAAAAAACTATTTAAAAGATGAACTCGAGTTAGATCTATTCTTAAAACTTAAAGATGATGAGGAATTCTTTACGTTCATGGAGGACATTGATGTTATGGAGCTCAAGAACAAACAAGAAATGCCGACTAATAAAATGACAGAATGCTCTGCACGCTAAAGCTCACACTCTGGAATCAGAACTCACCTTATCAATGTTGAAAAGGTGAGTTCATTTAACATTTAACATTTAACCGGCTATTTAAAGTATATTTAGAATTTTCATCGCTTCTTCAAGCGCAGGGTCGGTGCCTTTTTCTAAGTCTTCAGCATTAAAATATTCAAAGTGTTTTGAAACTGGAATGCCAACAAACTCAAATATGTTTCCTCCGACATCAAAGTATTGCTCGTTCGATAAAGTCAGTGACCAACCGTTTGGTAACTCTTTGACAAGCATATCGCTTAAAATACCATTTGTGTTTTCACCAATAAAAGCAACGTTTCCTCTTGCTTTCATGTATAAGAGAAACGCCTCAGCGGCACTTGAAGTAACTTGACTGGTTAAGACGACGACATTACCAAGGAAATGGTTTTGTTCGTTGGGCTCGATAAAGATTTTCTTCTGACGACTAAAACCGTTTAATAATTTATATTTCTTACTCCCTGAATCTAGCTTTTTATCAATAAAGTAAGACATAAATTGCTTAGAAACTAAATCTTCGCCACCACCATTCCACCTTAAATCTATAACAACCCCTTTTGAATTATTGATTACAGGCATTATTCGATTCATCATCTTGTCGACAGATTCAATATCTGAATCATTGGTTTCTTCTTTCGAAAAGTCATACATATCATCTATTCGTAAATAGGATATTTGACGTGGTAACTTAGCAAATAAAACGTTCCAACTTAACTTTTGTACCGTAAATGCAGAGTCAAAATATTTCGCTGTATTTTCAGTCGATTTAGAAAGTTGATAATCGTGATAATCTCTCAAAGACTTATGTTCTGTTTGATTGTTAAAATCCTTCTCTGCTCTTTGAGAAAAAGCCAAATCTCGAGAGTTATGATATGAGATTCTATCACCGTCTTGATCTTCAATGGATGCATGGCCATCATCGAGTTTGAAAAGAAAGTCGTCCAAAATAGCTAAGAGTTCGCGTTCAGAAGTGTTGGAGTGAACCTTTGCTTTCCATTGACTATATTCATTCCTCCAATCCCAGTTTATCAAATGATTAAATGCAAAGTGCTCGTCAAATGTTTGCCAAAAAATATCAAATACTTGAACTGCATTAAACTTATATCCTTGATCACCTTGCCTCTTTGTTGGGTTAACGCAACGCCTTGGTAGGCGGTTCACTTTATTCAGTCTAAGTTTATGTACGGCTCCGATTTCAAACAATGCTTGGTTTTCATTGGTGCGCTCAATTTTGTATTGAGAATAGAACTCTGACTTTTTCTTATTTATCAAACAATGCTTCTTGGTGACATCATAAAAAGTGATCTTGTTACTATCATCTTTTAGAACAAATCCATATCCATTACTTTTCCAGTAAGTCGTATTTTTTTCGGGCTGTTCATGTGCAGAAGTAGTAATTGGTATAAAGAGAGTAAGAGCAAACATCGTCCTAACTGACAGTTTCATTTTTAACGTCCTTTGTTTTTGTTATTTTAAATTATGAAGCACTCATTATTGATTTAAATAGGGTTTTAAGAATTCACTTACTTCTAATTCACAAACTCCAATATCAACCTTAATTCCATTGTCTGTTAACTGTTGAATGCCTCGACCTGAATTCCTTGGATCTAGATCTAAGATTGCAACGACAATATTTTGAATGCCTGACTTAATCAACATTTCAGTACATGCCGGCGTTCTTCCGAAAAACGAGCATGGTTCTAATGTTACATAGGCGACGACATCATTCATGTCATTTGGATAGTTCAAAAGAGCTTCAACTTCAGCATGATTCCCACCCACCTCTTGAGTGTACCCTTCAGAAACAACCTTTCCTTCTTTTACTAATACACAGCCAACAGGAGGGTTAGGCTTACAATTAGGTAACGCTTGTTTTGAAACATCTAAGGCTCTGAGCATGAATTGTTTTTTTATCATTTTGAGCTCTACTTTTTGAAAAAAATAATAAATACCGAGTGCAACTACTGCACCAATTGCCATATAGACATCTATCAAATAAGGTGCGTTAAAATAAATCAGGGTGATAAAAAATAGAAGTGCGAATGCGCTGATTGCGAACTTATATTTCATATTCTCTCCATCGAATTTATTGCCTCATTCATTTAGCTAAATGCTGCCACCAGCAATAAGCCTGTACGTTTGAACATGCCAAATACGAAAGTAATCAAACTGTAACGCCTTAATTTGGGAAATATATTGCTGCAGACTTGGCGTCCATCCAAGGTAAATAACGAGAAACTGTTAATTGGCACCAATAAGGCTTTGACAATAAACTCTTGTTCGAACAACTCGACTTTAACCTTGCTGAATGGTTTCCAGATAAACTTCTTGAATAAAAGATTATTCCCATGTTCAATCGTCAATGAGCCTGATAACCAATTAAACTTGAAAACAACGTCATGACCTTGGATTGTCAAAGTTCTCTTGTGCTTAAACACTTAGTATCCACACCCCTGAAGTTCGCATGAAATGAGACACCCCTGCTTAGGCGACCTTTTCATATGCTTGAGTTTTGATATGTGTAGAAATTCGTCAGAATCTAGCTGTTGTGAGGAGATGAAGTCAAAGCCTCGATCTTCATCCCGTGATTTTAATTGTTCCTGATACATCTTTTATCGAGTTTTATTATTTTATTGAAGACTATCCTTTTACGTTGCTGATCACAACATCTTATTATTGTTGATTTTTATTATTAAATCAGTCCTTTACTAAACTATTGTGTTTTGTTAACTCCAATATTTTCAAGTCAACTATTGCTCTCGTACTCGCCGTACTCCCGCATTCATTCATCATCAATATCATTTATTTAAACTTCTCAAATTGAGATTCTTAAACCTTGAGAAATTACTGTTGACAATTTTCATTATGAGCATTAAATTGAAATTAACGATAATCATTCTCATTTAAGCTTATGAAGAACTCTAACTGGAAACAGCTTTTAACTTCAGGGAATCGATATTTTTATGCTCACCAACTGGGTGAAGCTGAGGAGTGCTATTTAAAGTCATTTGATGAGCTTTCAATGCTGTATCGACAAAATCCCAAATGTGCCGATACGCTAATGGCTTGGATTTGTAACTGTCATAATCTATCGACCTTATATGAGCGCCAACATCGAATGGTTCAATCGTTTGAATATCTACAAATCCCTCATGACTACCTTACAAAGTTATATCATTGCGACGAAAGTAACACTACACGACTAGTTATCATTAAGGCTCTAAATTTAACTTGGCAGAGCATCATGAAATTTAAAAATAGTCACCCTGAAATTTCGATTTCTCAGACCCAAAACATTAATTAAAGGAACTACCCATAATGACCAGAGCACTTGCTTTTATTTTGTTTAGCTTAATATCAATTTCTGCGTTTGCTCACCCAGGACATGATCATGAGTCTCCTACTTCTGAATTGGTTCACTTCTTTTGGATATTACCGCTTATCGTAGCAGGCGGTTTATTCACTTATCTCCAACTAAAAAAACAATCAGAAGCTGACAAAAAAGACAAATAAGAAGGACAAAAACGTCGTAATACTACTCTTATTCAGAAGTTCATATTAAACACGAACTTTATTATCACTTTGGTTATGGGTCACCTCAGTAACTTTTGATTTATTGTTTAAATGTTAAAGTAGTACTTTTAGAATATTAAAGGAAGAATATTCAGCCTCAACTACATGATTATTTACCGATAAAACTGAGATGCGGTTTTTAATCGTTTTGAGGCATTGCTTTCTCTGGCGTCACCCGAAGGGCCATGTATATTTTTCGTTTTTTCTGTGTTGACGAATGCTCATGTAGAGTAGCTACACCTCACATTCACCGCCTTGAATAAACAAAAAATCTACAACAGCAAATCGAAATCGTTAATTGGGAGCGGCCTCTAGTTCTTCTAATCGTTTTTTTATTGATGCTTTGTCAATGTGTGGAAGCATGAATTCGAACCTTTTAAGCCCATTCCATTTAGCAGCCAGCATTCCAAAGAAGAAGAAAACGAGGTTAGCAATCGAATTAACTTGATAACCAAAGTAATTAGGGTTAATCCAGATGAAAAGTGCAACGCCTAATACGGCCATAAAGGCGAGGAGGATCTGAGTTTTATATCGTCTAATCTGTATTTCATTATCAGTCACAAGCTCATTAATGGCTTGTAGATGTTGTTTTTCGCTCAAAGTGTCTCCTTCGGTGCCAGTCTAACTAGGTGGCCCATTAAAATTAAAATCGTGCCAATGAAAAACCCAGAAATTCTGGGCTAATCGTATCATTTTAACACGTGTTCAGTGAGCTACGCATTATGTTCATTCACTGTATTCAGGCTCTTCCGCTGTCCAACGACGATTGCCTCATACCATGTTAAGTGTAATGCTTTGGGCGAGCAGGAAAGTACGTCGAAAAAGCTCCTCATACTCATGTGGAACGGGAGTAAAAGTGGTATGGCAATGACACAAAGGTAATTAACACTTTCCACTGAGGAAAGACTTGCTTTCCAATTGAGAAATATCAGTTTTATTGTTCCCCTAATAGAATACGGCAAATTTTATGAAAGGCGATACAATGAAACGAATTTTGGCATGCAGTTTTGCGTTGGTATTGATGTACCCAGTGGGCATCGATTTTTATTTAATTGGTGTTAATCAAATTGAATCATCCCTCAACGCATCGACCTCAGAAGTACACTATGCATTTGCCATTTATTTAATGGGTATGGCTTCTACGATGATTTTTGCTGGTGCACTATCAGACAAAGTCGGCCGAAAACCTTTTGCAATAATGGGGGCTTTAATTTTTATCGGAGCCTGTATCACTGCAGGGTCAAGTGCTTCAATTGATGATTTTTTGGCCTCACGATTTTTTCAAGGTGTTGGCGCTGGTTTCTGCTACGTGATGTGTTTTTCTATCATAAGGGATGCCTTACCCGAAGATAAACGGGTGAAAGTACTCACGGTAATCAATGGCGTAACCTGCTCTATTCCTGTTCTTGCTCCAGTAGTTGGCAGCGTAATTCTCATCTGGTTCAGCTGGGAGAGTTTATTTTTCATCATGGCTTTTTTAGGCTTATTTCCATTAGTTCTTGTCTCTTTTTTCTTAAAGGAAACGAGAACTCGCATTCAAAGCAGTGTCTCTCCGCTTCATCTTAATAAAAACTCAGAAAATCTCTTCGAATTTAACTTTGTCAGCCGACTGATTATTTCCTCACTGGGTGTCATGTCTATTCTGACTTATGTGAACGTCTCGCCGATGATATTAATGACAAGCTTATCATTTACGACCACAGAATATGCCACAGCAATGGGTTTGCTCTCTTTGTTAAGTATGTTCACCTCTTTTATCACTCCTGTTTTACTTAGAAAGTACCGACAATCTCGTTTGATCCTTACAACTCAAATTTTGTTTTTGTTCGGGGCATTGATGATGTCATTTACTCCGATGTTTGATGCAGAAACCTTGATCACATTGCTTGGAATGTCCTGTGTTTGTATTGGTTTTGCGCTGTCTTTCGGCATTTTGATGAGCCAAGCTGTGCACTCATTCAAATATAAAGCAGGTCTTGCAAATTCAATTTTGGC
The DNA here is from genome assembly GCF_056591695.1 of Parashewanella sp. 2304DJ23-3. Taxonomy (NCBI): domain Bacteria; kingdom Pseudomonadati; phylum Pseudomonadota; class Gammaproteobacteria; order Alteromonadales; family Shewanellaceae; genus Parashewanella; species Parashewanella sp. 2304DJ23-3. Next base: position 397,364 of record NZ_JBWQOH010000003.1, read on the forward strand.
CGTGAGTCAAATCATCGTTTCAAGTTTATTCATCACACTTGGGGCGTGGTTAGCGTTAACACCAGAAAACATTTTAATGTATGCCTTGTTGTTCACTGCAACAATAAGCACAATACTGCTCACTTACCAACATAAAACTCGACAGCAAGGATACCGCTCTTATGAGCAAACCGCTTAGTCAGCTCGATTTAAATTTGCTTCATATTTTGCAAATGCTGATTCAAGAACAAAGCGTAACTAAAGTTGCAAAGCGACTGAATGTTACGCCCTCTTCTGTGAGTAAGTCATTGGCGAAACTTCGGGAGTGGTTTAATGACCCATTATTTGTTAAATCACCTCAAGGGCTTCAGCCAACAATTTTTATTAAGAATATAGAAAATGATCTGGCTGAGTGGTCATTGATCTCGACAAAGCTGTCACAAAAGAATCAGGGCGTTAACTCTGCAAAGCTTAAATTTGCGATGAGCATGGAATCACCTTTGTATTTATTGGCAGCAACACAGTTACCGGATTTGATCCTCAACCAGTTTCCCAACTCTAAGGCCAAAATTACCCAATGGGATTATGATTCAATTGAATCAATCATTAACGGTGATATCGATATTGGCTTTTGTGGTCGGGAAACGAATGCAAGTTCGCCAGAGTCCCCACAGCTTCTTCCTTATGTTATTGATTACGAAGTACTCTTTGAAGATAAACCTGTGGTTTATTTACATAAAAATCACCCAGCACTGACATCAAAATGGGATCTTGATACGTTTTTAAGTTATCAGCATATAGGCATACTTTGGGAAAAACGAAGTGAATGGGCATTGGATGATATTCTTGCAACTCAAGCTAAGTATCGGAATATTGCACTTTCAGTTTCAAACTTCGAACAAGCGTTATTTTTTGCTGCGAAAAATCAACAACACATGTTTACAGTAGGCCCTAGATATTGCGAGTCATACATAAAACAATTTAATTTAGAACTCACAACTTTACCTTTACCACTATCAAATGAGCAATATCAACAACTCAATATTCCATTCATGATGTTGTGGCATAAACGTAATTCTCATACTGAAAAATTACAGTGGTTAAAAAGTTCGATACGTACTTTAGTTAATGAATTTTTAGTTAAACAGAATAAAAACTACCAAAGTGTCAAGGAGTCATCTCGGTCATTCTGACGTGGCACATATTCATGACCATAAAATGAACACCACTGATAATACATATCATCGTAAATTTCGTGAGGATCATGAAAACTTCGTAAAGCGTCAAAATCTGGTACTCCGTTTTCTGTATATCCTTGTTGAATACAAAAGGTCAATAATTTATCCAAAATCGCAGCCATAGGCTGAATCGTTGTTACATTTTTAAAACCATTTACAGCATCTTGTAAATTACCTGCATCATCATCAAGTATTACTACATGCTTAATGTCTTCTAATTTAAGTCCAAGCTGTGGCAGATGCTCTTTCAAAGCAGTACTCTTACTTCCTTGTTTTGCTATATGTGCAGCAAACCAATCACTTTTGTATCCAAACTTCTCTAACGAAGCTAACTTAGTTTCTAAAATAGCTTCAGGTGTATGGGTAACGACAACAAAAGTTGCCTTATGATATTTAGCCTTTAATCTTTCAATTTTTTCGGGGAACGTTTCATCTACAAATTTGAAGTTGGGTAAATCAGTACCATTCCAACCTTCATATTTTGCCTTAATAATTACTTCATCCAAATCAAAACAAAAAACACATCCCTCGCCAGGTTCATTAACTTTCCCTTCAAGATTCATTTCATTTAAATCGTTAATTTGTTGGTTGACCCAAGCAGACTTTTGAGATTGATTATAAACTTTTTGTTTCACACTTATATCAGCTGTGTTTGATGTATTTCCTTCACTCTGTAATTGGGTATGCGCAGCATGTTCAACAGGTTGTTCACCTAATGAAGTAGATCGTGTTGAAAAATTATTGGGAGTAAAACTGAGAGGCTGATCATAAAAGCCTGTCATTGGTTGTTCTAAGTATTGATTAGTTTGATAACGATAGGCTGTAGCTTCCTCTCCTAGTATGCTTAAAGGTTGCTCAGAGTCATATAAGGCTGGAACTTCAGAAGCTGTAGGATTTTCATATGAACTTGGCTGTTTCTCTTCATGACGAGGAAAAGTTATTGGGCTATGCGACCTATATTTTGGAGCTGCGGCTTTTTCTTTTAGTGAACGCCCGCTTACCAATAAATTTGGTTCTGCCTTAGAAGTCGATGTTGGAATGACTTGCTCAGTATCTAGCGGCGAGTTTTTACCATCTGGAAAACGCTCCTCAAGAAAAGGGATAATTTTTAAGAGGGCATCACCTCTTCCTTTTTGATTAGTAAATGGTTTTGCCCAATCAATATCGTGATCCATAGCCACCATAAACTGCTCTTGAGAAAATTTTGCCACTTGTGAAGTAAAGGCTACGGCTCTTTGGTATAAAGGAATAGTGGAGTATTTTACTGACGCAACTACTTTAGGAGGTTCAGCTTTAGTAGAAGCCACTTTCAAATGCATATCTTGGGAACTTTTAACTTGTGGACATTTTGAGCTTTTAACTCTTTCCTCAACTTTAGAACTAAGTTTGGATTCGCTACTATGCTTTTCAGGTGAATGGTGAAATGGAGGTTTAGAAACAGTGTAACTTTCATTTAACTTTTTAACGAAACCAGCCGCTATCTTATCATTTTTTCCTTCTAAAAAACCTCCAAGTTTTGCCCCCCAGCTTTGATTAGCGAGTTCGAACCCTTCTGGGCCTTTTAATACGCACACATCATAGGAATAATTACGCTTTTCTCCTGACGGAATATTAAGCGTGGCGATACAAATAGCACCTTCATTACTACCTTTACACTTCTCTAAAAATTCGTTGAAGGTATAATCTTCATAACCGTACGACTTATTATTACAATCTTGAACTACGAATACTTCAGTATTTAAAGCTGTCATTAGAGTATATGCTTAGAAGTTAATATATTCACAATAGGATGATTTCGTTTCTAGTGCATTGAATTTGAGTAAATCTTCAATGAGACTTTTTTAATCTAGCGTACATTAAAGCAGTCCATCATTAATTAATAAGTAAAATACTTCCTTTTATTTTTACGTATGAGTGTACAATTAGTTGCTTTTAGCCAATAACGTATAAATATCATCTGCAATGAATATCCTTGAACTCTCTATAACTGTAAATGACACATCTATCGAGTTAAAACCCTCTCAATTACTATCTCATGAGAGTAAGCTTTCACAGTCTCAAATTAAAGATGCTATGCAAAAAGGAGCTGTTTGGTTACATAGAGGGAAAACGAAACAACGATTAAGACGTGCAAGTAAGCCATTAAAAACAGGTGATAAATTAGAGTTAAACTACAACCCTGCTTTACTTGCAAACACCGCTGCTGAGCCTGAACTTGTTTTTGATGCTGGCGACTATAGCATTTGGTTTAAACCTTATGGACTTAACTGCCAAGGCAGTCGTTGGTGCGATCACTTAAGCATAAATCGCTGGGTTGAAATGAACTTTCACAAACTCACAGATACTAAAGAGCGACCTGTGTTTTTAGTGCACCGTTTAGACAGAGCAACATCAGGCATAATTCTGATGTGTCACAGTAAAAACGCTGCTCGAATATTCAGTGATATGTTCAGTGGTAGGAAAATGGATAAACGCTATCAAGCAATTGTTCATGGCGATTTGTCTGGATTACCAACCGAGTACCGAGTTGACCAAGAAATTGATGGAAAGCCATCTTCAAGTATTTTTTCATTTGTTGATAGAAAAGAAGATTACTCATTACTTAATGTTAAATTACTGACAGGGCGTAAACACCAAATTCGCAAACACCTAAGCCATTTAGGCCACCCTATTGTTGGTGACCGTTTATATAGTGAAGTAGTCGACGAAAGTCGAGACTTGCAACTGCAAGCTGTTTCATTAGCGTTTGTTTGTCCCTTTTCAAGTCAAAATCAGAAATTTTACGTTGATGAATCCAAGCGATTAACACTGTGAATGAATAGTCTCAGAGCTTCTCAATAATGGCATAGGTATGAAGCTCTGGATATTGTTCGAACTCTAAGTGCTTACATATACAGCCAAGTTCAATAAATAGAGATAAAAACCCATTAACGCCGAGGGAGGAATAATAAACTTCAGGTCCCATCGCCCGATTTGAGTGCTCACCGGGTTCTTCAGTGCCACCAAATGACAATATAAATACGCCACCAGGGTTAAGGGCATTTACAACCCTTGTGATCGTCTTCTTTTGTTCCGACAAAGGGATATGCCACAAACTATCCCAAGCAGTGATGAAGTCATATTTTTTGGGAAAGTCCCAAGAACAAATATCTTCTTGATAGAAAGTAACATCGGGATGCTTCTGTTTAGCTAGAAGGATCTTTTGCTCTGATATATCTATACCTTCAGGAGAGTAGCCATTTTCAAATAATAGGTTAATGAATCTTCCTGTTCTTCCACAACCAATATCCAATGCTAAACCATAGCTTTTACCGAATGACAGCGCTTTTTTATGTTGCTCGATACCATTATTCATATTGAATTGATCTTCGCCCCATAAATCCGTTATTTCGTCATAGGCTTTGCCGATAGCTATTGGTTTCATATTTTTGGAGTCTCTGATGTAAACTTATCTTCTATTAGGGTCTGTTGATCTTTCGTGATTGTTTTTGCAGCGATAAATTGGTTATTTTATGCAAGGCAGCGCTTGTGCGGTTTGGTTATTCCAAATAAACAAGCGATAACGCAGTAGAACTGACCAATTTGCGCTGTCTTCGATGCTTTTTAGCGTTCACTGTTCTGTGTTGTGACCAGCTCACTTAGATGACTAAGCTTCACTGCTCACGCCTTGAACAGATAAACGCTAAAATAGCACAAAATTTAATCCTGAAAGATCAACAGACCCTAGTATCTGAAAAGTATAAGTACCTTAGCCCTTGTCAAGAGCGGACTTATTTCGTTTAGTATTTTTCCTCAACGAATACTCGACAATGAAAGTTGATATCATCGACCAATAAACCACTTGCTGCCACTGCTCCTTGATATCTATGCCTGCAAGATAATAGATACCAAATATCATAGCTAGGTAACCTGCGAAAATAACAAACATACGAAATCGACGAATTGTATTCTTCAATTTTAGAGCCCTCAACTACTTCCCTTACCTTTTACAAATTAAGCTTCATTTCCAATAGCGTAGGAATAAAACCTGCTTTTTCATACGCTCTTAACGCTGATGTATTTTCTGAGTACACATCTAAATAAAAGTCATGAATCCCCTTGTTTTTACTCCATCCGACGAGATCATCTAAAATACTTTTATTGAGTCCATTACCTCGATATCCTTCCATCACATACATAAAACCAAGATAACAATGCCTTTCATGGTTTAATGACGGCTTAGATTGACGAATTTGACCATAGCCTGTGGCAATAATTTCCCCATCAACTTCCACAACAACAAGCTTTGAATCTTGGCGAGTGATTAACTCTTCTATTTGGTAATAGATCGCACCCTGTTGTTTTATTGATGAATTAAACGGCCTTTCTGCCTCAACAACCGCTTGTTCAAGCTCCCGTAATCTCGCCAAATCACTTAGCTTTGCTTCTCTAAAAATCATTTGTTTGTTTTTATCTCTAAAAATGAGTCAAGTATTTCAAAAGAAAAATAGCCTGTATTGGCTATCGAAAGATACTCTTGATAACAAATAAAAGTAAGTTCTATAACGTAGTCACCATTGGACTAATCATTGTTAGTTTCCCAAACCATTATCGTTGTGATGTCTCCATGGCTATCTGCTTTATGTAACGCTCGAAACCCAAGGCTTGCATAGAAATTGATAAGATGTTCATCACATTGCAGATAAAGCATCTCGATTGTTAATTTTTGCGCATACTCTTGTGCTGTTTTCACAAGCGCTTTGGCGATACCTTTGCCTCTATGGTTTGGACACACATAAACACCACCTAGCCAATGCACATACTCTGGATAGTCCTCATGCTCTCGGTACTTAAGCTCTGCAACACCCATTAGCTCCTTGTCATTCTCAACAATAAATGAGAAAGGCAGTTGGTTTTTGTTGGTTACACGAGCTTTCCCCTTCTCATAAACGTCTTGATAGCTGAAACGCTGGCCTTCACTTCCCCATTCATCGTTATACCACTTTGCAATAGTATCGAGATGTTGAGAATGGTCGGCGAGATAGGCGATCTCCATGGGTAAAATCCTTTTAAAGGGTAATTTGCTACGTTAGTGCTGAGGAAACGACAATTCCGATAAACACTAAAATCATGGATTGAAAAATTGCTACCGCAATGTTCCCTTTTTTAATCTCTTCCATAAAATCGATTTTCTTAAAAATGAACTTATCGATAATAACCAATGCAATAACACTAACAAATAGGCTTAATACGGCATAGCCCAAATTAATCAACATAAATACGAGGTTGTGCTCTATTGTGGTGAGTTCCATTAGATTCCCTATTGTTATTTTATGATAAACGGTGTTTTAGGCCTTTCTGACCAACCCACAGCCCAGGCCGTAATTGGCGATATTTCTGAGTACCTTAGTGAACTACTGGTGTAATTCATAATGTCTGTAACAGCAAAGTCTTTTGCTTGTTTAATATTGTATAAGTCAGCTGCACCAAATAAATGGGTAACCTCGTGCGCTTGCACTTGAGGTAGGCGCCAGTTATATCGTTTGTCATTCACTTCTTCCGTTAAAATGGCATATTCGTATTTGCAGCGTGAATAGGCGTTATTACACACTCGAGCAAAAGAACGCCCCTTATGATTAGAGTGAAACACCATCGCAACTTGCGAACCATCCCCTTCCAGTGAATCAACAAACTCTTCAAAGGTTTTGTGTCCGATTTGTTTTGCGATTTGATCTTTTATCTTGATAATAAAATCATTTCTTTCGAGCCACTGTTTTTTGTAACCTCGAGGGGGTGTGATGAAAAAGTACCGTACATCGATATCAAGAGCAGCAATGCCATACCTTGAAGATTGTTGTTTAAACCAATCAACAACACGAGACATATTCGAGTGGTTTTGTAATCGGTCTTTTGAGGACCATTGACTGCTGAGATTGTTGTTTAAATAGATATAGGCCACAACGACTTTATTTTTCATCGTCTTCGCCATGCCAGTATTCTTCCCACCAGCGGCATAACTGTTTTTTAAATGCCTTTCAACTTGTAAGCGTTCAAGCGACTTTTTGAGCCTCGATAAGTCATAACGATTATCACTAGGGGAAAGTTGGCCTATTCTCTCATGATCACGAATAGCATAATGGAGGTGTAATCTAAGCTCATGAATAGCGGCACGCTTTTTAAGTAAATAAATGCGTAACTTTGTCGATAATTGATTGGTATTGAGCAGTTCAGTAAGCAATATTAATGCGCTGTCGTGGTCATCTGCGTCTAAAAACGTTTCCAATTTAGCCACTTTTGCTTTTGTGTAATCATCAACTCCAACCCACTTGGGGTTAGGAGATAACGCTAAATATGTAAAAAGCGTAAACAGAGTAAGAGCGCTGAATAAAGAAATGACTTTTTTCATCAAGATTATGACAATTTTAATTTATTGTAATTATTTCTGTTTTTATAACAAAATCACAACATAAAAAGCAATATATTGTTATTTGATTGCAGAAGACAACTTAGCTCTCCGTACTCGCTCATAGCCTGAATACATCAAAACACCGCAAAGTAGCCACACTATACCGACGGCTAAAATGCTATCACTGACTAATTCTGGTTTTCGCACCCAAAGTTGTATCGGTAACAAGCCTCTTATTACACTCAAAAGCGATACGAAAAGAATAACAAAACGAAGCAATGGTAATTGACGAATGATTTTTGCGGCTGATAAAGCGTAACAACCTAAGATAATGAAGAGCGTAGAAACAATTATATTTAAAACTGGCGCTAACCAAGTGCCCTGCCGAACAGACTCAATCATAAAGTTAGGTGCCATTTGAACGTTATAACATTGTTCGCCAAAATAAAGGCAAGAAAGATGGGCAACGGCAACCATAAATGCCAGTATTGCAGGGATAATAAGCGCCAACTTTCCGTATTTCATTTTGTCCTTAAAATTGAATTATCGTGCCTCCTTCGAGACACGTTAACGGCTTTATTTTTTCACGGTCACCATTGAAATAGCAATACCTGAAAACATCCATACAGCTAATAACATCACAATAGCAGGCGCTAAACCTAGCGTAGATTTCATCAACACGACAGCAATAACTGAAGAAACACTCAAAATGCCTAATCTTAAGCCAGTGTTAAACTTCTGCTTTCTAACGATGAAGATTGAGTAAAGGACTAACATCAATGCAATTAAATTCATGCTGTTTGCTCCTTCATTTCTGCCTGCTCAGTAGTTTGACTGACACTTAACTTCTTAAAGCCATAGAAAGACAAAACGGCCATCAGTATACACGCCACATCTACAGCCGTTACGATTTGGTAACTCGAACTCATGACTTGCTCGATAAAACCAGGCTGTAAAATCAATTTCAGTGGGACAACACAAGCAAAACTTAACGCCACAATTAAAGTATTCACTTTTAATAAAACATGATAATTAATTGGCGCTAAACAAATCACTAGCCATGCAAGCCAGCTCCCAAAGAAAATTGGCCCAAAGTATGAATTATGCTGAGAGCCTTCGATAAAGTGATTCATTAAGATTTGTGCTGGGAAGAGTAAAATACACGCCATCACTACGCCGCCACAGCTACCAATAATAAATCGGTTCCATCTTTGATAAGACACTTGTGATAAATCAGGATTTTGGCCACGACTTCTTTTTGCCAACCACATCATCACACCTGATAATGGAATCAATGCCGTCGTTAAACCTAAAAACGCCCAAATAAATTTAACGAACAAACCGCCAAAGTTGCCAAAATGCAACGGGTAAATCCATTCAACCACCTTAATCGCTGGCCCTGGGATATCACCTAAGCTGCTCATACGCTTAACAAACTCACCTTCACCAGTGTATTTAAGAATGCTTGACGATACACTTTCGCCGCCTATGGTACGAGCATAAACCACAGAATTTTTGTCATTCAAAGCCATGATGGTTAAGTCGCGCATAACGGCCTTATCATCATAGGCTTGTACATTCGCCATAATGTCAACGACTCGTGTCTTTTGATAATCTTGAGAAATAACAGGATCTGGCATTGCGGTAAATTTTTCGACAAGCTTTTCTTGGTCACCATTAAAACTCACATAAGCCGCCGCTGGCAGCATAATAATGGTTGCTAAGCCTAAGATTGCTCCCGTAAAACCGATGACAAAATGGAAAAGGCTTCCCCAAAGACCGAATAGTTTGTGGCCATCACGGGTAACGACATCAAAACTTTTATCACGTCTAAAAGTAAAAAGTTGTTTGAACATTTCACGATGAATATATAACCCCGTAACCACCGACACCATCAAGGTTAACCCTAAAAAACCTGTTAGAATCAAACCAATAGGTCGACCCAAATGTAAATCAGCATGGAAATGACCAATGTATCTGGCCATATCAGACTGACGGTTTTCGTAATAGTCACCTGCGGATCCGTAGAACTGATCCTCAAGCGCAAAGGTTTGACTGTTTAACTCGTAAACATAGGCCGCTTCTTTTTTATAATTCTCGTCACCGTCGTGTGATTCAAACAAAAGAACAAGCTTGGTAAAGCCGTAGCCGTTAGGCATAAAGACATGAATATTTTCACGAAACTTCTCTGGCACTTTTTCTGCGTACTCATTGATTAAACGATCAACCTCTTGTGCTGGTACAGCTGAGGTGACATGAGTCTCACTAGAACTTGCCCAAATACTCAAGTAAGGTTTTGAAAATACGGCAAACGCCCCAGTAAATGCAACGATAAACAGCAAAATACCTGTGACGATACCTACCCAGCTGTGCATCTGAAATAATTTTTTAATAGTTATGCTTTTCATGATGCTACGCCTCCAGATAAAGCAAAGTAGCTCAAAAGTATGTGGCTTATACAAAGCGTCATCATCACAATGAATGGTTGCCATGCTTTTTCTGCCATATAGCTGTATATAAATAGCCCAACCCAGAGAAATGGAAATAAAAGAATAGGTACTAAAATCTGTTGTTCCATTTCAAATGGAAGGTATGTCGTCATCCCGGGGATCATCACTGTTGCCGTAATGAGAGCCAGAAACATCGCCATCAGATTTCTTCGCTTTAAAGCACTAAAGGTCCGTTTTTTAGTCATAAAAGTGTGTATAGCAGTTAAGGAACGGTGTAAGGATAACGGTTTGTTAACAGTAATTACAAATAAAAATGGTTACTATTTGCAATTAAATCATTATTCAATGCTTAAGCATAGAAGTTACTAGAGGCCGTTATGTTATTTAACTATTCATTGTGTTAAAAAGTAACCATTTATGCGTATGACAAGAAGAGGGAATGAGTGTGCTTATCGTGTTTAACTTTGATGGAACAGGAAACGAACCTGAAGATGCAAAATCGCCACATAAAGATGACAGTAGCATCAGCAATATCCTGAAATTACATTTATTGATGGGTGGCACCCTTTTCGAAGAACCCGACTTACGTGGAATATCAAATAATACAAATATTCATCGTTGTTTTTACTATCAAGGTGTTGGCACCTATGGCCATCGACTCAACCGACTAATAAATCAAGGACTTGCTCCTGAAAGCCTAGACGTAGCCACCATCATCAACCGAGCAAAGCAAGAGTTTAAGGACAGTTACACAGTTGGGGATACACTGCTCATCACTGGCTTTTCACGCGGTGCTGCGATTGCCAGACGTTTTGCCAGCATTATTGCCTCACAAATGCTAAATAATGAAACAGAACCTTGCATATTCTTGTGTGCTTTTGACACAGTAGCCAGTCTCGGTTTGCCAAACTTAAGTACTCGCAGCCGACCAGACTATGATGTGGTATTTGAAAACGGTTATACGTTGTCTCCACTCGTTAAAAAAGCACTCCATTTAGTCAGCCTTGATGATAAAAGACGAGCCTTTCAGCCTACTTTAATGAACCATGAACCTGACAAAACTTTTGAAATTTGGTTTGCAGGTTCACACTCAGATATCGGAGGTGGTTTTGCTCAAGATGGGCTTTCTGATATCACCTTTCAATTTGTTATGGACTGGCTGACACAAATGAGCCAAATGACAGACTTATCCCTCATTGAATTCAAAACTCTAACATCACAAACTATTGATGAGGCTTGCCCTACAAGATTAAAAGGTGTCATTCGTCTGGAGGATATTGATTGTAAGCCCGATCCACTAGGCACTAACCACCAACAAAGGCGTTGGCCTATCATCGATTTAATCACAACGGATGATAGAGTATGCTGTGTTATGCAACATGATCAAATACAAGCTAACGCACTTCCAATCATTCACTCTAGTGTCACGGTTAGGCTAAATCATGATGACAGTTATCAGCCAAAATCACTTGAACACTTAGCCCATTCAGTTTGGTATAACTTCTATGATTCCCCTACTCATTTTGACCATATTGATCAACACAGAGAAAGACGTAGCTAGGGCTTGACCCAATAAATTTTACCCTCATTAAGTGCATGAGGGTCTTTTAAATCATTTTTTAAGCTGTAAGTGGCTCAATATTACAAGCAAATTCCTCTGGTTCAGCCATTGCTAGATGAATGGATTCAATTTCTTCTGGCAAGGTTCCCAACATGCCAAAATAGGTTTGAGGCTGCGAAAACTCAATTTTCACTGAGCGTTCTTTTATCGTCCCCAGTGTCAGCTCATCTTTGCTTGGAGCTTTGTCGCTAACGTTAATTGATTTGATTTCAGCCAATTTGAATCGGCTTACACTCCACAAGCCTTGATTAACAACAAGGTAATCATCATGAATATAAGTCGAGAAATGACGCGCAGCTCGATAGTTACCGATGACAAAAATCAAACTGTAAATCGCAACAACAGCAACGAAGTACGCAAAGTATTCATAGCTCTCCGCTAACCAACCCAAACTTGCGATTGCAACGCCAATTAAAGCTAAACTGATCAATGCGACATGATAAAAGCGAGCCATCACGGAATTAATCTTACCAATGCTGGGAGTGTGGTTACGACTGAAGTAAGGCACAGCGTAATACCAACTTGCAGGTTCTGATGCTAAGGTAATCGACGCTGTTTTTAGCCCTTCTACCTTCGAATCATTCAGTTTTTGTTTTAGCTTTTGGTACTGAGAATCTGGCGCTTGTTGATCACTATCAGTCATTTGATTTTGATAAAGATCTAACGCGGTTAATCTTGGATCACCCTTCGCTTTTCTTGCACTCCATAACCCTTTAATCACTAGATAAAAAATATAGCATTCCAACACAAGCAATATGGCAATGAGCGGATATCTCACCCAAGCAATAAAATCGAAGTATTGTGACAGGTCTGTAGGTAACGAATAGCGAGCTAAAGCACAGCTTAAACTCAGTGCGATAAGAATCTTCCACGACTTTTGCTTACCTTTAGTAATTACACCGACCCAATAAAAAACTGGTAATACGATAAAATAAAGCACTAAAAACAGGCCGGTTAAATGTATGTCTGAGTCTGTTGTTAATGACTCTGGGAGAAATTTAAAACCGAGGAAAAACGAGGTCAGAACAAGAAGAAGATAGATGAGTTTATATTTGGTCGCAGTGGTCATTTTACATCCTTATAATAATTATATTATTGATATAAGGATGTAAATGTTAAATTCAAGTTAAACTGGATTATTAATATCAATAAATTTGTGTTCTAAACCAAACTTTTCTTGTAAATGATTTCCAAGAGCTTCAATACCATAACGTTCGGTTGCGTGATGACCCGCAGCAAAATAATGAACGCCTTGCTCAATGGCGTTGTGATACGTTCTTTCTGAGACTTCACCACTAATAAAAGCATCCACGCCAAGGCCAACTGCTACATCTAAATAATCTTGCGCACCACCAGTACACCATGCCACTTTTGAAATCAGTTTACTGTCATCACCCATATGCATAGGCTCACGTTGTAAAACGTTTGATAACAGAGCTGAAAATTCGGTAGCTGAAACAGGCTTTGCTGTCTCACCTTGCCAAATTAAATCCTGCTCTACACCTTCTACGCAACGAATACCTTCAAGCCCCAATTTTTCACCCAGTTGGATATTATTGCCTACCTCAGGGTGGCCATCTAACGGTAAGTGATATCCCATAAGGTTAATATCATTAAGCAATAACGCTTTAATACGTCGTTGCTTCATGCCGATAATTTGTTGCGGCTCGCCTTTCCAGAAATATCCGTGATGGACTAAAAGCGCATCTGCGTTTTCTTCAATAGCCGCATCAATCAACGCTTGAGAAGCCGTAACCCCTGTGACAATCTTGGTGATTTGTTCTGTACCTTCAACTTGCAGTCCATTCGGCGCATAATCTCTATATTTAGACACCATCAAATAATCATTAAGATAGCTGAGTAAGTCGTTTCTCGTCATTTCTGTTCTCTAAATTGAGCGTTCATAAATACAATGTTAACACGCAAAACGGGCCATTTTTATGCTTTTAGCCGTAGTTTTATGACTAAAATTGGACTTTTTAGTCCATAAAGGGCTAAAATCTATGTAAACGTTTTGCAACAGATTAATAATAAATAGGTTATATGATGCCAAAACTGAGCAAAGAAGAAACAATCGCAGCTCTAACTGCAGCAATTAAGCAACACGAAGGCCGTGATGTTTCTATCGAACAGAAAGGTAGTTGGTACAAGATTGATGATGGTAAATCTTTAAGATTTTCAGATCTTGAAGCCATGTTAGAATCATTTGGTTCAGATTCTGCTGAAAGCAAAAAAGAAGTAAAAGCTGAAGCTAAGCCAAAAGCAGAGAAGAAAAAGCCTGCTAAAGCTGCTAAAAAGAAAGCTGAATCAAAATCAGGTGGCATGCTACCTAAAGAGTATTGGTTAAATTATTTAGCTTCTCAAGGCAGTAAATATACGCTACCAAGTGGATTTTAACTTTAATTTTTAAAATTAAATTTTTGTCCAATACGCCAGCATCAAGCTGGCGTTTTTATTTGTGTTTTCAGTGAGCAAGCCATTTTTACAAAACTAACCTCTGGACAAGATGAGCCGGAAATCAAATTTATTCAAGCGAAATACTGAAATCAAATTGTGGCCTAACCATACTGGTAGATACTTTATTAGATTCTGAAAAAGCTAAGTTAAAAGTGTTTTCCCAAAATGATTTCCAAAAAGAAATACTATCCAAATAACCTCTTAAAAGCTCTTGCTTATTTCCTTTTTCATCATCTACGAACTCTAAATTAATTAATTCTCTCGTTTTTTGAGCATGTACCAAATCATGTTCACCCACGTGTATATCCCAAAATATCCAGTCTATTTGTTGCTGTTTTTTTATATAAGGGTTCAATATTAATTGATGATAAAGCTTAGTAATGTAGATTTGACACAAACATTCTCCTCCCATTCCTCTAAAGCCGACACCATATTCTGGACTATTGTCAGGGGTCGCAAGTGCAAACTGGGCGTGCTTTAAAAGTGTAGTGTTTTCCGAAAAGCAAAGCTCATCTAGGTTTACACTTTGAGGAATTCCGATGCTGTATAAAAAATTATCGTAAAGTTGAGAATGTGTTTTTAAGTGATCGCCTTCGCCAAATTCATCATAAAGAATTTCAGCAACAAAACTTCTAAATTTCCCATCTTGTAATTTAGAAATTAATATCGCTAAATCAGTAAGGTAGAACAATGTTATGAAGCGATATTGCAGTAGCACTTTCCTAATACACTCGGGGCTGGCCGTCGATAACTTATTGAACAGTTTATCGCAATATTCAGTAGTTTCGTTTTTTACTTTATCTGTAAAATCCCAAAAACTATCAGAGGTTACGTTATCAGCGTCAATGGGTAAAATACTTTCAAATAAAGAGTGAACATTCATGCTTTTACTTAATTAATATAAATAATTTTTATTATTATTAGACCTTATTGAAATTGTCTACAGTAAATAAATAAAGTTTAATAAATGCGTAGTCCTAACCATAAACCTTCCAAATTGAGTAAATCGGTTCAAGATGTTTGGTGAGTTTAAAATGTGAAAGTATCTTTAGGCTGAGTTCACTGCTAACTGCACAAAAAAAGAAATAGTTTTTCACGAATAATCATTAGAAATAATGTTTCAATTAATGATCCTTGTTGGCACGGATTGGGCAGCAGTCAGCCAGCTATTCAAGCTAGCAAGGGTTTGGACATAAACGTGACAGTAATTCATTACCAAAAAGAATTATTAGCATTAAAAATGCTAATAAATAAAGTTATCAATTAAGTTGGCTTTAAGATTTTTCTGTGAATAACTTATTAAAAAGTTGCTCAGCTATTTTTAGGCCATCATCAGTGAATACTACAGACTTAACCTTTCCTGTAGGATCAGAAATATAACCTTTATCAAACAGACGGTTAGTCACCTCCCAATCAATCTGTTTCCAAGCTCTTCGATGATCATGAAGCGTTAGATATAATAGAGCTATTGCAGCTTCGTCAATTTTATCATTATCTATTTCCATTTTATTACACCTTATCAAATGATTATGGTTAAATTTCAAAAAAATGTTCTACCATAGTCTCTTGTTAGGCAACTTTTACGTACACCCAACTTGATGGCTTAATTGCATCCATAAACATGCATTTCCAATTATTATAATTAGCCCCGCAAAGTAATTTAGTATTTTGCCCATCAATAACATCAAATTCAAATGGTTCTGACTTACACCAATCAATTTTAACTGAAATCGCATGCTTACCAGGAGGCAATTCAAAATGTTGAGTTTCCCCTGATGCTATTTCGCCAACGACTTTATCATCAAGGTAAACGGTATATTTTCGTAGGTAGTTTGTAGGCTCAATTCCGCGAGCTAAAGTTAAGTTATTTATAGGAGCTGTATTGTCAGTGATTAAGTTTGCGTTATGGCGTTTGACTTTATTGCCAAAGTAATAACTGAAGGCAAACCACGAGAGTAGAATGCAAATTAATGGAATAAAACTTTTAATTAACTCCATATTTTCCCTCGTTGCGTAACGCCCAATTAACGGGCAAATTGTGTTTGGCTATAATTTTTGGAACGCAGTGACAAAAGCCAAACAGAATTTGCCCTGTTGAATTTCTTATTATATTCTTGTTATATCAGTAGTTTTCTATCACATGTTTTCGCACTGCATCACCACATTTATCGTTTAGTGATTTAAATTCATCCCAATCTTTTCCGAGAATATTATCTTTAGTCGGAAATTTTTCATCCAATTCTTTGCAGCTCGAAAAAGAGTTAATCACTTCAGGTGGTACCTTAATTTTAGTAATCTTCTCTCCACAAGCTTGCAGTATGTAAAGGCATGAAATAATGAGTAGATATTGAAACTTCATAAAACCTCTACTGACACATAACGCCCAGTTAACGGGCAAATGGTGTTTGGCTAAAATTTTGGAACGCAGTGACAAAAGCCAAACAGTATTGATTTTTCTTGTTATACGTAAGCGGCTAAAAGCTACATATTAACCATATAAAATAAAAAGTGGCAACATAATAAAAATACCCAGAATTACGCAAACTAAACAAATTAAAACCAAAAATTGAACAACTTTACGTTGAGTTGAATTGTGCGTGTAATACTTTGCAAAAAATACTGATAAACCAGAGTGTTTAAGCAAAAACGGGATATTACTTGCGTGCTTATTAATAACTCGCAAACCGATAGCAGCAGAGAAACCTGCAATTAATCCGATTAACATTATTACTTCAAAAGTGCTCGCAATGACGTCCATAAATTTGATTACGTATAACGCCCCCGTTAAGTAGCAAAAATTGGTTGGCTAAAATTTGGAGCGTAACGACAAAAGCCAACCAGTTTTTGTCTGCTTGAACGGCTTGTTAGGCATTTGGAGTTTCTGTCTTCATCCTACCGTAAGTCCAACCATCATGATGAGAGAAGTAATTACAAGTGTCACCGTTGAGAATACTGTGCCCAAGATAGCAAAAACTTTTTTCCGCCCCTTCTGGAAGAGCCCAGCAATACCCAAACCGAGAGCTACCAGCGCTGCGCCCACGAAGGCAAATAGAAAAAGCCCAATTATAATGGCTTCTGAGGATTCCTCACTCATTCCTCCCGGTGTGGATGCTCCCATGAATCCAGCGATTGCGGCGAGAAGAAAGATAAAAATTAATGAAGCGATGCTTGTAATGAATGATGCAATTCCAAGCCCTGTGTGTTTGACTTCTTCCATTGTTTCTCCATTTTCCTTGATGCCTAACGCCCGCTTAACGGGCAAATAGTGTTTGGCTATAATTTGTGACGCAGGAGCAAAGCCAAACATTTTGGTGTCCTGTTGAACTGCTTGTTAGTTTTTGCGTCTAAGATTTGCTGCTACACATAGATACGATGAGTAAAATAGTAAACCAAATATTAAAGCGAACCCATAACTTTTTATTAGTAGTAAAACACTTGTGGAAAGAAAAAGGGCAAAATTAATAATATGAAGAAAAGTATAAATTTTCTTAGGGCTTCTGTCTAAATCCACAATAAGATTTCTGAAATACCATACTGTCAAAAATAAAAATATAAACATTGATAAAGCCCATGCCCAAGGTCCATCAACGACTATGATTTCTCCTGCTCTTGGCGCAGGAACAGGAATGTACTCAAAGTTTGCCATAAATATTAGAAGAGGGGAAAGAACAAGTATTAATGGCTCCCAAAATTTACGCTCCCCATAATTTAAAAAAGATCTCCAATTGAAGGGTCTACGAGGAATCGATCGATTCATAACCTTTCTAGGTCTATATCCGTGTTTATGTTTCTTCCTTTTCTTCATTGACATCTCATAGAAAACTAACGTCCGCTTAACAGGCAAATGGTGTTTGGCTATAATCCGG